>CAZKBB010000009.1:0-59989 GCA_964550935.1 uncultured Caulobacterales bacterium
GAGCTCGCCCTCGCCGTGGCGCGCGTTCCCGAAGCCGGGCTGGGCGAAGCGATCAACGATCGGCTTCGGCGCGCTGCGGCGCCACGTGCATGAGCAATGTTGCGGGACGGATTTTGAACACTTGGATCACTCTCGGCGTGTAAGGTCACCGGGAGTATCGCGGGCGGCGGCCGGGGGGCCGCCCAAGCAGAGGTTGCAGGACCAGGGAGCGCTAACCTTGGAGCGCAGCGAACACGACGGACTGTACACCGCACGCTTCCGCACCCCGCTGGACGACGCCAGCGGGGTGGTCGTCGTGCTCGGCGACACGGTCTATGGGGGCGACACCGGCATGTACTATTTCGGCCGGTTCGCCGAACGCGACGGCGAGATCGAGGTCAATCTGGAGATCCGCCGCCACAACGAGGCGACGCACTCGGTCTTCGGCGATTTCGACGGCTTCAAGATGACGCTCAAGGGCCGCAAGGTCGGGGATGAATGGCGCTGCGAAGGCCGGGCCGACGCCGCGCCGTCCCTGCGTTTCGAGTGCACGCTGCGCAAGGCGAGGCTTTAACCCGCGCGCGCGCTTCGGCATGCTGCAGCGCATGACCGATCCGCTTATCAACGCTCTGACCCAAGATCTCCCGCCCGCCAGCTGGAGCCGCGACCCCGACGAGATCGCGCCGCATGCGCGCGACTGGCGCGGCCGCCATCAGGGCGAAACCCCGCTCCTGCTCAAGCCCGGCTCGACGGCTGAGGTCGCCGCCATTCTCAGCGCCTGCAATGCGCGCGGCGTCGCGGTGACGCCGCAAGGGGGGAACACAGGCCTCGTCGGCGGCTCCACGCCCCTGTGCGAACTGCTGATCTCGCTCAAGCGCATGAACGCGATCCGAGCGCTCGATCCCGACAATGACAGCCTTACGGTGGAGGCTGGCTGCATCCTCGAGACCGTGCAGCAGGCCGCCGCCGAGGCCGGCCGCCTGTTCCCCCTCAGCCTGGGCGCGCAGGGCTCCGCAATGATCGGCGGACTGATCTCGACGAACGCCGGCGGCGTTCACGTCCTGCGCTACGGCATGATGCGCGACCTGGTGCTCGGTCTTGAAGCCGTGCTGCCCGACGGCACGGTGTTCGAGGGCCTGACCGGACTGCGCAAGAATAATGTCGGCTACGACCTCAAGCAGCTTTTCATCGGTGCTGAAGGCACGCTGGGCGTGGTCACCGCGGCGACGCTGAAGCTGTTTCCCCGCCCGGTCTCCACCTCGGTCGCCATCGCGGCGGTGGACAGCGCGCACGATGCGGTCTCGCTCCTGTCGCTGGTCAAGGAGGCCACCGGCGGCGCGGTCGCCGCCTTCGAGTTGATGCCGGCGAACGGCGTTCGCCTCGCCGTGCAGCACCTGCCCCACGCGCGCAATCCGCTTGAGAGCGAGACGCCCTGGATGGTGTTGATCGAACTTGTCTCCGGCGAGGAGGGGCGCGCGGAAACCCTGATGGAGACCGCACTCGAGAAGGGCTTTGAGGCTGGTCTCGTCACCGATGGCGCGATCGCCCAGGCCGAGGCCCAGGCCCAGAACTTCTGGGCGCTGCGCGAGGGCATCCCGGAAGCGGAGAAGGCCCACGGCAAGGCCGCCAAGCATGACGTCTCCGTGCCGGTCTCGCGCATGGCCGACTTTATGGCCGAGGCCGCCAGGACCGCCGAAGCGATGGTCGAGGACGCCATGGTCATCGCCTTCGGCCATGTCGGGGACGGCAACGTCCACTTCAATCTGGCGCGCGCGACGCCGGGGGCCGACGAGGCCTTCCTGGAGGCCGCCGCGCCGGCGACCGCGGCGATCTACGACCTTGTGGACAAGTACGGCGGCTCGATCTCGGCCGAGCACGGCGTCGGGATCCTCAAACAGGCCGAGCTCGCCCGCCGCAAGCCGGCCGAGGTCAAGGTGATGCGCGCGATCAAGGACGCGCTCGATCCCAAGGGCATCATGAACCCGCGCATCCTTCTGCCCGGCGGTTAGGCGCTCGACAAAACCCTACAGGGCTAGGGGTTGGCTGCGGGCTTGAGCGGCCGTATCTCCTGAATGCGATGATTGAGGCCTTTGATGCTGATCCTGCTTTCGCCTGCGAAACAGCTCGATTTCGACCACGAGCCCGCGCCGCTCGACGCGACCCAGCCGCGCCTGATGGAGCGCACGCGCGAACTCGCCGAGACCGCAAGGGATCTGTCCGCGCGCGATCTGCAGTCGCTGATGGACATCTCCGAAGACCTCGCCCAGCTCAATCGCGAGCGCTTCCAGGCCTTCGATCCGGATAACGCCGATGGCGCGCCGGCCGCGCTGACCTTCGCCGGCGATGTCTATCGCGGCTTCGACGCCGGCTCGCTGGGCAAGGCCGACCTGAAGTGGGCCCAGCGCCGGGTGCGCATTCTTTCAGGCCTTTACGGCGTCCTGCGCCCGCTCGACAAGATCCAGCCCTATCGCCTGGAGATGGGCACGCGGCTGAAGACCGAGCACGGCGCCTCCCTCTACGACTTCTGGGACGAGGACATCGCCGAGCGTTTGAAGGCCGACCTCGACGGCCATGACCACGCGGTGATCGTGAACCTCGCCTCGCAGGAATACGCCAAGGCCGCCAAGCTGAAATCGATCGGCGCGCCCGTGACTGAGTGCGACTTCAAGGAAGAGAAGGACGGCAAGCTGCGCACGCTCATGGTCTACGCCAAGCGCGCGCGCGGTCTGATGGCGCGCTGGATCGTCGAGCACCGGGTCGAAGACCCCGCCCGGCTGAAGGACTTCGACCTTGAGGGCTATCGCTACGACCCTGAAGGCTCCACCGACGCCAAACTCCTCTTCACCCGCCCCCAACCGGCTAAGAAAATCTAGCTTTCTCCCGCCCCCTTGACGCGCCGCACGCCTTCGGCGCTTTTGCGGTGCAGCATCAGGTTTCGCGAGGAGACCCTTCATGGGCGCGGTTTCGGTCGATCTGTCCGGTCAGGTCGCATTGGTCACGGGTTCGACGTCGGGCATCGGGGCGGCGCTGGCCGAGGGCCTGGCGAAGAACGGCGCGCACGTGGTGATGAACGGGCTCGGCGACGCCGATGAGATCGAGCGTCTGCGCGCGAAGCTCGCGGCCGACCATGGCGTCGAGGTCCGCTTCCATCCCGCCAACATGCTCAAGCCCGGCGAGATCGCCGACATGGTCGGCTATGCGGCCTCAGAGTTCGGCCGGCTGGACATTCTGGTGAACAACGCCGGGATCCAGCATGTCGCGCCGATCGAGGAGTTTCCCGCCGAAAAGTGGGACGCGATTCTGGCCATCAACCTGTCGTCTGTCTTTCACGCCTCGAAGGCGGCCCTGCCGGTGATGCGCAAGGCCGGGCGCGGGCGCATCGTCAATCTGGTCTCAGCCCACGGCCATCGCGCGAGCCCGTTCAAGTCGGCTTATGTCTCGGCCAAGCACGGCGTCATCGGTCTGACCAAGACGCTCGCGCTGGAAACGGCCGAGGACGGGATCACCGCCAACGCCATCTGCCCCGGCTATGTGAAGACGCCGCTGGTGGAGGCCCAGATCGCCGACACCGCCAAGGCGCGCGGCATCAGCGAGGACGAGGTCGTACGCGACGTCATGCTCGCCGCCCAGCCGACCAAGAAGTTCGTCGAGTATGACGAGCTCGTCGGCGCGCTGCTCTATCTCGTCTCAGACGACGGCGCGAACGTCAACGGCTCCTCGATCATGGTCGAGGGCGGCTGGATCGCGAAGTAGGCGCGGGTGGCCGCCCGCGCGCGATCACCGCGACCAGCGCCGGCGCGACAGCGGCCGCCAGGCGGCGAAAGCCTGGCTCGACACCTGTTTCGACGCGGCGGGAACGCGCTCCTGGATCGATCTGAAGGGCGCGTTTCTCGAGGGGGGGGAGGCCGGTCGGCCCGAGGTACCGGATCGCGGCTTCGCCGCGTCCGGGAATTCAGCGTCCCTGTCATGAATTCCCGGACGATGCCCAGCATCGATCCAGGACCGCGCAGCGATCAGGCGCCCTACTCCGCCTCCTCCAGCAAATCCGGAGAATCGTTGCGCACCGCATTGACGGCTTTGGAGACCTTGCGCGTCTGCAGCGTTCCGTCGGGCAGCTGTTTCAGGAGCGGCGCCGGATCGGCCTCGCGGTCGAGCCAGCGCTCGAAGTCCGCGCGCACGATCATCACGGGGCAGCGATGGTGCAGGTGGGCGATGTCGTCATTGGCCGCGATGGTGAGGATCGCGAAGCTGTCGGTCACGTCCTCGCCCTCGCCCCAGCGCTCCCAGATCCCGGCGAACACCATGGGCTCGCCGTCAGTGCGGGTGATGAACCAGGGCTGCTTGGCGCCGTCGGCGTTCTTGGACCATTCGTAGAATCCGTCCGCCGGCACGAGCGCGCGTCGCCGTGAGAGCGCGGTGCGGAAGGTCGGCTTTTCTGCAGCCGTCTCCGCGCGCGCGTTGATGAGCGGTTTGGCCTTCTCAGGCGGCTCCTTCGACCAGTGCGGGACCAGGCCCCAGCGGACTTTCGACAGGCGCGGCTCGCCCGCCTTGCCCGCCCGCACGATCGGCAGGGTCTGGGTCGGCGCGGCGTTCCAGGTGGGCTCCAGATTGGGCCGGTCCTGGACGCCGAACAGATCGCGCAGCTGGTCGAGCGTGAGGGTGATGACGTAGCGTCCGCACATGGGCCGATGACGCCCGCCGCGCCCGTTCTCGTCAAGGAGCCCGTCTGTTGAGCGAAGCCGATCCCAAACGCACGCCCACCCCCGCCGCCGGCGTCGTCGTCTGGCGCGGCGGCGAGGTTCTTCTGATCCAGCGCGGCCGGCCGCCGCACCAGGGCAAGTGGTCGATTCCCGGCGGCAAGCTGAAGTTCGGCGAAAGCGCGCGCGAGGCGGCCCTGCGCGAGCTGGAGGAGGAGACCGGCGTCTCCGCCGAGATCGCCGGGCTGATCGACGTGGTCGACGCGATCGACGAGGACAGCCACTACGTGCTAATCAATTTCGCCGCGACCTGGATCGAGGGCGAGCCGCGCGCCGCCGACGATGCGCTGGCTGCGGAATTTGTCGACGTAGCGACCGCGCGGGAACGTCTGGCCTGGGACGAGACAAGGCGCGTCATCGACGCCAGCCGCGCCATCGCAGACGCCGCCATAACCCGGCCTGATTCGAAGGGTTGAACGATGGCCATGCGCCGTCTCGCCCTCGCCTTCGCCGTCACGCTCGCCCTCTCAGCGCCCGGCGCGGCTCAGCTGCGCGGCGCGGAGGGCTATCCGGTCGAGCGGCTCGCTCAGGTGATGGGCGAGATGCACTATTTCGACTTCACCTGCCAAAGCCGCCAGGCCCAGGAATGGCGCGAGCGCATGGCCGAGCTTCTGGAGTTCGAAGCGCCCACGCGCGGACCCTATCGCGAGCGCCTGATCGCCAGCTTCAATGAGGGCTTCCGCCTGCACCAGCGCCGCCGCACCCGCTGCGGTGCGGAAGCGGAAATGGCGCGCGCCCGGCTGGCGCTCGAAGGCGAAGCGCTCGCCGAGAGATTGCGGCGCCGATATATTGATTGAAGTATTTTTCTGCTGAAGTCTGAGTACGAGCAAACGCTCGCCGCCACCAGGCAGTGACTGCTTACTTATTATGATACCTCGCAATTTAGGTGTGGTCTTGCATAAAACAATACTCATCTAAATATACATATTCCTGAAAACACAAATTCATGACTTGGTAACCACGGAACGGTGACCCGTGAACTGTTCGCAAAGTCCTATCCGAGGCTTGTGCGAATTCATGTAAAAGGGGTCTTCGTCATGGTTCGACTGTCTCTGCAAAATCAGCTTATTCTCGCGTTCGCGCTCCTGCTGGCGCTCGTCATCGCGCTCGCGCTCGTGGGCGGCGTCGGCGCCCGCAGTCTGTCGGGCTTCTTCAACGACTATCGCGACGCCAGCTCGCGCAGCATGGCGGCGAACGAAGTGAAGGTGGACGTGGCGCAGGCGCGTCTCGCCTCGCTGTTCTGGCGCTCAAGCGGCGACCCGGCGCTCGCCGAGCGTTTCGCCGAGTACATCGCCAAAGTTCCCGACCACGCTGCGCAAGCAGGCGTGCCTGAGCTTGCAGATCAATCGGCGGCCTACGCGGCTCTCTTTGAGGAAGCGGAAGCGGCTGAGCAGAACCGCCACGCCGCCGTCGCGGTCATGCGCGAAACGGGGGCCGCGGCGCGCAACCGCCTCAGCCGCATGAGCGAGACCGCGTATGCGGATCGGGACCCCGAAGCGGCGTTCTACGCGGCGCAGGCGCAGGAGCGGCTTCTCCTCGGCCGTCTCTACGGGGAGAAGTTCCTGGTCGCGAACACACCGGAGTATGGGGCGCGCGCGCGCGACGAGGTCGCCCAGGCCGCCGAGGCGATCGCAACGCTCCAACCGCTCCTGCAGAACGCCGAACGCGCCCGGCTGAACCGCGAAGCCGCGGAGATCCTCGCCGACTTCACCGCCGCCTTCGAAGACGCCGAGCGGGCGATCGCCGCGCGCAACGGCGCGTTCGGGCGAATGAACACGCTCGGTCCGGAAATGACCGACATTGCTCAGAGCGCCCGCGAAGCGGCGCTCCAGCAACAGAGCGCCATCGGAGTTGAGAACGAGAAGTCGGCGAACCGCACGCAACTCACCGTGCTGGGCGTCGGGATCGTGGTCGTGCTCGCGGGCGTGGCGCTTGCGGCCTTCTTCGGGCTGACGCTGCCCAGCGCGATCAAGCAAATCACCAGCGCGATGAATCGCGTCGCGGAGGGCGACACCGATACCGAAATCGCCGGTCAAACCCGGACCGACGAAATCGGCGACATGGCGCGCGCGCTCGTGGTGTTCCGCGACAACGCCATCGCGATCCGGGAGAAGCAGGAGGCCGAAGCCCGTCGCGAAGCCGAGGAGGAAGAGCGCCGCAAGCAGGCCATGCGAGACCTCGCAGACGACTTCGAACGCAAGGTCGGCGCGGTGATCGCGAATCTGGCCCAATCGTCAGAGGGGCTGCAGGAGAAGGCCGCCACGCTGTCGGCCGCCGTGACCGGGACGGACGAGCGCGCCACCTCCGTCGCCGCCGCTGCGGAGCAGGGCAGCACGTCGGTCGCTGCGGTCGCTTCGGCGGCCGAGGAGCTCACCGCGACTCTCAGCGAGGTCTCCCAGCAGGTCACCGCCTCTGCGGACGCCGCGCGCGCGTCGAGCGAACAGGCCGCCTCAAGCTCGCAGACACTGGACCGGCTCGCAGGCGCCGTCGCGGGCGTGGACACCATCGTGTCTTCGATCAGCGAGGTCGCCGAACAGACCAACCTTCTGGCGCTCAACGCCACGATCGAGGCTGCGCGCGCCGGTGAAGCCGGCAAGGGCTTCGCGGTCGTGGCCGAGGAGGTCAAGCAACTCGCCGAGCAGACGCAAAAGCTGACCAGTGAGATCAGCGAGCGTCTCGCCGAGATCAACAGCTCCGCGAGCGACGCGGTCGGCGCCACGCGCGACATCATCAAGCAGATCGAGCAGATCGACGGCACCAGCGCCGCACTGGCGTCCGCGGTGGAAGAGCAGAGCTCGGCCACACGGGAAATCTCGTCCAGCGCTCAGCAAGCGGCCGACGGCTCGAAAACGGCGTCCAGCGAAATCGCCATGGTCCAGGCCTCCGTCTCCGAGACCGCCAGCGTCGCAGCCTCGGTCGATGAAGCCGCGACCGGGCTTCGCGCCGACTCCGAGGCGCTCAAGCGCGAACTCGACGCCTTCCTCGGCGAAGTGCGCGCCGCTTAAGGGCGCGGCGCGGACAACAGGAGACGGTCATGATCCGATCCAGCGCACTGCTGACCGCCGGCGCGGCGACCCTCGTCTTCGCCGGAGCGGCCGCGGCCGCTCCGGCCGACACCGACGCGTCGTCCGGCTTCAGCCTCCACGGCCTGTTCTTCGTCGACGCCGCTTGGCTCGACGGCGAAACGGCGCAAGGCCGCGACGGGCAGGAATCCGACCTGCGTCTCGGCGAACTCCGGCTGCAACGCAAGGCCGGCGACTTCCACTTCACGCTCGATTACGACTTCGCCGGAGAGGGCGAGTGGCGTGATGTCGGCGTATCGCTCGGGCTGGGCGACTGGTCGGTCGGGCTCGGCCATTTCAAGGAGCCGGCCTCGCTCGACAAGCTGACGCCGCAAGGCGGAACCGTCTTCGTGGAGCCGGCCCGCTTCACCAAGGCGTTCGGGCTGGGGCGCCGGCTCGGGATCCACGCGCGCTACGAGGGGCGCAACGTCGTGTTCATGACGGCGGCGACCCGCGGTTCTCTGGCGGATGAACCCAAACGGGGCTTCGGTTCCGAGCAGACAGCGATCTCCGGCCGCGTCGCCTACACGCCCGTTCGCGAGTATGACCGCACCTTCCATCTCGGCGCCTACGCCCGGTGGCTGGATTACGGGGATATCGGGGTTAAGACCGGCGCGCCGACGCTCAGCGTGCTCGGCGCCAAGACCGTCGTCGCCGACTTCACCAAGTACGGACCCGCCGGCCGCGCGGACAGCTCGACTCTCTATGGTCTGGAGGCGGCGTACGCGTCAGGGCCGGTCTTCGCCTCCGGCGAGGTCGCCGCCATGACTTTCGATCGGCCCGCCGGCGAGGAGACCGCGACGGCCGCCTACGCCCAGGCCTCGATCGCGGTGACTGGAGAGACGCGCCCCTACAAGGGCGGCAAGGGCGCGTTCGGCGCGATCAAACCGGCGCGCCCGCTCGGCCAGGGCGGATACGGCGCGCTCGAGGTCGCCGCAAGGATCGACCACGTGGACCTTGGCGGCTTCGTCACCGGCTCGAGCACGACCGTCACAGGCGGACTGACATGGACGCCGCGCCAAGACCTGCGGATCATGGGCAACGTGGCTGAGGAGCGTGGAGACGGCGCGCTCGGCGACAGCACATCCTGGACCGTCCGAATTCAGGTGAGCTTCTGACATGGATACGCAACCTCTGGTTCGATTGATGTATTTCAGCAAGGCGTTGCTCGATCCGTCGTGCAACGAGGTGATGCGCGGGATCATGATGCGGGCGGCTCTGCGCAACAGCGCTTCGGGCCTGACAGGCGTGCTGGCCGCCGGGCCGGATTCGTTCCTGCAGCTGATCGAGGGGCCGCGCGACGCGATCAGTGAGACGATCGGCCGGATCGCGCGTGACCCGCGCCATACGGACCTCGTGGCGGCGGAGGTCGCAGAGACCGACGAGCGACTCTTTCCGCAGTGGCGCCTCGCCACGGCGGAGCATTCCAACGAGCAGTTGGATGCACTCCGTTACGCGGCGCTGTCGGCCTCCCCGGCGCGCCAAATCTATTCGCTGCTCGCCAGCCTACGGATCGACACGCGGGCCAGCGCGATCGTCGGGTTGAACCTGACCGCGGCGACCGTGGTGCTCTGATCGCGCGTCCCAGAGCCGGCGTGGGCGCCGGGATGCGTTTCAGCCGGACGGCGCAGACCTGATCAGAGCCAGCGCCGCCTCGCGCACCGTCTCAAGCTGGAGATCGCCCATCAGGCTTTCGGTGGAGAAGCGCAGTGCGGCGCGCGCGCGCTCGTCGGCGGGCGGGCCGGCGCGCACGGCGCGGGTCTGCTCGCCCCACGGGCCGTAGACGCGCTCGTCGGTCGGGCCGAACAGCCCCAGCGTCGCCGTTCCGGCCGCCGCTGACAGATGCATCAGGCCAGAGTCGTTGCCGATGAAGAGCCGGGCGCGCTTTAACGCCGCCCCGGCTTCAAGGATGGAGAGCTTGCCCGTCAGATCGACGACGCGGTCCGGATCGAGGCCGGCGACGGCCTCGCGCGCGGCCTGTTCGTCGCCGGGGCCGCCGAAGACGGCGATGCGCGCGCCCTCGAGCGCGCCTCCGGGCCCGGTCAGCTCAGCAGCCAACTGAGCGAACCGCGCCCGCGGCCACTCCTTGAACGGCGCGGCGGCCGCCGGGGCGATGGCGAGCGTTTGCTGATCGCCAGGCAAGGCGGCTTCAGCGGCCCTGGTCGCCGCCGCGTCGAGCCAGAGCCGCGGCGCCGGCGGAGGCGTGAGCTGCAGCGTCCGCGCCGTCTCCTCGACTTTATGCAGGACCTCGCCGGCCGGCGGGCGCGGCTTCACCGCGCGCGCCTTCGCAGGCACGAGCCAGGCGATGGCCGAGCGGCGAAGATCGATGACGAGGTCCCAACGCGCGCGCGCCGCGCGCGCCCAGAGATCGCGCCAATGTCCCGCGCGCGGGCGCTTGGCCATGACGATGATCTCCTCCACCCCCGGCGCGGCGCGAAACAGCGGCGCAGCCAGAGGCCCGCACGCCAGCGTCACGCGCGCATCCGGCCGGGTCCGCACGACATGATCGAGCAGACCGGAGGACAGCACCGCGTCGCCGATACGCGTGGATGTGACGAAGAGGATCCGGGTCATCGCGCCCGGGGATTAGCCCAGCGCGCCAACACTTGCCAGAGCGCGCCGCGCCGCCCACATCGCGGGGCGCAGCCGCGGGACTTTCGATCATGAGCGACACGCCTGACTTTCTCACCCAACTGCCGGGCCGCGCGGTGATCGCGATCACCGGGCCGGACGCGCGGAATTTTCTTGAGCGCGTGATCTCCAACGGCCCCGCCCCTGAGCCCGGCCGGGCGCAGTTCTCAAGCCTTCTGACCCCGCAAGGCAAAGTGCTGGCCGACTTCATCCTGTTCGACGACGGCGAAGGCGGGCTTCTGATCGATGCGCCAGGCAGCGACGCCGAGACGCTGGCGCGCCGGCTCACCCTGTACAAGCTGCGCTCGAACGCCGAGATCGGGTTGCGCGACGATCTGAGCGTGATCGCCGCGGCGGGCCCGCGCGAGGCTGAGCTCGACGCGATCGCGATCGCCGCCGCGCCCGATCCGCGCGCCGCCGCGCTCGGGCGCCGGGCCATCGCGCCCGCGGGCGGACCGGAGGACGAAACCGGCGCCTATCACGCCGCACGCATCGCCGCCGGCGTGCCGGAGTTCGGCGCCGACTACGCCGGCAACGCGGTCTTCTCCACCGACGTCAACCACGACCTGATGGGCGGGGTGGACTACAAAAAGGGTTGCTTCGTGGGCCAGGAGGTGGCCAGCCGCATGCGCCGCAAGGGCGGCGTGCGCAAACGCACCGTGCGGCTCTCCCTGGAAGCCCCGGTGGAGCCCGGCGCGCCCATGGCCGCCGGCGACACCCCGCTCGGCGAGGTGACGTCAGCGTCCGCCGGTGTTGCTCTGGCGCGCATTCGAACCGATCGCGCCCGCTCTGCGTTGGACAGCGGCGAGACGATCATGGCCGGCGGCGTCGAAGCCCGCGTGCTGGACGATCCCGAAACGCTGGCTGCGACCGTCTGACGCCTGCGCGGGCGCGCCGCATGGCGCATCGCGCACGGTATTATATATCGATTATCAAGATTGATAATTGGGGTGATCCGCCATGATGGATGCCGTCCTTCTAGCGCGAATACAGTTCGCGTTCACAGTCGCTTTCCACTTCATCTTCCCCGCCTTCACGATCGGGTTGGCGAGCTATCTCGCCGTCCTTGAAGGCCTGTGGTTGAAGACTGGGCGTCAGGTGTATCTGCGCCTGTTCAAGTACTGGGTGAAGATCTTCGCCGTCGCTTTCGGCATGGGCGTGGTGAGCGGGATCGTCATGACGTACCAATTCGGGACGAACTGGTCGGTCTTCGCCGAGCTCACCGGCCCGATCCTGGGCCCGCTCATGGCTTACGAGGTGCTCTCGGCCTTCTTCCTGGAGGCGGGCTTCCTGGGCGTCATGCTGTTCGGGCTGAACCGCGTCGGGCCCAAGCTCCACTTCCTGGCCACCGTGATGGTCGCGCTCGGCACGTTCGGCTCGGCGTTCTGGATCCTGTCGGTGAACTCGTGGATGCACACGCCGGCCGGCTTTGCGATCAACGAGGCCGGTCAGTTCGTGCCCGAGAACTGGCTGGAGATCATCTTCAACCCCTCCTTCCCGTACCGCCTCGCGCACACGGTCACAGCGGCGTATCTGACCACGGCCTTCATCGTCGGCGCGGTGGGCGCGTTCCACCTTTTGCGCAACAAGCGCGATATGGCCGCGCGCGTCATGTTCTCCATGGCGATGTGGATGGCCGCGATCGTCGCGCCGGCGCAGATCTTCCTCGGAGACCTGCATGGCCTGAACACGCTCGAGCATCAGCCTCAGAAGGTCGCCGCCATGGAAGGCCATTTCGAGCCGATGGAGGGCGCGCCGCTGATCCTGTTCGGCCTGCCGAACGAGCAGACCGAAGAAATGGAGGCGGAAGTCTCCATCCCGCACCTGTCGGCCTGGATCCTGACGCATGACTGGAACGGGCGCACGCCGGGCCTGTCTGAGTTTCCCGAGGATGCGCGCCCGCCGGTGGTGATGGTGTTCTGGTCGTTCCGCATCATGGTCGGCATCGGACTGCTGATGGCGCTCGTCGGCGTGGTAAGCCTTTACCTGCGCTGGCGCGGCAGGCTCTACGATGCGCCCTGGTTCCACCGCGCGGCGCTGGTCATGGGGCCGTCGGGACTGGTCGCGGTCATCGCGGGCTGGATCACGACCGAGGTCGGACGTCAGCCCTACACCGTCTACAACCTGCTTCGCACCGCCGACAGCGCGTCGCCGGCCGGGGCGGGCGAGGTGGCGACCTCGCTGCTGGTGTTCATCGTCGTCTACTTCATCGTGTTCGGCGCGGGCGTGTTCTACATCCTGCGCACGATGGCGAAGGGACCGGAACGCGGCGACGACGGCCCGCCGCGCGACGAACCGATCCGCACCGCCGGAATCACCCCGGCGGCGGGCATGAGCTATGAAGGCGCGCCGCGCCACGCTCAGCCCCGGGCCCGCGCCCGCGGGGTTAGGCGAGACGGCTCCAATGGCGCGGCCGCTGAGACGGGAGGCGCGTCATGAACGAACCCCTGATCATGGTCTGGGCCTTCCTTCTGGCCTTCGCCGTCCTCGCCTATGTCGTGCTCGACGGGTTCGATCTCGGCGTCGGGATCCTCCTTCCAGGCACGGCCGACCGGGAGGAGCGCGACGTGATGATCAACTCCGTCGCGCCGGTCTGGGACGGCAACGAGACCTGGCTCATTCTGGGCGGCGGAGGCCTGTTCGCGGTCTTCCCCACGGCCTACGCGATCTTGATGCCGGCGGTGTATCTGCCCGCCCTGTTCATGCTTCTGGGCCTGATCTTCCGCGGTGTCGCGTTCGAGTACCGGTTCAAGACCGAGCGCGGGCGCCGCTGGTGGGACTGGGGCTTTTCCGGAGGGTCGATGATGGCGGCCTTCATGCAGGGCGTGATTCTGGGCGCGATCATTTCCGGCGTTCAGACCGACGGGCGCCAGTTCACCGGCGCCGCATTCGACTGGCTGCGCCCGTTCAACCTGTTCTGCGGCTTCGCGGTCGTGGCCGGGTACGCGCTGCTGGGCGCGACCTGGCTCAACATGAAGACCGAAGGCGCGTTGCAGGAGCGCATGCGCAAGCTCGCGCTGCCCCTGATGGCGCTCGTACTGGTCGCCATGGGCTTGGTCAGCTTCTGGACGCCTGTCATGCACGAGGAGATCGCACGGCGCTGGTTCTCGATGCCTAACCTCGTCGTGCTGTCCCCGGTGCCGATCCTGGTCTCCGCGCTTGCGGGCCTGACCGCCTACGGGCTGGCGAAAAAGCGCGAGGCGCTGCCTTTCCTGGCGACGATCGGCTTCTTCACGCTCAGCTTCGTCGGCCTCGCGGTGAGCTTCTATCCCTTCGTCGTGCCGGGCTCGCTGACGATCTTCCAGACCGCCGCGCCGGCCTCCAGCCTCTGGTTCATGCTGGTGGGCGCGCTCATCTTGTTGCCGCTGATCCTGGCCTACACCGCCTACGCTTACTGGATCTTCCGCGGCAAGGTCCGCCTTGGCGAGGGGTATCACTGATGTCTGAGGCACGACACGAGACCGACCCGAACGCGTCCGCGACGCCGGTCTGGAAGAAACTCGCCTGGTTCGCCGGGCTCTGGGCGGCGGGACTGGCGACCATTACGGTCGTGGCCTACGCTATCCGCCTGTTCATCCCCACCGGATAGCGCGTAAGGCCGCGTCCGGACGCCGCCCGGACCCGCCATGACAAAACGCTGCCCTTGGCCGGGAACTGATCCGGTCTACCTCGCCTATCATGACACCGAGTGGGGCGTGCCCGGCTATGAGGCGCGCGCCCTGTTTGAGAAGCTCATTCTGGACGGGTTTCAGGCCGGGCTCTCCTGGATCACGATCTTGAAGAAGCGCGAGGCCTTTCGCGCCGCCTTCGAGGGCTTCGACCCTGAGCGCGTGGCGCGCTTCACCGAGTCTGACGTTGAGCGTCTGCTCGGCGACGCAGGCATCGTGCGCTCGCGCGCCAAGATCGAGTCCGCAATCGGAAACGCTCGCGCCTTCTTGACGATCGAGGAGCGCGGCGCGGGCTTTTCGCCCTTCCTGTGGGACTTCGTCGGAGGGGCGCCGATCCAGAACGCTTTCGACGACATGGCCGAGGTGCCGACCGAGACCGCTGAAAGCCGCGCCATGAGCAAGGCGCTCAAGGCGCAGGGCTTCAAGTTCTGCGGGCCGGTGATCTGCTACGCCTTCATGCAGGCGGTCGGCATGGTCAACGACCATCTGACCGGCTGTTTCCGGCGCGAGGCGGTCCGGGCGCTGGAGAAACGGCGGTTCTAGGCGCGCGCTAATGTCGACAAGGCGTCGAAAGGGCGTCTAACGTCGAAAAAATTGAAAGAATCCTTTCGGAGTAAAGCATGAGCGCCGCCGTCATCCGGTCGACGGGCCTTTGGACGCCTGAACACGCCATCAGTAACGAAGAGCTCGTCGCGAGCTTCAACGCCTATGTCGAGCGCTATAACGCCAGCCACGCTGTGGAGATCGAACGCGGCGAGATGGAGGCGCTAACGCCCTCCTCGGTCGAGTTCATCGAAAAGGCCTCCGGCATCAAGTCGCGCTACGTGGTCGACAAGGCCGGCGTGCTCGACATCGAGCGCATGGTCCCGTTCATCCCGGAGCGCGCCAATGACGAGATCTCCATCCTGGCCGAGATCGGCCTGAAGGCGTGCAACGACGCGCTGGAGCGCGCCGGCAAGACGGCTGCGGACGTGGACGGGGTGATCGTCGCCGCCTCCAACATGCAACGCGGCTATCCCGCCATGGCGGTGGAGATCCAGGACGCGCTGGGCATCGAGGAAGGCTTCGGCTTCGACATGAACGTGGCGTGCTCCTCGGCGACCTTCGGCGTCCAGGCCGCCGCGGACATGATCGCGGCCGGCCACGCCCGCGCGCTTTTGGTGGTCAACCCGGAGATCTGTTCCGGCCACCTGAACTGGCGCGACCGCGACAGCCACTTCATCTTCGGCGACGTCGCCACGGCGGTGCTTTTGGAGGCCGACGATCTCGGCGAAGGCGGCTGGAGCATCATCGGCACCAAGCTGCGCACCAAGTTCTCAAACAATATCCGCAACAATTTCGGCTTCCTGAACCGCACCGAGCGGCCCACCGGCGACAACACGCCGATCCCGAACGGCGCGCCGAAGGACGACAAGCTGTTCGTCCAGGAGGGCCGCAAGGTCTTCAAGGAAGTCGTGCCCATGGTTTCGGAAATGATCCGCACGCACATGGACGAGCTCGGCCTTCAACCCGACGACATGAAGCGCGTCTGGCTGCACCAGGCCAACATCAACATGAATTTGATGATCGCCAAGAAGGTGTTCGGCCGGGACGCCGGCGGCGAGGACGCGCCGACGATCCTGGACGAATACGCCAACACGTCCTCGGCCGGCTCCATCATCGCCTTCCACCGCCATTCAGACGACCTGTCGCCCGGCGATCGCGGCGTGATCTGCTCGTTCGGCGCGGGCTATTCGGCCGGCACGGTCTTCGTGGAGAAGCTCGGGTGAGCCTGCCGGACGACCCGGTCCTTTCCGCCCGGATCATCGCCAAGACCGCGGAGTATCTCGATACGCCGAGCGTGACCGGGGCGGAGGCGCCCTTCCTTGATCATCTCGCACGCGATTTCATGCGCCTGAAACGCGACGCGGCGCGCTCGGACGGGCTTTGCGTGATCGCCGGCAAGCGTGACGACGCCCCGATCGTGGTCGCCCATGTGGACCGTCACGGCGGCGTCGTTACACCGGACGGCGCGATCGCCCCGACGCCGAAAGATCCCGAATCCGAGCCCGTCGCCGACGACCTCACCGCGCGTGCGACCGCGCACGCCCAACGGCTCGTCGGCGAGCAGGTGTACGCCTATGACCGCGACACCGGCGCGCGGCTGGCCTACGCCGATATCGAAAGCCTGGACGACGGGCCGCGCTTCACATGCGCCACGCTCGCCGGCGTGCCGGCCGGATCGCCGGTGGCGCTGTCGCGCTCCATAGACCGAACGCAGTCCGGCTATTTCAGCGGCTGGCTCGACAACGCCGTCGCGGTTGCGACCGCCTATATCGTCGCCGCGTCCGGCGCGGACGCGCACTTCGTATTCGTGGGCGGCAAGCGGTCCGGAGACGCGGCCGCGCGGTTGTGCGACTGGGCGGCGGCCAAGGGCGTGTCCGGCGCGCGCTTCGTGAGCCTCAGCACCAGCGCGTTCGACGACTCAGCTGCAAGCCAGGCCGGCGCGGTGGTGCTGCGACGGCGCGATGCGGACGCCTCCTTCGCCGATAGCGCGGTGCGCCGCCTGGAGCAGGCTGCCGAGGCCGCGAGCGCGCCCATCATCTTCAAGGACGCGTTCATAGAGGCTGAGAACGCCGCGCGGGCGCGGCGCGGCGAGGCTGCGAGGCCGCTCGGCTCGACCCTCGCCGGTCGTCTGACTGCGCAGACGCGCGGCCAATGCGCCGGGGCGAGCCTTCAGATCCCCGTGTTCAATCGCAACACGAGCTGCGAGACGACCACGCCGCGCGCCATGACGGCCTTGGCGCGCACCCTGTTTCGTCTCTGTACGCCGACCTCGTAAAAAAGACCCCCGGAAGGCCGAAGCCGCCGGGGACCAGTCGGGAGGAAAGTGGTCGCGCCGGGCGAAGGGCGCGGTCGTGAAAACGCGCGCTTCGCCCGGCGCGCAGGCGTCAGGCGCTCTCCCCGTGAAGCGCGACGTCGACGCCCGTAATCTCGTCTTCCTCGTCCACGCGCAGCTTCATGATGAGGCCCATCACCGACAAGATGACGAAAGTCACGATGGCGCAGTAGGCCGCGACCGCGAGCGCGCCCCAGGTCTGCGTCCAGATCAGCGGCAGGTCGCCTTCGAGTGCGCCGGGCGCGCCGCCGATGGCCTCGGCCGCGAACACGCCGGTCAGGACCGCGCCGATCAGGCCGCACACCCCGTGCAGGCCGAACGCGTCCAGGCTGTCGTCGTATTTCAACATCTTCTTCAGGCTGGTGATCGCGAAGTAGCCGCCCACAGCCGCCAGCGCGCCGATCACGAAGGCCGCATAGGGCTCGACGAAGCCGGCCGCCGGGGTGATGCCCACAAGCCCAGCCACCGCGCCTGAGGCCGCCCCGAGCACGCTCGGCTTGCCCCGGAGCATCCACTCCAGAAGCGCCCAGGCGATGGCGGCGGTGGCCGCGGCGATCTGGGTCACCAGCGCGGCGTGCGCGGCGAGCGCGTTGGCGCCGAGCGCGGAGCCCCCGTTGAAGCCGAACCAACCGACCCAGAGCAGCCCAGCCCCGATGACGGTCAGCACCAGATTGTGCGGCGGAGAGCCGTCCTTCGGCCACCCGCGGCGCGGGCCCAGCTTCAGCGCCAGAACGAGACCGGCCACGCCGGCGTTGATGTGCACGACCGCGCCGCCGGCGAAATCGAGCACGCCGGCGCCGTGCAGGAAGCCGCCGCCCCAGACCCAGTGCGCGACCGGCGCGTAGACCGCAAGCAGCCAGATCGGGGTGAAGATCATCCAGGCCTTAAAGCTCAACCGCTCCGCGGCCGCGCCGGCGATGATCGCCACGGTGATGATCGCGAACGTCATCTGGAACAGGATGAAGACGCTTTCGGGAATGCCCCCGGCGTCGGACTCCAGCGTCAGACCGTTCAGGAAAATCCGCTCGAACCCGCCGAACAGCGCCCCCTCGCCGCCGAACGCGAAGGAGTAGCCCGCGATCACCCAGGCCAGCGTGACCAGGCCCGCGGCGCCCAGCGCCTGCATCAGGGTCGACAACACGCTCGTGCGCTTGACCATGCCGCCGTAGAACAGAGCCAGCCCCGGCACGGTCATCATAAGGACCAGCGCGCACGCGGTGAGCACCCAGGCGACGTCGCCTGTTGCGAAGACGGCCTCGTCCATGAACGGTCTCCCCTGCAGCCTTAGTCAGCAGCTTTGTCTGGACAAAGCCTTGCGCGGGGAGGCGCGGGTGTCAGCGCGCGAGCGTCATTTTGCAGCGCAGCATCGTGGCGGCGCCGCACGATGAGGCAGCGATGTTCGCCCAGCGGGCGCCGGAGCAGGTCAGGCGTGCACGCTCTGCGCCTCGGTCACCTTGTAGACCAGATCGTCGCCGTCGGCCTCGTGGATGGTGACGTAATCGCCAACCCGCAGGGTGTGGTCGCCGAGCTTGTAGACCGGCTCGTCAGGGCCCTCATGCTCTTCGTCATAGTGGAAGAACCAGTTCGAGCCACGGTGGGTCAGCCAGCCGTCGGCCTTGTCCTCGTCGTCGGGCGAGAAGCGGATCACCGTGCAGGCCTTCTTGTGCTGGCGCCACAGATCGGCGTCGAGCCGGCCGTCCTTGTTGAGCGGCGCGGTGATGACATAGCCCTGCTCGTCATCGCCTTCGGGAAAGCCGGCTTCAGGGTTGCGCCCGAGACGCAGGACGCAGCGGGTCAGAGCCATCGGATCGGTCCTTCTATGGTGCGGTACGTGCTCGTCAGTGAGCGATAAGGAGAGACGGGCCGTCAGTGGCGGACAGCAGCGTGCGCGTCACGCCGCCAAAAACGAATTGGGCGATTCGCGAATGCCCGTAGGCGCCCGCGATGACGAGGTCGGCGTCTGCGGCGGCCTCGAGAATCGCCTCGCCGAGCCGGCCCTCGCGGTCGACCTCGACCGGGCGGCTGTCGACGCCGCGCGCGGCGAGCCAGTTGGCCAGGCGGTTCGGCGCGGCGGCGGCGCGGTCGTGGTAATCCAGATTGCGCTTGGAGTGCAGGATAATGACGTCGTCGGCCTGGCGCAGGATCGGCTCGGCCGCGAAGGCCGCGCGCGCGGCCTCCTTCGACCCGTCCCAGGCCACGCAGATCGTTTTCGCCGGCGTCGCGCCCTTGCGTGGCACGAAAACCGGTGCGGCCTCGTCGACCAGGCACGAGGCGGTGAAGTCGGCCAGAGAGCCGCGGCCCGCAGCCGCTTCGGGGCAGGTCACCAGAAGGCGCACCAGGCGCGCCTGCTCGGCGGCCTCGGACGGGCTGTCCGAGATGCGTCGGAAGGAGGCGCCGTCGCTCAACGCCTGGCGGTCGGCGAGCGCATCGCGGAAGCGGCGCTCGGCCTCCTCGCACGCCTTGTCGGTTTCTTCGCGCACCGCGTCGATGGCGGTGGTCACGACCGAGGCCCCGGCCGCGCCCGGCCCGGTCCACAGCATGTAGTTGGCCGGGTCCGGCTCCACGAACAGCCCGCGCACGTCGGCCCGGTAAGGCGCGGCCAGAGCCAGCGCGGCGGCGATCGGCGCGTCGTCGCTTTCACCGCCCTGGAGGGCGACAAGGATGCGTTCTTCGGCCATGAATTCCTCCGCTGACGGTTGCCGGATGACGCATCGTCCGGCTTTCCTATTACTTAAGCCCTTTCGCCGGCCGGCGGGAGGTGAGTAACCCGGTAAGGAGGCGGGACATAATGGCGCGGGCCGTGATTGAGAAGGGCAAGCCGCGGGCCTGGCAACGCATGTTGTCCGGGCGCCGCCTGGATCTGCTCGACCCGTCTCCCTTCGACGTCGAGATCGACGACATCGCCCAAGGCCTGGCGCGCGTGGCGCGCTGGAACGGGCAGACCTCGGGCGATCACGCCTTCTCCGTGGCCGAGCACTCGCTCGTCGTTGAGGACGTATGCGCGCATCTCCAGCCCGCCTGGCCGGCCAAATGGCGCCTCGCCGCGCTCATTCACGATGCGCCCGAATACGTGATCGGCGACATGATCTCGCCCTTCAAGGCCCAGCTCGGCCCAGAGTACAAGACCGTCGAGGCCCGGCTCGAAGGCGCCATCCATGCGCGCTTCGGCCTGCCTGCGGTGCTGCCCGAGGAGATCACCCGGACGATCAAGCGCGCCGACCGCATCTGCGCCTTCCACGAGGCGGTCCAGATCGCCGGCTTCGGGGTGGAGGAGGCGCGAACGCTGTTCGGCCGGCCGCCGGCGGACATCCGAATCGAGATCGCGCCCTCGCCCGCTCACGAGGCGCAGGGCGCGTTCCTGGAACGCTTCCACGCGCTGCTCGCCGAACACGAAGCCGCGCCGCCGGGCCGCGCCGGGAGCCAGCGATGAGCGACCAAACCGCGCCCCACGCCGCGCCTCAGGCGCCGCAGGCGCTGCAGCTCGTCGTCGGACTGAACGCGGTGATCTTCGCGGTGCAGGAGGCCGAGCCGAAGGTGCTCGTCACCCGAGGCCCGAGCGGGGAGATCGCCCTGCCCTTCGGTCCGTTCGATCCTGAGACCCACCGCACCTTCGAGATCGGCCTCCGCGAATGGGTGCGCACCCAGACCGGCTTCGAACTCGGCTATGTGGAGCAGCTCTACACCTTCGGCGACAAGGGCCGCGAGGCGCCGCTGGCCGCGCTCGCCGGCGCGGCCGGATCACGCGTGATCTCGGTGGGTTATCTTGGGCTGACGCCTGAAGCGCGCGCCCTGAAGGGCACCGGGGCGCGCTGGGCGTCGTGGCGGCGCTTCTTTCCGTGGGAGGATCATCGCGACGGCCGCCCGGCCTGCCTGGACGGCGTGATCGAGCCGCGGCTGCGTTCCTGGGTCGACGAGGCGGCCGGCCCTGGCCGACGCGGCGCCCGCTACGGCCGGGTGCGCGCCACGTTCGGGCTCGACGGAGCAGCCTGGAACGAGGAACGCGCGCTTGACCGCTATGAGCTGCTCTACGAGGCCGGGCTCGTGGCCGAAGCCTGGCGCGACCAGGGGCTGGAACCCTCCGGCGAAGCGGTCGGCGAGCCCATGGCCTCGGACCATCGCCGAATCCTGGCGACCGCCATGTCGCGCCTGCGCGGCAAGATCAAGTATCGCCCGGTCGCGTTCGAGCTGATGGCCAGCGAATTCACGCTCTCCACCCTGCAGAAGGTCGTCGAGGGGATCGCGGGCTTTCCCCTTCACAAGCAGAACTTTCGCCGCGCGCTCGAGCGGGCGGGATTCGTGGAAGGGACCGGCCGGGTGGAGGCGCGCACGGGCGGGCGCCCGGCCGAGCTTCATCGGTTTCGCCGCGAAGCGATCACGCGCGGCGCCGCCCTCGGCCTCGCTATCCCCCGTCTCAAGGAGGGCTGAGGGGACGGGCGAATCGCCCCCTTCCGGCCCGTGCAAGCGTTTTCTCGCTTGCATCCGGGGTTGTCAGGCGTATTATTTACTCCACTTAGGCTCATAAAGAGCATAAGTTCCACCTCTTTTCGGAACCGGCGCGTGTCGCGCGCCGTTTTCTTCCGAGCAAGAAATGCTCATCACGAGCAAAAGCCGGAGCGTGAAACCGGCGACAGGGAGCGGTCCATGGACGGCATGACCATCAACCTCATCGATCAGCGTGACGGCAACGGCGCGGCGGCCGACAGCCCGCGCGACCCGCGCTGGCCCGACGTGTCCGAGCTTGTCTATGACGAGGCGGTCAAGGCGCGCGTGGATTACCTGTACGAGCGCGTGAAATCGGTCGTCACGCCGATGGAGTGGCCGCAACACGCGCCTGTCATCGACGCGATCTTGCGCCTGAAGGCGGAGCGCGACGCAGTGATCCTGGCGCACAACTACATGACGCCGGAGATCTTCAATTGCGTCGGCGACATCACCGGGGACTCCCTGAAGCTCGCCCAGGTCGCCGCCGAAGCCGAAGAGGGCGTCATCGTTCAGGCTGGCGTGCACTTCATGGCTGAGACCGCGAAGATCTTGTCGCCTGAAAAGACCGTGCTCATCCCAGACATGCGCGCAGGCTGCTCGCTCGCCGCCTCCATCACCGGTCGCGACGTGCGCCGCATCCGCGAGGCCTATCCCGACCTGCCGATCGTGACCTATGTGAACACCTCCGCCGAGGTGAAGGCGGAAAGCGATATCTGCTGCACATCGTCGAACGCGGTTCAGGTAGTCGAGGCGGTCGCGGCCCAGCGCGGCGTCGACACCGTCATCATGATCCCCGACGAGTATTTGGCCAAGAATGTCGCGGCCCAGACCGACATCAAGATCCTGACCTGGAAGGGTGCGTGCGAGGTGCACGAACAGTTCACGCCCGAGGACATCGCCGATCTGCGCGACGCGCACCCGGACGCGGTCATCTTGACCCACCCGGAGTGCCCGCCCGAGGTGATGGCCGAGGCCGATTTCGCCGGCTCCACCGGCGCGATGTCGGCCTATGTGAAGAACAATCAGCCGGCCAAGGCGATCCTGATCACGGAGTGCTCCATGTCCGACAACGTGTCGGTGGAGAACCCGGACGTGGCCTTTGTGAAGCCGTGCAATCTGTGCCCGCACATGAAGCGGATCACGCTTGAGGGCATTTACGAAGCGCTGCGGGATATGAAGCACGAGGTCACCGTCTCAAACGACGTCGCCGAGCGCGCCCGCGCCAGTGTCCAAGCCATGCTGGACCTGCCCAAGTCCGCCACGCCGCCGCACTTCGACACCGGCCGCGCGGCCGTGCCGGTGCCCTACGTGGCGGTGTGAGCGCGCCCGAAGCGCAGCTCATGACGCAGCGCCCCTCCTCCCGCGGCCCGTCCGTTACGCAACCGCCCGTCGTCATCGTCGGTGCGGGCGTGGCGGGTTTGCGCGCTGCGCTGGCGTGTCCTGCGCCGGTGATCCTTCTGACCGGCGCGCGGCTCGGCGAGGGCACGTCCACCGGATGGGCCCAGGGCGGCGTCGCCGCGGCGCTCGGGACCGACGACAGTCCTCATCGCCACGCCGCCGACACCATCCGCGCCGGGGCGGGCCTTGTCGACGCTGCAGCCGCCCATGTGCTGAGCCGGGAAGGCCCCGCCGAGGTCGAGGCGCTGCATGCGCTCGGCGCGCCGTTCGAGCGCGATTCGGACGGCGCCTGGTCGTTGTCGCGCGAAGCCGCTCACGGCGTCGCGCGCGTTGCTCGCGTGAAGGGCGATCAGGCCGGCGCAGGCATGCTCGCCGCGCTGATCAAGGCGGTTCAGGCCGCCCCCCATGTCGAAATCCGCGAAGGCTGGCGCGCCGAAGCGCTTCTGCCCGCCCAACGCGAAGGCTGCGCCGGCGTTCTGGCGCGCGACACCGGCGGTCGAGGTGTTCCGATCCCGGCGCGTGCGACGATCCTCGCGACCGGCAGTCTATGCGGGCTCTACGCCGTCACGACCACGCCCTGGACCAGCCAGGGCGGCGCGCTCGCCATGGCCGCCCGGCTCGGCGCGGTGATCCAGGACGCCGAATTCATCCAGTTCCACCCGACCGCGATCGATGTGGGCCGGGACCCCGCCCCGCTCGCCACCGAGGCGCTGCGCGGGGAAGGCGCGACGCTGATCGACGCGAAGGGCGAGCGCTTCATGCGCGCGGTCCACGCCGATGCAGAACTCGCCCCGCGCGACGTGGTCGCCCGCGCCGTGCACCGACAGGCGCAGTCGGGCAAGGGGGCGTTTCTGGACGCGCGCACCGCGGTGGGCGAGGCGTTCCCCGAGCGCTTCCCATCGGTCTTCGCCAAGTGCATGGAGGCGGGCGTCGACCCGCGCATCGCGCCGATCCCGGTCGCGCCGGCGGCGCACTATCACATGGGCGGGGTCGCCGCCGACCTGAACGGCTTTACCGGCGTGCCAGGGCTTTATGCGGCCGGCGAATGCGCCTCGACCGGCGTACACGGCGCCAACCGCCTCGCCTCCAACTCGCTGCTTGAAGGTTTGGTCTTTGGGCGACGCGCCGGCGAGGCCGCCGCGCGCGCCGAAGCGCTCGAACCCGGCGCGACACCCTCGCCGCCGCCCGCTCTGACAGGCCCCGCGCTGCAGCGCCTGCGCCAGGTGATGAGCGCGGAAGCCGGCGTGGAGCGCAACGCGAAGGGGCTGGATCGCCTGATCGGCGTGATCGACGCGATCGAGGCGCGAACGGGCGAAACCGCCGCGACGCTCGCCGCGCGCTTCGTTGCGGTCTCCGCTGCGAACCGTCAGGAAAGCCGCGGCGGGCATTTCCGCACCGATCACCCGACGCGCGCCGATAAGCCCGCCCATTCCCGCCTGACACGCGACGGCCTGACGGCGATCGATCGCGCGCAGACGCAAAGCGCCGGGATCGCCGAATGAGCACGTCGGCGGCCGCCGACGTCCCGCCCCTGCCGCCCGGGATCGCCGAGGCGCTGGCCAGGCGCGCGCTTGAGGAGGATTTAGGCGGTCGCGGGGACGTCACCTCACTCGCCGTCATCCCCGAGACTGCGGCTGCGCGCATGCGCATCGCCGCGCGCGACCCTGGCGTGCTGGCCGGGCGGGCGCCGGCCGCGGCCGCGTTCGCGCTGGTCGATCCGGCGATCAAGCTGCGCTGGATGAAGCGCGACGGGGACCGGCTCGACGGCGGCGCGATCATCGCCGACATTGAGGGCCCCGCGCGCGCGATCCTGACCGCGGAGCGCACGGCGCTGAATTTCCTGGGCCGGATGAGCGGGATCGCGACGCTCACCGCCGCCTACGCCGAGGCGGTGCGCGGGACGGGCGCGGTCATCGCCCATACGCGCAAGACGACGCCCGGCCTTCGCGCGCTCGAGCTTCAGGCGGTGCGCGCCGGGGGCGGGGCGAGCCATCGCTTCGGCCTCGGCGACGCCATCCTGATCAAGGACAACCATGTGGCGGTCTGCGGCTCGGTCGGCGAGGCGGTGCGCCGCGCGCGGGCTTTCGCCGGTCACATGACCCGCGTCGCGGTGGAGATCGACCGGCTCGACCAGCTCGATGAGGCCCTCGCGGCCGAGGCCGAGAGCGTGCTTCTGGACAATTTCACCCTCGAGGATCTCGCCAAGGCCGCGCGCCGCGCCGAGGGCCGCGCCACGCTCGAAGCCTCCGGCGGGGTCACGCTGAAGACCGTGCGCGCCATCGCCGAGACCGGCGTGGACGTGATCTCGGTGGGCGCGATCACCCACTCCGCGCCGAATTTCGACGTCGGGCTGGACGCGGTCTAAGCCGCGAGCCAGCGCTTCATGTGCGGAAAGGGCTGGCGGTCGCTCCCGTCGCCGAACGGCGGCGGCGCCGCGCACAGCCCCGTCGCGGCGAGCATGCTTACGCCGGGGAACAGCCCCATGCGCAGCTGCTGGTCCAGAATGCGCGGGTCGCCGCCTGCGGCCGCGCCATAGCCGCCCGCCTCGAAGATGCAGTCCGGATCGACGCCGATCTGGTGCGCCGCCGCCTAGGGCCAGGCGATGGAAACAGGTCGGTGTGGGCGAGGCCCCTCGCCTCGGGATGCGCCTGCGCCAGCGCGGCGAGCGAGGCGTCCACGTCATCGCTGATCGCGAGGCGCCAGCGGATCGGCACGGCGGCGAGGCGCCCGGCCTCATGAAGCAGATCGCCGGGCGCGGCCAGCTGCGCGGCGTCATAGACAAGGGCGCCGGCCCTGATCGCCACGCCTGGAAGAAAGCTCGTGGCGGCGATTTCGCCCGGCGTGCAGATCAACTCGATGCGTTCAAGAAATTCCAGGATGGGCGCGAGCGCGTCGGCGTGCTTCATGGCGAGCGATGTTGAGGTTGCAACGCTAACCCGCCGCGTCACGCCTCGCTATTCCCGGCGAATCTTAAACAGAACCTTCGCCGCCAGCCGATATCGAGGGCCGACCCCCGCTTACGCCTCTCGGTCGCCGAGCAGCATGCGGCGCTCGGTGCGGCTGGGGAAGCGGTAGAAGATGTGGGTGCCGATCTTGCGCGTGCGCACGAGGGAGTCGTTCCAGTGCGGGTCCACCGCGATCGTGTGGTAGTGCGTCGCCCGGCGCGTGACCGGACGGGCGAAGCCCATCAGCGCGTGCTCTGCGACCTTCTGGGCCTCCACCCAGCCGTGTCCGTAAGGCGCGCGCGCCATGGAGCCGTCACAGGTGAAGGTGAACTGGCAGCCCGTCACGCGCTCGGCGCCCTGATAGACCGCTTCACAGATCGTGTTTGGATAGGCCCTGTGGCCGACGCGATTCAGCACCACCTCCGCCACGGCCAGACGACCGTAGATGTTTTCCGAGCGGGCCTCGTAGAACACCGCCTCGGCCAGACAGCGACGCTCGCGCGCATTGAAGCGCGCGGTGGCGATGTGGCTGGCGTCGAAGGTGCGAAGGCTCGACGCGGTGCGAGTCAGAACGGCCACCGCGTCGCCCTCGACCGCAAGGCTCATCGTGGCGAACGCCGGCTCGCCCTCGCCATTCTCGACATAGGTGCGCGCAAGCTCGCTCCACAGAGCGCGCTCGTCCTGGGCCGCCACGGTCTGCGAGGCGAGATTCACGGTCAGGCCGAGCGCCACGACGGCGCACAGCGCGACCGCCGTCATCAGGGCCCGTCCGGCCCATGCGCTTTTGGCCAAGATCGACATGATCAGGCTCCCCGCCCTTTGAACCAGCCCTTGCAGCTTGGTTCTTCAGCTGTGCGACACGTTCGCACAGGAAACTGAACGCGTCGTGAAACGAAAGGGTCCGCGCGATAAGCCGCAACGACCCTGTCCGGTCAATCCCCGACCAAGACGCTGCATAACATCGTACGCAATCGCGGCGGATCAAGGGCGCGCTCGATCCGCTTGATCAATGAGAGCCTTACGCCGGCTTTCCAAGCGCGGCCTGCGCCGCGGCCAGGCGCGCGATCGGCACGCGGTATGGCGAACAGGACACATAATCGAGCCCCGTCGCCTCGCAGAATCGGATCGAGGCGGGATCGCCGCCATGCTCGCCGCAGATGCCGAGCTTGAGACCCTCGCGCGCGCCGCGCCCGCGTTCGGCCGCGATCCGCACCAGATCGCCCACGCCTTCCTGGTCGAGCGACACGAAGGGATCTTTCTCGAAGATGTTGGCTTCCAGATAGGCGCCGAGGAACTTGCCCGCGTCGTCGCGCGAGAGCCCATAGGTCGTCTGGGTCAGATCGTTCGTGCCGAACGAGAAGAACTCGGCGAAGGCGGCGATGTCGGCGGCGCGCAGGGCCGCGCGCGGCAGCTCGATCATCGTGCCGGTGAGATAGACCGGCGCGGCTCCGGTCTCGTCCTCGACCGCGCGCGCGACAGCGTCGACGCGCACCTTGAGGATCTCCAGCTCCTTGGCGGTGGCCACGAGCGGGATCATCACCTCCGCGACCGGCTTCACCCCGGTCTCCTTCTCCACCTGGGCCTGCGCCTCGAAGATGGCGCGCGCCTGCATCTCGTAGATCTCCGGATAGGAGATGCCGAGCCGGCAGCCGCGATGGCCGAGCATGGGGTTGGTTTCGTTAAGCGCGCGCGCGCGCTCCATAAGCGCATCGGCGGGCAGCCCGGTGGCCTCGGCGACCGCCCTCACGTCCTCCTCGGTGTGGGGCAGGAACTCATGCAGCGGCGGATCAAGCAGGCGGATCGTGCAGGGCCGATCCTCCATGATCCGGAAGATGTCGGCGAAGTCCTCGCGCTGCATGGGCAGGATTTTCGAGAGCGCCTTGATGCGCCCCTCCTGGTCGTCGGCGAGGATCATCTCTCGCACCGCCGCGATGCGGTCGGCGTCGAAGAACATGTGCTCAGTGCGGCACAGCCCGATGCCTTCGGCGCCGAACTCCTTGGCGGTCTGAACGTCGGCGGGCGTCTCCGCGTTGGTGCGCACCTTCATGCGCCGCGCGCGGTCGGCCCAGGCCATCAGCGTCGCGAAGTCTCCGGTCAGCTCGGGCTTGATCATGCGCGCCTCGCCGGCGAGCACCTCGCCGGTGGCCCCGTCCACGGTGATCATCTCGCCTTCGGTCACGGTGCGCCCGCGCGCGGTGAAGGTCTTGGCCGCAGCGTCGATCTTGATCTCGCCCGCGCCGGAGACGCATGGACGGCCCATGCCGCGCGCGACCACGGCGGCGTGGCTCGTCATCCCGCCGCGCGCGGTGACGATCGCCTGGGCGGCGTGCATGCCGTGGATGTCCTCAGGGGAGGTCTCCACGCGCACCAGAATCACCTTCTCGCCGAGGCTCGCCATACGCTCGGCCTCGTCGGCATCGAACACCGCCACGCCGGCGGCCGCGCCCGGAGACGCGGGCAGGCCCTTCGCGATCACTTCGCGCTCATAGCTTTCATCAATCGTGGGATGGAGCAGCTGGTCCAGCGCGGACGGATCGACGCGCAGCACCGCCTCGTTTTCGGTGATCACGCCTTCGCCGGCCAGGTCCACGGCGACCTTCAGCGCCGCGCACGCGGTGCGCTTGGCGTTGCGCGTCTGGAGCATCCACAGGACGCCCTGCTCTACCGTGAACTCGATGTCCTGCATGTCGCGGTAATGGCCTTCGAGCTTTTCGAAGACCTCCACGAGCTGGGCGTAGACCTCGGGCAGCGCTTCCTCCATGGAAGGCTGGTTGTCGCCCATGCGCTCGCGCATGGACTTCGTCAGGCATTGCGGCGTGCGGATGCCCGCGACCACGTCCTCGCCTTGGGCGTTGATCAGGAACTCGCCGTAATAGCTCTTCTCGCCGGTGGACGGATCGCGCGTGAACGCGACGCCGGTGGCCGAGGTCTCGCCCATATTGCCGAACACCATGGCCTGCACGTTCACCGCCGTGCCCCAGCTGGCCGGGATGTCGTACATGCGCCGATAGGTGACCGCGCGGTCGTTCATCCACGAGCCGAACACCGCCCCGATCGCGCCCCAAAGCTGGTCGCGCGGATCGGTCGGGAAGGGCTCTCCCAGCGCATCCTGGACCGCGGCCTTGTACTCTTTGATGAGGCCTTCCCAGTCCTCGGCCGTCACCTCGGTGTCGAGCTGGTAGTCGTTGTCTTCCTTGAAGCGCTCCAGGATCTCCTCGAACGTGGCGTGGGAGACGCCCAGCACCACGTCGGAATACATCGTGATGAAGCGGCGATAGCTGTCGAGCGCGAAGCGCCGGTCGCCGGAGAGCTCGGCCAGCCCCTCGGCGGTCTCGTCGTTGAGCCCGAGATTGAGCACCGTGTCCATCATGCCCGGCATCGAGGCGCGCGCGCCTGACCGCACCGAGACCAGAAGCGGGTTGGCCGGATCGCCGAACGTTTTGCCGACGATGCCCTCGAGGCGCTCAAGCGCGGTCTCGACCTCGCCGTTCAGCGCGTCCGGATAGGCGCGGTCATTGTCGTAGAAGGCGGTGCACACGGCGGTGGTGAGCGTAAAGCCCGGCGGCACGGGTAGGCCGAGGCGCGCCATCTCGGCGAGATTCGCGCCCTTGCCGCCCAGCAGATCGCGCGCGGTCTGGTCCCCGTCCGCCGATCCCCCGCCGAATGCATACACCCAATTCGCCATGTCCGGCCCTTATCTGTCCTGCTTGCCCTGCGGCGTGCGCGACGCGTCAGCCCTCGAGCCGGTCGAAATCGGCCACCGTGCGCACCGCGTCGCGGATACGTGATAGCAACAAAAGCCTGTTGCGGCGCAACATCTGATCATCAGCGTTCACCGTGACCGCCTCGAAGAAGGCGTCCACCGGAGCGCGCAGCCCCGCCAGCGCACGCATCACGCCCTCGAAATCCTCGTCCCTCGCCGCCGTCGCGGCGACCTCGACCGCGCCCTCGATCGCCGCGATCAGATGGCGCTCCTCGTCCTCGCGCGCGGTCTTGCCGATCGCGATCATGAGCGCCGCGGCCTGGTCGTCGGTGAGCGCCGCCGCCGCGGCTGAACTCCCGGACGGCGAAGCCGATCCGGGACCTCGCCGCGAGTCCGGCGCCTCATCCCGATCGAGGTCCCGGCTCTCCCCCGGATCAACTCCGGGGTCGGCCGGGAATTCAGGGTGTGGCTCTTGTCCTCCCCCGCTCGCGGGAGAGGTGTCGGCGTAGCCGACGGAGGGGGCCGCGCCCAGGACCTCAGCCCGCGCCGCAGCGAGGTCGAAGCCCTTCTTCTCCTCGGCGCGCAGGATGTTCGCCGCCCGGCGATAACCGCTGAGCAGCGCCGCGCCGTCCTCGGTGTCGATGAAGCCCTGCAGCGCCCGCGCCTTCTTTGTCACGCGCACGAGGTCGTCATCGCCAAGCGCGAACACCGCATCGATCACATCATGGCGCACGCCTTCGTCCTTGAGATGGACTTTCAGGCGGTCAGCAAAGAAGGCGAGGATCGAAGCTTCAACGTCCGCAAGCGCCGAGAAGCGGGCTAGGAAAACGTCCGACCATTGATCTCGTGGCGCAGAGGTGCCGCGCCGAGCATATGGATTGGAAGTCTTGGTTAGAACCACCGGAAGATCGCGCATCCCCAGTGACATGTCAGAAAGCTGCGACCGGTCGTGCAGCGTATCGACCATCTCTACCCTTTCGCCGGAGAAGGGTCCGCGTACGAACCATGAAGCTCTGTCGCCGCCGAACCCGGAGAACACCAACAGAAAGTATGCAGCGTTCGAGAGCAACTTGATTGGCGCTTCTACGCCCAATTCAAGCAACACCCGAATAACCCCCAATGCCGCCCGCCTCAGCGCATAGGGATCCTTCGACCCCGTCGGCTTTTCGTCGATCGCCCAGAACCCCACCAGCGTGTCGAGTTTGTCGGCGAGCGCCACTGCGGCCGAGACCGGCGCCGTGGGGACCTCGTCGGAGGGGCCTTGGGGCTTGTAATGGTCGCGCACGGCGTCGGCGACTTGGCGGCGCTGGTCTTCGGTGAGACCGGCGAGCAGCCCCCCTCGGTCCTTCGGACCACTCCCCCCGCTCGCGGGGGGAGACATCGTGCCGTCGCCTTGTCCTCCCCCGCCTGCGGGGGAGGTGTCCCGGACTTCGTCCGGGACGGAGGGGGCGGGTTGAAGCGCATAATACCGGCCCATCACGCCCTGCAGCTCGGGGAATTCGTAGACCATCTGGCTGACGAGATCGGCCTTGGCGAGCTTCGCGGCGAGCTCAGCCAGATCCAGGTCGGCGCCCACGGCCGGGGCGAGCTCGCGCGCCAGCGCGGCGACGCGTTCGGTCTTGTCGGCGACCGTGCCGAGCTTTTCGTGGAAGGTGACCTTGGAGAGCTCGGACGCCATGGCGTCGAGGCCGCGCTTGCGGTCCGCGTCCCAGAAGTGGCGCGCATCGGACAGGCGCGCGGAGAGCACGCGCGCCGCGCCCGCCGCGATCGCCTTGCCGCCGTCGGGCGCGGTCTGGTTGGCGAGCATGACGAATTTCGGCGCGAGATCGCCGGTCTTCGGATCGCGCACTGCGAAATAGCGCTGGTGCACCTTCATGGTCAGCGTGATGACTTCAGGGGGCAGATCGAGGAAGCCCGGGTCCATGTCGCCGAGCACCGCGACGGGGTGCTCCACAAGGCCGGTGACCTCCTTTAACAGCTCCATGTCCTCGACCAGCTCCAGCCCCGCCTCGGCGCAGACCGAGCGCGCGCCGTCGAGCACCGCGGCCTGGCGCGCGGCGCGCTGCAGGATGACCCCGTTCTCGGCGAGCTTGGCTTCATAGTCGGCGTAGCTCGTCACCGCGAACGGCCCTGAGCCGTGGATGCGGTGGCCCTCGGTGACGTCGCCGGCCTCGATGCCGAAGACCGTCAGGGGGACGACCTGACCGCCCAACAGACAGAGCACGCGCTGAAGCGGGCGCACCCAGCGCTGGGCGGTCTCGCCCTCGCCGAACTTCATCGATTTCGGCCAGGGAAACCCCTTCGCGATCGCCGGGATCGCTTCGGAGATCACGTCCGCCGCGGCCCGGCCCGGCTTCTCGATCAGGGCGACGTAGAACTCGCCCTTCTTGTCGGCGCGCGTCTCGCACTGATCAAGGCTCTCAAGCCCGGCGCCGCGCAAAAAGCCCTCCACGGCCTTTTCGGGCGCGCCGACGCGCGGGCCCTTGCGCTCCTCGCGCACGTCCTTGGTCTTTTCGGGCAGGCCTGTGACGTGAAGGCCCAACCGGCGCGGGCCGGAGACCGCGTCGATCGCCTCGAAGCTCAAACCGGCCGCGTCCAGATGCTCCTTCATCAGGCGCGCCAGATCGCTTTCCGCGCGCGCCTGCATGCGCGCAGGGATCTCTTCACTGAAGAATTCAAGAAGCAGGTCGGACATGCTCGGGTGCGCCGGAGAAGGGCTCCATGATTGAAGGGTCAGTCTTTGGCGGCGGCGTCGTGCTCGGCGTCGATCTCGCCCACGCGCCTGAAGGCCGGGCGAGACTGGATGCGGTCGAGATAGGCGTCGAAGCGGCCGTCCTCTGGCAGAAGGCCGAAACGCCTCACCCAGCCGAGCGCGCCGCCGACCAGGATGTCGACGGCTGAGAAGCGTTCGCCCAGAAGATAATCGCCGCCCTCCAGCGCCAATGCGACGCGCTCCAGCGCGCCTTGCCAGTCGCCCCAGCCGGCCGAATGCTTGTCCACATCCCAGCCGCGCGCCTTCGCCATCATAGCCGGCTCCAGCACGCCCGGCCGGAACACCGACCACATCAAATAGTCACCGCGCCGGTCATCGCCGGGCGCCGGAGCGAGTCCGGCTTCAGGGAACGCCTCGCAGAGATACAGGGAAATTGCAGCAAGCTCGGAGACCGTGCGGCCCCTGTGCTGGATCGCAGGCACCTTCCCGGACGGATTGACCTGCAGAAAGGCGGCGCTGCGGCTCTCGCCGCGGGTCACGGAGATGACTTTCAAGTCGTACGCCGCGCCCAGCTCTTCGAGCAGCCAGACCGCGCCGGTGGAGCGGGTGCCGGTGGAGTGCCAGAGGGTGAGATCGCTCATGCCGCGGCCCCCGTCTCGATGGCGACCCACGCCTGCGCGCAGCCCTTGGCGAGCTCGCGCACGCGCGCGATCCAGCTGGCGCGCTCGGCGACCGAGATCGCGCCGCGCGCATCGACCAGATTGAACAGGTGCGAGGCCTTCAGACAGTAGTCGTAGGCCGGCAGGGGCAGCGGGCTGTCGAGCGCGAGCAGCGCCTTGCACTGGCGCTCGGCGTCCTCGAACCAGCCGATCAGCATGTCCACGTCGGCGTGCTCGAAGTTGAAGTGCGACTGCTGACGCTCGTTCTCATGGAACACGTCGCCATAGGTCAGCCCTGCGCCGTTGAAGTCGAGATCGTAGACGTTCTCCACGCCCTGGATGTACATCGCCAGGCGCTCCAGCCCGTAGGTCAGCTCGCCGGAGACGAGCGCCACGTCGAGCCCGCCGACCTGCTGAAAGTAGGTGAACTGGCTGACCTCCATGCCGTCGCACCAGACCTCCCAGCCGAGCCCCCAGGCGCCCACGGTGGGGTTCTCCCAGTCGTCCTCCACGAAGCGCACGTCGTGCAGTCGCCGGTCCACCCCGATCGCGTCGAGGCTTTCCAGATAGAGGTCCTGGAGATTGTTCGGGCTCGGTTTGAGCAGCACCTGGAACTGGTAGTAGTGCTGCAGCCGGTTCGGGTTCTCCCCGTAGCGCCCGTCGCCCGGCCGGCGCGAGGGCTGCACATAGGCCGCGCGCCAGGGCTTCGGGCCGAGCGAGCGCAGCGTCGTGGCCGGATGCAAGGTCCCTGCGCCCACCTCCACGTCATAGGGCTGCAGGATGGCGCAGCCCTGCCTGGCCCAATAGGCCTGCAGGCGGAGGATGAGGTCCTGGAAGCTCGGGGCGTCGTCGGCCATCAAAGCGCTCTGAAGTATCGGGTGGACCGGCCGCGCGCCCGGGCGCGCGAAACCCTGTCGGAAAGCGCGCGGACCCTAGGCGCGTCCCCGCCACTTATCAAGAACCGCCGCCGTCCTCGCGATCCCTGCCGCGCAGGCGCGCCTCGACCGCCCTGCGCGCGGCGTCCTCGGCCTCGGCGCGCCGTTTGCGCGCGGGACCTCTGAACAAGAGCCAGATCACGCCGGCGGCCACGACGAGCAGGAGGGTGAGTTCGAGCACCCGAACGCCCCTAAAGCCCGAAGCGGGCCCAGGCGGCGCGGGTCTCCATGGCCTCCACCAGCGCGTCGGCCGCGCCGGCGAACACGCGCGAGAGCGGGCCCCTGGATTTCGGCGCGAGATAGCGGATGCGCACGCTCTCGCCGTAGCGCTCGCGCAGCTCGGCGCGCAGATCCGCCTCGCCGTCGGCGAGCCCCGCCGCGACCGCGTCGACGCCGGTGTAGACCGCGCCTGTGAACAGCTCGGGATCGTCGCTCAGCCGGTCGCTGCGTCGTGACTTGACCAGCTCGATGAACTGCTCGTGCATGCGCTCCAGGATCGTCTCGATGCGCTTTTTCTGCTCGTCGGTCTCCGGGCTGAACGGGTCGGCGAGCACCTTGCTCTTGCCGGCCGTCTTCATCCGGCGCTCCACGCCCACGCGCTCCATGGCGCCGGTGAAGCCGAAGGTGGCCGAGATCACCCCGATCGAGCCCATGATGCTGGAGCCGTCGCAGAAGATCTCATCGCCCGCGCAGGCGATCATGTAACCGCCGGACGCGGCCATGTCTTCGCAGAAGACGATGACCGGCTTCTTCTTCTCTTCGCAGAGCTGACGGATGCGCTGGTGAATCAGCTTGGACTGCACCGGGCTGCCGCCCGGGGAGTTGATCAAAAGCGCGATCGCCGGGGCGTCCTTCATGGCGAAGGCCTTGTCCAGGAGCTTCTCCACGCGCTGCAGGGACAGCGTGTCGACGGAGCGTCCGCCTGAGGCGATCATGCCCTCCATGCGCACGACCGGCACGCGGGGGCCGTCAGGCAGAAGGCGCGCGCGCACGGCGCCGGCGGCGTCAGTCAGGCGTTCGGTCAGCGACATGGGATCTCCGGTGTGAACGAGCGACCAACCGCAGATGGCGCGCTCACCGGTCCAAAGCAAGCCTCGCCCGGCCGCGCAGGACCGCATCGGCCTCAGCGGTATACCCGCAGCCGCCGTCGGCCTCGTGCAGGACCAGGGGCGCGAGCAGCTGAAGCGGGGCGCGCGCGCCCTTCACCGCGCCCACCACGATCCGGTTCGCCGCGCGCTGAGGGCGCGTCGCGACGGGCTTGATGCGAACATCTCCGGCCGCGCCCTCGAGGGCGCCGAGGATCGCGGGCAGAACCTCCACGCGGTGGATCATCGCGAGGGCGCCCTTCGGTTTCAGCGCGCGCAAGGCCGCGCGCGTCCACGCTCCGGCGCCGGCTTCGTCGAGCCAAGCGCCGCGGCGGGCCTCGGGCGGGGCGGTGATTTCCGCCTCGTCGTACCAGGGCGGGTTGGCGAACACCGCGTCGAAGTCCCGGCCCTCTTTCCAGGACAGCGCGTCGGCCTCCACGACCGCCACCCGCGCCTCAAGACCGTTCAGCGCGGCGTTTTTCCGGGCGAGCGCGGCGGCCTCGGCATCGCGCTCAACGCCGGTGAACGCCGCGCCCGGCTCCAGAACGCTCGCCGAGAGCAGAGCCGCCCCGGCGCCGCATCCGAACTCGCAAGCTGTCGCGCCGGGTTTGAGCGGGCCGACGGCGGCGGCCAGCAAGGCCGCGTCTATGCCGGCGCGATACCCCTTGCGCGGCTGGATCAGGCGGATTTGCTCGCCGAGAAAGAAGTCCTCGGTCGTCTGCTCGCCGGGCGCCGGGGCGCTCACTTGGCGATGTCCTCCACCGCGTCGTCGTCGCCGAGCGCGTCCAGGAGATGGCGACGGGCGGCGTCGGCGTCTTCGTCGGCGACCATGAGCCGGCGCTTCACCCAGGGCAGCGCCCCGCCGAAGATGGAGGAGGTCTGCGCGTCCAGCACGACCGCCTCGATCCCGGCCGAGCTGAGCACCGCTTCGGCGAAGGAGAGGCGGACCGGATCGTTGGTGGCGAAGACCGCTTTCACGGCGTCCTCCCGCAATGGTGATGACCTCGCCGGGCGGCCTGCGGTCGCGCGCGCTTGCCCGGCCCGTATCGGCTACCTATTGTCCGGGTCACATTTCGGAACTGCAAGAGGGGCCTGCGGTGAACGGACTTCCGCAGCCGGACATCGACGCCGCAGCGCCTAACCCGGTCGAGCGACTCACCCGCCTGGCCGAGGCTGATATGGCGCGCGTGGAACGGGTGATCAACGAGCGCATGGGGAGTGAAACCCCCGTGATCCCCAAACTTGCGCGCTATCTGATCGATGCGGGCGGCAAGCGAATCCGTCCGCTGATCACCGTGTCGACCGCGCACATGCTGGGCTATGAGGGCGCGGGCCATGTGAGCCTGGCCGCGGCGGTGGAGTTCATCCACACCGCCACGTTGCTCCATGACGACGTCGTGGACGACAGCCGGCTGCGCCGCGGCAAGCAGAGCGCGAATCTCGTCTGGGGCAATCCGCACTCGGTCCTGGTGGGCGACTTCCTGTTCGCGCGCGCCTTCATGCTGATGGTCGAGGCCGGCTCGATGGAAGCGCTGGACGTGCTCTCAAAGGCCGCCTCCACCATCGCGGAGGGCGAAGTGCGCCAGCTCGTCGCCGCGGGCGACGTGAACACCACGCGCGAGGTGTACATGGACATCATCGGGGCGAAGACCGCCGCCCTGTTCGCCGCCGCCGCGCAGGTCTCGCCCATCATCGCAGGCCGAGGCCGCGAAGAGGTGAAGCGGCTTGAGACCTATGGCCGCGAGCTCGGCCTCGCCTTCCAGCTGGTGGACGACGCCCTGGACTATGGCGGCGTCGCGGCCGATCTCGGCAAGAACACCGGCGATGATTTCCGCGAGGGCAAGATCACCCTCCCCGTCGCCCTCGCGCTCGAAACCGCCGACGGCGACGCGCGCGCCTTCTGGGAACGCGCCATGGGCGCGGGCGATCAGTCCGCGGCCGATCTGGAACGCGCGATCGCGCTCATCAACGAGGCCGGCGCGCTCGACGCGACGCTGGAGGCTGCACGCGGCCACGCCGCACGCGCCCAGGGCGCGCTCGACATCTTCCCCTCCAACCCCTGGCGCGACGCGCTCTCGGGCCTCGCAGAGTTCGTCGTGGAACGAGCCTATTGAGCGCGGCTCGAACTCGTTTTTAGAGTCTTCCCAGCGAAAGCTGGGACCCAGGATATCGAAGAGCGCCGGCCTTACTCCGGCTTCACCCCATGATCTCTGGGTCCTGACTTCCGTCAGGAACGCTGGGTAGAGGTCCGGCCCGGACCGCCCGCCTCACCGCGCGACGGCAAGATACCCCGCGCTTAAAACCGCGATCCAGCCGGTGAACGCGAGCGGCGCGGCCGCTCCGCCCATTTGGACCGCGACCAGTCCGGTCAGCACGCACCCCGCGCTCAAGGCGACGTAGCAAAGCGCGACCGCGCCATGACTCCAGCCGCGCGCGATGAGGCGCTGATAAGCGTGTTCGCGGTGGGCCTGCAGCGAGAAGCGCCCGCCGAGCGCGCGCTTCAGGAGCGTCAGGAGCACGTCGGTCAGGACCGGCGCGATGAAGAGCACGGCGAGCCAGACGCCTGGCGCGCCGCCGTGCGAGGCCAGCGCCAGCGCGCCCGCACCGTACGCGCCCGCCGCGCCGAGCGAGCCGGCGTCCCCGGCGAAAACGGACGCCTTGGGCCGGTTCAGCACCAGAAAGCCCGCAAGCGCGCCAGCCAGGCATACGCCGGCGAGCGTTGCGGACAGAACGCCGAGCGACAGCCCCGCCACCGAAAGCCCGGCGCCGGCCGGGATCAGGATTGCGGCGAGCATGCCGTCCGAGCCATCCAGGAAGTTCACCGCGTTGAGCGTGACGAACAAAAACAGCGCCGATCCGGCGAGGCCGGCGAGCAGCCCCAGCGCGAGCCCGGCGCCGCCCGGCTCCAGCGCCAGACGCGTCACCGGCCCGATCGAAAACGACGCGGCGAGGCAGGCGAGCGCCATCGCGGCGAACTTCAGGCGTGGGCCCGGCGTGACGAGATCGTCGGCCAGCCCCAGCGCGCTCATCGCGATCGTGAAGGCGAGCAAGGCCGGAACCTGAGCGGGCGCGAGCGGAACGATGAGCGCGACAAGCGCGCCGGCCGCCAGCCCGGCCGCGACGCCGAGCCCGCCGCCGCGCGGGGTCGGCGCGTCATGGCTTGAGCGCGCGCCCGGCTCGTCCATCACGCCGGCGCGCATCATCAGGGCCGTGACCAGTAGCGAGGCGGCGAGCGCAGCCAGGCCAGGCCACACGATGAAGCCGCCAAGCGCGCTCACGCCGTCACGCCCTTCAAGGTGACCGCCCGCGCGGACCATCCAGGCTGAGCGCCGTCGAGCGCCGCCGCAGCGGCCTTGGCGGTATCGGCGTCGGCGAAGAGCGCGTAACAAGCCGTGCCTGAGCCGGACATGCGCGCAAGCTTGGCCCCCTCACAGGCGCCGAGCGCGGCGAGCGCTGCTGAGACGGCGGGCTCAAGCGTCTTGGCCGGCGCCTCAAGATCGTTTGAAGAGCCGGCGAGTTGCGCGATCGCAGCCTCACACGAGCCGGCCGCAGGGGTGCGCGCGTCGTCCGGCGGCGCCGGCGCGGTCTGGTCGTAGGCCTTGAACACCGCCGGGGTCGACAGGCCCGCCCCGGGCGAGACGATCGCGGCGTGAAGGTCCGGCCAGGCGATCAGCCGGTCGATGCGTTCGCCTCGCCCGCGCATGCGTAGCGGGCGGGAGTGGACGCAGGCCGGCACGTCGGAGCCCACGACCGACCCGATCTCGGCCAACTGTTTCATCGAAAAGCCGAGATCCCAAAGCGCGTTCAAAGCCCGCAGCGTCGCGGCCGCGTCGGCTGATCCCCCGCCAAGCCCGGCCTCCACCGGCAGATGCTTTTCAAGCGTGAGCGCCGCGCCGAGGCCCGCATCGCCGGACGCGGCGCGCAGCGCGTAGGCGGCCTTCAGGGCGAGATTGCCTTCCGCTCCGGTCAGCGCGCCGGCGTTGGGGCCGGAGACGGTGAGCGACAGCCCCTCGCCCTCGCGTGCTTCGACCGCGTCGCCCCAGTCCTCGGCGAACACGGTCAGCCCGTCGATCGGATGAAACCCGTCCGCGGCCGGCGGGCCGACCCTTAAGGTGAGATTGATCTTCGCCGGGGCGAACTCGATCACGCCCGCCGCCTCGCCCGACATGGTCTTACTCCAAGTCGGCCGGGCCGGCGTCGACGCCGCCGTCCAGGCGCGCCTCGATGAGGCGTTCCTCGCGCGCGTCCGGATCAAGCTCCAGCGCCCGGCGCCACTGAAAGCGCGCCTCGCGCTCGCGTCCGACGCGCGCATAGGCGTCGCCCAGATGCCAGTTGATCGTTGGGTCGTAGGGCGAGAGCGCCGTGGCGCGCTCAAGCAGCCTGACGGCCTCGTCGAACCGGCCCAGCTTGAAGTAACCCCAGCCCAGACTGTCGATGATTGCGCCGTTCTCCGGCTCGATCTGCGCGGCGCGTTCCACCATCTCGAAGCCGCGCTCGATGTTCCGGTTCAGAACGATCCAGTTATAGCCCAAATGATTGAGCACGCGCGGCTCGTCCGGCGCGATCTCCAGCGCGCGAAGGAACAGGGCCTCGGCGGCGGCCCAGTCGCCGGAGATTTGCCGGCAGACGCCCTCGTAGAAGGCGTGGCGCCAGTCCGGGGCGAGCCCGGCGTCCAGACGGCGCTCGCGCACCTCGGCGTAGATTTCGGCCGCCTGCGCGCAGTCGCCGGTGACCCGGCTCATGTCGGCCATGAGCAGGCGCGCGCTGTCGGACCCGAAACGCTCCAGCGCGTCGGCCGCGAGCGTTTCCGCGGCCTGGCGGTCGCCGTTGCGGAACAGGAGCCAGGCCCGGTCGATCATGGCCGGCTCCACCAGCGCGCCGTCTTCCACCGCCGCGAAGGCGCCCGAGGCCGCATCCACCAGGCGAAGCCGCTCCAGCACCGTGGCGAGGAGGTAGGTGTTGCGATCGAACTCCGGATCGAGGCGCTGAACCAGGCGAAGATACAGCGCGGCGTAATCGTCCGGCGCGCGCGCGGCGAATACGGCCGACGGCGCGAAAATGGCGCGCGCGGCCGCCCTGGCCGGGTCGGGCCGGCGCGGCGCGCGCCGGCGCAGCTCCAGCCGCTCGAGCGCGTCGGCGACTTCCGGCGCGCCTCCGCCCTCCAGCACCGCTTCATAGACTGCGCGCGCCTCGGCGCGCTCGCCCCTTCGCTCCAGAAAGGCGCCGAGCGTCAGCGCCGTGAACGCCTTCAGGTCGAGCACCTGATGGGCGCGGCGCAGCGAGGCTTCAGCCTCGGCGTGGCGTCCGGCCACCTCAAAGACGAGGCCCTTGTGGATTTCCCAGTAGGTCGCGAACGCGCCGCCCGCCAGCGGGAAGGAGTCCAGGCGCTCGGCGACCTCGCGCCCATCGCCGCGCTCGACCGCGAGCCAGTCGGTGAGGATGTCGCGCACCGTGTCGGAGAAGGGCCCGCCGTCGCCGGCCTCGCTGATCTCATAATCGCCGCGCCCGCGCGCCAGCGCGTCGGCCGCGAGGTAGAGCCGGGGCAGGCGACGGTCCGCGTCTTCGGTCTCCAGCGCGCGCTCCGCCGCGGCCTCGGCGCGGTCGAAATCGCCTGCGATCAGCCCGGCGTAGAAGGCGTTCTGGGAGATCACCGCGCTTTCCGGCTCGGCGTCCATCGCGTCGGCGTAGAGCCGCGCCGCGTCGTCGGCGGCACGCGCGGAGCCGGCGTAGCGTGCGGCCAGGAATGAACCGTAAGCCGAGGCCGCGCGGCGTTCGTCCACACTCATCCGCGCCGGCCCCGCCGAGCACGAGACCGCCGCCAGCGCCGCGGCGGCGAGAACCAGAATGGCGCTGGATGCGCGCGTCACATCGACCTCCGGGCCCTTCAGCGGGCCGGATCACATATTGGGATAGTTCGGCCCGCCGCCGCCTTCAGGCGTGGTCCAATTGATGTTCTGGTTCGGATCCTTGATGTCGCAGGTTTTGCAGTGGACGCAGTTCTGCGCGTTGATCACGAACTTGGCCTCTCCGCCCCCTTCCGGCTCGACCCACTCGTAGACCGCCGCCGGGCAGTAGCGAGAGGACGGCCCGCCATAAACGTCGTGCTCGCTTTCCTTCTGGAGCGCGTCGTCGGCGACCTTCAGGTGGGTCGGCTGATCCTCCTCGTGGTTCGTGTTCGAGATGAACACCGAAGAGAGCCGGTCGAAGGTGAGCACGTTGTCGGGCTTGGGATACTCGATCTTCTTCTGGGACGAGGCCGGCTTGGTGGACTCATGATCCGCCCCGCCGTGGCCCAGCGTGCCGAAGGGCGAGAAGCCCAGAAGCTCGTTCATCCACATGTCGAAGCCGCCGAGACCGACGCCAAGCGCGGTGCCGAACTTGGTCCACAACGGCTTGGCGTTGCGCACCTTCTTCAGCTCCGCCTTCACCCAGGAGCCGTCATAGGCCTCCTCGTAGGCGGCGAGCTCGTCGCCCGCGCGCCCGGCCGCGAGCGCCTCATAGGCGGCTTCGGCGGCCATCATGCCGGTCTTCATCGCGTTATGGCTGCCTTTGATGCGCGGCACGTTCACGAAGCCGGCCGAGCAGCCGATCAGGGCGCCGCCCGGGAAGGCGAGCTTGGGCACGGACTGATACCCGCCCTCGGTGATGGCGCGCGCGCCGTAGGACAACCGCTCAGCGCCCTCGAAGATCGGAGCGATGGAGGGATGGGTCTTGAAGCGCTGGAACTCGCCGAACGGGAACAGGTGCGGGTTCTTGTAATTCAGGTGAACCACGAAGCCGACCGCGACCAGATTGTCCCCGAAATGGTACATGAAAGAGCCGCCGCCGGTATCGTTGCTCAGCGGCCAGCCCATCGTGTGCTGAACCCGCCCCTTGCGGAAGTTCTCCGGCTTGACGCGCCAGAGCTCCTTCATGCCGAGCCCGTACTTCTGGGGCTCGGAATCCTGATCCAGATTGAAGCGGCGAATCGCCTTCTTCGACAGCGAGCCGCGCGCGCCTTCAGCGAGGAAGACGTATTTGCCGCGCAGCTCCATGCCCGGCTGATACATGTCCTTTTTCGAGCCGTCCTTGCCCACGCCCATATCGCCGGTGACGACGCCCTTGATGACGCCGTCCTCCTCGATCAGGTCCGCAGCCGGGAAGCCAGGATAGATCTCAACGCCCATCGCCTCGGCCTTCTCAGCGAGCCAGCGGCAGGTGTTGGCGAGCGAGCCGACATAGCAGCCGTCATTGTGCATGAAGCTGGGCATGGCGAAGCCCGGCAGACCCATGCCGCCGCCCGCGCCGAGAAACTCGAACTTGTCCTCGGTCACCTCGGTGTCGAAGGGCTGAGACGGGTCGTCGCGCCAGTCCGGCATCAGCTCGTCGAGCGCCTTGGGATCCATCACGACGCCGGAGAGGATGTGAGCGCCGACCTCCGAGCCCTTTTCAAGCACGGCGATGGAGAGATCCTGGCCGTTCTCCTCACACAGCTGCTTGAACCGGATCGCGGCGGCCAGGCCGGCCGGACCGGCGCCGGCGATGACTAGGTCGTACTCCATGGAGTCGCGTTCAACGGCCTCTTCGGACATGTCGTCTCCTCCGCGTCTCGCCCGCGCGCCTGCGAAATCCGAAAACTTCGCGGCACCGCGCGCTTTATAGGGCGTCGCGCCCGTCTTAACTTACCCGTACGCATTCAGCTAGGGCGCGCCGCCGCGCCCGCAATCGGGCCCGCAGCGCCCTGCTGCGATCGGTCGCGAAACTCGTGGAGACGCCCGCCATGACACGCGCCTTGAGCGCTGAGGATCGACGCGCTCTGGAGAGCCTGGTCAGCTGGTGGGACGCGGCCGGGGTGGAGGCGCTTCCCGTCGAACCGCCCGCGCGCGCCGCGCCGGAGCGCAAGACCGCGCCCGTTTCCACGGCCGAGACCGTGCGCGAGCGCCGCCCGGCGAGCGCTCCGCGCGCCACCGCCGCGCAGGCCCGCGCGGCCGGTTACGCCCGTGATCACGGCGAGGACGCGCCCGCTCAGGACGGGCGCGTCATGGCGAACGCGGCCGGCGATCTGGACGCGCTAAGAGCCGCGCTTGAGAGCTTCGAGGGCTGCGCGCTGAAGCACACCGCGCGCAATCTGGTGTTCTCTCGCGGGAACCCGAAAAGCCCGGTCATGGTCGTCGGCGAAGGGCCCGGCCGGGAGGAGGACGAACAGGGCGCGCCGTTCGTCGGACGCTCGGGCAGGCTGCTCGACCGCATGCTCGCCTCGATCGGGCTCGATCCGGCCGAAGTCTACGTGACGAACGTCGTGTTCTGGCGCCCGCCCGGGAACCGCAAGCCCACCGACGCCGAGATCGAGGCCTGCCGCCCCTTCGCCGAGCGCCATATCGCGCTCGTGGAGCCGAAGCTGCTCGTCTTCGCAGGGGGCATCGCCGCCCAAACGCTCTTGCACGCTAAGGCCGGGATCATGAGCCTGCGCGGGCGCTGGGCGGAGTATCGCGTGCACGGCGCCGACGGGGCGCAGACCGCCACGATCCCCGCCCTGCCGGTCTTCCACCCGGCCTTCCTGCTTCGCCGCCCGGCGGAGAAGGCCAAGGCCTGGCGCGACATGCTGAGCCTTGGGGCCCGGCTAGGCGACGGCGGCTGAGCCGCGAGACTTCACCAGTCCGCCGGCCTGGAAGGTTGCAAAGCCCGCCACCGCCAGCGCCACGATCCAAACGAAGCTCGCGCCGAACGCCGTCATGCCCGCGCCGAAAGCGGCCAGACCCGCGACGCTTCCCAATACCCAGCCGACATCCATGGCGACGATCGCCCAGACGACGCGTCTGAGCAGGCGCTCCATGCGCGCGATCACGACGAGCGCAGCGGCGAAGCCGAGAAGGGCCGCGCCCATCGCCTGCACCGCGAGCGCGGGCAGAGCCGGGTTCAGCGCGGCGGCGATGACCGGTCCGGCGATCAGGCATCCCACCCCGGTCGCGAACGAGAAGGACGCGTTGCCGAGCAGCACGCCGGCGGTCTTGGCTTCACACGGGGTCATGAGGGCGTCTCCTTTTGCGTGGCCTCGGCCGAGACACTGCGCTCTCGCGGTAACGCCCTCAATTACCGCCGGGGTAATATTCAGACTTACCCCGCCGGTCTAAGCTTCCGGCCATGTCGGACTTCCCCTCGCTCCTGCGCGCCGAGCGCAACGCACGCCGCCTGAGCCAGCAGGCGCTGGGGTTCGAGGCCGATGTTTCGACGCGGCACCTAAGCTTTCTGGAGACCGGGCGCGCCCGCCCGAGCCGGGCCATGATCGCGCGCCTGGCTGATGCGCTGGGCCTGTCGCTGCGCGAGCGCGCCGGGCTGTATCGCGGCGCGGGGTTCGAGCCCCCGGTCGGCGCGCGCCCGATCGAGGCTCCGGAGATGCGCGCGGTCAACGACGCCCTGGACCGGATGATGCGCTTTCAGGAGCCGTTCCCGGCCGCGGTGCTGACCGCGAGCTGGCGTCTGGAGCGGTTCAATCGCGGCTTTGACGCCCTGATGCGGCTCGCAGGGGTCGAGGCCGCGCCGGGCGACGACCTGCTTGCGGTCTCGCTGCAGTCGCCGGCCCTGCGCGCGCTGATCCCGGACTGGGCCGCGGCGGGCGCGCATCTGTTGCGCCGCGCCTACGCCGATGCGCCCGACGCCAAGCGCCGCGCGGAGGTGTGCGCGCTGGCTGACGCTGAGCCGGAACTGGCCGACTGGCGCACCTCTGGCGAGGCCGACGATGCGCCGGTGCTGTTGCTGCGCATGGAGGCGCCGGGGGTGTCGCTGGCGTGGATTTCGGTGGTGGCGCGCTTCGGCGGGCCCTCCGACATCACCGCCCAGGAGCTGATGATCGAGTTCTACCACCCCGCCGATGCGGCGACGGAAGCCTTCGCGCGCGAGCACCTGGCCGCCCCCGGTTAGCGCTTCAGGTCCGAGGCCTCGTCGATGTCGCGCAACGGGCGAAGATGCGCGATGCGGCTCAGGCCTTCACGCTGGAGGTTGGCCTCCAGGTCCGAGCGTGCGTGCTGGGTGGACCAGCGAACCCCGTCGAACAGCGATTTCGAGGCCGGCGCGTTCAGACCCAGAAGCCAGTAGCCGCCGTCCATGGCCGGGCCGATCACCGCGTCATGGCGCTTCAGCGCGGCGAAGCCGGACGCGATGTCCGCAGCGCTCACGTCCGGCGCGTCGGTCCCGATGACGCAGACCGGGCCTCGCGCATCAACCGCGCGGGCCTGCCGTGCGCCGAGATCGCCGGCCCCTTGCGCGGTTCGGTCGAGCGCGTCGGGCCACACCTTGGGAAAGCGGCGGTGCAGCGCCCGGTCCGGCGCTGCGGCCAGCACGGTCTTCCAACGTCGATCCTGCACTGCGCGCAGGATCCGCGCCGTCATGGCGCGATGGCGCCGCCAGGCCTGAACCTTGCCGATCCCGGCGGCGAGCCGGGTCTTGGCGCCGCCGATCACCGGCGCCTTGGCGAATACGATCAGCCTCATCGATAGCGCCGGGCGAGGGCGGCCGGATCGGCGCCGGCGTAGTATCGCGCCAGAAGGGTGAGATTCTTCGCCGACCGCTTCAGATAACCCTCACGCGCGAAGCGCTCGGCGCTCGTCACGGCCTTGGCCGGCAGGATCGTCAGCCGCGAGCGCCCGATGCGGCGCACCAGATTGACGTCCTCGAACAGCGCCCACGGCTTGAACCCGCCCAGCCGCTCGTAGAAGCCGCGCGTGAGGATCAGCCCCTGATCGCCGTAGGGCAGCTTCAAGGCGCGCGCGCGCCAGTTGACCATCGCGGCGAGGCGCCGGGCCCGGCCGCTGTGCTCGTCCAGGGCGAAGGCGAAGGCCGCGGCGCGGTCGCGGTCCTGCGCCTGCTTGAGGAACAACTCCGCCGGCCGGCTCCACCCGGGCGAGAGCGCGGTGTCGGCGTGCAAGAAGAGATAGGCGTCGCCGGGCCCCATCGCCCCGGCCGCCGCTTGCGCGCCGGCGGCGAGCTGGGCGCCGCGGCCTTTCGCGCCGGTCACGACGCGAAAGCCCAGCTCGCGCGCGACCGCGACGGTGCGGTCGGTCGAGCCCGCGTCGGCGAGCGTCCACTCCGCCACCAGCCCGGTGCGCACGCCCTCCTCCAGCGCGGCGAAGGCGCGCGGCAGGCGTTCGGCTTCGTTGAGCGCTGGAATGACGGGCACGAGGCGGATCATGGCGGACTTGTCGCGGCCGGGGCTGGGGGAGTCAACGCAGAAATGTTCTTGCTATGTTCCAATCATGGAGTTAGCGTTCCAAACATGAACGCCCGCGCGCCCATACCCCGCCGATCCGAAGCCCTGCCCGAGACCCATCAATCGCGCGGGCGCGGGGCGAAGTCCAATGCGGCGGGGCGCTACGAGCGCGAAACGCGCGAGCCGTTCGACGACGGCTGGGGCGAGGGCGATCCGGCGCCGCCGAAGATCGAGACCCGGCTGGTGCGCGACGCCTCGCGCAGCATCATCGCCACCAATGACAGCCCGGACATCGGGTTCGACCGCTCGATCAACCCCTATCGCGGCTGCGAGCACGGCTGCATCTACTGCTACGCGCGCCCGACCCACGCCTATTGGGGCTATTCCGCCGGCGTCGATTTCGAAAGCACCATTCTCTACAAGCCCGACGCGGCGGGCCTTCTGCGCAAGACGTTCGCGAAGAAGAGCTATCGGCCCGAGCCGATCGTGATCGGCGCGATCACGGACCCCTACCAGCCGGTCGAACGGCGACTGCGCGCCACGCGCGGGCTCCTGGAGGTGTTCTTGGAGCACAAGCATCCGGTCAGCCTGATCACGAAGTCGGCGAGCGTGACGCGCGACGTGGACCTTTTGCGCGAGCTCGCCGCCCAAGGCCTCGGGCGGGTCGCGATCTCGATCACCACGCAGGACCGCCGGCTCGCGCGCGCCATGGAGCCGCGCGCGTCGACGCCGGCGCGCCGCTTTGAAGCGATCGAGACCCTCGCCGAGGCCGGCGTGCCGGTGACGCTGATGACCGCGCCGGTCATCCCGGGCCTCACCGATCACGAGATCGAGGCGCTGTTGAAGACCGGCGCCGAGGCCGGCGCGAGCCATGCCGGCTACGTGCTGCTGCGCCTGCCGCTGGAGGTGCGCGACCTGTTCGAACAATGGCTGAAGGCCGAGCGCCCCGACGCGGCCGCGAAGGTGATGAGCCTTATCCGCCAGACCCGGGGCGGGCGCGATTACGATCCCACCTTCGGCAAGCGCGGCGTCGGCGAGGGCCCGATCGCGGAGCTGATCGCGAAGCGCTTCCGCGCCGCGGTGCGCCGCTACGGGCTGGAGACCGAACGGCGCAAGCTGCGCATGGATCTGTTCCAGCGGCCCATCGCGGATGAAACCCAGCTGAGCCTGTTCTAGCCTTGTCGGCCGAACGCCCCCTGGAGCCTTTGCATGAAGCCGCAGCGCCGCTTCGACACCCTGACCGTCGGCGTGGACGAGGCCGGACGCGGCCCGCTTGCAGGTCCGGTGGTGGCGGCCGCGGTGATCCTGCCGGCGCGGTTTCCCGGCGGGCGCGGATCGTTGACGGACTCCAAGGCGCTCGGCGCGAAGCGGCGCGAAGCGCTCGCGGCGGCGATCCGCAGCCACGCCCTGGTCGGCGTGGGGATCGCCGAGCCGGCCGAGATCGATGCGGTCAACATCCTCAACGCCACCATGAACGCCATGTGCCGCGCGCTCGAAGCCCTGCCGGCGAAGGCCGAACGCGCGCTGATCGACGGCGACCGACTGCCCGCGCGCCTGCCCTGCCAGGGCGAAGCGCTCGTGGGTGGCGATGCGCGCGAGCCCGCGATCTCGGCCGCCTCGATCATCGCCAAGACCGTGCGCGATCATCTCATGGGCGCGGCCGACCGCCGCTTTCCCGGCTACGGCTTCGCGTCTCACAAGGGCTATGGTTGCCCGGTCCACGCCGCGGCTCTGGAGGCGCTGGGTCCCTGCCCCCTTCATCGGTTAAGCTACGCGCCTGTGCGCGCCGCGCTGCAGACGCGCCTCGTGTAGGCGCTGAGAAAAAAGACCCGCGTCGGCGCGCATTCACCAACTGGTAAGCCGCATCGATTCACGCATGCGGAATCAGCGGGTTGCGAAAGGGTGTTTTGGTGGTTTGCGAAGCTGACGGCGAGCGCGCGCTTCCCTTGGATGCGATCCTTCACGGCGACTGCGTGGAGGTGATGAAGGGCTTGCCCGACAATTCGGTGGATCTGATCTTCGCCGACCCGCCCTACAATCTCCAGCTGGGCGGGGATCTGCACCGGCCGGACAACTCCCGCGTCGATGCGGTCGACGCCGAATGGGACCAGATCGGCGATTTCGACGCCTACGACCTGTTCAGCTGCGCCTGGCTGGAGGAGGCCCGCCGCGTGCTGAAGGATAACGGCGCGCTGTGGACGATCGGCAGCTATCACAACATCTTTCGCGTGGGCGCCTTCCTGCAGGACATGGGCTTCTGGATCCTCAACGATGTGATCTGGCGCAAGTCCAACCCGATGCCGAACTTCAAGGGCACGCGCTTCACCAATGCGCACGAGACCCTGATCTGGGCGGCCAAGCACCGCGACAGCCGCGTCACCTTCAATTACGCCGCGATGAAGGCGCTGAACGACGGGGTGCAGATGCGCTCCGACTGGACGCTGCCGATCTGCGCGGGCGGCGAGCGGATCAAGCTGGCCGACGGCAAGAAGGCCCACCCCACCCAGAAGCCCGAAGGCCTTCTCCATCGCGTGCTGCTGGCCACGACCGATCCCGGCGACGTGGTGCTCGATCCGTTCTTCGGCACCGGCACGACCGGGGCGGTCGCCAAGACGCTCGGCCGCCGCTTCATCGGGATAGAGGCCGACGCGGATTATCTGGAGCTGGCGACAAAGCGCATCGCCGCGATCGAGCCGGCCACAGCGGACGCCTTCGACGTCACCCAGTCCAAGCGCAAGATGGCGCGCATCCCCTTCGGCGCGCTGATCGAGGCCGGGCTCGTGAAGGCCGGCGACACGCTTTATTGCGGCCAAGGTCGGCGCACCGCGCGGGTGCGCGCAGACGGGACGATCGTCGCGGCGGGCGAGGCCGGCTCGATCCATCAGGTGGGCGCGCGCGTGACCGGCGCGCCCTCGTGCAACGGCTGGGTGTTCTGGCATGTGCGCCTGAACGGGGCGCTGGCGCCGCTCGACACGCTGCGCGCGCGCATCCGCGCCGAGATGGACGCGGCCGGCGTCTAGCGTCAGGCTGCCAGCCCATGGCGATCCTGTTCAACCCGGCCGCGGCCCGGCCCGCGGTCCTCTCCAAACGCGCGCTCGCCCGCTTCACCGCCGCGGCCGCCGCGCATCCGCTTGAAGCGCTGGCCCACTGCCCCGCTCACGCCGAGACCTCGCTCATCGCGCTGGACGGGCTGGCGCAGCGCCTCGGCGTGGCGCGCATCTGGTTCAAGGACGAGCGCGGGCGCATGGGGCTTGGCAGTTTCAAGGCGCTCGGCGGCGCTTACGCGGTAATGCGGCTCCTGGAGGAAGCGCTCGCTTGTGAGCTTGGCCGCGCGCCGACGCCGGAGGAGCTCATGGGCGAAACAGCGCGCCGCATCGCGCGCACGCTCACCGTGACCGCGGCGACCGACGGCAATCACGGCCTGTCCGTCGCGGCCGGGGCGCGGGTGTTCGGCCTGAACGGCGTCATCTTCGTGCACGCCCGCGTCGGCCCGGAGCGCATCGCGCGCATCGAGGCCGAGGGCGCCGAGGTGCGCGTGGTCGACGGGCTGTTCGATGACGCGGTCGCAGCCGCGCGGGAGGCGGGTGCACGCGACGGCTGGGCGGTGATCGGAGACACCGCGCTCGACCCCGACGACGCGCACTCCGGCGAGGTCGTCCAGGGCTACGCCGCCCTCGCCCACGAGCTCGACGGACAGCTGGACGGCGCCGGCGCTGAACCGAGCCACGTCTTCATCCAGGCCGGCGTCGGCGGGCTCGCCGCGGCGGTGTTCGCAGCCCTGGCGCTCCAGCGTGGCCCCCAGCGACCAACGGCGGTCTGCGTCGAGCCGGAAACCGCCCCGGCGTTATTCGCCAGCTTCGAGGCGGGCGAGGCGCGCCGCGCGCCCGACGCCGGGCCGACATCGATGGAGATGCTGGACTGCCATGCGCCCTCAGCGCTCGCCTTCGAAACGCTGAGCGCCTGCGCGGACGCGTTTCAGACCGTGACGGACGCGCGCGCCGAAGCGGCCGCCGCGCTGCTCGCTCAACCTGAGGGCGGAGATCCGGCCCTGCCCTGCACCCCGACCGCCGCGGCCGGGCTCGCCGGGCTCATCGCCGCGCTTGAAGACGCGGATGCCGCGGCGCGTCTCAGCTTGAGCGCTGAAAGCGAGGTCGTGCTCATGGGCACTGAAGGCCTCGGGCCCTACGCGGCCTAAAGCAGGGTCAGGCCGGACTTCGCCGCCTTCATCATCACGCTGGGAAGGCCCGCCTCGTCCAGATCGCCCAGCGCGACGAAGCCGCCCTCGGGCGGTCGCCAGCCCGGCGGGGCGGGCGCGCACAACACGCGCAGCTCGAGCTGGAAATGGGTGAAGACATGGCGCACCGCGCCGGCCTCGCGCCAATCGGCCTCGAACGGGGCGTGGCCGCGCCAGTCCGGCGCCTCGCCGGTCCAGGGCGAACCGGGCAGCTCCATCATCGCGCCCAGAAGCCCCGCGTCGGGACGCCGGCGCAGCCAAAGCCCGTCCTCGCCGACAACATGAAAACACGCCCCGTGGCGCACCGGCTTCGGCGCCTTCTTCGCCTTGACCGGATAGCGCGTCTCGGTCCCCGCCGCGTGCGCCGCGCACGCCGTCGACCAGGGACAGGCGCTGCAGCGCGGCGATTTCGGCGTGCACACCGTCGCGCCCAGGTCCATCAAGCCTTGCGCGTAGTCGCCGGGCCGGGCCGGATCGGCGAGCCCGGCGGCGAGACGCTTTATCTCGGGCTTGGCCCTGGGAAGCGGCGTCTCGATCGCGAACAGGCGCGTGATGACGCGCTCCACATTGCCGTCGACGACGCTGGCGGGCTTGTCGAAGGCGGCGGCGCGCATGGCGTTCGCGGTGTACTCGCCGACCCCCGGCAAGGCTTGCAAACCCGCAAGGTCTTCAGGAAACCGGCCGTCCAGCTCATGCGCCACGACCCGGGCGCAGGCGTGCAGATTGCGCGCGCGGGCGTAGTAGCCAAGCCCCGCCCAGGCCGCGAGCACCTCCTCTCGCGGGGCGGATGCGAGATCGTCCACCCGCGGCCAGCGCGCCAGGAACCGCTCCCAATAGGGTGTGGCGTGGGGCACGGTGGTCTGCTGCAGCATGATTTCCGAAAGCCACACTGCGTACGGGTCGGCCTCGCGCCCCGCCGCGCGGTCCTCAGGCCGGATGCGCCAGGGCAGCGTGCGCCCTTCCCGGTCGTACCAGTCCAAAAGCGCCGCGCGCAGCGCTGCAGCTTTAATCCCGGCGGGCGTGATGTCGGCGCTGCGCGGCATAGCGGCCTTTGCTAAAGCGACGAAACGGCGGACGCGGGGCTTGCCACGCGGGGCGCGCGCCCTGACTGTAAGGCTGATGAGCTTGGATCGCTTCCCCGTACGGTCAACGCCGTATCGCAGGCGCCTGGACGCGTCGAGCCTGAGCCCGGCCGAGCGCCTTGAGCGTCTGAGCTGGGCGGAGAGCCATCGCGGCCGCCGCGTCGCGCCGCCTGCGCGCTCAGCCGGAGAGGCCTGCGCCAAGGTCGTGCGCCCCCTCGCCAAGCGCTTCGGCCCCGGGGTGAGCGAGCTTGACGTCCATTGGCGCGAGATCGTCGGCGAGCCGTTGGCGGACTGGTCCAAGCCCGAGCGCTATCAGGGCGGCTCGTCCGGCTCGACGCTGGTGGTGCGCGCGCGCGGCCCGGCCGCAGCGCTGGTGGAGGCGCAGTCCGCGCGCATTCTGGAACGCGTCGCCGCCTATTCCGGCCGTCCAGTGAAGCGGCTGAAGATCGTGCAGGGCCCGATAGAGCCCGCAGGCGCGCCGGTCCGGCGCAAACCGCCTCAAAGGATCGTGAAGGCGACCGGCCCGGCGCCGGAGACGGTGGAAACCGACCCGCACGCCCGGCTACAAACCATCTTGAACCGCTGGCGCGCGGCCTATGACACGCGCGGCGGCGACTGACCCCAGCCCCGCCTTCCTGATCGGAGCGACCCGACCATGACTCAGACCCGACGCTTCACCCCGCTCGCGGCGATCGCCGCCGGGCTCGCGCTGGCCGCCTGCGGCGGCGGCGGCGGCGGCTCCGATGCGGCCCAGACCGAGCGCACCGAGTTCGAGCGCGAGGGCGACTTCGCGAAGGGCTCGCCCGACGCGCCGGTCACCATGGTCGAATACGCCTCGGTGGCGTGCGGCGGCTGCGCGGCCTTCCACCAGAACGCCATGCCCGCCGTTCAAGAGTATGTCGACAGCGGCGATGTCCGCTTCGTGTTCCGCGAAATGGTCACCGGCCAGCCCCAGCTCGCCGTGGCCGGCTTCATGCTGGCGCGCTGCGGCGCCGATGAGGGGCGCTATTTCGACATCATCGACGTGGTGTTCGAGCAGCAGCGCGCTCTGTTCCAGGCCATGGGCGAAGGCCGGGCGACCGAACAGCTGCTCTCCATCGCGCGCTCCGCCGGCTTCACCGAGGAGGAGTTTCAAACCTGCCTCAGCGATGAAGCCGTCCTGGAAGAGGTGCGCGAGGCCAACGACGCCGCAGTGAATGCAGGGGTGCGCTCCACGCCGACCTTCATCTTCAACGGCGTGGAGATCGACATGCAGCGCTCGCCCGAGGAGGGCGCGGGCATGGTCTACTACGCCGGCGGCGAGCCGATCCGCGACGAGCAGGGCCTTATCCCCGCCGCGCCGGGATACTCCGGAGACTCGTTCGAGCGAATCATCATGTACTTCAAGGCTCGCGCCGAAGGATCGGGCGTATCGGAAGGCTGAGCGCCCCTGGACAAGCGGACCGACAGACGTCCGCCCCGCTGGGGGCTGTGGAGGGTGGTTTGAAGTTCACCCAGCTGCGTCTGGTCGGGTTCAAATCCTTTGTCGACCCCGCCGAGCTCCGGATCGATCCGGGGCTGACCGGCGTGATCGGCCCGAACGGCTGCGGCAAATCCAACCTGCTTGAGGCTCTGCGCTGGGTCATGGGCGCCACGTCCGCGAAGTCGCTGCGCGGCGGCGGGATGGAGGACGTGATCTTCGCAGGCACAGACGCGCGCCCGGGACGGGATCGCGCGGAGGTGACGCTGAGCGTCGACAATTCCGACCACACCGCCCCGGCGCGCTTCAACGATGCGGAGATGCTCGAGGTCGTGCGCCGGATCACGCGCGGCAAGGGCTCGGACTACCGCATCAACGGCGAAGAGGTGCGCGCGAAGGACGTCCAGCTTCTCTTCGCCGACGCCGGCACAGGGGCGAACTCGCCCGCCCTCGTCCGCCAAGGCCAGATCTCCGAGCTGATCAACGCCAAGCCTGAAAACCGCCGCCGCGTCCTGGAGGAGGCCGCCGGCGTGGCGGGCCTGCGTGCGCGCCGGCGCGAGGCGCAGCTGAAGCTCAACGCCGCCGAAGCCAATCTCGACCGCCTCGGCGAGGTGATCGACGAGCTGGAGACGCGCTGGCGCTCGCTGCAGCGTCAGGCGCGCGAGGCCTCGCGCTATCGCAAGCTGTCACAGGACATCCGCGCGCTGGAGGCGGTGGTCTGGCTTGGCCGTTGGACCTCCGCACGCGAAGCCGAGGCTGAGGCCGAGCAGGCCCTCGCCGAAATCGAGCAGGTCGCCGGTGAGGCCATGCGTGCAGCCGCGTCGGCCACCAGCGCGGCCGAAGCGGCCGGATCGAAACTCCAACCCTTGCGTGAGGCCGAAGCCGAAGCCGCCGCGGCCCTGCGCCTGATCGAGCGAGAGCGCGACGGGCTGGAGCGCGACGTGGAGACGGCGAAATCCGAGATCGAGCGCCTGGACGCCCGCGCGCACGAACTGGCCGCCTCGGCCGAACGCGAGGACGAACTGTCGCAGGAGGCGCGCGAGGCGCTGGAGCGCGCATCGAGCGGTCTGGCGCGGGTGCGGGACGAGGCCGAGGGCGACGCCGGCGCGCTGGAGCGCGCCGAAGCCGCGCTGAGACACGCCGACGCCAAGCGCGAAGAGGCTGAAGCCCGGCTCGACAAGCGCTCCAGCGCGGCGGCCGACGCCCGCGCCGCCAGGGCGGGCGCCGCGCGTGACGCCGACGCCGCGCAAGCCCGCGCCGAACGCGCCGAACGCGCGCTGGACGAGGCCAGGGCCGCGCTCGAGGCTGCAGGCGGTGAAGCCTCTCCCGATCTTGAGGCCGCCGAGCGCGAGGCCGAAAGCGCCCGCGCCGCGGTTGAAACCGCGCGGCAGGCTCACGAAGCCGCCGAAGCCGCGGCCGGCGAACGGCGCGAGGCGGCCGAGGCCGCCGCCGCGGCCGCACGCGAAGCGAAGGCCGAGGAAGACGCGCTGGCGCGCGAGCACGACAGCCTGTCGCGCATGCTTTCAGGCGGCGAGGCCGACGCCCATCAGGCGCTGGATCAGGTCACGGCCAAGCCCGGCTATGAGCAGGCGCTCGCCGCCGCGCTTGGCGATGAGCTTGAAGCCTCGCTCGCGCCTGAGGCCCAGCGCCGCTGGACCGGATCGCGCTTGCGCGCACAGGCCTTCGCCGGCGAGGCGACGCCGCTGAGCGATCTGGTCGACGCGCCCGAGGCGCTGACCGCGCGGCTCGCCGCGATCGGCGTCGTCGAGGACGAGGCGGCGCTCGATCGCCTGGCCGGCGCGCTGCAGCCCGGCCAGCGCCTCGTCACCAAGGACGGGGCCATCCGGCGCTGGGACGGCTATGCGAGCGAGGCCGGCGCGCCGAGCGCGGCGGCGCTGCGCCTTGAAACGCGCAACCGGATCGCCGAGATTGAGTCCGAGCTGGCCCCGGCGCGGGCCAAACGCGCCAAGGCGCAAGCGGCCGCCGAAGAGGCCGCGTCCGCGCTGCAAAACGCGGAAGCCGCCGATCGCGAAGCGCGCCAGGGCGCGCGCGAGGCCGAAGCGCGCGCTGGCGAGACCGAGCGCCGGCTCAACGCAGTCTCCGCCGAAGCCGCCCGCGCCGAGGCGCGCCAGGCAAGTCTTCTTGAGGCGCTTCAGCGCGCCGAGGCCGCCCACGCCGAAGCGCGCGCCGAAGCCGAACGCGCCGAGGCCGCGCGCGCCGAGGCCGACACCGCCGATGACGGGTCGCAAGCGCTGGAGGCCGCGCGCGCCGAGGCGGAAGCCGCGCGCGCGACCGCCGCCGACGCCCGCGCCGCGCTGGAGAGCGTCAAACGTGACGCCCAGGGTCGGCGCCATCGCATCGCCGCGCTGGAGCGCGAAGAGGCCGACTGGAAACGCCGCGCCGAGGCGGCCGCGTCGCGCAGCGCTCAGATGAAGGCCGACCAGGCCGCCGCGCTTGAGGCGCTAAAGACCGCGCGCGGCAAGCCGGCCGAACTCGAAGCCCGCCGCGAGGCGCTTTACGAAAAGCTCGGCGAGGCCGAATCGAAGGCCCGCCTCGCCCGCGACGCGGTCGCCGAGGCCGAGGCCGGCATGCGCGACGCCGACGGGCTGCAGCGCGCCGCCGAGAAGGAGGCCTCGCAGGCCCGGGAAGCGCGCGCGGGCGCGGCGGCCAAGCTCGACGCCGCGCGCGAGCGCGTCACCGAAACTCGCGAGCGCCTTGAGGACGCCACCGGCGAGACGCCAGAGGCGCTGTCCACCCGCGCGGACGACAACGAATACGCCGGCCTGTCCGCAGACGAGGTGGAGCGCCGGCTCGACGAGGCGCGCCTGGCGCGCGAACGCCTGGGCGCGGTCAATTTGCGCGCCGACGCCGAGTGCGAGGAGCTGCAGGGCGAGCGCGAGCGCCTGACCAAGGAGCGCGACGAGCTGCTTGAAGCGGTCTCGCGCCTGCGCAAGGCCGTCGACACGCTGTCCCGCGAGGGGCGCGCGCGCCTGATGGAGGCGTTCGAAACCGTGGACGGGCATTTCCGCACCCTGTTCGAGACGCTGTTCGGGGGCGGGCGCGCGGAGCTGCACCTGACCGAGAGCGACGACCCGCTGGAGGCGGGCCTTGAAATCATGGCCTGCCCACCGGGCAAGAAGCTGGAATCGATGTCGCTGATGTCCGGCGGAGAGCAGGCGCTGACCGCCACAGCGCTGATCTTTGCGGTCTTCCTGTCCAATCCCGCGCCGGTATGCGTGCTCGACGAGGTCGACGCCCCGCTCGACGACGCCAATGTGGACCGCTTCTGCCGCATGCTCGACGAGATGCGCCGGCTCACCGAAACGCGCTTTCTGGTCATCACCCACAACGCGGTCACGATGTCGCGGATGGACCGTCTGTTCGGCGTGACCATGGCCGAGCGCGGCGTCTCTCAGCTCGTCAGCGTGAACCTGAAGACCGCCGAAGCGCTGGCGGCCGCCGAGTAACGCACTTAAGGCATCAAAATCAATACTTTGAGGGCGGGCTTGGCTTGCTTGACAGGGTATGACCCCCCTTATAGGGTGCGCCCGCCTGACGGGGGGAGGTCTCCCGTAAAGGCCCGCCGTTCACCATGCCCCGCCGAGACACGCCGGACCCTTCCGATCTGACCGACCGCGACGACTTCGAGCGGCGCCTGGCCGCCAAGCTTGACGCGCGGCGCGCCGAGGACGAGAAGGCGAACCGCCCGCCATCGGGCTGGGCGTTGGGGATCCGGTTCGGGTCGGAGTTCGCAGGCGGCGTCCTCATCGGCGCCGGGCTCGGTCTCCTGCTGGACTGGTGGCTGGGCTGGACGCCCTGGGGGCTTCTCGGCGGCGTAGGGTTTGGATTCGCAGCCGGCGTGACCAATGTGGTCCGTGCGGCGCAGAACGTGAACGCCGCTGGCGTCGCCGGAGATGGATCCGGGGACGACGCTTAAGGCGCATGGATTGAGGACGAGGCGCGAGCGGCGCGCCGCATGAAGAGGTCACGGGCGTGGCGGAAGCAACCAACCCGATCAAGCAGTTCGAGATCAAAACCGTTCAGGAACTCTCGATCGGCGGCGTGGACATCTCGTTCACGAACTCGAGCTATTTCATGCTGGTCGCCGTGGTGTTGAGCGCCGGCCTGCTCTCGCTCGCCATGAGCAAGCGCGCGCTGGTGCCCGGCCGCGCGCAGTCGGTGGCCGAGCTGCTCTACGAATTCGTCGCGGGCATGATCTGCTCCACCGCGGGCAATGACGGGCTTCGCTTCTTCCCGCTGGTGTTCACGATTTTCGCCTTCGTGCTGACCGCGAACATGCTGGGCATGTTCCCCTATTTCCCGGGGCCGGGCTTCGCCGGCTTCACGGTGACGAGCCATCTGATCGTGACCGCTGCGCTGGCCATCATCGTGATGTCCGTGCTGATCGTTTACGGCCTGTTCAAGCACGGGCTCGGCTTCCTGAGGGTGTTCGTGCCGTCCGGCGTGCCGGTGGTGATCCTGCCCTTCGTGGTGGTGATCGAGGTGATCTCCTTCCTGTCGCGCCCGGTCAGCCTTTCGGTGCGTCTGTTCGCCAACATGCTCGCGGGCCACATCCTGTTGAAGGTGTTCGCCGGCTTCATCGTCATGCTCGGCGCGGCCGGCGCGGGCTGGGCGGTCGTGGGCGTCTTGCCTTTCTTCATGCTCGTCGCGATCACGGCGCTGGAGTTTCTCGTCGCCTTTCTCCAGGCCTATGTGTTCGCCGTTCTCACCTGCATCTACCTAAGCGACGCCTTGCATCCAGGCCACTAAGGCCGGGCGCGCGAAGGCCCCGCAAAACCCCTATCCATCCGCATCGTTCATCCAGAGGAGTTTCAACATGGAAGCGGAAGCCGCGAAGTACATCGGCGCTGGTCTGGCCACCTTCGGGATGCTGGGCGCCGCGCTCGGCGTGGGCAATATCTTCTCCAGCTTCCTGCAGGGCGCGCTGCGCAATCCGGCCGCTGCGCAGGGACAGTTCGGCAACCTCATCTTCGGCTTCGCCGTGACTGAGGCGCTGGGCATCTTCTCCCTGCTCATCGCGCTGCTCTTGCTCTTCGTCGTCTAACACCGACGCCGAGCAAGCCTGGAGGAACGACGCGCGCCGCGCCGGTGGACCCGGCGCGGCGAGCGCGCGCCCCCCGCCCTTGAAGGCCGGCCTGTCGCCGGCTCGACCGCCAGGGAGCCCGTCTTGACGGCCGCTCAGTCCGACACCGACACCCAAGGCCAGACCGCGGCCGACGCCTACCAGGCCGGCCCCGCGCAGGTTGCGGAGACCGCCGGGGAGACCGTCTTCCCGCCGTTCGACGCGTCGACCTTCACCTCCCAGCTGTTCTGGCTCGCGATCAGCTTCGTGCTGCTCTACGTGCTTCTGTCGCGCTTCGTGCTGCCGCGCATCGGCTCGGCCATCGAAGAGCGCCGCGACCGCATCGCCGATGACATCGATGCGGCCCAGCAGATGAAGACACAGGCCGAAGAGACCGCCCAGGCTTACGAGAAGGCGCTGGCCGACGCGCGCGCCAAGGCCCAGGCCCTCGCCGCCGAAGCCAAGGCCGACGCCGACAAGGAGATCGCCGCGGAGATCGACGAGCTCGACCGCGAGCTGGACGCCCGCCAGGCCGAAGCCGACGCGCGCATCCGAGAGGCGCGCGACAAGGCGCTTGAAGAGGTCAAATCGATCGCGATCGGCGCGGCGTCCGCCGTGACCGAACAGCTCGCCGGGCTGGAGGTCTCCGAAGCCGACGCCAAGAAGGCCGTCAACGCCAGCGACAAGGAGGCCGGCCGATGAGCGCGCTTCTCGCCGACACCAGTTTCTGGACCTTCATCGGTCTGGTCGTCTTTCTCGGCGTGCTGATCGTTTTCGGCGTGCCGAAGATGCTCGCCAAGGCGCTGGACGACCGCGCGGAGACGATCCGGCGCGAGCTCGACGAGGCCCGCCGGTTGCGCGAGGAGGCCCAGGAGAGGCTGGCCTCGTACGAGCGCCGCCAGCGCGAGGCCGCGAGCGAAGCCGAAGAGATGATCAAGCAGGCCAAGGCCGAAGCGGATTATCTGCGCAAGCAGGCCCGTGAAGAGCTGCGCGAGCGCATGGAGCGCCGCACCGCCATGGCCGAGCAACGCATCGCTCAGGCCGAGGCCCACGCCGCCAAGGAGGTCCGCGCCAAAGCCGCCGAGCTGGCCGTGGCCGCGGCCGAAGAGCTTCTTAGGAGCAAGCTCACCAAGACCCAGCGCAACGCGCTCGTCAAAAGCGACATCGCCGCCCTGCCCGACAAGCTGAACTAGGCGGCGACGAGATCGGAACGACGAAAAGCCCGGCGCGACGCGCCGGGCTTTTTTCGGTCGCGATGTACGCGCGGGCCCTATTTGTGAAACCGGTCGAAGATGTGGCGCACGCGCTTCCAGACGCCGGGATGGCGCTGGAGATAGCCCGTGATCAGGGCGTGGGCGCGCTTGGAGCTGGCCGCGAGCAGGATCAGCGAGACGATGAAGAGCGGCAGGCCGAGCGGGATCGGCAGGAAGAAAAGCGGTACCGCAATCGCCATCAGGAACAGGGCGAGCGCGATGAAGATGCCGCGCAGGACGGTCTGAACCACATGGTTCATTCCGCTCTTGGCCCAGTTGTTCGCAGGGTCGTTCATCGCCACGGACGCGGACTCCAACGGGACAGGGTCGCAAGCCTTAGGACCGCGACCCTTTCTATATAGGAAGCCTAACGATCCGCGGCGCCGCGCGCACCGCGAACCGGTCAGGCGAACTGCAGTCCGCCCGATCTGTTGCGCGCGCGCATCAGCTGTGGCGGATGAGCCACGGTACTGGACTACTCAGCCGCCTCACGGCCGCCTTCGCCCGGCGTCCAGCGCAGGACGGGCGATCGCGCGGCCTGCGTCTCGTCCAGGCGCTTGGTGGGGGCGTGGCGCGGCGCGGCGGAGAAGCGCTCGGTCTCGCCGGCCCTGGCCGCGCGGGCGAGGCCGTCCAGCGTATCGCAGAAGCGGTCGAGCGCGGCCTTGGACTCCGTCTCGGTCGGCTCGATCAGCATCGCGCCATGGACCACCAGCGGGAAGTACATGGTCATCGGGTGATAGCCCTCGTCGATCATCGCCTTGGCGAAGTCGAGCGTGGAGACGCCGGTGTCCTTCAGGAAGC
>CAZKBB010000010.1:0-59437 GCA_964550935.1 uncultured Caulobacterales bacterium
GCGCGGTGATCGCCAACCGCATCGCGATGACCGCGATGCCGCAGCTCGTCGCCGCCTTCCACTCGCTCGTCGGCCTGTCGGCCGTTCTCGTGGCGGCTGCGGTGCTCTATGCGCCGGCAGTGTTCAATGTGACCACCGACACCGGCGCGGTGAAGGGCCTTTCGCTTGTCGAGCTGGGCCTCGGCTCGGCGATCGGGGCGATCACGTTCTCCGGCTCGGTCATCGCGTTCCTGAAGCTGCAGGGCACGATGAGCGGCGCGCCGATCCTGCTTCCGGCCCGCCACCTGATCAATATCGGGCTGGGCGCGGGCATATTCGTCTTTCTCGTCTTCCTCACCGCCTCCGGCGGCGAGGCGAAGACGGCCTTCTGGATCATCACCGTCGCCGCGCTGGTGCTGGGCGTGCTGCTGATCATCCCGATCGGCGGCGCGGACATGCCCGTCGTCGTCTCCATGCTCAACAGCTATTCCGGCTGGGCGGCGGCGGCGCTGGGCTTCACGCTTGAGAACACCGCGCTGCTCGTCACCGGCGCGCTTGTGGGCTCCTCCGGCGCGATCCTCTCCTACATCATGTGCAAGGGGATGAACCGCAGCTTCATCTCGGTCATCCTCGGCGGCTTCGGCGGCGACGACGCCGCATCGGCAGCCGCGGCCGACCCCAACCGCACGGTCAAGCAGGGCTCCGCCGACGACGCCGCCTTCATCATGAAGAACGCCTCCAAGGTCATCATCGTGCCGGGCTACGGCATGGCGGTCGCCCAGGCCCAGCACGCGCTCAAGGAAATGGCCGACGCGCTCAAGGAGGAGGGCGTGGACGTCTCCTACGCGATCCACCCGGTGGCGGGCCGGATGCCAGGCCACATGAACGTGCTGCTGGCGGAGGCCCAGGTGCCCTATGACGAGGTGTTCGAGCTGGAGGACATCAATTCCGCGTTCTCCACCGCCGACGTCGCCTTCGTCATCGGCGCCAACGACGTCACCAACCCGGCCGCCGAGGACGATCCCTCCAGCCCCATCTACGGCATGCCGGTTCTGCAGGTGTGGAAGGCCGGCACGGTGATGTTCGTGAAGCGCTCGCTCGGCTCCGGCTACGCCGGCGTCGAAAACCCGCTCTTCTTCCGCGACAACACCATGATGCTCCTCGGCGACGCGAAAAAAATGACCGAGTCGATCGTCAAGGCGATTGATTAGCGCTTGTGGGGAATTCCATGCGCGCATAATGTGAGTGTCGATAGCAATAACACTCAATTATGCGATGCTCGAACTAAGCTCAGTTCTTTCAACCGTCGTGCCTCTGCTGATCGGGGGGCTTGTCGGTAAAGAGCTTTACCGCTTCCTTGATAAACCCCGGGTCGTAATTGAGTACCGGCGTCCCGTGTTTTTTCATCAAGAGGACGGATGTTTTATTTCAATCAAAATAGCAAATGCGGGAAGAAGCGTTGCCGAAAATACGCTTGGAGTATTGTCTTTGTATGAGATTGATAATAAAACAAGAATAAATCCGAATGAAGCAGCCACATTTGAAAACCTTCATGAATACCAAGACGAAGCCTTTCAATTTGAAAATCCTCGCCCTCAAATCGTGACTAGAGACTCCCAATTTGATTTGAGCAATGAGGCGCTTTGCTGGGCTGTTTTAGGAAATCCGGGCTCCATAAATATAAACCCTGGCGTATCTCATAGGCTGGACATCTGCAAATTTTTTGATGATGGAGAGCGTCGATATTTTATCTTCCCCTGCGATCGCGGCTGGCGCAAAGTACTCATACGATTGGAAGTGGCAGAAATACAGGGTCGCATCCTAATCTGCCCGGAAAATGACTTCCCGACAGCCATGTTCTTTTCGATAACTGCGAAAGAAATCGGCCAGCCGATCTTCAAGTTAAAAAGACCATCCACGAAACAGGCGCTCAAGCTGAATTTTCGCCGGTCTCGCGCATTTTTGGACTAGAAATATATTTACTGCCGTAAACTCGCATCGCAGCGTCAAAATCGTTTTCCATCCGGAACAGTATGGCCTCACGGGTGTCGACAGGTTCGCCATCTATCGCCGCCTGGACGGCACTTGCGCACGCCGCGACGTCATCGACTGGAAAGAAATACACTGACTGAGGCGCAGGGCTTAGCTCTCGATGCGGCGGAATATCGCTCAGGACAAGCGGAAGACCCGCGGCGGCGCATTCGCGAACAGAAATCCCAAACGAGCAATATCGCTCCGGCGAAAGCGCGATGTGTGACGCCTCGATCTCGCGGCGCATATCTGCAGCACGCTTGATGAAAAAGAGGTCGGGGCGGGAGGCTGAGTCGATGAGCCGGCGGATGGCGTCCGCTCCCGCGCGGTTCTCTTCAGATGCACCCGTCAGTACGAGTTCGATTTCGCGACCCGCTCGATGGAGTTTGTCAATTGCTGCGACCGCAACGTCCTGACCCTTCTGACGAAGCGCAAGGCGAGACGGAACAATGATGCGCGGACGGCGTCGTTCGGGTCGTCGGTCGGTGAGCACCCCTGCAACGTTCGTCCACGGCAAACCGAGTGGAACCGCGTGGACATGGCGGGCGAACCGGCTCGAATAGCAGTCTGCATAATAGCTCGTCGGAGCCGCCATGAGTTGAGGCGGCGTCGCAAACCCGCACTGGATGGCCTCCGCAAGCGCGTCGAACGCGCCGGGATGCCAAAACGCGTCGAGCTCATCGGGGTTTTCATGGATCGTGACCGCTGCGGGCAAACGATCAAAACCAAAAAGCGTGGATGAAAACGTGTTTAGATGTACAAAATCGAATTTTACACTTTCAAGTTGTCTTTCAACATATTTACTTAATGCTTCTGCACTCTCTGTGAAGGTTGATTGGCTATAGTAAGTTTTCTTAATGGCATAGAAGGCATTGTTTCGGAAGGAATTTAAAGCAGAACGGACAGGCTCAGGGATTGATCCAAATACCTCAACTCCTTCGATCGTAAGCTTCCTCTCCGGATTGCTGCACAGAACAAAGCAGTCGAAACCGTACCTTCGTAGGCTTTTTGCGGCGTCAATGACGAAGCGCTCGGTGCCACCGATGAAGTTTGGGGAGATCGGCCAAACTGTGTGGAAACAAATTCGCATCGCATAATTGAGTGTTATTGCTCACCCCAGTAGATCCCCCTTCTTCATGGCCTCTTTCAGGGCTTCGTCGGCGACGTGGGCGTAGATTTCGGTGGTGGCGATTGAGGCGTGGCCGAGCAGACGCTGGACGAAGCGGATGTCGACGCCGCGTTCCAGGTGCAGCGTCGCCGAGGTGTGGCGCAGCATGTGCGGCGTCACGCGCCCCGCCCCGGCGGCGTCGGCGAGCCGTCGCAGGCGCAGGCGGACGTTGGCGGGGGTGAGCGGGCGTCCGGCGTCGTTGAGAAACAGAGCGCAGCCGGGCCCTTCAAGGGCGGCGCGAGCGGCGGCATGGCGCGCGAGCAGGCGCGCCAGGCGCTCGTTGACGACGAAGACGGTGCGCTCGCGCGCGCCCTTGCCGCGCACCCGCAAGGCGCCGGACCAGACGTCGAAATCGCACGGCCTCAACGCACACGTTTCGCCCACGCGCAGCCCGGTCGCGATCATCAGCGGAAAAACGAGGCGGGCGCCGGCGCGTTCGACTGTCGCAGCGGCGTCCGGCGGCGCGGCGCCACCGCCGGGCGTGCCCGCCGCGATGGCGGTGAGCGCCGGCAATAGCGCGCGCGGCGCGGTGCGCGGCAAGGCGTTCGCCACGCGCCGCAGGCTCGGCGCCACGGGGCGCGCGGGCGCCTTCACCCCGCGCGCGGCCTTGAGCCAGTCCAGAAATCCGTTCACCGCAACCACCCGCCGGCGCGCCGAGCGCGGCGACAACGCGCAGACATCGCTGAGATGCGCCGGGTAGGCCTCGATCCTGGCCTTCAGCGCGCGCCGCGCCCCGCCGAGATACGCGGTGAAATGGCTGAGATCGCTGTGGTAGGCGCGCAAGGTGTTGTCGGACAGCCCGCGCCGCAGACGCGCATCCTCCAGATAATCGCGAACGTATTCGGCATACATCGTTGGCCCCCCCGGCAAAGGCGGTAGCCGTGAGGGGTTCGAAAACTCTCAATTTCGTCAATGTGTTAACGTGTATTTTCCACAACCCGTGGCGCGTCCGCGGCCGAAATCGGGCGCTTCGGCGCCGGTTCGGCTCATCGCGCGTTCAGGGGCCGATTGCGAGGGTTGCGGCGGGGAGGATCACCGCCATGACCATCGCACTCGCCGCCGCGGCCGCCGCCGTTTCGTTGGACGCCGACATCGCCGAAGACTGCACTCTGGACGACACGCCGCTTCACGGCCGCGTCCAGGTCGTGGACCGCTTTCCGGACTTCGACGTGAAGGTTGTCGACAGCTTTCCCGATCTGGAGGTCCAGCGCGTCGACAGCTTCCCGGACGCGTGCGGGAAATGGCGCTTCGTGGACACTTATCCGGACTTCACCGTGCGCTATGTGGACAGTTTTCCAGATTTCAGCGTGCAGTTCGTGGACCGGTTTCCGGGACGGCGCTGACACGCCGGCCCGGCGCGCGGTCGGCGCTTCGGCGCGCTTGACTTCAAGAGCCCCTGTGCGAGCGTCTTGTCCGGACAAAGTTTCGCCGGAGATGCCGCCATGATCCGCACGCTCGCCGCTTTCGCCGCCCTCACGCTCGCCGCGCCGGCCTGCGCTCAAGGCCCCGCCTTTACGCCGGAGACCGGGCGGGGTTGGCAGGAGATCGTCCTCTCCGTCTCAGACATCGAGCGCACCGCGCGCTTCTTCACCGAGGTGGCCGGCTATGAGATCGCGGCCGAGGGCGCGGCCCCCCGCGAACTTCTGGACCAGTACGGGCTCGGCGAGGCGGCGAGCGCGCGGCAGGCGCTGTTGAAGAGCTCCGGCAAGACCGTCGGCTGGGTCCGGCTGATCGATTTCGACGGCGTCGACCAGAGCCTGATCCGCCCCGGCGCTCAGGCCTGGGACCAGGGCGGGCTGTTCTCCATGATGGTGCGCTCCGAAGAGGCCGCCGAGGTTATGGACGCGGCCCATGCGCGCGGCTGGAGCGTGTTCAACCAGCCCCAGGTGTTCGAGTTCGGCCCGCTCACCATCAAGAACGTGGTCGTGCGCCTGCCCGACGGGATCAATCTGGCGGTCTATTCGCGCGTCTCCCCGCCGGTGGAGGGCTGGGATGACCTGGAGGGCTTCTCCTACCCGTTCAACACCATGGCGATGGTCCACGATATCGAAGCCGAACGGGCCTTTTTCGAGGGCGGGCTCGGATTCTCCCCGTTCTGGGAGGGCGATTACATCGACGCCGCGCCGGCGGATACGAACTTCGCCATGCCGGACAATCTCGCCGACGAGATCCCCCGGCGCACGGCCATCCTGCAGCAGCGACCCGGCGAAGACGGCCGGGTCGAGCTGATGGAGTTCGTCGGGCTGGACGGAGCGGACTTCTCAGGCCGGGCCGTGGCGCCCAATCTGGGCATCTTGTCGGTGCGCCTGCCGGTGGACGATGTCGAGATCGCGCTGGCCGGCGCGATCGCCCATGGCGGGGCGCCCTATTGTGCGCCCGCCGCGATGACGCTCGCGCCGTACGGCGCGGTGCGGCACGCCTGCGTGAGAAGCCCGGCCGGGATCATCGTGGAGCTGATCGCGCCGGCGCTCTGACGCGTCGAAACGTGCTGAAATGTCACACGCCTGCAAAATTTGTTCGGACAAATTGGCATGCCGATGAGTCATATCTAGTCTACCATCAGTCTGTGCGAGCCGAAAACGGCCGCGCGGACCGCCGCATCAGGGGAGAGAGATGATGTCACGCCTTCGCACAACGCTGCTCGCCGGCGCCAGCCTCGCCGCGGCGTCCGCCGCCGCGCCCGCCTTCGCTCAGGACGCGCCTGAAGCGCGCACCGGCGGGGTCGAGTCCATCACCGTCACCGCCCAGCGCCGCGCGGAAAGCCTTCAGGATGTTCCCATCGCGATCACCGCGCTCGGCGAAGCCGAGCTTCAGCGCCAGGCGCTCGAGGAGATCACGGACCTGCGCTACACCGCGCCGAACGTGCAGATCCAGAAGAACACGGGCCTGGCCAACGGCGCGCAGGTGTATATCCGCGGCGTCGGTCAGGACGAGTCCTCGCTGTTCGCGGAAGTCGGCGTCGGCATCTATGTGGACGGCGTTTATCTGGGCAAGCAGAACGGCTCCACGCTCGATCTCGTCGACCTTGAGCGCGTCGAGCTGCTGCGCGGGCCTCAGGGCACCTATTATGGCCGGAACACGAACGGCGGCGCGATCCGCTTCATCTCGCGCCGGCCTGAGCTGAGCGGCGATCGCACGATGCTCGACCTGGCGGTGGGCACGCAGGATCGCGTCGACGTGCGCGCCTCCTACTCCGCGGCCGTGATCGAGAACGAGCTCGGCGTGAAGTTCGACGTGTTCTCGCGCAATCAGGACGGCGATTACGACCTGCAGGGCACGCCCGGCGGCCCGGTCAGCTCGATCGCCTACCAGCCCGAAGACGAGGTCAACAATGTGGAGCGCTATGGCGGTCGCGCCGCGCTCCTGTGGACGCCGAACGCGACGACCGAGCTGTACGTTGTCGGCGACTACACTTGGGACGATAGCGGGACCTTCCTGCCCACCCCCATCCAGCGCGACGTCAACGGGACTCCGGGCGCCAGCCCGGCCGCCCAGGCTGACGACCTGTTCCCTGAACCCTTCGGCCGTCGCGCGGGCGTGACGTCCATCCCGCCCTTCCACGAGTATCGCGGCGGCGGGCTTTCGGCCACGCTGACCCTCGACACCGGGATCGGCGAGTTCAAGTCGATCACCGCGTTCCGCGGCTTCAACCAGGACACCTCGGTGGATCTGGACGGACCCTCGATCCTGGACCTCTACCAGCAGCTGGAGCAGGAGCAGTTCACCCAGGAGTTTCAGCTCGTCGGCGAGGTGGGCTCGATCGAGTATATCGGCGGGGTCTACTACTTCTATGAAGATGTCGAGCAGCTGGCCGACAACCTGTTCAACCAGCTCTTCGCGTTCTTCCTCAGCACGCCCTACGGGCTGAACGACGATCAGCAGACCACGCGCTCCTACGCGGTGTTCGGCGAAGGCACCTGGAACGCGACGGATAAGCTTTCGCTCACCCTTGGCGGGCGCTTCACCTCCGATGAGAAGGAGGCCGAGCGCGCGCTTCTGGACCCGGCGACCCGGACCCCGATCTGGCGGACCTCGCCGGAATTCGAGGACGAGAACTTCTCCTTCCGCGTGCTGGGCGAGTACCAGTTCACACCCTCGATCATGGGTTATGCGTCATACTCCACCGGCTACAAGGCCGGCGGGTTCGCGGGCACGCGGCCGCTGACGCCGGGCAACTCGCGCAACACCTATGCGCCTGAAGAGCTCGGCGCGTACGAGGTGGGCGTGCGCTCTGACCTGTTCAACGACACGCTTCGGCTGAACGCGACCTACTTCTACTCGGTCTATGACGACCTGCAGCTCTCCGTGCTGGAAGGCGCCACGCTGCAGTTCGGCGTGATCAACGCCGATGCGATCGTGGAGGGCCTCGAGGTGGAATACACTTGGCGTCCGAACGATCGCTTCCAGCTGTCGGGCAACCTGGCCACGGCCGACTTCGAGTATGACGAAGGCGCGCGCGTCGACCCGAACGTGGGCAAACCCTTCAACACGCTCGACGGCAAGCAGTTCCCCGATCTGTCGACGCGGGCGAACATCGCCTTCTTCCAGCCGGTGGAGTGGGGCGAGCTGTCCTTCGGCGGCTCGATCACCTACGCCAGCGAGTTCCCGCGCAATGTGGGCAACAGCCCGGAGATCTTCTCCGACGAACAGACCACGATCGATCTGTTCGCGGCGCTGACCTCGCCGGACGGCTGGCGCTTCCAGATCGAGGGCAAGAACGTCACCGACGAGGACTTCTTCCTGGCCGGCTCCTCGGCCGGGGCGGCGGACGGCTCCTTCGGCTCGCGCTTCTACGCGCCGGGCGCGATCTGGAGTGCAAGCCTGCGCCTGGAATTCTAGCGCCAAGGGGCGCTTACGACGCGGAAAGCCCCGGTCGGAGACGGCCGGGGCTGTTTCGTGAGCGCTCAGGTCGTCCCAGGGTCGGCTCGCTCACGGATGCGCACGAAGACGTAACTCGCCTCAAGGCCCGGCCGATCGGCGCCGGGCGCGCAGGCGCTCGCAACGACGCGCGCGGTGCGGCCTTCACGCCCCAGCGTACGCCCCTCACAGATCAGGTGATCGGCCTCGCCGGGCAGGGGCGCGCGATAGGACAGATCGCCCTTGGCCGTGACCCATCGGCCCTGCGGCGTCGCGTTCGCGGCGAGTCCTGCGGCCTGGTCGAGGAAGGCCGCGCTGGCCCCGCCGTGAACCACGCCGCCAAGATTGATCCACTGGCGGCGCAGCGGGATGCGCAATACCACCCGGTCCGCCTCGAACACGTCGATCTCGGCGCCGATGAGCGCCCAGAAGCTCTCGCGTTTCGAAGCGGCCTCAAGCTCGGCGCGCATGGCGTCGAGGCGCTGCTGAAGCGTCATGGCGCGGCTCCGGCGTATTGCTCGCGGATTTCCGCGCGCACCACCTTGCCGAGCGAGTTGCGCGGCAGGGCGTCGACGATGTGGAAGGCCTTGGGCGTCTTCACAGGGCCCAGACGCTCGCGCACCGCCGCGCGCAGGCGCGCCAAATCCGGCGCGGCGCCGTCGGCGGGCACGATCAGCGCCTCCAGCCGCTCGCCCCAGTCCGCATCTGGCGCGCCGAAGGCGCAGGCCTCAGCCACCTCGTCGAGCGCGCTCAGCGCCGCCTCCACCTCGGCCGGGTGGATGTTGAACCCGCCCGAGATCAGCATGTCGCTCGCCCGCCCCGTGATCCAGAGCCGGCCCGTTTCGTCGAGCCGTCCCACGTCGCCGGTCATCAGCCGGCCCTCGCGGATCGTCTCGGCGGTCTTGTCCGGCTGGTCGAGATAGCCGTCCATCAAGAGCGGGCCTGAGACCGCGATCTCGCCCTCCTCGCCCGGCGCAAGCGCGCCGCCGTCAGGGCCGACGATCGTGACCTCGCTCAGCGGCGCCGGGGTTCCGACGCAGTTCGCCATGCCGGGCGCGGCCAGCGTCGTCTCGTCGATCGTGGTGATCGTCATCGGCGCTTCGGTCTGACCGTAAAGCCCCGCGATGCGCGGGCCCAGAATCGTCTGGGCGCGCTGAAGCGCGGGCTCCGGGAAGGGCGCCGCGCCGTAGATCAGGCGTTTCAGCGCCGGAAAGCTTTCCCCGCGCGCGGCTGCTCGCTCCGCGATCCGGCTGATCAGGGTGGGCGGCATGAAGCCGGACGTGACCCCCTCCATCGCCATCACGTCGACCAGTCGATCGGGATCGGCGCCGGCGGTGAGCACCAGACGCCCGCCTGCGGCCAGGACCGGGAGCACGAAGTGTGAAGAGCCGTGGGTGAGCGGCGCGCTCGCCAGGAAGACGTCGCCGGCGTCGAACGCGAAGCGCTCGGCCATGTTGATCATGTTCGCCGCGACCGCGCGGCAGGACTGCACCACGCCCTTCGGCGCGCCGGTGGATCCGCCGGTGAACTTCACCGCCATGGTGTCCTCGCCCGATCTCAGCCGCGGCGTGAAGCCGTGCGCGGCGCCGGGGTGGTCCTCCAACCGTTCAAGGTCGCCCTCGACACTCAGCGCACAGGCGGTCTTCTCGTCCGCAATCACCAAGCCCGGTTCGGCCAGCGCCAGGGCGTGCGCGTTCGCCGCCGCGCCGGCGTTCGGATTGATCGGGACCCAGACCAGGCCGGCCAGCTGGATCGCCAGCCAGGCGGCGAGGTGCTCGATCGTGTTCGCCGCGGACAGGGCGATGCGCGCGCCCGGCTCAAACCGCGCAGCAAGCGAAGCCGCGCGGGCGAGCGCGTCGTCATGAAGCGCGGCGTACGAAATGCGCTCGATCCCGCCTTCCGGCCCGAAGGCGCACGCCGCCTCACGGCCGCGATGGCGCTTGACCGCGTCGAGAAAGACCGAGACCGGCGCGGTGTCGAGATCGAACCGGGTCATCGCGCGAGCACGGTCACCAGGGTCACCGCCTCCTCCACGCCGAGGAAGCCGCCCCCGTTCTCGCACGCCGCCACGCGCGCGCCCTCGACCTGTGCGCCGCCGCCCTCACCGCGCAGCTGGCGGACCATCTCCACGATCTGGATGACGCCTGTCGCGCCCACGGGATGGCCCTTGGAGACAAGCCCGCCTGTGACGTTCACGGGAACCGGTCCGCCGAGCGTCGTGGCGCCGCTTTGCGTGAACGGGCCGCCCTCCCCGCGCGGACAGAGCCCCAGATTTTCGATCTGCAAGATCTCCGCAAAGCTCGTCGCATCGTGAACTTCGGCCAGATTCACATCCTCCGGCCCGATCCCGGCGTCCTCATAGGCGGCGAGCGCGGCGCGCCGGCCGAGATGGGCGTCGTAATCGTCCCCGTCGCGCGCGCTCGCCGTGGTCCAGCCGATCCCGGCGAGCCGGACCGCGCCGGCCGGCGCGGCGCCGTCGGACTGCAGCACCAGCGCCGCGGCGCCGTCGCTGACCGGGGCGCACATGGCCCGCGTGAGCGGCCAGACGATCGCCTTGTCGGCGAGCACCGCCTCAAGGCTCATCGCCTCGCGATATTGCGCGTTCGGGTTATGCGCCGCGTGGGCGTGGTTCTTCGACGCGGCGGCCGCGATCTGGGCCTGCGTCGTACCGAAGCGCGCCATGTGGGCGCGCGCAAGCCCGGCGTAGATGTCCATGAAGAAGCTGCGCCGCTTGGCCTCTTCAGCACCGGCGGGGATCAGCTCCGCGCCGAGCGCGGCCATCGCTGCGGCGGTCTCCTCGATCCGCTCCACGTCCGTGCCGCCCCTGAAGGCCTTCATCACGAGATCGTCGCGGTCGGGAAAGACCATCTTCTCGGCCCCGACCACGAGCACCGTCTCGGCCCGGCCGGCCCGGATCATGTCGACGCCGAGCGCGACGGCGGAGGAGCCCGACGCACAGGCGTTCTCCACATTGACGACGGGGACGGCCTCGATCCCCGCCTCGGCGAGCGCGATCTCGCCGCGCACGGCGTTCTGGCCCTCAAGGATCGGCTGGCGCGTGTTGGCGAACAGCGCGGCCTCGACGCGGTCCGGCGTCAGCCCGGCCTCTGACAGCGCGGCTTGGACCGCCTCGCGGGTGAGGTCCTTGACCGAACGGCCCGGATGCTTGCCGAGCGCGGTCATGCCGACCCCGCTGATATGGATGCTCCGGCCGGCCACGCTCATCCCCCGGCGGCTTCCTTGCCCAGTCACTTCGATAACGATACCGTCTCAGGTCCGCGCTGCAATCGCTGCGCGCATACGATGTTCCAGCCCGTCACGGAGACCGCCATGACCGCCGCTGCGGCCCAGCTGTTCGACCGCCACCGCCCCGTTCTGATGGATGCGCTTAACGCGGTGCGCACCCGCGATCAGTATAGCCCGTTCAAGGAGTCCCCGTCGAAGAAGCTGCACGGCGAGGACGCCCCGCGCGAAGGCCGTGCGCGCTTCGAGGCCCAGCTCGGCAGGCCGTTCGAGCTCGACCATCCAGGCGTGATCGGAACCGTCGGCGCGGAGGTCTCGCCCTTCACCCGCGAGCCGCTGGGCGTGAGCTATCCCAAGTGCGACCCTGACGCGCTGTTCACCGCCGCGCGCAAGGCGATGAAGGGCTGGGCCGAGGCGAGCCCGGAGACGCGCGCGGGCGTGGTTCTCGACATGCTGTTCGAAATGGAGAAGGACGCTTTCGAGAACGCCCACGCCACCATGCACACCGCCGGGCAGGGCTATGTCATGGCGTTCTCCGGCTCCGGCGCGAACGCGCTTGATCGCGGGCTTGAGGCGCTCGCCTACGCCTTCAAGGCGCTTGAAGACGTGCCCGAAAGCGCGCGCTGGACCAAGCGCTTCCTGGAGCCTGAACCGGTGCGCCTTGAAAAGCGCTTCCACCGCGTGCCACTGGGCCCGGCCGCGATCGTATGCTGCGCGACCTTTCCTCTGTGGAACGCCTATCCGGCGATGACGGCGAACCTGATGACCGGCAATCCGGTCATCTTGAAGCCCCACCCCACGAGCATCCTGCCCGTGGCCATGGCCGTGCGCACCTGCCGGCGCGTCCTGGACGCGGCCGGCTTTGATCCGAACCTGGTGCTGCTCGCCGCGGACGAGCCGGAGGATCAGGTGACCATGCGGCTCTTGGAGCACCCGGATTGCCGGATCGTCGACTACACGGGATCGCAGCGCTTCGGGACCTGGATCGAGCAGAACTGCGCCGACCGGCTGGTCTTCACCGAGACCGCCGGGTGCAACTCGGTCGTATTCCATTCCGCGGACGACTTTGAGAAGGCCGCCGGCGCGGTGGTGCGCGCCATGACCACCTTCTCCAGCCAGATGTGCACCGCGCCGCAGAACTTCTACGTGCCGAAATCGGGGGTCCGCTCCGGCGACCGGACCATCCCCTATGAGGAGGCGGTGGACATCATCGCCGGCGCGGTCGACCGAATCGTCGGGGACAACACGCTCGGCCACGCCATCGCCGCTACGGTTCAGGCTGAAAGCACGCTGGACAATGTGCGCGCCATGACCGAGCGCGGCGAGCGGGAGGGGCGCGTGGTGCGGCCCTCCTCCCCGATCGCCAATCCGGACTTCCCCGACGCGCGCACCGCAAGCCCGGTCCTGATCGAAACGCCCGCTGAGAACGAGGACCTCTACGGCGAAGAACGCTTCGGCCCGATCGGCTTCATCATCCCCGTCGAGGACGGCGCGGAGGGCGTGGCGCGCGCCACGCGCCAGGCCAAGACCCGCGGGGCGATCGCGAGTTATCTCTACTCCACCGACGAGGGCTTCATCGAGACCGCCCTGCCGGACTATGTCGACGCGGGCGCCTCGGTCAGCGTGAACATCGAAGGGGGCATGCCTGTGAACTTCATGGCGGCCTATTCCGACTATCACGTCACAGGCCTCAATCCGGCCGGCAACGCCAGCCTGACCGATCTGGCGTTCGTGGCGCCGCGCTTTCGCGTCGTGCAGATGCGCCGACCCGCCTGAAGCCCCAACGCGCACTGAAACCGTTTCGGGGGAGAAATTCGGCCGGGTTGGTGGGTTTCGTTATCGAAGTCGGCTTGAGTCAGTTCGTTTATTGAAGTTATCTTTGTGTCGAGCGGACCCGGGCGAACGGAACAGCGCCGGGCCGCGCAGGGGAGGAACACCATGGCTTACCGTAAAGGCGCCCTTGTCGGCGCCGTCAGCGCATCCGCGATCGTCGTCTCGCTCGTGGCCGCCGACATCGCCTGGGCCCAGGCCGACGAGATCATCACGATCACCGCGCAGCGCCGCGAGCAGTCCATCCAGGACGTGCCCATCGCGGTCAGCGCCTTCGACCAACAGGCCCTGCGCGAAAGCGCGATCGGCGGGATCGAGGGCGTCGCGGACCGCACGCCCGGCTTCACCATGACCGAGTTCAATATCGGCGAACCGCAGCTCTACATCCGCGGCGTCGGCTCGACCTCGGACTCCGCGGCCGGCGACCCGTCCGTCGCGGTGTCGATCGACGAGGTGTATATCGGCCGCGCCGGCGGCTCGGCGATCAGCTTCTTCGACCTGGAGCGCGTGGAGGTGCTGCGCGGTCCCCAGGGCACCCTGTACGGGCGCAACGCCGCCGGCGGCGCGGTGAACATCATCACCGCCAAGCCCGACGGGGACGATCCCTTCACCGAGCTGAGCTTCGGCTACGGCGATTATTCCGACATCCAGCTCTCCGCGGTCATGAACGGCGGACTGCGCGAGAACGCGGCCGGGCGCATCGCGCTGCTCTACAACGCCCATGACGGCTACTCCACCAGCGTGCCCTCCGGCGCGGACCTGCAAGGCAAGTCCACCTTCGGCGGACGCGCCGCGATCGCGGTCGACCAGGGCGACTGGCGCGCCCTGTTCCAGATTGATTTCTCGTCGGACGAAACCGACGGCCAGGCGCGCATCCCCGTGCCCGGCCCCAACACCGCCCCGCCGCTCGCCGCCGTGATCGGCGCGTTGCGCACCGGGCTGGATGACCGGGAGAGCTATTCCTCGCCCGACACCTTCCAGGAACGCGACACCGCCGGCGCGCTGATGCGCTTCGACGTGGACCGCGACGCCTTCACCTTCACCTCGCTGTCGAGCTATCGCCAGGCGGACTTCTCCTGGTTCGACGATCTCGGCGGGCTGCCCGTGCCGCCCTACGTCCTCCTGGTGGAGGACCGCGCCGATGAAAGCTCCGAGCAGCTGACCCAGGAGTTCCGCCTCACCTCCAACAATCAGGAGGGCGCAAGCTGGGTGGCGGGCGTCTACCTGTTCCATGAATCGGTGGAGCGCTCCGAGAACTTCGTGGTGAACGCCCTGCCGCCCTTCCCGGCTTTCGTGGGCGGGGACGTGACCTTCACCCAGGACGCCGAGAACCAGTCCGCGGCCGCCTTCGCCCAGGTCACCTGGCCGCTCACCGACACGGTGAACCTCACCGGCGGGGTGCGCCTGACCTACGACTCCAAGGAGGTGTTCGCGCGCGGCATCGACAACGCCACGCCGGGCGGGCCCTTCCCGGGCATCCCGCTCGGGCCGCCCCCGGTCGGCGTCGCCTTCCCGAACGGCGCCGAGGGCGAGGAAAGCTGGACTGAGCCGACCTGGCGTCTGGCCGCCGACTGGCGCCCGAACGACAACGTGCTCGCCTACGCCAGCTATGACCGCGGCTACAAGTCCGGGCTCTATCCCAGCCAAGCGCAGAACGCGGTCCAGGCCACCACGCCTCTGGAGCCGGAGACGCTCGACAATTACGAGGTCGGCCTGAAGACGAACTGGAACGAGGGCCGGGTGATCCTGAACGGCGCTGTGTTCTTCACCGACTACAAGGATCTGCAGGTCTACGAGCTTCTCGGCCTCGCGCTCGTCACCTCGAACGCGGACGCTGAGATCTTCGGCCTCGAGATCGAGGGCCAGGCCTCGCTGACTGACACCTTCACCGTCGGCGGCAGCTACGCCTATCTCGATGCGGAGTACGTCTCCGACGCGGCTTCGGCGATCGGCTCGCTGCCCTATGACGGCAACAAGCTGACGCGGGCGCCGGAGACCAAGTTCAACCTGTTCGCCCAGCTCGATATCCCGATGGGACCGGGCTATGCGCGGGCGCGGGTCGATTATCAGTACACCGACGACTACTTCTTCGATCCGTCGAACAACCCCGAAGTGCTCGTGGACTCCTATGAGACCGTGGATGCGCGGCTCAGCTGGCAGCCCGATGACGAGCAGTGGGAAGTCGCACTGTGGGGCAAGAATCTCGGCGACGAGACCTATCCTGACCACATCATTAAAAACAACGGCATCGGCTTCACCGTGTTCGCACCGCCGCGCACCTGGGGCGCGACGCTGCGCGTGAAGCTTCAGTAGGGCGCGCGCCCGGCGGCTTCCCCTGCGCCGGGCGACACGCCAAGCCTTGCAAGGCGGCTCCGATCGGAGCCGCCTTTTCTTTACGCGGACAGCGTCACGAGCGCGCCGCCGCGCGCTGGCGTTCCGTATGGGCACGAAGCGGCGCGGGGCGCACCGCGCGCGCATCCAGGCGTTCGCCTGTGACCGCGTCGCGCAGCACCGGCTCGACCACCTCGCCGGTGGCGTTAGAGATCAGGACGACCGGCGTGCGCTCCGGCCCGCAGGCCCAGCGCGAGCCCCACGCGAAGAAGGCGAGCACAGTGGGATAGAGCGCCCGGCCCATGGCGGTGAGCACGTATTCGAACCGCTCCGGCCGGGTCTGATAGCGCCGGCGCTGCAGAACCCCGTGCTCGACCAGGCTCGCCAGGCGCTCGGCCAGAACGCTGGTGGAAATATCCAGATTGGCCAGGAAATCGTCATAGCGCCGGATGCGGTAGAAGCACGCGGCCAGCACCAGATTGGTCCAGTAGTCGCCGAACAGCTCCACGCCGAGCTCGATGCCGCCGTCGCTCCCGCGCTGTGCGGGCTGAACCCGGCGCCGGCGCAGCGCCTTTAGCCGCGGCGCGAACTCCCGATCCGGCCCCGGCGCGGGATGGACCTCGTGCGGCTGCAGCGCGGCGTGCGGGTTCTCCCCGGCCATCACGGGCGCGACGTCGGCCCCGTCGGACCGGCGCACCAGCTTGATCGCGCGGGCCGGATCGGCGCGCGGCGACCAGTCCTGCTCCCACAGGATCAACATGACCGCCACGCCGTAGAGATCGCGGCCCATCTCGGTGAGCCCGTATTCGTAGCGTTGGGGCCGGGTCTGGTAGAGCCGCGGCTCCAGAAGCCCGGCCTCGCACATCGCCTTCAGCCGCCGCGCCAGCACCGAGCGCGAAATCGTCAGCCGGTCCAGCCAGTCGTCGAATCGACGCGCGCCTCGGAACGCCTCGCGCAGGATCAACATGGTCCATCCCTCCCCCACCAGATCGACCGCGTGGGAGACCGGATTGTTCTGGATCATGCGCTTCAAGGTCAGCGGCATGGCCGCAATAGAGCTTATGCGCGCACGCGCTGCAAACACGCGCCCGTCACGGCGCGACCTTGTCCGGCGGCGCACGACGCGTTAGGGTGAGTTTCACTAACAAAGCGACCCCCGCAGCGAGCCGAGCCGAACCCGACCGTGACGCGACTTCCCCAATCCCTAAGCGCTGATCTGCGGCTTCCCGCCGTTTGCGCGCCGATGTTTCTGGTCTCCGGTCCGGATCTTGTCATCAATGCGTGCCGGTCGGGCCTGATCGGGAGCTTTCCGGGGCCCAACTGCCGCACGATCGAGGATCTCGACGCCTGGATGGCGCGCATCTCAGACGAGCTGCGGCCCGGCGACGCGGCCTGGTCGTTCAACATGATCACCCACTCCTCCTATCCGCGTTTCGAGGCGGAGCTGGAGCTGGTCAAGCGCTACAAGCCCCCGCTCGTGATCACTGCGCTCGGCGGACCCCAGCGCGTGATCGAGGCGGTTCATTCCTATGGCGGCCATGTCTTCGCCGACGTGAACTCGGTCGCCTTCGCGCGCAAGGCGGCCGCCGCCGGAGCGGACGGGCTGGTGCTGGTCTGCGCCGGCGCGGGCGGGCACACCGGCTGGATCGCCAACACCGCGTTCGTCGAGGCCGTGCGCACCTTCTTCGACGGCCCGATCGCGGTCGGCGGCGGCATATCGACCGGGCGCGGCATAGCCGCCGCGGAGGCGATGGGCGCGGATCTCGCCTATATGGGCACCGCCTTCATCCCGGCGTCCGAAAGCCTGGCGCCGGAGGACTACAAGGCCATGGTCGTGGGCGCGGACGCCTCAGATCTGGTGGTCTCGGCCAGCGTCACCGGCGTACCGGCCAGCTGGCTGCGCGAAAGCCTGAAACGCGCCGGTCTCGATCCCGACAATCTGCCCAAGGCCGGCAAGGTCCAGTTCGACGATCCCTCACAGGTCCTCAAGGCCTGGAAGGACGTCTGGGCCGCCGGGCAGGGGGTCGGGGCGGTCAACGCCGTCGAACCGATCGCGGCCATCACCGCCCGTCTTGAACACGAATATCACGCCGACGACCGGCCCCCGGCCCCGCCCGGCGGACCGGCTGAAAGGAGCCCAACCGATGAACGCCCCGACGCATAAGGACTTCCCGGAGCTGGAGCGCGACGCTCCGGCCTGGCTCGCCGATGTCGACAACGCCTATCTGCGCGGACTCTACGCGCCGGTGGCCCACGAGACCACGGCCGACGAGCTGGAGGTGATCGGCGAGATCCCGGCCGATCTGTGCGGCGCCTATATGCGCAACGGCCCGAACCAGATGTACGAGCCGCGCTCGAAGCACCACTGGTTCGACGGCGACGGCATGGTCCACACCATCGCCTTCAAGGATGGCAAGGCGAGCTATCGCTCGCGCTATGTGCGCACCGACCACTTCGACCTCAACTCGCAGGCCGGCCAGGAGCAGTGGCCGGGCTATATGGGCCATCCCGATCCCAACGCGCCTCCCGGCGCGGGCTCGGACGGCTGGCTGAAGGACTCAGCGAACACAGACCTCATCTTCCACAACGGCGAGGTGCTCGCGCTTTGGTACCAGGCCGGCGTCCCGGTGCGCATCGATCCGGCCACCGGCGAGACGATCGGCCGGCAGGACTTCGGCGGCGCGCTCGCGCGCCAGGTCTCGGCCCACGCCAAGACCGATCCCGAAACCGGCGAGATGTTCTTCTTCGACTACGCCACGAAGCCGCCCTACCTGACCTATCACGTGGTCTCCAAGGACGGCCGGATGGTGAACTCGGTCGATATCGACGTGCCCGGCCCGCGCCTGCCCCATGACATGGCGTTGAGCGAGAACTACGCGATCCTGCACGATCTGCCGCTGTTCTGGGACCCAGAGCTCCTCAAGACGCGCGGTCTGCACAAGGTCACCTTCTACGAGGACCTCCCCTCGCGCTTCGCAGTGGTTCCGCGCTACGGCTCCAAGGATGACATCCGCTGGTTCGAGGCCGAGCCGGGCTACATCTATCACGTCACCAACGCCTACGAAGAGGGCGACTGGCTGATCATGGAGGGCTGCCGGGTCACCGATCCGTGCCCGGAAAGCAAGCCGGGCTCGGGCATCTACGCGCGGATGATGGCCTTCCTGCTCTTGAAGGCGCGCTTCCACCGCTGGAAGTTCAACCTGAAGACCGGCGAAACGCGCGAGGAGTGGCTGGACGACCGCAACGCGGAGTTCCCCACCATCAACATGGACGTGCACGGGCGTCCGTCGCGCTACTCCTACCACGTCTCCATCCCCACCGATCGCGAGACGATGGTGTTCGACGGGCTGATCAAATACGACACCAAGACTGGCTCGTCCCAGCAGCTGAAGTTCGAGGACGGCTGGTACGGCTCGGAGAGCCCGTTCGCCCCGCGCCTGAACGGCTCCGGCGCCGAGGACGACGGCTATCTCGTCACCTTCATCTCCAACGAGGCCGAGGGCCGCTCGGAAGTCCACGTCATCGACGCGGCCGACATCGAGGCTGGACCGGTGGCGCGGATTCTCTTGCCCGTGCGCGTGCCGGCGGGTTTCCATTCGACCTGGGTCTCCGGCAAGGAGATGGGCTGGGCGTAACGCCCGGTCCGCAAACCACACGCAATCCGCCCTGCGCGCCCGCGCGGGGCGGATATGCGCTTGAATAACGAGAATGCGCCGCATAAGCGGCCTAAGGGGGAGGGTGAGTGATGAAGCTGGCCTCGGCTGAGACGATCAAGGCCTACCGCAAGGCGGGCTGGTGGGGCGAAGAGACCTTCTACGACCTGTTCCAGGAGGCGGCGAAGGCCAAGGCCGGCGCGACCGCACTCGTCGATCCGCCCGACCGCGAGGCCTTTCTCGGCGACGCGCCGCGCCGGCTCAGCTGGACCGAGACGGCCGAGGAAGCCGAGCGCTACGCCGCCGTGTTCGCCAAGCGCGGCCTGAAGCGCGGCGACCGCATCGTCATGCAGATGCCCAACGTGGTCGAGGGCGTGGCGGTGTATCTCGCCTGCGCCAAGCTGGGCGTCGTGGTCAGCCCCTTGCCGGTTCAGTACGCCGGCTTTGAACTGCGCCACATCACCCAAGCGATCGAGCCGAAAGCCTTCGTCGCCGCCACGCGCTTCAAGGAGCGCACGCTGGCCGAGGACTGCGCCGAGGTCGGCAAGGGCCGACCGGTGTTCGCGATCGGTCCGGACGCAAGCGCGGCCGGCCTGATCGATCTCGCCGCCGAGGCGCGCGCGGCGTCTCTGCGCAAGGGTCCGTTCGGCTTGTTCGGCGAGGCTGCGCCGCGCGCGGGCGAAGCCGACGACTGCTTCACGATCGCCTGGACCTCGGGCACGACGGGCATGCCCAAGGGCGTGCCGCGCTCTCACAATCACTGGATCGCGATCGCGCCGGCGACCTTCGATTCCATGGCGCTGCGCGACGGCGACGTGCTCTTGAACCCGTTCCCCATGACCAACATGGCCGCGATCGGGGGCATGTTCGCCAGCTGGCTCGCCAGCCGCGGCACGCTCGTCCTGCATCATCCTTTCGAGCTGCCGGTGTTCTTGAAACAGATCGTCTCGGAAAACGTCACCGCCACGATCGCGCCGCCGGCCGTCCTGACGCTGCTGTTGAAGCAGGAGGGCCTGCTTGATCAGTTCGATCTGTCCAGGCTGCGCGTGATCGGTTCGGGCTCGGCGCCGCTCTCGGAGTTCATGGTGCAGGGCTGGAAGGACCTCGGCGTGGAGATCGTCAACCTGTTCGGCTCCAACGAGGGCGTCTCGCTGGCCACCGGCCCAAAGGAGGCGCCCGAACCGGCCAAGCGCGCGAGCTGGTTCCCGCGCTTCGGCCATGAGGGCGCGGAGTTCTCCAACCGCATGCACCAGCGCGTGAAGACCAAGCTCGTTTCCATCGAGACCGGCGAAGAGGTCACCGAGCCCGGCGCTGAGGGCGAGCTTCTGGTCAAGGGCCCGGCCGTGTTCGAGGGCTATTGGGGCGAGACCGGCGCGGAGCATGGCGAGGTGTTCGACGCCGAGGGCTATTTCCGCACCGGCGATCTGTTCATGATCGCCCCGGAGGACGAGAACTTCCTCGTCTTCAAGGGCCGGGCGAAGGACATCATCATCCGCGGCGGGGTGAACATCTCCGCAGCCGAGCTGGACACCCTGCTGGAAGGCCATCCCAAGCTTGTGGAGGCGGCCGTGTTCGCCATGCCCGACGAGGTGATGGGCGAACGCGTCTGGGTCGCGGCCGTGGCCAAGGAGGGCGAGACGGTCACGCTTGAGGAGATCGTCGCCTTCCTCTCCGAGAAAGAAATCGCGAAATACAAGCTGCCTGAGAAACTGATCACGGTGGAGGCGCTGCCGCGCAACGCCATGAACAAGGTGCTGCGCTGGAAACTCAAAGAGATGGCGGAGGCCGAACCGGCATGAGCCAGCCCGTCTTCATCCTGGGCGGCGCGCAGTCCGACTTCGCGCGCAACTGGACCCGCGACAACAAGGGCCTTTACGAGCTGATCGCGGAGACCACCGCGGCGGCGCTCGAAGAGGCGCGCGTCAACGCCGAGGATGTCGAGGTGGTCCATGTGGGCAATTTCGCCGCCGAGCTGTTCTGCGGCCAGGGGCTTCTGGGCGGCATGGTCGCGCACGTCCATCCCGCCTTCTCCGGCCTGCCGACGAGCCGCCACGAGGCGGCCTGCGCGTCCGGCTCCATGGCGATCATGGCCGCGACCGCCGACATCGAGGCCGGGCGCTACGGCCTGGCCGCGGTGATCGGGGTGGAACTGATGCGCAACGTGCCGGGCCAGGAGGCGGCTGAAAATCTCGGCGCGGCCGCCTGGGCGGGGCGCGAGGCGCAAGGCGCGCGCTATCTCTGGCCGGCCATGTTCTCCAACCTCGCCGAGGAATATGACCGCCGCTACGGGCTGGACTATCGCCACCTCGCCGAGATTTCGCGCATCAATTTCGACAACGCCAAGCGCAATCCCAACGCCCAAACGCGCAAGTGGAGCTTCACCGAGGCGAGCTTCTCCCAGGACGACGAGGCCAATCCCGTTATTGAGGGGCGCATGCGCAAGAGCGATTGCGGCCAGGTCACCGACGGCGCCGCGGTCATCTTCCTCGCCTCCGAGCCGGTCGCGGGCGAGTACGCCGAGGCGCACGGGCTCGCGCTGGAGGACATTCCGCGCATCAAGGGCTGGGGTCACACCACCGCGCCGCTCATGCTCGAGGCCAAGCTTGAAGAAAGCCGCGGAACCGAAGGCTACATGTTCCCCTGGGTCCGGAAGGCGATCACCGACGCCTACGCGCGCGCCGGGATTTCAGGCCCGGACGACCTCGACGCGGTGGAGACCCATGACTGCTTCTCCGTGACCGAGTACATGGCGATCGAGCATTTCGGCCTGGCCGCGCCGGGCGAAGCCTGGAAGGCGATCGAGGCCGGCGTGGTGGCGCGGGACGGCGCGCTTCCGTTCAACCCCTCCGGCGGGCTGATCGGGCTCGGCCACCCGGTCGGCGCCACGGGCGTGCGCATGGCGCTCGACGCGGCGCGCCAGACCACGGACGCGGCCGGCGAGACCCAGGTCGAGGGCGCGAAGACCGTGGCCACCTACAATGTGGGCGGATCGACGACGGCGAGCGCCTGCTTCGTGATCGGAACTTGAGGCGCGCCCGCCCCCGCGGGGGCGAGGCGTCTCGTCGCGGCGCGCGAAAGCGCTGCGCGTTCTAGGGTTTGCGCATCGTTCTCATATTCGTTCAGCCATCCGGAGCCCGGCGCGCGCCATGACCGAAACCTACATCTACGACGCCGTGCGTCTTCCGCGCGGCAAGGCCAAGGAGGGCGGCGGGCTCGCCGCCTGCACGCCCCACGAGCTGATCGCCCAGCTCATCGCGGCGCTTGAGGAGCGCTCAGGCGCGGAGGCCGTGATCGGCGCGGCGTCTTTGACGCTGGGCTGCGTGGGACAGATCGGCGCCCAGGGCGGACATCTGGCGCTGGTCAGCCGGCTTCACGCGGCCCTGCCTGAAACCATGCGCGCGGTCACGCTGAACAATTTCTGCGTCTCCGGCCTCACCGCCGTGGGCGCGGCGGCCGACGACGCGCTGGGGTCCGCAGACGACCGGCTGCGCCTCGCCGGAGGCGTGGAGATGATGAGCCGGGTGCCCTTCATGGGCGACAAGGCCTTCTACTACGCCGATCCGGAGGTCTCCCAGGCGCTGCGCTATGTGCCCGTCGCGCTGTCGGCCGACCTGATGGCCACGCGCGAGGGCTTCTCCAAAGACGCGCTCGACGAGGTGACGGCGCGCTCGCACCAGCGTGCGGCGGCGGCCTTTGAGAACGGCCCGCTCGACGAGATCGTCGGCGCCCACGGCGCAGACGGCGAGACGATACTGGAGCGCGACGAGCCGATCCGGCCCGGCACGACCGTGGAGTCGCTGTCCGGCATGGCGCCCGCCTTCGCCGATCTCGGCGCGAAGGGCTACGACACGATGATGACCGACGCGCTGGACGACGTGGACACGGTCGAGCACCTGCATTCGGTCGCGAACTGCCCGCCGCCCTGCGACGGCGCGGCCCTCGCCCTCATCGGCTCGAAAGCCGCCGGCGAGGCGCAGGGTCTCAAGCCCAAGGCGCGCATCCTGGCGCGCGCGGAGGCGACCGCCGATCCGGTGCTTCAGCTCACCGCCGGCTTCAAGGCGATGGATGCGGCCCTTCACAAGGCCGACGTGACGCTGGCCGATCTCGACCGCATCGAGTTCATGGAGGCCTTCGCGGCGACGCCTGTGAAGTTCGAGCGCGACTACAAGCCCGCGATCGACAAGGTGAACCCTGAAGGCGGCCATCTGGCGATGGGCCACCCCATGGGCGCGTCCGGCGCGATTTTGTTGTCCACGCTGGTCGGCGGGCTTCAGCGCCAGGACGGCAAGCTCGGCCTCGTCGTCGCCCATGGCGGCTCAGGGGTCGGCTCGGCGATGGTGATCGAGCGGGTCTAGGGTGTGAATTCACTTGCGTTTAAGTGCGGCGCGCTTATGTTGCGCCGCAGAAACGCGCTCGTGCGTAGAGGACGGTGACCCGTCCACGTCGCGTTTTCCTCGGCTTGTCCCTGCCGCTTCGAGCGGCATCGACCCGCCGGCCCCGCGCGCGGCTCTCACGAGCCTGATCGCGCCTCATCCTGGCGGCTGGTCTACGCAAGCTCCCAAAATTGTTTTCGCGCGTCCGCGGAACGTCGCCTGCTCGCTTCTTCGCGACCGGCGGCGCTCGGCCGCCGCGCTTGTTTGAAAGATCGACTTGACCCGATTCCAAGATCTCGGCCTCGCCGAGCCCGTCCTTCGCGCCGTTACGGCGGAAGGCTATGACGAACCCACCCCGATCCAGGCCGGCGTCATCCCGGCGCTTCTTCAAGGCCGCGACGTTCTGGGCCTGGCCCAAACCGGCACCGGCAAGACCGCAGCCTTCGTCCTGCCCCTGATCGACGCGCTGGCGCGCTCCGACCGCCGGGCGCCGGGCAAGACCTGCACCACGCTGATCCTTGCGCCCACGCGCGAACTCGCCGCTCAGATCTTCGACAGCGCCAAGCGCTATGGCCGCCATGTGAAGCCCTCGCTCGCGCTGGTCACCGGAGGCGTGAAGGCCGGCCCGCAGGTGCGCGCCATGGCCAAAGGCGTCGACATTCTCGTCGCCACGCCGGGCCGGCTTCTGGACCTGATGCAGTCCGGCGCGATCCGGCTGGACATGACCTCCACGGTGATCCTCGACGAGGGCGATCAGATGCTTGATCTCGGCTTCATGCCGGCGATTCGCAAAGTCATGGCCGCCCTGCCCGCCAAACGTCGCACAGTGCTGCTTTCGGCCACGCTGCCCGGCCCGATTGCGAAGCTGGCCCATGAATTCCTCACCAACCCGGTCGAGGTCTCCGTGGCGCCGCAGGGCACGCCGGTGGAGCGCATCTCACAGCGCGTCATTCACCTGCCGCAGTCGGAAAAGACCGCAAAGCTGGTCGAGATCCTCAGCCCCAGCGCGGTGGAACGCGCCATCGTGTTCACCCGCACCAAGCGCGGCGCGGACAAGGTCACGCGCGCGCTGGAGAGCGCAGGGCTGCAGGCTGCGGCGATCCACGGCAATAAGAGCCAGAACCAGCGCAATCGCGCGCTCGACGGGCTGAAGTCCGGCCAGGTGCGCATCCTCGTTGCGACCGACATCGCTGCGCGGGGGATCGACGTCTCAGACGTGTCCCACGTGATCAATTTCGAGCTGCCCAACGTGCCGGAGTCCTACGTGCACCGCATTGGGCGCACCGCGCGCGCAGGCAAGGGCGGCGAGGCGGTCTCGCTGTGCTGCGGCGAGGAGACCCCGCTCCTTCGTGACATCGAGAAACTCACGCGCATGACGATCCGCGCCGAAGGCGAGCCGCTGGCCCCTCCCGCGGACGGCAAGCGCCCCGGCGGAGGCGGCGGCCGTAATCGTCAAAAGCAGGGCGGCGGCGGCCAGTCCCGCAAGCGCGGCCGCAAGCAAGCCCAAGCCGGCGCGGCCAAGGGCGGCGGAGGCAAGCGCCGCAATCGCGGCCCCAAACTCCAGGCCGCCTGAACGGCGAACTTGCGGCCAGAGCGGCGAGCGTGCGGGTTTTCCCGGCGTTCGCCTCAGCCGTGCTCATGAGGTCCCAGACCGACTTCTGTGCAGCCGCTGAGACTTCAGCCCCGCCTGCGTCCTCCATCGTCAGGCGCAAACGCTCGTGGCGGTTCGCCACGGCCGGGTCGCAGAGCAATCTGATCGCGCCGTAGGCGCTGAAGTTCGCGGCGCAGGGCCGGTCGCCCAGAAGGAAGTCGCTGCGCTCCAGATGCGCGTCGATCAGGGCCAGCGCTGCGCGCATGAAGGCGCGCACCGCGTCGGCGGCGTCTGCTGACAGGCCGCGCCGGGCGAGCTGGCGCAGGACATGGTCACGCATGAGACGCACCGAACGCGCTTTGCGCGGCTCTTGCTCGTCGCCGAAGGCCATGGTCGCCAGGCGCTCCGCCGCGGTGTCGGCGTCGGCGAGCCAGGTCAACAACACCGCAGCCGGGCTGAGGCGCTCATCGCCCCAGGCTTCCTGGAGGTGACAGGCGAACGCGTCGACCGGCGCCTCGGGACGCAGCGGCTCGACGGGCTCGCGCATCCCCACGCGGTCGATGATGGAGCGGGTGTCGTGCAGCGTCTCGTTGTCGGGCGTGATCAGAACCGCGGCAGCGACGCGGTTCAGGGGCGGGCGAACCTCGGCGCGGGTCGTCGCCTCGCTCGCAGGGGTCTCGCGAAACGGAACGTTGCGCCAGCGCAGATAGGCGCGCCTAGAAACAGGCCGGACTGCCGACGGCGGTGATGAGCCTGTAGCTTTGCAATACGCTCATGGCGCAAGCCTTCAGCGTTGCGGGAATTGGGAGCAAACCCGCGCGATGGCCGATGTGTTCCTTAGGCTTCGAGCTGGAACGGGGTCGCGCGGACCTACGTTCCTGAAACTTCACCTGCGCGCCGGAAATCCGCCGCATATGAAGTGTGATGGAGGATGCGCCCGATCCTGAAGCGCAAGCTCGGAGGAGCCTGTTTGATCCTGTCCCGCCTCGCGACCGGCCTCGCCGTCGGCCTGATCCTCGCCGCCGCCGCCTCCGCCCAGCCGTTGGCGCGCGTTGAGGGCGTGGACGACAAGCGCTTGCGCGAGGGCGTGGTGCGCGCGCTCGGAGAGGCCGACGGCGAAGCGCCAAGCCGCTGGCGCGCGCGCGAACGCGCTCAAGAGGCCGCCGACATCGCGCGGCGCTATTTCCGTTCGCAAGGCTATTACGGCGCCGTGGTCGAGCCGCGCCTGGGCGAGGACGACCAGCCGCTGATCCGGGTCTCGCCCGGCTCGCGTTACCGGTTTCTCTCCGTCGGCATCGCCTTCGACACGCCCTCCGGCGAGGACCGCACGCCGCGCGGCGAGATCGCCGATGCGATCTCGCTGAAAGCCGGCGACCCGGTCGAGGCGCGCGCTGTTATCGCCGCCGAAGCCGAGGGCCTCGCCGCCCTGCGGGACGGGGGCTGGCCGTTCGCCGAGACCGGCGAGCGCGAGATCGTCGTCGATCACCTGGTCAAAGGCGCGCGCGGGACGTTTCACTACCAGACCGGTCCCTACGCCGCGCTCGCCGAACCGCGCCTGACCGGCGGCGACGCCGCGCTGCGCGAGGGCTTTGTCGCGATCCTTGCGCCGTTCGAGCGCGGGGCGGAGGCGCGCCGATCCATGCTCGACACTTATGAGGAGCGCCTTGAGTCCCTGGAAGCTGTCTCTTCGGCGCGCGTCGAGGTGGCGCGCGAGGCCGACGGCCGGCTCCATCCGGTCGATGTGATCGCCGAGGCCGCGCCCAAGCATCGCGTGGAGGGCGCGCTCAGCTACTCCACCTCAGAAGGCGCCGGCGCCGAAGCGCGCTGGACCCGGCGCAACCTGTTCGGCGGCGACGAGCGCATCACGGCCGGGCTGACCGCCGCGACGATCGCGTCCGGCGCGGAGCTGATTTTCGTCGCGCCCCACTGGCGGCGCTACGCCCAGCGCTTCGAAACCCGCGCCGGCTACTTCGCCGAACGCACCGACAGCTTCGACCGCGACGCGGTTGAGCTGGCCGCAAGCCTGTCGCGTCCGCTGACGCGCTATCTCACCGGCTCGGTCGGCGCCGAGATTCAGCGCGCCGAAACGCTCGACGCGGCCGGGGAGCGCGACCTGACCACGCTCAGCGCCCTGTTCGGGCTCGCCTATGACGGGCGCGACGACGTGCTCGATCCGCGCGGGGGTTGGTTCGCCGAGGCGGAGACCCAACCTTCCCAAACCTTCGGCGACGAAGACGTGCGCTATCTGCGCAGCGTGGCGGGCGTACGCGGCTATCTGCCGGTCTCAGACGACATGGTGGTCGCCGGACGCGTGCGCCTGGGCTCGCTCTTGGGCGCTGAGGCCCGCGAGGTCCCCGCCGACCAGCGCTTCTACGCCGGCGGCGGAGGCTCGGTGCGCGGTTACGGCTATCAGGCGCTGAGCCCTGAGCTTGAGGACGCCGCGCTGGCGCGCGTCACGAACGACTTCGATTTCTTCGGCGGGGCATCGCTGGCCGAAGTCAGCGCTGAGCTGCGCTGGCGGCGCTCGGAGCGGATGGGCTTCGCCGCCTTCATCGACGGCGGCGCGGCGAGCCTTGATACCGCGCCTGCGCTGTCGGACATGCGCTTCGGCGCAGGCGTCGGCGTGCGGTATTACCCCGGCTTCGGGCCGTTGCGCCTGGACATCGCCGCCCCGCTCGACAAGGGCCCGGACGATGATCCGGTGCATGTCTACATCTCCATCGGTCAGGCGTTTTAGGCGATGAGCGAGACGCGCTTCCCAGGCCGCGCGCTCAGGCGCGCCGGGCTCTACGCCGCTCTGGCTCTGACCGCGCTTGGGGTGATCGCCGCGACGGGCCTCGTCGCGCTCAAAGGTCCCGGCGGGCGCGGCCTCGTGATGAGCTTCGTGGACGGGCGCGAGCTGGGCCGCCTCGGCGAAGTCTCCATCGAAGGCCTGAAAGGCGACGTGCTCGCCGATTTTCGTATCGAACGCCTGACGCTTGAAGACGACGGGGGCGTCTGGCTTGAGGCCGAGGATCTGCGCGTGACCTGGCGCCCGCTTGAATATCTGGGCGGGATCGTCTCGCTCGAAACCGTCGAGGCCGGGCGCATCGCGCTGAACCGCCGCCCGCCGCAGGGTGAAGGCGGCGGGGGGGGCGGCGCTGCGCCCGGCGTCCGGCTCGACGCCTTCTCGATACAGGCGCTCGAGCTCGCCGAACCGGTGCTCGGCGTCGCCGCAGTGCTGACCGGCCAGGGCGCGTTGCGTCGCGAGGACGAGGCCTGGCGGGTGGATGCGGATATCCGCCGCCTGGACGCGCCGGGTGATCGGCTCTCGCTTGAAGGCCGGTTCGGCGACACCATCGTGCTCGACGCCCAGCTTGAGGCCGCGCCCGACGGCCCGATCGCCGCGCTGTTGCGCGCGCAGGGCCGCCAGGTGCGCGCAAGCGCTCAAGCCGGCGGCGATACCGGCGCCGGAAACGGAAGTGTGACCGTCGCCTTTGACGGCGCCGCGGCGATTGATGCGGCGTTCGAGTGGACCGAGGAGGCCTTCAGCGTAAACGCCGAGGCGCGCCCCTCGCGCTGGCCGGGGCTTGAGCGCCTGGAGACTTTGCTTGGCGGACCGGCGCGGCTTGAGGCGCGCACGATGCGACCGCTGGACAATCGTCTTGAGGGCGCGCGCCTTTCAATCAATGCGCAGAATCTGCAAGCGCGCGCCGTGCACGCTGGCGGGCGCCGGCTGGACATCGACATTGACGAAGCCGCCGGTCTGGCGCGCGCCGCGGGCCTCGACATCGCCTCGCTGCAGGGTGAGGGCGCGCTCGACCTTGCCGGCCCGATCACGTTCGACGGCCGTGCGAACGCGCGCAGCCTGGCGCCGGGGCCGTTGAGGCTCGAGCAGATTGGAGGCCCGCTTCAGATCAGCTGGGCCGGCGGCGAGCTGAGCGGACGCGGCGATCTAACCGCGACGGGCGCCGGGGCCGAGCCGGAGCGCGTCGACCGCCTCATCGGTGAGGCGCCTGCACTTGCCGCCGACTTCGCTTGGTCGCGCGGGCAGCGGCGCCTCACGCTGAGCGACGCCGTGCTTCAATCCCGCGCCGGACGCCTGAGCGGGGAGGTCGCCTATGATCTCGCCGAGCGCGCGCTTCAGGTCGAGGCGCGCAGCGACGCGCTCGATCTCGCCGCGATCGATCCATCGCTCGAAGGCCGAGCGGCGGCCGAACTGACGCTGTCGGGTCCGATTTCCGGTCCGCTCGCGATCACGCTGGATACGATCGCGACCGACCCGGGCGGCGCGCTCGCCCGGCTGGGCGAGGGCGAGGCCCGGCTGCAGCTTGACGGCGCCTGGCGCGACGGGGCCCTGGCGGTCGACACCCTCGACATCGCCTCGCCCGCGCTCGCCGTCCAGGCGTCCGGCCAACTGGGCTCTGAAAGCCGTCTGTCGGGCGATTACGCCTGGTCCGGCGGCGCGCCGGTCGAGGCGGTCACGCTGACCGGCGCGCTTTCAGGCGCATTCGAGGCCGGCTACGCCGACAGCGCGATTGATCTTCGCGCACAGGCGGGCGCCGAGCGGCTTGAAGCCGGCCCGGCGATCTTCGACGCCCCGCGCCTTCGGGTGGAGGCGCAAGGCCCGCTTCGCTCGCTCCGCGGCGAGGTGCGCTTTGACTCCGAGAGCCCGCGCGGGCGCATCGACGTCGCCGCCGCCTTCCAGCGCGAGGCTGACGGCGTGCGCCTGACCGGCCTTGGCGGCGTGGTGGCCGACTGGAGCGTGTCGGGCGAGGCGCTGATCGGGCCTCAGCCCCGCGCCGACCTCACGCTCACCGCCGGCGCCGACCGGCGCGTCATGGCGAGGATCGAGCAAGCCGGCGCAGGCGTCGCCGCGCGCATCGAGGCGGAAAACCTGTCGCTCGGCGATCTTCAATACGTGGACCGGCTGGTCGTCACCGGCGACGGCCCTCTGGACGGGCTGGCGCTCGATATCGAGGCCGGCGGCGCGCTCGGCGGGGTGTTCGACCTTAACGCAGAGGGCGAACTGGCGCTGCGCGGCCCGGCGCCGGGCCTTGGGCTCTCGATCGACGGCGAGTACGCCGGCTACGCCGTCTCGACCCGCGAGCGCCTCCAGCTGAACTTCACCGGCCCGCTGCAAGGCTCCGGCGCGCTTCGTGTCGGCGAGGGCTCGCTCAGCCTTGCGGCGCGCGGGGGCGCCTCGCCCCGCTTTGAGGCCGCCCTCGACGCGCTGCCGGTCGGCCTCATCTCCGCCGCGCTGGACCGGCCGCCCTCGGACGGAACCCTGTCGGGACGCCTACGCCTTGAAAAACCGCAGAGCGCCTGGGTCGGAGAGGCGAGCCTGGACGGGGAGGGCTTAAGCGCGGACGGCGTGGATCAGGCGATCTCGGCGAGCGCGTCGGCCACGCTCGATCAAGACGGGCTGACGGCGAACGCGTCGGTCAGCGGCGCGGACCTCACAGGCGAGGCCCGCTTCGCCCGCCCCGGCGGTCCATTCGAGGCGCTGGGCGATATCTTCAGAAGCGACGCGGCGGTCTCCGGCGAGGCGACGATAGACGGTCAGATCGCGACGCTCGCCGGCTTCCACACGCCCGAGCGCATCAATATTTCCGGCCTCGCCGACGTGCGCGCCGAACTGGACGGCTCGCTCGGCGCGCCGGCGCTGACCGGCCGGGCGAGCCTGTCGCAAGGGCGGTTCAGCGAAGGCGGGTTGGGCCTTGTGCTGCGCGATCTGACGCTGCAAGCCTCACTCGGCGCGGACGGCGCGGTGCTGGACAGTTTAAGCGCGGTCGACGGTCAGGGCGGGCGCGTGACCGGTGAAGGCCGGCTCGGCTTCGCGGGCGGGCTCGAAGGCGAGGCGCGGCTTGGGTATGAGAATTTCCAGCTCGCCAACCGGCGCGACCTTACTGCAGTGGGCGGCGGCCAAGCTCTGATCGAGATCGCCGACGGCGTGGTGACCATCGGCGGCGAGACGCAACTGGACCGGGTCGAAGCGCAGCCGCCTCAGAGCCGGCGGCCCTCCATCCCCACGCTCGACGTGCGCGAGGTCAACTCCGGCGCGGCGCCCCAGCGCGTGGTCGAGGCGCGCCCCCAGCGCGGCCCCGGCCTGGACGTGCGCCTGGAGCACCGGGTCACGGCGCCGGCGCGCGTTTTCGTGCGCAGCAGGCAGTTCGAGACTGAGTGGTCGCTCGACGTCGCGGCCGGCGGCCCAGTCTCCGAGCTGCGGCTCGACGGCGAGGCGGAACTGCTGCGCGGCGAGGCCAATCTTCTCGGCCGAGCCTTCACGCTGCAGGAAGGCCGCATCGTGTTCGACGGGCCGCCGGACGAGGCTGAACTGCTGCTGACGGCCACCCGGCGAACCGACGATATCGAAGCGCGCGTGCGCCTGGCCGGCTCGGTCGCGGACCCGGAGATCACGCTCTCCTCCACGCCGTCCCTGCCTCAGGAGGAGATCATCTCGCGCATCCTGTTCGAAGAGGGATCCGGCGAGGTCGGCCCGCTTCAGGCCGCCCAGATCGGCGCGGCGCTGGCTTCGTTCGGCACAGGCGGCGTGTTCGATCCGGTCTCGTCAGTGAGAGACGCCGTGGGCCTCGACCGGCTCAAGATCGGAACCGATGCGAACGGCGGGGCCGTCGTGTCGGGCGGGCGGTATATCGCCGAAGACGTCTATCTGGAGCTGGAAGCCGGCGCGATCGGCGCGGCGCCGGCCGCGCGTATCGAGTGGGCGCTGCGCGACAATCTCTCCCTGCTCTCACGCGTGAACGACGCGGCCGAAGCCTCCGTCGCCCTGTCCTGGAGCCGGGAATACGACTGACGCCTACCGGCTGGCGGAGAAGGCCGATAGCGCCGACCCGGCCGCGGCGCGCTTCATCCCCTTCGAGTTCCAGCGCTGAACGAGCCGGCCGGTGCGATCAAGCGCAATGATCCCGCCGTCCCCGCCATGGCGCGCCACCTGGTCCAGCATGGCGTCGCAGGCCGTCTCCATGTCGGCGCCGCCATAGCGCATGCGCGCGGCCGCGTCTCCGGCGCCGCCGGACAGGATGAAGGCTTCGCCGACACCGGTGCTCGACAACGCGACCTCTCCGTCCGCCCACACGCCAGGCCCCACAAGGGGCGTATCGCCCACCCGGCCGGGGCGCTTGCCGAACGTGCCCCCGGTGGAGGTCGCCGACGCAAGCCGGCCGTTTCGATCCAGCGCGACCGCGCCGACCGTGCCGTGCGCAGCGCGCCCTTCGGACGCCGCGGCGATGTCGGCCGCCTCCACCCCGTCCGGCATGACGTAATAGGCGCCCGGATCCTCCACCACGGCGAGCCCCTGCTCGGCGATGAACGCCATCGCGCCGCGCCCGGCGAGCATGACGTGGTCCGTCGCGTCCATGACCCGGCGCGCCGCCGCGACCGGGTGGACCACGTCGCGCACCGCGCACACCGCGCCGGCGCGATGGCGCGCGCCGTCCATGATCGCGGCGTCGAGCTCCACATAGCCTGACGTGTTCGGCGCGGACCCGCGTCCGGCCACATAAAGCCCTGAGGCCTCCATCGCCATGACCGCACGCTCTACGGCGTCAAGCGCGCTCAACCCTTCTTGCAGGACGCCGGCGATCTCGCGCGCGAGCTCGCCGAGATGGGCCTCGGCGCGAGAATAATCCCGGCCCGGCTGAACGCCGGCGCCTCCGTGAAGAGCGATGACGTAGGGCGCGTCGGTGTCGGTCTGGCTCAACGGGGATCGCTTTCGTCTTGGGAGGGGGTCAGCGCATCGATCGCGACGCTGACCGGGGTGATGTCGAAGGAGACCGCATGGACGGCGTAGCGCCCCGTCCCGCTCTCGTCGCGGCCCCACCAGCCATTTGAGGCTGCGCTCTGGGCGAAGGCGTAGGTGACGCCCGTCCCGCCTGAAAAGGAGGTGCGAGAGAGGCGCTCGGCGCCGGCGTTGTCTAGAAGATGCTCGCCGAGGAGATCCTGAAGCGGCCCGGCCGGAACCGCCATGCCGCCGCCGTCCGCAACCGGACGATCGAAATATTCTCCGCCGACGGTCGCGGCCTTGTAGGGCGCCGGCGTGACGGCCAGGGTCGCCAGATCGATCATATCGCCATCGGTCAGTACGCCGACGCCTAAGCCTTCGATCACGGCCGCGCCGCCGTCCAACGTCTCAAGGCGCGCCTCGCGCGCGCTGAGGATCGTCACCGCCCCGGCGCCGCGCACGATCGCTTCATCCGTCGCCAGATCGACGATGAGGGCGGTGTTCTCATCGACGCCGACGCCGAGCCTTAAGCCCTCGACTTGCATCGCAGCGGCGCGGGCAAGCCGGCCGAGCCGGGCGCGTTCGCCGAAGTGCTGATCGGTCAGTCCGTAGGGGAAAAAGCCGAGCCCGGCGGCCAGGGTGAGACGCTCCGTATCCGGATAGGCATCGCCGGGCCGGACGATGACCGGCGCTTCGAGGAGCGCCGGCAGCGCCGCCCCGCGCGCGATCATCACCGGGCTCATCATGGCCGCGCCAGCGCTCGTGCCCCCGATCACCGCGCCGGCGCCAAGGCGCGCGCGCAAGGCGGCGAGCATGGGCGTGTCCGTCCCGTCCTCGGCCACGAGCAGGGTTGAGAGCCGGGCCTGGTCGCCGCCGGTGAACCAGACCCCTGAGGCCTGTTCGATGCGGACGATCTCCTCGGGCGCGTCGGCGTTGGCGTCCCAGGCGGACTCGTCGAGGCCGTCCGTATCTGGATCGTCCATCACGGCGAGCCTGACCGCTTCGATACGCTCCGGGTCCACGCCGTAGCGCGCGAACATGGCCGCGGCGCTCTCGGCTGAACCGCTGGGATAACCCGAGGCGCCCGACACGACCGCGATCTTGGCCGCCTCAGGGCCTCCGGCGCGATCGATGAAGGCCTCGACCACTGCGGCGTTGTCAGGCTTCAGCGCGCCGCCGGCGATGACCAGCGCGCCGTCTGCGCGCGCTGAGGCGGCGATCAGAATCAGGCCCGTGAGCGCGAGCAATATCCGGTTACGGAGCACTTGAACCTCCCTGTCATGAATACCCGATCGCCTGGGCGATCAGGACGAAGGCGACCGCGAGCCCCATCAGCACCAGGAGCGGCTTCCAGGCGAAGCGCGCCCACAGCGACCAGTCCAGCCGCGCCGCGGCGAGACTGCCCATCAGCGCAGCGCTCGCCGGCACGATGATGTTGGTGAGCCCGTCGCCGAGCTGGAACGCCAGGACCGCGGTCTGGCGCGAGACGCCGGACAGGTCCGCCAGCGGCGCCATCAGCGGCATGGTCAGGGCGGCCTGGCCCGAGCCGGAGACCACCAGGAGATTGATCGCGCTCTGGCTGGCGAGCATGCCCGAAGCCGCCGCCCAGTCCGGCATCGCGCCGGTGAGCCGGCCGGCGTGGTGGAGCGCCGTGTTGAGAAGGCTCGCCGCGGTCGGATCATCGCCGCCCAGCATCAACACGACGCCCTTGGCCGCAGCGACGATGAGCGCGGCGGGCAGAAGCGACATGGCGCCGTCGCGGAACGCCTCCACGATGGCGTCGCCGTCCAGATCGTTAAGGCGGAACACCCGCGCAGCGACGCCGGCGACGAGCCCGACCGCGAAGAACTGGGCCGACAGCTCGGCCAGGTAATACCCCCTCACCGTCACGCCCCACGCGACCCACGCCACGCCGCCGCCGAGCGCGGCGAGCACGATCCAGTCGCCGAACCGAAGCGGCTCCTCGCCCGGATCCTCCCGGGCGGCCTGGTCGCGCCAGTACTGATCGGAGGCGTGGGCGAGCGAGGATTGCGGCTTCAACCGCACCTGGCGCGCATAGATGTAGATGAAGGCCGCCCCGGCGCTCGTGAACACGGTCCACATCACCACCCGGAACCACAGCCCTGACAGCGCGGGCAGCTCCGCGATCGACTGGGCGACGACGACCGAGAACGGGTTCATCCAGCTCGTCGCGAAGCCGACCTGGGTCGCGGCGTAGCAGCACACCAGCCCGGTGATGCTGTCATAGCCGGCCCGGATCAGCGCCGGCACGACGATCAGCGAGAGCACGATCGCCTCCTCGCTCATCCCGAAGATCGCGCCGGCCAGCGAGAAGGCCACGAACATGCCCGCCGCGAGCCCGTCGCTCGGCTTGTCGCGTTTGAGAAGCGTGGCTTTCAGCGCGCGCTCCACCGCGCCGGTCTTCATGATGATCCCGAACGCCCCGCCGACGATCAGGATGAAGGCCATCAGGCCGATGGTCGCTGAGTAGCGGTCCCCGGAGATCAGCCCGGCGAACAGGAAGTCGAGGAACCCGACCGTGTCCGCATCGCCCATCACCGGCGCGCCCTGGGGCCCGTCGGCAGGCTGATAGGTGCCGGGCACGATGCGCGTGCGTCCGTCCTCGCCGGCATCGGTCTGGAACGTCCCCGGCGTGAAGACCCAGGTGGAGGCGAACGCCAGAAGCGCGACCACGAACAAGATCAGATAGGCGTCCGGAGCGCGCGAGCGCTTGGCCGGCTCGCGCGGCGCTGCTGTGTCGTCGGACATGGGGTCAGACTCCGCTGGCGACCGTCCGCTGAAACGCGCGGACGGCTGAGACTAGCGCGCCGCCGCCCGCTTGCGCGAGCGGCGGCGGCGTCGTGCGGCTCCTAGAAGCCGTGGCTCAGGCGCACGGTGACGAAGCGCCCGAGCGCGGAGTGGTTGATCAGATCCACGTTCGAGCCGGAGCCCAGCACCAGCGGGGGCTCGTCGTCGAACAGGTTGCGGACATTGACCGAGATGAAGCTCTTGTCGGTCAGGTCGTAGCTCGCGTTGAAATCCCACACGATCCAGTCGTCCACATCCACCTCGGCGTCGGTCGGCAGGCCGACCGCCGCCAGCGTGCGCTGGCTCGGATCGTCGTCATAGCCGGAGGTGTAGCGCGCCGCGAGCGAGGCCCGCCACGCATCCTTGCTCCAGCGCAGACGCGCATTGGCCAGAAGCTCCGGGTACCGGAAGTCGCCGGCCAGATCCTCCACCGGAGAATTCTCCGAGGCCTGACGTTCGAACTCCAGAAGATACGTGACGTCGACCAGGACGGTCAGCGCACCCCAGGAGCGCTCGTCGAAATACTGGGTGTAGTTCACGTCCAGCCCGCTGGTCTCCTGATAGCCCAGATTGTCCAGCTGGAAGTGGGCGTCGGAGACGAAGCCGTTATTGATCTCAAGGCCCGGCTCGCCGGTGGGCAGGAGGCCGGGGCCGACGACCGGGAACTCGCCGGCCAGGGCGCGGCGGATGAAGTCGTCCTCGTCGATGCCCACCAGGTCTTCGTGGCGGATGGTCCAGTAGTCGAGGTTGAGCTCGATATTGTCGTTCGGGCGGAACAGCACCCCGCCGCCCCAGGTCTCCGCGTTCTCCGGCTCCAGGTTCACGTTGCCCACGTCCTCGCTGAGGAGCGAGGCGCCGTCCTCGGTCGGATCGCCGTCGCACGCGCCCGGCGTCTCCTCGCAGTCCACGCGATAGCTCGACAGGAGCGTGCCCGCGCCGGACTGGGCCAGCGAAGGCGCGCGGAAGGAGGTCGACCAGTTCGCCCTGAAGATCAGCGCATCGCTCGCCGCCCAGCGCAGGGCGATCTTGGGATTAAAATCCCCGCCGAAATCGTCGTACTCGTCGTAGCGCCCGGCCAGCTGCACGTCGAGGGTGTCCGCAAGCGGAATATAAAACTCGCCGTACACGGAGTACTGGTCCCGCTCGGCCTGAGCGCTGGTCGAGGAGAAGCCCAGGATCGGCTCTGGATTGTCCACGGTGGCCACCGCGACGCCCGACGGGGTGTCGTCCAGCTCCTCGCGGCGGAACTCGGCCCCGAAGGCGGCCTTCACCGTGCGGCCGTTGAACTGGAACAGATCGCCGGACGCGTTGGCGTCGATCGCGTACATGCGCGACTCGCCATTGCGCTCGGCCTCGGTCTCCAGAAGCTCGCGCAGGCCGTCGGGCTGGTTCGCCTGGCGCTCGAACGGATTGTACCAGAGCGTGGTCTTGCCGGCCGCCTCGCAGGTGTCGCCGAAGAAGGACGCGCCCGGGCGCTCCAGATCGACGTCCCAGCGCCGCACTGTCGAGCCGTCCGTGCACAGATTGCCAAGATTGGCGTTGTAGAACGCCTCAGACGTGACCAGCCCGGAGAGCCCGCGCTGGGTGCGGTCGTTGCCGCCGTACAAAAGCCCGGTCTCCAGCGTCCAGGAGTTCTCGAAGTCGTAGCGGAAGCCGGTGGTGAAGCGAAAGCTTTCCGATTCCACCTCGACCGCGCGCGGATCGAGCAGCTTGCCCCACGCGAAGATCGGGAAGCCGTAGAAGTCGGAGAAGTCGCCGAGCCCGCCCTCTATGACCATGTCTTCTTGAAGCGCGGCCGGCCAGTTCGGGTTCTCAGGATCGACCGGGGCGCGCGAGAAGTTCGCCGGCGAGCCCGTGCCCTGGCTGTCGGAGGATTGATAGAGCAGCTCGTTGAAGATCGTCAGACGGTCGTTGACCCGCCAGTTATGGCTGACCAGCCCGCCCACGCTCTCCAGCTCGTCGGAGATCGACACGAAGTCGTTCACGTCGACCTCGCAGAACTCGCCGAACGGGCCGAAGCCGAACTGGTCGGCCGGGCAGCCGCCGTCCTGAGGCTCTTCGGTCTGGTCGAAGACCATGAAGAACAGGTCGTTGAAGCTGGGATAGAAGCCTTGCTGGCTCGGGCGCACGGAGTCTTCGGTGAAGTCCCGGTCGCGCTCGTAGAAGGCGTTGCGCTTGAAATAGTCCACCACCGCGGTGACGTGGTGATCGCCGAAGGACCGGCCCGCCACGGCGTTGATGTTGACCTTGCCCTCGTCCGTCTCGCGCGTGGAGTTGCCGTAGGAGAGGTTCAGCTCCGCGCCCTCATAGTCGTCGCGCAGCACGTAGTTGATCACGCCCGCGACCGCGTCCGCGCCGTAGAGCGCCGAGGCGCCGTTGGGCAGAACCTCGACGCGCTCGATCGCGGCGAGCGGGATCGCGTTCACGTCGATGAAGCTTTCCTGGCCGTTCGCGAACGCGCTGACCGAGGCGCGCCGCCCGTTGATCAGAGTCAGCGTGGCGCTGGTGCCGAGCCCGCGCAGCGAGACCCCCGCCGCGCCGACCGGCGTGTCGCCGGAGAGCGGCCCGGCGGTGCTGGTGGAGAAGGTGCCCCCGCCGCCGGCGGTGATGGTGAGATCCTGAAGCAGCTCGATCACCGAGGTCGCGCCGGACTCAAGGATGTCCTCCCGGTCGAGCTCATAGGCCTGGACCGCGCCCTCAAGGTCGAGGCCGCGGATACGCGTGCCGGTGACCGTGATCGTCTCGGCCTCGGCGACGCCTTCGCCCTGAGAGGCGGGCGTTTGGGTGGTCGGCTGGGGCGCCTGGGCCAGGCCCGGCGCGGCCAGCGCGCCGGCGGCGAACACCGCGGCCAGCACGCGCGTGAGATTGTCTGCGTTGCGTTTCATCGTCCGTCTCCTGCGCCGCCGGGCGCGTCCTGGCGTCCTTCGGCGGCTCCCCGTGTTTTTATCGGCGGCGCCCGCGAGCGCACGCCTTTGGCGGATTTGTCGGGAAAGCGGGTCGCGCCGGCCCGCAATGAAGCGGGCGCGAGGCGGCGTTCGGCCGAGTGGCTGATCCAGCTCCGGTCCCGCGCGCACGGCCGCTCACGGCCGCCGACTTCAAAGCCGGTCGCGCGCATCCCCGCTGAGGAGACGGCTTATTCGTTGAACCAGTCGGTCAGATGGAACTGGACCGAACGGCGCACGAGGACTTGGTGCAGTTCGCTCATGGCGACCTCTAGCCGTAACGACGAGACGCTAGGCCGGGACAAGGCGCGATGACAAGAGCGTGACGGCGAGGCGCGCGTGCAGCCGGCTCGGCCTGTGGGTGCGCTGCAACACGGCCGCGCCCGCCGCGCGGCCATAATCGCGGCCCCGCTTCCGCCTTAATCGCTGTCCGGCGCCAGTCGCTAGCGGCACAATCAGTCCTGTTTTCAATGCCCTGATCGATAAACCATCTCGCCAGCGCAATCTTCACGGAGCCGACCCATTACCGACGCATTACCCGGCCACTAGTCATCCCTGCAAGGGACGAAGGTTAGGGGCTGATGCTGTGGACCTTCTCATATTCGCGGGCACTCGCCCGGAGATCATCAAGCTGGCGCCGATTTGGACGGCGGCGCGGCGCGCAGGCCTGACGGCGACATGGGTCGCGACCGGACAACACGCTTCACTCGCCGAGAGCGCCTACGAGGCGTTCGGCGTGGAGCCGTGCCGCCGCCTGGAGCTCGATTGGGACCGCGCGTCCCTGCCGAGCCTGACAAGCGCGCTGCAATGCGCCGCATCGAAGCTCGTTAACGAGCTTAGGCCGCGCTTCGTGCTGGTTCAAGGCGACACCGCGACGGCCTACGCCGGCGCCTTCGCCGGCTTCGTAAGTCAGGTCTCGGTCGGCCATGTCGAGGCGGGGCTGCGCACCGACACGATCGCCAGCCCCTTCCCTGAAGAGGGCTTCAGGCGCCTGATCGCGCGCATTGCGGACCTGCACTTCACTCCGACGCGGCTCGCCACGGCCAATTTGCGCCGCGAGGGCGTGGACCGGTCCGCGATCCTGCAGACCGGCAATACAGTGATCGACGCGGTGCTCGACGCCGCGCCGCGCGCGCGCCGCCCGGAGGCGCTGCCCGATCTGCCCAAGAACGCCAAGCTTGTCCTCGTCACCGCCCATCGCCGGGAGAACTGGGACGGCAAGATGGACGGCATCTGCGAAGCGATTCGCCGGCTGCGCGACCGGCACCAGCGCGCGCACTTCGTCCTGCCCGTTCACGCCAATCCGCGCGTCGGGGAGCGGATTCGGGAGATCCTGGGCGGGGAGGAGCGCGTGCACCTGCTTCCGGCCCTTCCTTATCTGGAGTTCGTCTGGCTGATGAAGCACGCCTGCGTGATCTTGTCGGACTCCGGCGGGGTCCAGGAGGAGGCGGTCTCGCTCGGCGCGCCGGTTCTGGTCATGCGCGACAGCACCGAGCGTATGGAGGCGGTCAAAGCCGGCGCGGCGAAACTCGTCGGCGGCGACCCGGAGCGAATCTTCCGCGCCGCGAGCCCGATTCTTGCAAACCCGCTGCGTCGGCGGATGATGTCGGGTAAGAAGAACCCGTTCGGGGACGGGCGCGCCAGCGAACGCGTGGTTGCGGCGCTGACCAAGGCGCTGGCGGATTGAGGGGTTCAAGGCGGGGATGGCGGATCTTCTGATCCATATCGCGAGCGCGACGCAGGCCGCCGGCCACCTGGCCGCGACCAGCCCGTGGCTCGACGCGGTCGCGCTCGGCGACATCGCGGAGGCCTGGTGGATCGCGCTGCGCTGGGCGACGATCTACGCCGCGATCGCGATCTTCATCTCCTCCTCGGACGATCTGCTGCTCGACCTTTATTTCTGGGTCTCGAGCGCGCAGGCCGCGCTGCTCGGCCTGTTCCGGCGCCGCGTCACCACCGAGGACCTCTACGCCAAGCCGCAAAAGCGCATCGCCGTGATCGTACCCGCCTGGGACGAGTCCAGCGTCATCGCCACCATGCTCCGCAACAATCTCGAGCGCATCGACTATGACGCCTACGACATCTTCGTCGGCGTCTATCAGAACGATCCCGCCACGCGCGCGGAGGTGGACAAGGTCGCCGAGACCGACCCGCGCGTGTTCCGCGCGGACGTGCGCTCGGACGGGCCGAGCTCGAAGGCGGACGCGCTGAACTGGCTGGTGCTCGCGGTCATGGCGCACGAGCGCGAGACCGGAGAGACCTATGATCTGGTGGTGATGCAGGACGCCGAGGACGTGGTCCATCCCGCCTCGCTGCGCGTCTACAACTGGCATTGCGACCACGCCGACATGATCCAGCTGCCGGTCCTGTCCATGCCGCGCGCCTGGGGCGCGCTGCTGGCCGGCCACTACATGGACGAGTTCGCCGAGTGGCACACCAAGGACCTGGTCGCGCGCGCGCGCCTGTCCGGCATCGTGCCCTCGGCCGGCGTGGCGACCGGCTTCACCCGGCGCGCCATCCAGGTGCTCCACGACGAAAACGACGGCGGCGTGTTCAACACCGACAGCCTGACCGAGGACTACGATATCGGTCAGCGCCTGAAGCTTTACGGCATGAACGGCGCCTTCGTGCGCCAGTATGTCCGCCCGGTCGGCCCCGACGGCAAGCCCGGCCCGCGCGAGCTTGTCGTCACGCGCGAGTTCTTCCCAGACACCGTGCGGCGCTCGGCGCGCCAGAAGGCGCGCTGGGTTCTGGGCATCTCGATCCTGGGCTGGCGCGATCTCGGCTGGTTCGGCAGCGCGGCGAACCGCTACTTCCTCTACCGCGACCGCAAGACCCTGTGGACCGCGCCCACCGGCATGCTCGCCTACGCGATCATCGTTCAGGTGCTGCTCTACGAGCTGGTGGTGCTGATTGCGCCGCAGGCCGACGTTCTGCCCTCGCTGATCGACGACGACAGCTGGGTCTGGGCGATCATCCTGGTGAACTTCTGGTTCCTTCTGAACCGGGTGATCCACCGCTTCGGCTTCACGCTCTACGTCCACGGCCTGCGCGCGGCGCTGTTCTCGCCGGGTCGCCTGGTGGTGGCCAACTATATCGGCTTCCTCGCGGTGTGGCGGGCGGTGCGCCTTTATCTCGTCCACCGCATCACCGGCAAGGCGCTGACCTGGGACAAGACCGATCACGCCTATCCAAGCCCCGATCAGATCGACGCCGTGATCGGCAAGCGCTACGCCCCGGCCGGGACCCGCTCCGGCGCGGCGAGCCCGATACGCTTCGACGCCACCCGGCTGGATCCCGCGCTTCTGGCGTTCGCATCGAACCCGCGCGCCGCGCCCATCGGGCGGGTCGGCGGGGGAGACGTGCTCTACGCCGGCGAGGCCGACGGGCCGGGACAGGCCGCCCGTCTGGCGCCGGCCGATCCGGACGACCTCGCCGTCGCGCTCGCCCTCATCGAGAACCCGAAGGCCCTGGCCGAGGCGCGCCAGGCGCTGTCAGGGCTCGGATACACAGAACGATATGCGCGGCTCAGGAAGGCCGCGCGGGATCAGACCGGCGACGCGATCGACGCCGCCGCGCTCGCCAGGGCGCTTCGCGCGCCTGCGCCTGCAGGAGGATGACACAGATGACCCGCACCTACCGCCGCATTGCAGGCCTCGCCGCCGGCGCAGCGCTGTCAGGGCTCGCGGCCGGCGCCGCTCAGGCCCAGAGCAATCCGCTGAACCAGGCCGCCGCCGCGATCGAGGACGAGCGCACGGGCGAGGCCCGCTCCATCCTCTCCGCCGTCGACCCGTCCAGCCTGAGCCCGGCCGCGCAGGCGCGCTATTTCGAGCTGCGCGGGCGTCTGGACCGGTTCGACAACCCGTCCCGCGCGGCGCAATTTTACGCCCGCGCCAACGCCATCGAAGAGCGCGCCTTTCGCCGCTATGAAGAGGCGCTCGCCCATGATCGCGCCGGCGCGCTCGACGCGGCCATCGCCGCATTTGAGCGGGCGCGCGCGCTGGACCCGGGCAATGTGAACATCCTGCTTTCCGAAGCCTACGCGCTGCGCCGGGCCGGCCGCGACGCACAGGCCGCAGAGCGCTTCCGCCAGGCCCGCGCGGCCGGGGCGGGCGATGTGAACGTCGTGCTGGACCAGGGCTATGCCGAGCTCGCGGCCGGAGACGGCGAGGCGGCGGCTTCGAGCTTCCGCGAGGGCGTCGATCTGATGAACGCCGATCCCGCGACTGACCCGACCCGGCTCTACGGCGTGCGCCGCGAGATCCAGCAGATCGAGGATCGCTTCGGCGGCTTCGCCTTCGTGAGCTATCGCGAGGAGAGCTTCGATCCCGGCCTCGCCCTGCCCGAGCAAGGCGTGAGCTTCGGTCAGGTCGGCGCGGAGGCGGAGTATCGCCCCGAAGGCCTGTTCGAGGCGGGCAAGGGCGTGTCGGTCTTCGCGCGCGGCTTCGCCACCTTCGAGGACGGCTCGCTCGAGGTGCGCGACGAGACGCTTCAGCTCGGCGCCGGGGTGCGCTGGAAGCCCTTCGCCGCGCAGAACTTCAACCTCACCGGCGAGCGGCTGATCGCGGCCGGAGACCTGGCGCGCGACGCCTGGCTGGCGCGCATCAGCTACGGTTGGAGCGACGGCATCGACTGGCGCGCTGGTGAGACGGACTGGAATTACACCGTCGCCTACGCCGACGCCGCGCACATCTTCGACGATCCCGAGTTCACCTCGCTCTACGGCAGTTTCCGCCAGGGCCGCCGCTTCGCGGTCGGCGAGAAGACCGCCGTGACGCCCTACGTGGTCGCGGTGGCGCAGTGGTCGGACGACGACTTTGCTGAGCGCGAGCGCTTCGAGGCGGGCGTGGGCGTGGCGTTCAGCGTGTGGTTCGACGAGACCACCTACACCGCCCCGGCCCAGCGCCTCGACTTCGAGGTGGAGTACCGCGCCGCCTCAGGCGACGCCGACGATTCCCTCCTCGCGCGGGTGCTCTGGAGCTTCTGAAACCGCCGCGCAAGCGCGAACGCGCGTTCAGCTCGCGTAAGCCAGGAGCGAAGCCCCGCACGGGGCTGAGCATCGAGAAAACCGAGCGCGTCAACGCTCGCAAGCGCGAACGCGCGCCCGCGGCGTGAGCGAGGAGCGAAAGCCCGAACGGGCTTGAGCATCACTATAAAAGACCGCCTCAGCGCACCTCGAAGTCGCGCGCGAAGCGGGCCATGCGCTGGTCCTCGCGCCAGGCCTGTTGGAACAGGGACGAGGCGCGCGCGCTCTGGCCGGTGTTGCGGTAGGCGTAGGCCAGAGGCAGGAGCAGGTCGGGATCGTCGCCGATATCACGGCGCGCACGCTCCAGAGAATGGATCGCAGAGCGCGCCATGCCGGCTTCGGCGAGCGCCAGCCCGTGACGGAAGCGCAGCTCGGGCGTTTCGCGCAGCGTAAGCGCGGCGGCGAGATCGTCGACCGCGTCGACATGACGGCCCTGAGCGGCATGCACATAGGCGCGCTCGGCCAGGAAGGCCGCCCGCGTTTCGCCCTCAAGGCGGCGCGCGTTCACCTGGGCGAGCACGCGCGCGGCGCCGGCGCGATCGCCTGAGACCCGCGCCGTGCGCGCGGCCTGAACCGCGTCAGCCGGGTCGTTGGAGACCTCGAACGCGTCCGCCCAAGCGGACGCCGCGCCGGCGCGATCGCCGACCGCCTCGGCCTGGTAGGCGTAAGTGCGCAGCGCGTAGACCTGATCGGCGAGATCAAGCTCCGACCGGTGTGCGAGCACGACCTGAAGCGCGCCGATGGCGCGTTCGCGTTCGCCGAGCTCGAGCGCACAATTCGCAGCGGCCAGGTGATCTGCGGCCCGCCCGGTGCGTCCAGCGAGGCGTTCGAAGGCCGGCAGCGCCGCCGCGCATCCGGCCCCGGCCGCGGCCTCATAGGCTGCGGCGCGCTCGCGCGAGTGGTCGGCCACCTCCGAACTCACCGTCACGCCGAGCGCAACGCCGATGGAGCTGACGACGGGAACCGCATAGGTCGATATCTGGGTGAGCTGGAACATGGCGCTATCCGCGCAATCTGATACCAGACCCGCCGCCTTTCCGCCACAAAATTAACGCTCGCGCCCGACGGCGCGCGCCCTATCCGCCCCAGCGCTCGGTGGTGCGGATATGGTTCGACGCCGCCTCGAAGGTCTGGAAGGTCTCCTCGGCGTAGGCGTTCGGCGCAAACCGCGAGCGGTATTGGGCGAAGTGGGGCGCGTAGAGATCCATCGCGATGTCGGGCTGGCGCGGATAGGGCGAGCGCAGCCGGGCGATGTCGAGCCGGCCGTTGACCGAGGTCTCGAACTCGCGGCCCTGCCCCAGCGGCTCGCCGCGCAGCCCGAACACGGTCGTCCCGCCGAGATAGCCGTTATCGGGGAAGTAGGCCGGATTGTCCGGCGACAGCGCGTTGGACATGAACATCGTGTAGCAGCCGTTCTCGCGGCTGGTCAGCTCGCCGTCGGCATGGGTGAACCCGCCGAGCCCTGAGCGCACGAAGATCTCCGCGCCCTTCATCGCCGCGACGCGGAACAGCTCGGCTTCGCGCAAGACGCTGGTCATGAGGATGTTGCCGATGGGCGTGCGCGCGATCGGGATCACGCGGTCCCAGCCGTACATCTCCACATACTGGTCGAGCACGTCGTGCACGGTGGTGACGTAATAGTCCGCGTCGGGCACCTGGCGGCGTCGGTTCGAGGTCTTCCAGTGCACATCGAACAATTCGCCTTGCGGGCTGACCAGAAGGTTCGCGTCGATCACGTGGCCGGGCCAGTCGGGATCGACCATGTAGCCGCCGAAGCTCGCCCAGCAGCCATACTCCCTGGCCTTGTTCGCGAAGGCCTCCACTTCCGGCCCGTCGCGGCGGATCGCGAAGCGCTTGATCTCGTCGAGCGTCCACTTGTCCCAGCCCTGAAGGGCGAAGTTGTGGAAGGTGACCAGGTCCTTGTCGCCGAAATAGTTGAACACCGCGTCGAACTGATCGAGCACGTGAGCCAGGTTGCGCGCCATATCCGCGCGGGCGTTGTCGGGGTCGACCGCCAGAAGCCGGCTCTGGATCGCGGAGACCGAGACCGTGTCCTTGGCCAGATCGACCGTGGGATAGCGTCCGTTCGGATCGACGAGCCGGGGCATGTCGCGATTGCTCGCCATTGACGTCTCAGCGTCCTGGGCTTTGGCCCCTGAGCCGATGACCGCGCCGGCCCCGGCCAGCCCGAGAAGGCCCATCAGGCCGCGGCGCGAGAGGGTCGCTTCGCTCATATCGGTCGTCTCCCCATGATGGATGGTGCGGCGTTCAGCCCGCCGCCCAGGCTTCGAATTCGTCGATCAGGCCCGGCCAGCGCGCTTCGGAGCGGGTCACGAAGCCCTCCGGCAAGGTGTCCAGCGAGAGATGCTTGCGCCCGGCCGCGCGCCAGAGATGGTGGCCCGGCCACTGGCCCATGTTCATGAAGCCCATCCAGGAGTTCTTCATGGCCCAGGTCTCGCGGCCCTCGGTCGCCGTCACCTCCGGATCGTCCAGCGCGGCGCGGTCGGCGTGGAAGGTGCGCACCTGAAGCTCCCAGCGGATCGCCCCGGTGGAGGCGCGCGGGAAGCGCTCGGGCGGATAGAAGCTTGGAAAGGCGATGTACTGGTCGATCGTGGCCACGGCCTGGTCGCCGTCGAAGAGCCAGTCATAGACCCGCTCGCCGCGATCGGCCCACAGTTCTTCCCGCCCGATCCGGCGCTGGCCGTAGATCGTCCAGCGATGGGCCGCCTCGCCGCCGCCGCCCTTGAAATGGGGAAGGCTTACGGTTTCACGCGTGTAGGGATTCTCCCATTCATCGACGACCTCGCCGGTCTCGCGATCCTTGAACAGGAGCCACTCGCGCAGCGACAACAGATAATCGCCGGTCTCCGCATCCCAGGCGAACTTGCGCGCCGCGCAACCCTCGAAATCCAGAAGCGGGCGGGCGTGCTCGTCCGGCATCATGCCGAACACGCGCCCCTGGGCGTGGAAGAAGCAGGCCGCGCCGGTCAGATCGCCCATGAGCTTGGCCGTCGCGTGCATGTTGTCGACCGGGTCGGCGTAGTCGTAGCCGCCCGTCTTCGGCCCGACGGAGGCGAGCGACGGGCTTTGAGCCCGCGCCGGGGACAGGCCCGCCAGGCCGATCGCCGCCGAACCGGTCAGCACCAACGTATCGCGCCGGGTCGGCGCTGCGCTCGGATCGCGACTGGACATGGTTTGACCCCCTTGCCGATGGACCCTGACTTAAATGGTATATTGTCATACCATTTTGCGGCAAGGCTCGCGGAGCGAAAAACAGACCCGGGAGGTCGGACATGCGTAACCGTCTCATCGCCGTCGCCCTTGCATCCGCGCTGTCCAGCGCCGCATCGGCCCAGGAGCCCGCCGAGGCGACGCCGGCGCCTGAAGCGATCCCGACCGAGCTTCACCGCACCGCCTTCCTCGTGGAGGATATGGAGGCCTCGCTGGCGCTTTACCGAGACGCGCTGGGCATGGCGGAGATCCCTTACACCGAACCGTTCAAGGACCCGGTCCTGTCCCGGCTCCTGGGCTTCGGCGAGCCCGTGACGATGGAGATCCGCGTGCTCGACGGCGCCGGCCAGCGCGTGGCGCTGATGCGCCCGCTTGAGGGCGGGCTTGCGGTTGGGGACGGCGCTCCTCGACCGGGCGCGGGCGTCACACTCCTGATGAGTTCGCCGCAGCTGCACGCCGTGGCCGAGGCGGTCGAGGCCGCCGGCGGCGAGATCGTGCGCCCGCCCGCTGAACCGGGAACCAACCCGGACGCGCTTTACGCGGTCGGTCCGTCGGGCGAGCGCCTGATCGTGACCTGGGGCGTTCTGGACTAGTCGCCTGAGCGGTCGGGATAGGCGAGCGCGATCGCCTCGCGCTCGGTCAGCACGAAGCGCACGCCGTTCGGGTCGACGAACCAGGCCATGCGCGAGCCGCCTTCGACGACGCTTTCGGGCGGGGCGAGCATCTCAGCGCCGGCGGCCTCAAGCGCGGCGACATGGCCGTCCATGTCGGTGGTCTTGATGAACAGCGCCGCCGCGCCCCGGCCCGCGCGGCCCTCGACCGGATCGAGACCGGCTTCGGGCTTCAAGAAGCCGATATTGCCCACCGCCGTATCGCCGGAAATGAAGACCAGCAGCTCCACCGCCTCGCCCTCATCCAGCCCATAGAGCGCGGACAGGCGCGGATCGGTGAGGCTGGAGGCCTTCTCGTAAGCCAGCTCGAAGCCCAGCGCCTCGCCCCAGACGGCCCTGGCCGCGTCGAGATCCTCGACCAGGAAGGAGGCGCGCCAGAGCGCGCTCGGCCCCGGCTGCTGCGCGAGCGCGGGCGGCGCCGCGGCGAGGGCGGCGAGGCTGACGGCGGCGGCGAGTGCGGCGCGGATCATGACGTTGTCCCCCATAACACCTGAGACCGGCGGTCTCTGGCCAATTTGTCCGGACATGGTAACATCCCGCGCAATATCGGGCGAGCAGGGAGGACCGGCATGGGCGAGTTCACCAGACGCGGCGCGGGCAAGGCGCTCATCGGCGCGGGTCTGGCCGGGGCGGCGGCGGGGTTTTCCGCGCCCGCATACTCCCAGGCCAATCAGCGCAAGACCTTCGTCCTGGTCCACGGCACCTGGCATGGCGGCTGGTGCTGGGTGAAGGTCGCCGACCGGCTGCGCGCGCTCGGTCACCGGGTGATCACCCCCACCGCGACCGGGTGCGGCGAGCGCAAGCACCTGATCTCCGCGGACACCAACCTGGAGACGCACATCCAGGACTTCGTCAACGCGATCGAGTGGGAGGAGCTCGACGACGTGATCCTGATCGGCCACTCCTTCTCAGGGGTGACCATCACCGGCGTCGCCGACCGCATCCCGGAGCGCATCCGCCACATCGCCTTTTTCGACGCGCTGATCCCGACCGAGGACCGCCCCGCCGCGATCATGCCTGACCCGGAGACCGGCGAGTACGCCGACTGGTGGATCGAGCGCACACAGTCCTTCGAGGACGGCTACAAGATGAGCTTCTGGGACCATTATCCGGTCGAGATGCTGGTGCCCGAAGACGACGAAGAGAATATCGCGTGGCTGCGCCGGCGCATCACCTGGCACCCCGTGGGTCAGTGGCTGCAGCCGCTCTCGCTTGAGAACGGCGGTTGGGAGCCCCATGCGCGCACCTGCATCCACTGCGTCGGGCAGATCTATTCGCCGAGCTCTGAGCGCATGGTCGGGCCGGGCCGCGGGCCGGGCTGGACCTTCATCGAGCTGGACGTGGCGCGCAACGGCTTCATGACGGATCCAGATCGGGTGACCGAATGCTTCCTCTCGCTCGCCTGATCCCCGCCGCCGCCGCGCTGGCGCTCGCCGCCTGCGGGGCCGAGCCGGACGAGACCGGTCCGCCCTACGCCGCCCTCACCGAAGGCGCGGACATGCTCGTCATGAACGCGCAGGCCGGCGTGGTTCTGCTGGAGGACGGGCTGATCCTCACACCCGGCCTCATCGGCTTGGACCCTGAGACGCGCGCCTTCGTCTCGGACGATCCGGCCGAACAAATGAACCAGGCGCTCGACAATCTCGAGGCCGCGCTCGCCGCGGCCGGCGCGGACCTCTCAGACGTGGTGCAGATGACGATCTGGACCGGCTCCACCGAGGACTATCTGGCCGTCAACGCGGTCTATCTGGAGCGCCTCGGCGAGCAGCCGGTCGCGCGCACCATCATGGGCTTCACGCCCTGGGATCCGAGCTTCAAGGTTCAGATCCAGGCCATGGCGAAGATCGCGCCCGGCGAGGCGCGCGCGCGCCTCGCAGAGCGCCCGCAAGGAGACCCGTCATGATCGCACGCCTCTTCCTCGCCGCGGCCGCGTCCGCGCTCGCCGCCGCGCCGGCCCTCGCTCAGGCGCCGACGAAGCCGCGCCCGTGGAGCATCGAGGAGATCGAGGGCGCCTGCACTGACCCGGTCCTGATGGTCGCCAGCGGGCCGATCTCGGATACGGGGTTCGCCGCGCCCCAGGATCGTCCCGGCTACGGCCAGGCGCTGCGCGCCTCGGGCATCTATGACCGCTTCGACGGATTTTACCTGGCCGGCGGGGCGCCGCTGGAGGTGTTCGAGGGCGCGTTCGAGCGCGAGTTGTTCCTGGTGGCCGAGTTTCCCTGCCGGGAGGCCGCGCATCACTGGTTCCACTCGGTCGACTACCAGACGATCATCCCGCTGCGCGAGGGCGCGGGCGATTTCCGCCTGGCGATCTGGGACAAGCGCGAGAAGTCGCAGATGAACTGGGTCGCGGCCGAAGCCGAGCGCGGCGCGCCGGACGCGCCCCCGGCGACGCCGTTCGAAGCGAGCTATCAGTGCACCGACGCGGAAGCCATGTCGGTCGCGTTCTCTGAGGACCAGGCCGTGGTCACCCGGCCTGGAGGCGAGGCGCTGACCCTGCCCGCCGCCGCCACCGAGCGCGGCTTCCACTACGCCGCCGACGGGGCTCGCCTGCGTGGTCTGTCGCAAGCGGCCACACTGGAGCGCTCCGGCGAAGACACGGTGATCTGCACCCGCACCGACTAGGGCGCGCCAACCCGGCCCTGGTACGAAAAAGGCCGCGCCGGCGGGGCCCGGCGCGGCCGTTCTCGCGGGCCTGAGCCGCGCGTGCGTCAGCCGCCGAAGCGGTACCGCAGGCGCACGCCCCATTGCGGGCCACGGGGAAGAGTGCCCTCCGCGATGAAGTTCTGGGAGTTCGCCTGGCGCGTCCCGTCCGCGGCCAGGTTGATGAACCGGCCCGAAGACAACAGCGTGTCGTCGTCGAACACGTTGCGCCCGAACAGCTCCAGCTCGACATCGCCGTTATGCACCGCGGCCGACAGGTTCACCTTGGTCGAGGGACCGTAGGTGGCCGTGTTCAGCTCGGTTGCGTAACGCTCGCCGATATAGGTGACGTCGCCGCGAAGGCGAACGTTCCATTGCTCGGTGATCGCGGTTTCAAACACGGCGTTGGCCGCCGCGGTGTGCTCGGGCACGTAGCGCGGGCGGTTGCCGTCGAGGAAGTCCTCCGCGTCCGCGCCGAGCAGGTTGAAGGCTTCGCGGGTGTTGTAGCCTCGCTCGAACGCGGCATCGACATAGCCGTAGCTGAAGCCGATCGAGAGCGGCTCCGCCACTTGCCAGGCGCCGGAGATCTCCAACCCGTAAATATCCGCGTCGCCCTCGTTTCGCACCACCGAGTCCAGCGTGGTGGGGTCGCTCGGGTCAGCGAAGAATGCGGTGCGCCCGAAGATGTTCGACCACTGCGAGTAGAAGCCGATGACGTTGAACAACAGCGCGCCGTCGGCCAGCGTGGACTTCATGCCCAGCTCATAGCTGTCGTTGAACTCCTCCTCCAGCGGCTGACCGGGAATGCCCGTGGTCAGGTCGGTCGCGCCCGGGCGGTTGCCGCGCGCATAGGAGGCGTAGAACAGATACGCGTCGCTGGGCTGGTACTCGACGATCACCCGCGGCAGGAAGCTGTCGAAGTCGATGTCCGCGGTCGCCGCGACCCCGCCTGAGGTGTTGGTGCGCTTGATCTCGTCGTTCTGAGCGCGCGCCTCGGCGGTCACCGTCAGCTGATCGGTGAAGTCATACGAGAGCGAGCCGAACACGCCGAAATTGGTCGTCTCGTCGACGTCGGGATAGCTCGTTTGAAGCGCCCCCTGGATGCGGTCGAGCGAGAAGGTCTCGTTACGGTACGCCGCCCCGACGATCCAGCGCAGCCTCGCATCGCCGGGCGAGGTCAGGCGGATCTCCTGGAACTCGGTCTCGAACTCACCCACGTCGATCGCCTGGCTGCCGCCGGGGACAAAGAGGTCGAAGATCGACAAAGGCACGCGGGACTGGTTGTCCCGGCGCTCATAGTCCTGGGTGTTGTAGCCGGTGATGGACTGCAGCTCGACGCCGTTGTCGAACGTATAGGTCGCGGTGAGGCTGGCCAGATAGGTGTCCGCGTCGTAGCCCGGCCCTTCGGCGAACAGATTGTCGCCGGCGTTGATCACAACGTCTTCGGACTCAAGCTCGCCGCAGACCCAGCCCACCGTGTCGTCGCCGACCGCGGGGGTCTCGTCGTTCAGGCCGGTCAGGCATTGCTTGTAGCCCGCCGGAAAGCGGCCATAGGCGCCCGGCGCGTTGCGGTCGAAGGAGGCGGTGAGCGAGCCGTAAAGCTCGAAATTCGCCGTCGGTCGCCAGATCAGAGCGCCGTTATAGGCGGTGTTCTGTTCCGCGCCGTAAAGCTCGCCGGAGAACTGGTTGCGGTGCTCGCCGCCATACTCGTAGTGGCTCGCGCCCAGGCGGAAACCGAGCGTGTCGGAGATCGGCCCCATCAGGTTGAATTCGGCGCGGTAGCTGTCGTGCTCGGCGATCTCGGCCTCGAACTCGCCCTCCAGCACGTCGCCGGGCTTTTTCAGGACGTAGTTGACCGCGCCGGCGAAGGTCGCGCGCCCATAAAGCGCGCTTTGCGGGCCGCGCACGATCTCCACGCGCTCGACCGGACCGAGCGGCAGATTGCCGAAGGAGCCGAAGATCGACACGCCGTCGACGAAGAAGCTCACCGTCTGCTGGGTCGGCGCGATGTCGGGAATGGCGATGCCGCGCACGACGGGACGCTCGTCGGTGCCCGTGGAGCGCTTCTCCAGAATGAAGTTCGGCGTGAAGTCGACGACGTCGAACAGGTTCTGGACGCCCAGCTCGTCGATATCTTCAGCTGAGAACGCCTCGATCGAGATCGGCGCGTCCTGGATCGTCTCTTCGCGACGGCGCGCCGTCACGGTGATGACGTCGGACGCCGTGCGCTCGCGCGCTCCGGCTTCGGACCCCTGAGCCAGCGCGGCCGGTGTCCCGATGGTGATCGCCAGCGCCAACGCGCTCGCCCCAGTCAAATAGCGGTGCATCGCCGCCCCTCCCCATGAATGCGACAAGAGCGTGAATGGTATATCAATATACCCGCTCGGTCCAGATTAACCGAGCGCCGCGGTGGGATACTTAACGGGTTACCGCGTGAGCGCGGCCAGGGCGATGTCGCGCACAGGAATGCGCGCGCCGAGCCTGCGGCACAGCAGGAGCAGGCCGGCCGCCTTGCGTTGCAGGTGGATCGCGGCGATCGGCGGGGTGGGCAGCCTCGCTGCGGCGGAGCGCAGCGCCCAGCCCTGGTCTCGCAGCCGCCGAGCCAGGTCGCCGTGTGAAAAGTCGTAGACGCCGTCTGCGTGAAGCGGCTCGGCGGCGGTGATCATCGCGTCCACCGCGGCCTCCGCCAGAGACTCGGGCGTATCGGCGTCCAGAAAGCCCGCCGCTACGGCGCCGGCGCGCAAGCCCTCCCGATCACTGTCGAGCGCCGCCTTGAGAAGGACGCGATAGGCCGCGCTCAAGCCTGCGGGTATCTCCACCACCGAGCCGAAATCGAGCAGAACGACCCGGTCCGTCGCCGCGTCATAGCGGAAATTGGCGAAGTTCGGATCGCTCTGCGTCACGCCGAAATGCAGGATTTCGTCGAGGAACAACGCGACCAAGCGCTCGGCCACCGTGTCGCGCGTCGTCTGGAACGCATCGTCGAGGCGTTCGATCGCATCGCCGGCCATCCAGTCCATCGCGATGACGCCCTCGCCGGCGAAGTCGTCATGGAGCGCTGGAACCGCAAAGCGCTCATCCTCTGCGACCAGACCGGCGTAGCGCCTCAAGTTCTCCGCCTCGCACGCGTAATCGGCCTCGGCGTGGAGCTGGGCCTTGGCGGCCTCGACGAAGACGTTGAAGTCAGCCCGTCCGCGGGCCTGTCCGCTCAAGCGGATCAGTGCGGCGAGGCTGTCCACATCGCTGTCGATGCTGGCGTCCACGCCTGGGTAGCGCACTTTCACCGCCAGCTCGCGGCCGTCGCGGGTCGTGGCGCGGTGGACCTGTCCGATTGAGGCCGCCGCGACCGGGCGCACCTGAAATCGCTCGAAGCGCGACAGCCAGCCCCGACCCCAGGCCGCGTCGAGCACGCGGCGCAGCTGGCGCGGCGGCATGGGATCGGCCTGGTCGCGCATGCGCTCCAGGATCGGGGCGAGTTCAGACGGGACAAGCTCGCCGGCGTCCATCGAGACCAGCTGGCCCAGCTTCAGCGCCGCCCCCCGCAGGCGCGACAGCTCGCCGGCGAGCCGGGCCGCACCCTTGGGATCAAGCAGACGCTGAGAGACATCCAACCGCCGCCCCCGCGCGGCCGAACCGAGCGAGCGCGCCGCCGCGCCGCCGGCCAAGCGCGCGCCAAGCGCGCCGATGCGCGCACGCCGCGCCCAGCGCCCGCTCGGCACCGCACGGCCACGCCCCTCCTCGCCCTCGTCGTCCCGATCCGTCATGACCTGTGAGCTAGAGCCGGATCGCAATTGAGGAAGGCGGATCGGAATCAGCCTTTACGGATTTAATCGGATATGTAGTATCCGCTTTATGAAACTGTCCGAAGGTGTCGAGTGGGCGGCGCATTGCTGCTCCATCCTGGCCGCGCTGCCTGACGGCGAGGCGCTGAACGCGCGCGATCTCGCCGAGTTCTTCGATCTGCCGCCCGGGTATCTGGCCAAGCAGATGCAGCGCCTGGCCGCGGCGAACGTGGTCGAGGCGGTGCGCGGGCGTTCCGGCGGCTACCGCCTCGCCCGTGCGCCGGAAACGATCACGCTTCTTGAAATCGTCGAGGCGGTCGAAGGCGCCGAGCCCTCCTTCCGCTGCACGCAGATCCGCCAGCGCGGTCCTTCGGCGGTCGAAGGCGCGCGCTATCCGCGCCCGTGCGGCATCGCGGTGGCGATGTGGCGCGCGGACGCGGCGTGGCGGCGCGAGCTCGCCACGGTGACGCTCGCCGAGCTCGCTCGGCGCGGACAGGCTGAAACGCCAGACGCCCAGATCGCGCGCGCGGCGGCCTGGTTCGAGGAGAAGCTCAAATGACCGATATCACGCCGGACGCGCCCGCCCCGGAAAAGGCCGCGGCCGCCTCGGACCGATTGCGCGCGGCGCACCGCATCAACGCCATGGCGCTCGCCGGCTTCATTCTTCTTCACATGGTCACGCACCTGAGCGGCCTGTTCGGGATCGAGGCCTACAACACGGTTCAGGCCGCCCTTCGCACGATCTATCGCTATCCCCCGGTCGAGGCGCTCCTGCTCGTCTCCATCAGCGCCCAGATCGCCATGGGCGCGGTGCTGTTATGGCGCAGCATAAGGCGTGCGCGTCCGCGCGGCGGCTGGGCGTGGCTGCAGATCGTCTCCGGCGTCGCCTTTTTGCTCTTCATGGTCCAGCACCTCTACTCGCTGGGCGTGGCGCGCATCGGCTTCGGTCTGGACACCGACTTCTACTGGCCGGCCTCGGTCATGAGCGGGCCCTGGTTCATCTATTACTTCACGCCCTATTACATTATCGGCGTGTTCGCGCTGTTCGCCCATATCGCCGCGGGCGCGCGCTACGCCCTGCTGGACGCCGGCCGGGCGCGCGCCGCGGCGCGGACGGGCTGGAGTCTACTGATCATCGGCGGCGCGATCGCGCTGACGATCCCGCCGATCATCGCCGGCGCGTTCTACGACATCGCGTTGCCCCAGCCCTGGATCGAGTATCTGCGCTTTTACGCGCCCGAGTTCGAGCCCTGGCGCTAGTCCTCCCCGCTCGCTTGGGGCGCGGTGAAGGTCTGAACGCCGTCCGTGTCGAGCATCTCGATGACCGCTTCGCCTTGTGCGTCCACGCCGATGCGGATGCGTTCGCGCCCCTGCGCGTCGTGCACGATCAGGAACGCATCGCGGTCCTCGGTGCCCAAAAACACGCGCTGCACGCCCTGGCTCGTCGTGACGGGGCCGGGGTCGTACGGGTTCTGGTCGAAGATCTCCAGCCCGCCGCGCCAGGTCTCCCCGCCCGGCGCCTCGAACGTGCCCAGGCGCACCGCGTCGGTTATCTGGCGCACGAAGTCGAAGGTGAGAAAACGTCCGGTCGATCCGTCCGGCATGGTCGCGAGCGCCAGGCCGCCGCTCTCATCGCCGTCGGCGTCGTGGAACACCAGCGCGGCCGGCGCGATGGAGCGCTCCAGCCGCTCCCCGCGCACCATCGGACCCGGCGCGTCGCCAGCCAGAATGAAGCGCAGCGCGCCGGTCTCGTCGACGACATTGATGCGCGACACGGTGATCTCGTCCGGGGTCCCGGTCGTGACGCATCCGGCGAGCCCGGCCGCGGCGAGGCCTGCGGCGAGGGCGGAACGGAACGGTCGCTGGGCTTGGAAGGTCATGGTCGTCTCCTGTCTTCTCGGTTAAAGCTCTCGGTACGCGCGCGCAGGCGCGCCGGCGGGGTACGCGGAGCGGCGCGATGGTGATGCGCATATTCTCGAAGGATCAGGGCCCGCGCGGCGCGCTCGACTACGCCTTCGACTTTCTGATCGTGGTCGCAGGCGTATTTCTCGGTCTGCAGGCGCAGACCTGGGCGGAACATCGCGGCGACCGGGCCCAGGAAGCGCGCTTTCTGGAACGCCTGGAAACCGAGTTCGCAGCGCTGCGTGACGAGACCGAACGCTGCCTGGCGCTCTACGACGGCGCGGGCGAGGCGGCGGGGATCGTGCGCGTCTCGCTCGCCGCTTATCGCGGCGACGGCGCGTCGCTCGACCTGGACGCGTTCGAAACGGCGCTCATTCGCATGACCGCTGGAACCCTGCCGCCGGGCCGTGCGGCGGCGTATCTGGAGATGGTCTCCGCCTCGGAGCTCGATCTGATCCGCGATGCGGGCCTTCGCGAAGCGCTGGTGCGCTACGACGAAACCGCGACGACCAATCGCGAGCACTGGCGCGCGCTGCGCGCCCAGGCCGCGCCGGCGTTCTCCCCGCTCTACGCCCACATCGCCCTTGAGCGCGGCGACACGCCGGGCGCTTCGAAAATCGCCGCGCTCCGCCTTGGCGACATGGCCGCCGACCCGCGAATCGATGCGGCCGTGACCACCGCCGTCGCCACCGCCACGAATTCCTATGCGCTGTGCGAGCTGCAGCGCGAACACGTCAACGCGGTCGAGGCGCGCTTCGCAGGCGACACTCCGCGTTGAGCGGCGCGCGGACTTGCGCGCAGGTCTGACCGCACCGCAGCGCATCACCCACCTCCCCGGCGTTGCACCTTGCATGACGCCCATGGCGCGCTCGCGCATCCCAGGGGTCAACGAAATAAAAGCGGTAACGCGCGATCACGTCCGGGTGAGCGGGGAGCAGCTTCTCGGGCTCCCGGGAAATCCTGGCGGAGAGGGAGGGATTCGAACCCTCGGTACGCTTGCGCGCACAACGGTTTTCGAGACCGCCCCGTTCGACCGCTCCGGCACCTCTCCGCAGGGAGCGCGGAACTTATTGAGGCGGGCGCGGGCGGTCAATGGCGCGCCTGCACGGTCTTGAAGAGCCGCGCCCAGGCGATTGACTCGCGCACCTGCGTGAGACTATATCGCGCGCTTCTCGCCCGCCGTCCCCGCGACGGCGGGTTCATGACGTTTGACCGGCGCGTTCGATACGCTTGAGCGCGCCACCGAGACAACGCCGGCGGCTTGAAAACACCGGCGAAGAAAAAGGGTCCGCGACGCGTCTCCCGGTGTCCGGAGGACGCGCATCGACGGCGCCGACATGAAAGGACGAATATCATGTACGCGGTGATCAAGACCGGCGGCAAACAGTACCGGGTTTGCGAAGGCGACACGCTGATCGTGGAGCGCCTGAACGCCGATGTGGGCGCGATGGTCTCCCTGGATGAAGTGCTGCTTCTGGGCGGCGATGACGGCGTGACCGCCGGCGCGCCGACCGTGGACGGCGCCTCTGTGACCGCGGAGCTTCTCGAGCTTCGCAAGGGCAAGAAGATCAAGGTCTTCAAGAAGCGCCGCCGCCAGAACTATCGCCGCACGCGCGGCCACCGCCAGTACGAGGCGCTGATCCGCATCGCCGAGATCGTGGCGCCCGGCGCGAAGCCGAAGGTGAAGTCGCAAAAGCCGGCCCCGATGTCGGCGGCCGAGGCCGAGGCGAAACCCGCCGCGAAGACGGCCGACTCCAAGCCCGCCGCGGAGAAGGCCGAGCCGAAGAAGGCCGCCAAGGCCGAAGCGCCGGCGAAGGCCGAGGCGCCCGCCAAGGCCGCCCCGAAGAAGACCGCCGCCGCCAAGTCGGCCGGCGCGGACGACCTGACCAAGCTTGAGGGCGTCGGTCCGGCGTTCGCGAAGAAGCTGAACGAGGCCGGGATCACGACCTTCGCCCAGATCGCCGCCATGGGCGCGGCCGACATCGAGGCGCTGGACGAGAAGGTCTCCGGTGTTAAGACCAAGGCGGAGAAGGGCGACTGGGTCGCCGCCGCGAAGAAGCTCGCCGCCGAATAGGCGCACACGAACGGATCTAGGGAGAGCGTTTCATGGCTCACAAGAAGGCAGGCGGCTCCTCGCGCAACGGCCGCGACTCAGAAGGCCGGCGCCTCGGACTTAAGAAGTCCGGCGGCCAGGAAGTCATTCCGGGCAACATCATCGTGCGCCAGCGCGGCACGAAGTTCTATCCGGGCGAGAATGTCGGGATGGGCAAGGACCACACCCTGTTCGCGCTCACCGAAGGCCGCGTGGCCTTCGCCAAGCGCAAGAACAAGCGCACCTACGTATCGGTCGAGCCGCTTAACGAGGCGGCTGAATAGGGCGGCGCATGCTTTTGCGATCGCCCGCTTGAACGGGGGCGATCCGAAGGTCTGACAACCAGACACGCTCGAAGGGGAGACGGATCACCGTCTCCCCTTTTCGTTGTCTCCCCTTCCTTCAAGCCCGCGGGAGGCGGCGATGGACGGGACGTGCGAGGCGCTAGGGCCTGAGCAGAGCATCGAGACGGAACGGCTGCGCCTGCGTCCGCTTGAGATGGGCGATGCGGCGTTCATCGCGCGCGAAAGCAGCCGCCCGGAGATCGCGCGGATGACGGGCGTCATTCCCTCCCCGAACCCGCCGCTCGCGGTCGAGGGCTTCATCCTGATTATGCGCGCGCGCGAGCAGACGCGCGGGGACCGGGTCCGCCTTATCACCGAACGCAAGACAGCCGCTCAGCTCGGCGTTATCGGGCTTCACCCGGGCGGCGGGGACGGCGCGTGGGAGATCGGCTACTGGCTTGCGCGGTCCGCCTGGGGGCGCGGCTATGCCAGCGAAGCGGCGCACGGGATTCTGCTCCATGCGAGCGCGGCCGGCCTGACGGCGTTCACCGCCGCATACTTCGAAGACAACCCGGCCTCGGGCCGGGTCCTTGAAAAGCTCGGCTTCGCCGACACCGGGCAGACCGTGAAACAGTTCTCACTCGGCCGCCTCGGCGAAGCGCCCAGCCGGCGCATGCGTCTGGAGGCGGCGCATCTCCACAAACCGGCCCAAACCCTCTAAGAGCGAGCCTATGAAATTCCTCGATCAGGCCAAGGTGTATGTGAAGTCCGGCGACGGCGGCCCCGGCTGCATCTCGTTCCGGCGTGAGGCCTATGTGGAGTATGGCGGGCCGGACGGCGGCGACGGGGGCGACGGCGGCGACGTCTGGGTCGAGGCCGTGGACGGGCTGAACACGCTGATCGACTACCGCTACCAGCAGCACTTCAAGGCGCGGCGCGGCGATAACGGCGCGGGACGCAACCGCACCGGCGCGGGCGGCGAGGACGTGGTGTTGACGGTGCCCGCGGGCACCCAGGTCCTGGACGAGGATCAGGAGACCGTGCTCGCCGACCTCAAAGAGGTGGGCCAGCGCGTGCTGCTCGCCGAGGGCGGCCGGGGCGGAAAGGGCAACGCCCACTTCAAGAGCTCCACCAACCAGGCGCCGCGCAAATCCCAGCCCGGCGAGCCGGGCGAGGAGCGCTGGATCTGGCTGCGCCTGAAGCTGATTGCGGACGCCGGCCTGGTCGGCCTGCCCAATGCGGGCAAGTCCACCTTCCTGTCGGCGGTCAGCCGGGCC
>CAZKBB010000011.1:0-58953 GCA_964550935.1 uncultured Caulobacterales bacterium
CCTGCAGGAGGTCGTTCGGGAATTCGATGTCGGCCTTGTCGATCTCGTCGATCAGCAAGACCGGGCGTTCCGGCGCGGTGAACGCCTCCCACAGCTTGCCCTTGCGGATATAGTTTGTGACGTCGTTGACCTTGCCGTCCCCGAGCTGGCTGTCGCGCAGGCGCGCGACCGCGTCATACTCGTAGAGCCCCTGGGCGGCCTTGGTGGTGGACTTGATATGCCACTCGATCAGCGGCGCGCCGAGCGCGTCGGAGACCTGGCGGGCGAGCTCGGTCTTGCCTGTGCCCGGCTCGCCCTTCACCAGAAGCGGCCGCTCCAGGACGACCGCGGCGTTCACCGCCGCGGACAGCTCCTCGGTCGCTACATAGCTCTTGGTGCCTTCAAAACGCATCGTCGCAACGCCTCATAGAATCGCGGTGAATTGTGTTCACCCTCGCGGTGCAGCATGGCCGGGCGGGGCGCGCGGCGCAACGCCGGGTCGCTCCGGGTAACCCCTCGTCAAGAGTTGCGCCGCTAGCCTTCGATCAAGATTCGTAAGGAGCCGGATCCATGCCTCGCGACATCGTTGAAACGCCCGACTTCATGGCCTTCGCCTGGGAGAGCGGTCATATCGCGGAGTGCGATCCGAACTATCCCACCGCGCTCTACGCTTGGGACGTGGAGCCGCTGGACGTGGAGATCGACGGCGCCTTCTTCGGCTTCGTGCACGAGGGCGAAGCCAAGCTGGAGACCGCTTCGGGCGTGTTCACGCTGAAGGCGGGCATGTACTTCTCGGTCAACGAGCATGTGCGCGTCACCGGCGGGCGAGGCGTTGCGATCGCCCGGCTGGGTCATCGCGCGTTTTTCCAGATCGGTGGACCCGTCGAGCCTAAGGGCCGGCTGAAATATATCGACGGCTGCACGGACTCGCTGCTGATCGCGCCGATCCGCATGGGCGATCCGTGCCTGAACTTGCTGTACTTCCCGCCGGGCATCGACCAGACCGCGCACACCCACCCGTCAGACCGGATCGGGGTGGTTCATAGCGGGCGCGGCGAATGCGAGACGCCTGACGGGATCATCCCGCTCGAGCCGGGCGTGATGTTCCGCATTCCGCTGGAGGGAAACCACAAGTTCCGCACCACCGACAGCGAGATGCGCGTGATCGCCTACCACCCCGACAGCGATTTCGGCGCGACCGATATCGACCATCCGATGATCAACCGCACCATGGTCGACGGCGTCTCCGCGTCACAGCTCGACAATATCCGCACCAAGTAAGCCGTGCGGGCCTATCCGGTCTCCGGACGCAGCCAGACGCCGTCTTCGGCGGGGCGGAAGGTCTGCGGGTCGTAGACGCCGCGGCGCAGGCGGGGCCGGCGCGGTGCTTCGCTCGGCATCGGCCGCTTCACGCCGTCGCCCAGCGCGGTTTCCAGATCGCGAAGGCTTCGGGCCAGTTCGGCGAACTCGCCCATCTCCATGGCGAAGGGGTGGTCCGGGCCGGGACGGGCGCGGTCGAACGTGACGTGCTTCTCGATCACACGCGCGCCGAGTGCGGCCGCCGCGATCGCCGCTGTCACCCCGGGGGAATGGTCCGACAGGCCCACCGGCCGCCCGAACGCCTCGGCCAGGGTGACGATCGCGCGCAGGTTCAGCTCATCAAAGCTTGGCGGATAGCTCGCGGTGCAGTGCAGGACCGTGACGGGGCCTGAGCCGCCTGCGTCCAGGCGCGCCAGCGCGGCTTCGACCTCATCGAGACGGCTTGCGCCGGTGGAAAGCAGGACCGGCTTGCCGGTCGCGGCGACCTTGGCCTGAAGCGGTGCGAAAGTGAGATCGCCGGAGGCGAGCTTGTATCGTTTCACCCCGACGGCCTCGAGCCAGTCGACGGCGTCCAGATGAAAGGGCGTGGACATGAACTCCACGCCCTCGTCATCGGCGCAGCGCTTCAAAGGCGCGTGCCAGTCTTCGGGCAGGGCGATATTGGAGAAGTTGGCGTAGCGCGGATTATCCGCCCATTCGCCGGTTTCTGGATCGCGCACCTTCGGCGCCATCAGCGTCTCGCGGCTCAGGGTCTGGAACTTGACCGCCGTGGCGCCAGCCCCGGCGGCTGCGGCGACATAGCGCTTGGCGAGATCCAGATCGCCCTCGAAGTTCGAGCCGATCTCGGCGATCAGGTCGACGCGGTCGCTCATCCGGCGGCCTCCTCAAGGGGTTGCGCGCGCGCGTCGAGCAGCGCGCAGATATTGGCCGCGTCGCACGGCCGGCCGCGCGCAGCGAGTTCCTCCCAAACCCCGCGCACGAAGATCAGATCGTCCGGCGTGTCGACGGACAAGTCGTAGTGCGGGCGAGCGAGTTGGGGTGGGAAGTCCGGCGCCCCGCAGCGATAGCGCTCGGGGTGCTCGCGGATCGCAATAGTGACGTGTTCGCGCTCGCGCGCCGTGGTGGCGGGGTCGGCGTCGAGCTGGCGCAGCACGTCGGCCTCGACCACTTCGGCGCGCAGGCCCTTCGGCAGGGCGTCGCGCTCGGGCCGGGTATACTCCAGCCCGTGGGCGAGATGGTGGGCCAAGCAGGTCTCGATCACGCCGCGATCGCGCAGCGGGCTGTCGGAGGTGACGCGGATCAGCGTCGTGGCCAGCGTCGCCTCCGCGGCGGCGACGAAGCGCGAGAGGACGTCGGTGTCCGACCCGCGCACCACGCGCAGGCCGAGGCCTGTGACCAGACCGGTGATGGCGTTGTCTTCAGGGCGGTCGGTCGTGGCCACGACCAACTCGTCCACGCCGGCCATGTTGCGCAGGCGCCGGCACTGAAATTCCAGAAGCGTCATCGCGCCGTAAAGCGGCTTCAAGACCTTACCCGGCAGACGGCTGGAGCCGGTGCGCGCCTGGATGACGGCGACGACGCGCTTCATGACGCCGCCTCCTCGATCTGATGGTCGTCGGGGATCACCACGTCGCGCCAGGAGCGCACGACCCGGATCGGGCGATAGCAGGTGAGCGCGTCCGGCGGCGGCGCGGCGTCGAACTCGCCGCGGAGCCCGCGCACGAGGATCGCAGGCGCGTTGACGCCGGCGAGCGTCATCATCTGAGCAAAGCCCCAAAGACGCGGATTGATTTCAAGAAGCTGCGGCGCGGCGTCCGGCGCGGGGCGCTTCAGCTCCACCGCTGCGAAGCCGTGCCAGGGGCCGGCCGCGTCGATCACCGCAAGGCCCGCCTTGCGGATCGCCTCGTCGATTACGGTTTCGCCGGCCGTCGCAGCGCCGCCTGAAGGCGGCGTGGTGGCGAGCTTGCGGTGCACGGTGGACAGGAGGCGCCGGCCGCGCACATGGACTGTGCCGACGGTGTAGACGGTCTCCGGCCCGCCGGAGATCAGGGTCTGCACCAGACAGTCGCCCTCGACCGGCGCGACTTCGCGGAAGGCTTCTTTGAGAGCGTCTATGCCGCCCGGATAGCGCACCCCGCGCGCCCCGCGCGAGCGCCTCGGCTTCAGGACGCAAGGGAAACCGCCGTCCCAGGCGTCAAGATCGCGTTCGGAAGAGACCTGGATCGTCTTCGGCGCGGGCAGGCCGCGCGCGTGGGCGAGGGCGAGAAGCGCGCCCTTGTCCACGCCGTAGCGCGTTGTCTCAGGCGCCGACGCGGCGACTTCGACGCCTTCGCTGCGCCAGTCCTCCACCACCGGGCTCAGCGCCTCCACCTCGGCTTCGGAGCAGGGAATGACGAGGTCGATTCCATGGCGCGCGCAGGCCGCCTTCACCGCAGCGCGATAGGGGCCCGGCTCGCGCGCCGAGGGCAGGCGCAAGGGCGTCGCGCCGGGCTCGAACAGGCCCGCGGCGTACGGCGCAGCGTCCCCGGCGAACAGCGCCGCATCAAGCCCGCCGTCGCGCAGCGACCTCAGACACGCCAAGCCCGGCGGCGCGCCGACGCCTGTCACCAGGATGCGCGAGGCCGCGCTCATCGCGCGCCCCAGCGGGACAGGTCCCGGTCGATCATGTCCTGAAGCCGCTCGATAGAGGGGCGAAGGGCCTCGTAGACGCGAACCCGCGCCGCTTCGGGCAGCTCGGGATAGATCAGGGTCCTGGTGTCGACCGGCGGATAGACGCCGTCTGCGCTCGGCCCCTTGGGTCCTGACTCTTCCGAGAGTTCGCGGTGAAGCTGCTCGAACGGGGTTCCGGCGCGGTCGTCATGGACGCCGGCGAGGATCGGCTCGAACCCGGCGGGGACGCCGCCGGTGTTGAAGCGCTCCTTCGGGGGCGGGGCGTCGGCGCGGGGCAGATCGAGATAGTCCGCGATGCGGTCCATCGTGCCGGCCGGGTCGGCGTCGAGATCGTCCTGCAACAGCACCAGCGGCTTGAAGCGCTCGAAATAGTGCGGCAGCTGGTCGGCGTAGCGCCCGTTGAGCGTGTAGAGCCACTGGAAGCCCCAGCCGGCCGAGGCGCGGCGCGGCTCCAGGTCCAGCGTGGTCTCGAAGGAGAAGAACTCCGCCTCACGGCGCACGTTCTGAAGATAGTGCGACCAGGCCCGCGACACCGGATCGCGCAGGATCGCGATGATGCGCGTGTCCGGACCCAGCCGGTCCAGGATGCGCGGCGCGGCGATATGGGCGTAGGCGAGATAGTCCGGAGAGGCGTCCCCGATGCGCGGTTCGCCGGCGTGATGCTCGAATAGGTCGAGATAATCGCGCCAGGTCGGCGCCGTCTCGAAGCTGTAATAGCCCGGCCAGTACACGCCGCCTTCACCGACGCCTGAGAAATGCCGGCCCTCCTTGCGCTTGTCCGACATGAACACGTCGTCGCGCCGGCTGAGATAGTGGTACAGCGACGTGGTGCCCGACTTCGCCGCGCCGACGATCAGGAAGTTCGGCTTCACTTCGGCGGATCCGGTCACGGGCGGGCTTTCCAGGCGGCGAAGGACGGCTCGCGCGCGGGCGAGCACACGCTCACACCCTGAACCGGAGTCGCGTTAGGAAGCGGTTAATCCAGCCGCCTTGAGCACCGCTTCAGCGCAGCGCTCCGGGCCGCCCGGGCGCATCACCTCTCGCCCCGCCGCCTGCATGCGCGCCCTCGCCCCCCCGTCGCGGGCGAGGGCGGCGGCGGTCGCCGCGATCGTCTCCGGCGCGGCGTTGCGGACAAGCGCCCGGCCGAGCCCGGCCGAGGCGGCGAGGCGCACGGTGTCTTCCTGGTTCGAGGCGAGCGGCAGGTAGAGCGCGGGCAGTTGCGCGGCTGCAGCCTCGTGAACCAGGCCGCCGCCTGCGATGACGGCGAGGTCCGCGCTCAGCATCGCCTCGCAGAGCCTCTGCGACGCAATCACCTCGACGCGCCGCCGGTCGAGCTTGGCGGCGCTCTCCTCAGCGTCCGGCCCGGCCAGGCGCCAGGTCAGATCGGGCAAGGCGGCGACAAGGGCGGCGACGATCTCGCCATAGCGCGCCCGCTTGCCGCCGCCGAGGCAGAACAGCGCGCTCGCCGCGGTGTCCGGCGAAGCAGGTCGGTCGGCGAAGAGCGTTTCGGGCAGAAGCAGCGCGTCCGGCCCGGCGAGCGTGCGCGGTGAGGCCTCGGCAGGCGAAAGCGTCTGGCGGATCAACAGATCGGCCAGCGGATCGGCCTCGCTTTCGCCGCCGATGAGGATCAACGCCGCCTCAGGCGTGGCCTGCTTGATCCGCCGGGCCGCCTCAGGCCGGTCGCCGCGCGGGACGTCCAGTATCACCGCGGCGCAGTCTGCAAGCCGGTCAAGGTCGAGCGGGCCGGCGAATCCGGCTGCAGCCTCAAGCGTGAGAGTGTCCGGCGCCTGGCCGTCCGGCGCCTGGGCGAAACACCGCGTCTCGACCCCGGCGCGCTCGACGGCGTCCGCGAGGCGCCGGCTGCGCATCACATGGCCGAGCCCGATCGCCTCGCCCCCTGTCGCGACGAGCGCGATGCGCGCCGCGCTCACGCGGCGGCCTTGACCTGATCGGCGAGGTCGGCGGCGAGGCGGCGCATGGCCGTGTCGAAGTCGCGATAGCCCTCGCCGCGATAGGAGCGCGCGGTCGGGTACCAGGGCAGGGCGCCGGTCCCGAGCATGGTCCAGGTGCGCGGGCGCGCATGGACGATCCAGGTCTCCGCCCCGACGGAGGCGGCCAGGTTGGTGGTGGCGTTCATCGGGCCCATGACGACGTCGCAGGCCTTGCAGAGCGCGGCGACGCCGTCGAGATCATCCTTCAGATCCAGCCCGTCAGGCTGGCGGATCTCGACGCCGAAGCGCTCGCGCGCCTGGTCGAGTTCGTCCGCCGCCTCGCCGTATTGCAGGTTTACGAACACCGCGCCCGGCGTCTTCAGCACCGGCGCCCAGCCCTCGAATGCGGAGAATGACTTGGCCCGTTTCGCGGTCATGCGAAGCGACTTCCACAAAAGGCCGATCTTCGGCCCCGGTCCGAAGCTCGCGAGCTGGTCGGCGAACGCCGCGACGCGTTCGGGATCGGCCTCGAAATGGGGCCGGTCTGGAAAGGCTTCGACGTCGCGGCGGAAACATCGCGCCGGGTTCCCCATCGGCGTCCACAGATCAACCTGTCCGTCTTCGAGCAGCTCCGGGGCGGAGCGGATCTCGCGGCCCTCGCGCGCGATAGTGCGATGCCGGCCCACAACGGCGTGCGGGAAGGCGCGCTTGACGAGCGGACGCAGGCGCGGCTCGCAGGCCACGCGCACCTCGCCGTGCGGACCGACCGCCTCGATCACATCGCGCAGCGTGTTCAGGAACAACACCTCGTCGCCGAGGCCCTGCTCGCCGATCACCAAAAGCGTCTTGCCCGTGATCTCGGCCGGGTCGGCGCCGTCCCAGCGCGGCGGCTCCAGCGCATAGAGGGTCGCGTCGTCGTAGAGCGGATCGAGGCGGATATCGTAGAGCGCCCAGCCGCGCTCCAGATCGCCTGCGGTCAGACAGGCCAGCGACAGCGCGTGAGTCATGGCGACGCGGTCGCGGGCCGAGTCGGGGTTTTCCAGCGCCTTGTCGAAGTGCCCGATCGCCGCTTCGGCGTCGCCCTGCATCTCCAGCGTATAGGCGAGATTGTGGTGCGCGCGGGCGAAATCCGGCGTCAGGCGCAGGCTCTCCTGATAGAATACGCCGGCCTGTTCGGGGTCGCCGGCTTCAAGCAGCGTCGTGCCGAGCGCGTTCCACAGGGCGGGTTGATCGGGCTTGGCGTAGACGGCCGCGCGCAGGATCTCGATGGAATCGGAGAACCGGCCCTGATCGCGCAATACGCCGCCCAGATTGATCGCGGCGTCGACACGCTCCGGCGCCATCTCGGAGAAGATGCGGAAGAACTTCTCGGCGTGCTCGAGCATGTCGAGCTTCCAGGCCACCGAGCCCATGTTCAGATAGATCTCGGGGTTCTTCGGATCGAGCGTCCAGGCGCGCTCGAAGAAGGTCAGCGAGGTCGACAGCCGGCCGAGTTTCTGCAGGCAGATGCCCATCACATGATTGGCGAGCGCGTTGTCCGGCGCGGTGTCGAGCGCCTTCATGGCCAGGCGCGCGGCCTTGGCGGGTTCGCCTGCGTCCAGCGTGCGCATGACGCGTTTGAGCTGAGCGACGAGCTTGGCGAGTCCGGCGCGCTTGGCTTCGGTGTCGAGCACGGCTGAGAGGTCCGCGCGCGGCGCCGGGGCGGCGTCGGCGGCGGCGTTCTTCGGCGCTTCGGCGCCGGCGGCGAGTTCGGCCTCGAGGTCGAGCGCTTGGGTCATGCGTGGGGTCCGTCGCGAGCTTCGGGATTCAGCACGCGATCACGCGGCGCTTCGTTTAAGAATCGGCTAACGATTAAGCCCCGGCTTGTTTCGGCTTCTGTCGAAACGAGTTTTTTACTTCGAGTGCGGGAGGATGTCGGCGTCCGGGTTTGGCGCCGCCGCGCCGGAGCCGCGATGGAGAGGGTCGGTATGCCGCTCAAGCTGTCTTTGAAGCCCGGCGAGAAGTTCGTGCTCAACGGGGCCGTCGTGGAGAACGGCGATCGGCGCGCGACCCTTATCTTGCAGAACAAGGCGTCCGTCCTTCGCGAGAAGGACATAATGCAGGAGCATGAAGCCGACACGCCCGCCAAGCGCATCTATTTCCCGGTCATGATGATGTACATCGCCCAGACCGCGGAGAGCGAAATCTACGAGCAGTTCGTGATGCGCATGACCGAGTTCATGAACGTTATCGTGAACCCGGAGATCCTCGCCGAATGCGTCTCGGTGAGCCGCGAGGTCATGTCCGGGGAGTACTACAAGGCGCTCCTGCGCTGCCGCAAACTGATCGCCTACGAGGCTGAACGCCTCGACCACGGGGCCGCCGACCAGGGCTGAGCGCATGTCATACCAAGCCTACCAGACCGCGTCCGCGCGCACCGAAGACCCGCGCGCGACCGAGTACCGCCTCTTCGGGCAGGTCACGAAGGCGTTGCTTGAAGCCGACGAAGCCGAAGGCGCGCTCGCGATCAAGAAACGCGCCGACGCGCTGGATTGGAACCGGCGCATGTGGGCGGCCTTCGCCGGGGACTGCGCGAGTGAGTCCAACGGCCTGCCCAACCAGTTGCGCGCCTCGATCATCTCGCTGTCGCTGTTCGTCTCCAAGGAGACCTCCAGCGCGTTGCGTACCGGCGACCTTGAAACGCTCATCGACATCAACCGGATGATCATGCAGGGCCTGGAGCCGCGCCGCGCGGCTTGAGGGTCGCAAGCCCCGGCTCGGGCTGCCTAGGGGCAAAGCCTGCCGGGCGCGGATCGGCGCTCCGCGTCGGCCGCGTTTCGTCCGCCTCCATAAATACCTGAAATTTTGAGCTGATTTCCTCCGCCTCAGGGGCGCGGGACGGCACGGCGCTTGCGCTGTCCACCGCAGGACAAAACGTCCTGCGGCTAAAACGGCCGTTCCAGCTTCCAGAACGGAGGAACCCCACAATGATGAACTCGGTGAACACCAACACCGGCGCGATGGTCGCGCTCCAGAACCTGAACAAGACCAACTCGGAGCTGCAAACCGTGCAGAACCGTATCAACACCGGCCTCAAGGTCGCCAACGCGAAGGACGACGGCGGAATCTACGCCATCGCCCAGCGCATGCGCGCCGATGTGGCCAGTTATGGTGTTGTCGGGAACTCTCTGGACCGCGTCGCCTCCACCGTCGACGTCACGCTCGCTGCGGGCGAGGCGATCTCCGATCTTCTGATCGACATGAAGGAGAAGGCCCTGGCGGCCTCTGACGCGTCGCTTGATGCGGACTCCCGCACGGCGCTGAACGAGGACTTCACGGCGCTTCGCGATCAGATCACCACGATCGTGGACAATGCGGAGTTCAACGGCGTCAACCTGATCGACGGCTCGACCGCCGAGATCGTGGCCCTGGCCAACGCAGATGGCAGCAACACGCTGACCGTCGGCGCGGAGGTCATGGGTCTCGGGACCACGGGCAGCGTGCTGACGATCACCGGTTCGACGGCGATTGATACGGTGACGAACGCGTCGGCCGCCCTCACGGCGCTCGACACGTCGCTCAACGACCTGAACTCCGCGCTCGCCCGTCTGGGCACGGGGTCGAAGTCGGTGGAGATTCAGTCGACTTTCGTCGGCAAACTCTCCGACGCTCTGGAAGGGGGCATCGGCAATCTCGTGGACGCCGACATGGCGAAAGAGTCCGCCAAGCTCCAGTCGCTGCAGGTCAAGCAGCAGCTGGGCATCCAGGCGCTCTCGATCGCCAACGCGGCGCCGCAGTCGATCCTGTCCTACTTCCGCTAGGAGACGGGCCGGGAGCCGCAGTGCGGCTCCCGGCTTTCTTTTTGGCTTCACGTATATTTACTTTTTATTCACCAACGCACGTGCCGTTCGCTTCTTCATCCCTTTTTAGTCGGAATTTATTGCCCTAGCGGCAAGTCCTGCCGGGTGCGCCGGCACATTTTGCCGAGCCGGCGGCGAAGCCCGATCAGCCAACCGTCAAGCGGGCTTGGGCCGAACGCTCCATTTTTCAGGGGTTTGGTTCTGATTCGAGGCCTGTCAAGTGCGCGCTGGCCCGCTCCTTGCGGGGATTGCAGCGGACCAGAAGGTCCCGCGTGCAAAACGCACGTGACATCGTAGAAACGAGGATATCACGATGAATAGCGTGAACACCAATGTCGGGGCCATGGTCGCCCTGCAAAACCTCAATAAAACCAACGCCAACCTCTCCGAGGTTCAGAACCGGATCAACACCGGTCTGAAGGTCGCGACGGCGAAGGACGACGGCGGCATCTACGCCATCGCCCAACGCATGCGCGGCGACGTGCGTGCGTACGACGCGGTGTCGAACTCGATCGACCGCGCGCAGTCCACGGTGGACGTCTCCCTTGCCGCGGGCGAAGCGATCTCCGATCTTCTGATCGACATGAAGGAGAAGGCCCTGGCCGCCTCCGACGCGTCGCTTGATGCGGACTCGCGCACGGCGCTGAACGAGGACTTCACGGCGCTTCGCGATCAGATCACCACGATCGTGGACAACGCCGAGTTCAACGGCGTCAATCTGATCGACGGCTCCACGGCCCAGATCTCGGCGCTGGCCAACGCGGACGGCACCAACACGCTCGACGTGGCCGCCGAGACCATGGGTCTTGGCACCTCGGGCAGCGTGCTGACCATCACCGGCGGCACCGCGGTCAGCACCGCGACCGACGCCGCCAACGCGCTGACTGCGATCGAGACCTCGATCAACCAGCTCAACTCGGCGCTTGCGCGTCTGGGTACGGGCTCGAAGTCTCTGGAGATCCAGAACACCTTCATCGGCAAGATCCAGGACGCCACGGAGGCCGGCATCGGCAACCTGGTGGATGCGGATCTGGCCAAGGAGTCCTCGCGTCTCCAGGCGCTCCAGGTGCAGCAGCAGCTGGGCATTCAGGCTCTGTCGATCGCCAACTCGGCGCCGTCGTCGATCCTGGGCTTCTTCCGCTAAGACCGGAGAGGCCATGAGGACGGCCGGGGCGTTACGTGGGGTTCCGCCCCGGCCGATCCCTCCTGAGCTTTACTGAGGTTGGACCGAAGCTGGAAAAAGGAGACGTGAGACGCGCGAATGCGTCGACCGTGATGACCGATGGACATGGCGAAGCTTATAACGGCGGATGCTTCCGGCGCGCTGCGCCAGCGCGAAGCTCAGCCGGCCGCGACGCCGCCACGGGGCTCTGAAAAGAGCGGGGGGGCGACGCCGGCCAAGGCCGGCCCGATGAATGCCGAAGCAAGACGCGATCCCGTACGGGAGGTGGAAGTCATCGAGCGTCTGCGCAAAATGGCCGAAGGCGCGCAGTCGAGACTTCTGATCGACCGCGACGAGGAGGCCGGGCACTTCATCTATAAGTTCATGGACCCCGAAACGGGCGAAACGATGCGGCAATGGCCGCCTCAGGACTATCTCGATCTGATCACCTATCTGCGCGAAAAGCAGGGCGGCCTGATTGATCGCCAGGCCTGAACGGCCCGGCAAAAACTGACCCGATGACCGGCGCGATCGGCAAAAACGCCCGCCGCGCCGGTCCGGGCCGGTTGTGTCCCTTTACACCAAGTCACTGAAAAAACCCGATAAAGCGGGTGTTCACCCTGTTGGCCCCGCCCTTGCTCCCGCCTGCATGAGGCCGCCGAAGCGGCGCACGTGGTGAAACGGGAGAAGACCAATGGCGCTTAGCGTCAACACGAACGTCTCGGCGATGCTCGCCCTGCAGAACCTGAACAAGACCAACAACGATCTGGGCGAGGCCCAGATGCGCATCAACACCGGTCTGAAGGTCGCCGGCGCGAAGGATAACTCGTCCGTCTTCGCAGTGGCCCAGGGCATGCGCTCCGACATTGGGGCGCTGAGCTCGGTGCAGACCTCGCTCGACCGGGCGGTCTCCATCGGCAACGTCTCGATCGCGGCCGGGGAGTCGATCTCCGATCTTCTGATTGAGATGCGCGAGAAAGCGACCGCGGCGATGGACCCCTCCATCGACAGCTTCTCGCGCTCAGCCTACGACGCCGACTTCAAGAGCCTTCTTGAACAGCTCGATGTCATCCTGACCAACGCCGAGTTCGACGGCGCCAACCTGCTCAACGGCTCGATCACGGGCGGCATCGCCTTCCTGGCCGACGCCGACGCCACGCGCACGGTCACGCTCGGCTCCCAGGACATGTCGATCTCGGGAACGATCATCACGCTCGCCACGACGGCGAGCCTTGGCACCGCGACGCTGTCGGCCGGCGTGGTCAGCGCGATCCGGGTCAGCCTGGACAACGTCAACCAGGCCCTCGCCAATCTGGGCTCGGACGTAAAGAAGATGGAGGCGCACCGCACCTTCGTCTCCAAGCTGACCGACAGTCTGAACACCGGGGTCGGCAATCTCGTCGACGCCGACATGGCCAAGGAATCCGCCAACCTTCAGGCCCTGCAGGTGAAGCAGCAGCTCGGCGTGCAGGCGCTTTCGATCGCCAACGCCGCGCCGCAGACCATCTTGCAGCTCTTCTCCGGCTAGGCCCGCGAACCGCCCCGCCACGGCGCGCGCCCGGCGGCCTGACGGCCCCGGGCGCTTCGCGTTCAAGCCGGCGCGCGCGACTCACGCCATCGTGGCCGCAACTTCCGGAGTGCGACCGCCATGCTGCCCTATGGACGCCAGGAGATCGACGAGGCCGATATCGCCGCAGTCGCGGCGGTCCTGCGCGGCGACTTCCTCACCACCGGCCCGGATGTCCCTGCGTTCGAGGCCGCCTTCGCAGAGGCGACCGGCGCGGCCCGCGCAGTGGCCTGCAACAGCGGCACCGCCGCACTGCACCTGGCGCTCTCATCGCTGGGGGTGAGCACTGGCGATGTCTGCATCGCGCCGTCGATCACCTTCATGGCGACCGCGAACGCGGGCGTTTATTGCGGCGCGCGCGCGGTGTTCGCCGACGTGGATCCGGATACAGGGCTGATGACGCCGGACACGCTCAAGTCAGCGATCGCGCGCGCCGACGGGCCCGTGCGCGCGGTGCTGCCGGTGCACCTGGCCGGCGTGCCCGCCGATACGCCCGCACTCGCTGCGATCGCGGCCGAGGCCGGCGCGCGCGTCGTTGAAGACAGCTGCCATGGGCTGGGTTCGCTCGACGCTGAAGGCCGTCCGGTCGGCGCGTGCGCGCATTCGGCCGCGGCGACCTTCTCCTTCCATCCGGTCAAGACCATCGCGGCCGGCGAAGGCGGGTGCGTGACCACCAACGACGCGGCCCTCGCCGAGGCGATGGCGCGGCTGCGCTCGCACGGAATCGAGCGTGATCAGACGCGCTTTCAACGCCGCGAAGGCGCGGACGAGCCCTGGTGGCACGAGATGCAGGCGCTCGGCTGGAACCACCGCATGCCCGACATTCTCGCCGCGCTTGCGCGCTCACAGCTGGCCAAGCTGCCTCGCTTCGCCGAGCGCCGCCGAACGTTGTGCGCGCTCTATGACGAGGCGCTCGGCCCGTTCGCGCCGATCGTGCAACCGCCGGCGGGCCGGGCCGGGACCGATCCGTGCCGGCATCTCTACAATGCGCGCATTGATTTCGAGGCCGCCGGCGTCGACCGCGCCAGCGTCATGACGACCCTGCGCGAGGCCGGGATCGGCACGCAGGTTCATTACATCCCGGTCCACCGCCAGCCCTGGCACGCCGAGCGCGGTGATCATCCCGACCTGCCGGGCGCTGAAGCCTATTACGCGCGCACGCTCTCCCTGCCGCTGTTTCCGGCGATGTCCGACGAGGACCCGGCCCGTGTCGCGTCAGAGCTGTCGCGCGCGCTCCAGATCGCCTGAGGCGAGCGCTAGGATCGCTTCGGCCGCGCGCGCCGCGCCCTGTCCGTCGCAGACCTGGCGCGCGGCCTCGCTCATCACGCGCAATATGGCGGGCGCTGCGCTGAGCTGGGCGATCGCGCCCTCAAGCGCGGCCTCCAATCCCTCGTCTGCGGGAAGGCGCATGGCCGCCCCGCGCGCGTCGAGGGCTGCGGCGAGGCCGAGCTGGTTCTCCGCGACCGCTGCGATCAGGCTCGCCAGGCCCGCCGCGCAGCGCTCCAGCGCCCCGCCGCCCGCCGCGCCGATCGCCAGATCGGCCCTCGCCATCAGTGCGGGTAAATCCTCGGCGTCCACATGGACGGCCCAGCCCGGGCGCGCCTTGGCGAGGGCCTCAACCTGCGCGCGGCTCGCTGCGTTGGGGCCGATCGCGATGTCGACGGCGAGGGCGTGGTCAAGGCGCGCGATCGCCCGGTCCAGCGCGTGCGCGACGCGGCCGGTGATCGCGCCCACATCGGTCAGACCCATAGAGACGAAAACGCGCTTCAACGCGGTCGGCGGCGTTCGCGCCGCGCCCGCCGCGGCGAAGGCCGGATCGATCAGCGCGTATCGCGCGCCGGTGAGAGTGATGCACCCCTCAGGGACGAGGCCTGCATAATCCTCAGGCGTGCGCGCGGCGTTGTGATCGATCAGCAAGGCGCAGGCGTGGGCCCTGTTCGCGAGGTCGTCGATCACGGCGAGGTGGCGCGCGCCGGCGCCGAGCGTGCGCTCTTCATCGGCGGCGAAGTCGTAATGGTCGCACACCAGAACGTCGGCCGGTCCGGCCCAGGGCGCGGGCGCCTCGACGCCGTTGCAGACGCGGCGCTCATGGCGCGAACGGGTCAGCCTGGGCACCCAGTCGGCGGCTTCTGCGTTGACTGCGAGCGCGCACTGCGCGCCGCGGTCGGCCAGGGCGTCGGCCAAGGTCAGGCAGCGTGCGACATGGCCGCCGCCGAGCGCGGCATGCGCATCGCAGCGAAACAGGATGCGCGCCGGCGCCACGGCGCTCAGCCGGCTGTGAGGCAGTCTTGGAGCACTCGCTGGAGCGCGCGCGCGTCGAGCCGCTCAGGGTTGGAGTCGGACGAGTAGGCGAAGTCCTCAGGCACCGGCTGCGCGCCGTCCTCCAGCCAGCGCTCGCGCAACGAGGGCTGCCCGGCGGGCAGGATGACGTAGCGATCCTCCAACTCCACCGTCATGCGCGCATCGTCGGCCGGGACCATTACCTCGTGCAGCTTCTCGCCGGGGCGCACCCCGACGGTTTCATGGGGCAGGTTCGGCGCGATGGTGCGCGCCAGATCGACCGTGCGCATGGAGGGTATCTTGGGCACGAAGATCTCCCCGCCCTTCGCCGCGGCGAGGGCTGAAAGCACGAAGTTCACGCCCTGGGGCAGCGTGATCCAGAACCGCGTCATGCGCTCGTCGGTGATGGGCAGATGCGCCGCCCCGTCCTCGGCGAGCTTGCGGAAGAAGGGCACGACCGAGCCGCGCGAGCCCACGACATTGCCGTAGCGCACCACCGAGAAGCGCGGCCCGTCCTCGCCGACCATGTTCTGGGCGGCGGTGAAGATCTTGTCGGAGGCGAGCTTGGAGGCGCCGTAGAGATTGACCGGGCTGGCGGCCTTGTCGGTGGACAGCGCCACCACGTGCTGGACCCCGGCCGACAGCGCCGCGCGCACCACGATCACCGCGCCGAACACGTTTGTGCGGATGCACTCGAACGGATTGTACTCCGCGATCGGGACATGCTTCAGCGCGGCGGCATGGACCACGATATCGACCCCGCGCATCGCAAGCTCGAGCCGATCCTTGTCGCGCACATCGCCGATGAAATAGCGCATAGGGCTTTGCGAGCCCGTTGGAAACGCCTGCGCCATCTCGTACTGCTTCAGCTCGTCGCGCGAGAGCACGATGAGCTTTTTCAGCGCGAACTCAGCCAGGGCGGTCTCCACGAAGCGCCGACCGAACGAGCCGGTGCCGCCGGTGATCAGCACCGTTTTGCCGTCGAGATTCATGCGCGGAGAGCGAAAGTCGCGCTCAAGGAACAGCGGCGTCGCAGCGCCTTGGCCGGTCGTCTTCGCGGCTTGGGCCGCGTCGCCTGCTAAGGCGCGAGACGGGCTCTGGCTCATCAGGCTTCGACCCTTTCCAACGCCGACGGCGGCGCGCGGCGACCGGCTCTCAAAGTCCGCCCCGTCCAGTTAACGCCGCGTTAGACGCCGCGCCGACACAGGAGGGCTTCGCCTCATTGCATAAGGGCGAATCGGACCCGGGCGCCAGCGCGCGACGCTTACGCTTTGTTTGCCGGTGCGGGCGCAGTGTGAACGATGGCGCGGTTTGCGCGCCGGAGACGTGTCATGGTCACAGGCATATCCGGATCTCTGATCGGGGCCTGGTTCAACGTTCAGGCCAATGCGCGCAGCGCCGCCGCGCTGCCTGCGCAACCCTCCGGCGCGTCTGCAGCTCAAGGCGCAAGGCAGGGCCCTGAAGTGCTCCCGCCCTGGGATCCGCGCGGCGAGATCAAGGCGCTCGACGACATGCGCCAGAGCGTGCTGGCGAGCGGAGCCTTCTTCGATCGCGATTTTGGACGCTTCGCCGAGCTCGAGACCGGCGAGGACGAGAAATCGCTGTTCGCCCTGCACCAGGGGCTGCGCCGGCTGTTTTCGCTGGCCGAAGGCGCCAGCCGGGAGGATACGAGCCAGCTCGACCGGGACTTCTGGAACCGGCGCTTCCAGGAGGGGCTGGCCCAGTTCGACGACTTCTTCGCCGGCATGGCGCTGGAGGGCGTGTCGCTGGTTCGCGGCGAGGCGTTGAGCCGGGCCGACAGCGCGGTGGCGATCGATCGCGGGCAGAGCCGCTATGTCACCGGCGTGATCCATAACGGCGCCTTCGACGCCGAGGTGGACGCCTTTCAAGGTCCGACGCAGTTCACCATTACCGTGCGCAAGAACGGGATCGACACCGACGTGGCGATCGATCTGGCGGCCATGGGCGCAACGCCGCGCACGCTCGACAACGTCGCCGACCACATCAACGCCGAGCTTGATGGCGCCGGCATGATCACACGCTTTGAGCGGGTCAAGATCGGCGAGCCGGATGAGAACGGGATCGTGGCCGGAAACCGCTTCGGCTTTGCGATCCAGGGCGTGCTGACCGAGCGGGTGAGCTTTTCCGCGACCGGCGGCGCGCCGGCGGTCTACACCGCCGGGGTCTCCGGCGACGGCGATGCGGCCGCCGGCCAGCTGTCCAAGTTCGTCGATCTCGCCGGCGGGGGAGCGGCCGCCTTCGCCAAGCGCATCGAGGCCGATCCGAGCGTCTCGGAAACCATCGGCGAGGATGGCGAGGTCTCCACGACTGAGACCGCGAACGCCTTCCAGACCGATGGAATCGCGCGCGGGCCCGACGGCGGGCTCTACGTTCTGGGGCGTTCGTCCGCTCCGGTCGACGGTCAGGCCATTCGCGGCGAGCAGGACCTTGTCCTGATGCGCTACGATTCCACAGGCAAGCGCGCCTGGACGCGCACGCTCGGCGCGGCCGGAGAGGCCGCCGGCGCCTCGCTCGCAGTCGACGCCGGCGGCAATGTCGTGGTGGCCGGATCGATCACCGGCGGGCTCGGCGACACGAGCGAGTTCGGCGGCGAGGACTCCCTCCTGGTGAAATACTCCGCCGACGGGGTGGAGCAGTGGGCCCGGCGCTTCGGGGCCGCGGCGGACGATCGCGCGCTCTCCGTCTCAACCGCTGCGGATGGGACGATCTTTGTCTCAGGCCAGGCGCGCTCCTCGCTGGGCGGCGTCGCCAACACTGGCGGGGCGGACGGCTATGTGCGCGCGGTCTCGGCCGAGGGCGACACGCTCTACACCCGCGGGGTGGGGACCGGAGCTGGCGATCAGGCCGCGTCAGCGACCGCGATCGCGGCCGATGGCGGGCTCGTCGTGGCTTACGCCGACGGCGGACGCGCGGTGGTGGAGAAATACGCCGCCGGGGATGACGGGACCGGCGCGCCGGTCTGGACACTCGATCTCGGCGATCTGGACGGCGGACGCATCGGCGGGCTCGCGATCGGCGACGACGGAGCGATCTATCTCGCCGGGGCGGCCGGGGCGAGCTATGCGCCGGGCGCGATCGTCACGGCCAACGCCGGCGGGCTCGACGCCATGGTCACGCGCATCGCCGACGGGCCGAGCGCCAGCGTGGACTACGCGACCTTCCTCGGCGACGCCTCGACCAATGCGGCGAGCTCCGTCACCGCCAGCGGCGGCTCGGTCTTTATCGCAGGACGCACGCTCGGCGCACTGCCCGGCGCAACCCAGTCCGGCGAGCGTAACGCCTTCGCGGCCGGCTTCGACGCGGCGACCGGCGCGCAGCAATTCGCCACGCAGGTCTCCGGGCGCGGCGGGATTTCGTCTGCGGCCGGGATCGCGGTCGACGCTCAAGGCGACGACACGCTCTCCCGCCTCGGCCTGCCCACCGGCGCGCTGTCCTACGCCGACACGCGCGCGGTGACCGCGCGCTCCTCTGTGCGCGAGGGCGACCACTTCTTCGTCTCGGCCGACGGCGGCCGGCCGCGCCGCATCACGATCGAGGCCGACGACACGATGCGCTCGCTCACCTTCAAGGTGAACGCCGCGCTGGTGCTGGACGGGCGCGCGGACGTGCGCCGCTCGCCCGAAGGCGACCGGCTGCGCATCGAGCCGGCCGAGGGCGTCACGATCACGCTCTCGCCGGGTGCGGACGGGCGGGACGCTCTTGAAGGGCTCGGCCTGCCCGCCGGCGAGGTGCGCAAGCGTCCGGACCGCTCCGACGAGGACGCAGTCTCCGATACGCCGAAGACCTTCGCCATGGAGCTGCCCGCACGGCTTCGCATCGACGATGAGATCTCCGCCGCGGCCGCAGCCGAAGCGCTCACCTCGGCGATGTCGACCGTGCAGCGCGCGTATCGCGATCTCACGCTCGATCCGGCGTTGAAGCAGTTGTTGAAGGACGGGGCCGAGCGTCGGGCCACAGGCCCGGCGCCGGAATATCTCACCAACCGCCTCGCCAACTATACCGCCGGCCTGCAACGCCTGCAGGCGGGCGCCGGCGGCTCAGGCACGCTGGCTTTGTTCTAGGGCTGAGCCGCTTATGCGGAACGATCCAGCGTCATGGCGCCGAGGGAGCCGGTCTGGGCTGTGCCGGGGCCATAGCCTGAGCCGGCGGTCTTCTGGCGCGCGGCCTCGTCGGCGATCGCCTTGACCACCCCTTCGGTGATGGTCTTCAGCGCCGTGACGACGCGGCCATTGCGCTCCAACGCGGCTTCGAAGCGCTTGGTGGCGGCGCGCAGCTCGCCCTTCAGCGCGTCGGGCGCGCCGGAAAAGCGCGAGGCGTCCTTCGCGGCGAGCTGGGTCTCGCGCCGATAGATGGTGGCGAGGCGCGACTTCTCAGCCTGCAGCGGCTCGGCCTCGCCGGCGCGGCGCGCTTCGAACAAGGCGGTCTCCTGCTCGATCAGATCGGTCAGGCGCCCGGTCAGGCGCAGCATCTGGCGGGCGCGGTCCTCAGGACCGGTCGCGGCGAGTTCGCTCATGAGCCGTTTCCTTCCTCAGCGATCCCGGCCTCTTGAAGGGCCAGGATCTCGCGGGTCAGCGCGTCGGCGAGTCCCATCCCGCCGGAGCGCGCGGTGACCTTGGCGTACTCCTCGGTCAGCATGCCCTGGAAGGCGCTCTCGCCCGGCCCGGAGAACATCGTGTTCTTCGTGGTCTCGCCGAACATGTGCTCCATCATCTGGGCCAGGAACACCGCCTCGAACTCTTCGGCGACCTGGCGGGCCTGTTCGGGCGTCGCGGCGCGGCCGGGCTGAACGCCGGCGCTTCCTTGCGCGGCCGCGAGCGCGGTCTGCATCTGGGCGTCTGCGAAACCGTCCATGTCAGAGCACCTCGATCTCGGCCTGCAGCGCGCCGGCGGCCTTGATGGCCTGAAGGATGGTGATCAGGTCGCGCGGGCTGACGCCCAGCGCGTTCAGCCCGTCGACGAGATCCTGCAGAGAGACCGTGCCGTCGAGCACGCCGAGCTGGGCGGGGTCCTCCTCGGCGGTGACCTGGGTGCGCGGCAGGACCAGCGCCTCGCCCACCTCGGCGAACGGGGCGGGCTGGCTGGCGACGGGGGTCTCTGAAACGGTGACGGTCAGGGCGCCTTGGGCGATGGCGACACGGCTGACGCGCACGTCCTCGCCCATCACGATCGTGCCGGTCGCCTCGTCGATGATCACGCGCGCGCGCATATCGGCGCGCACGCGCAGCTGCTCGATCTCGGCGATCATGGCGATCATGTCGCCGCGGAACGTCGCCGGCTTGTCCAGAACCACAGTCGCCGGGTCGCTCGCACGGGCCGCGCCCGCGCCGATAAAGGCGTTGACCGCCTCGGCCATGCGCCGCGCCGTAGTGAAGTCGGGATTGCGAAGCGCCAGGCGGATCGTGTCGCGCCCGGCCAGATCGAAGCGCAGCTCGCGCTCCACGATCGCGCCGTTGGCGATGCGACCATTGGTGGGCACGCCGCGCGTGATCGAGGCCGCATCGCCTTCGGCTGCGAAGCCGCCGACCGCGAGGGAGCCTTGCGCGACCGCGTAGATGTCGCCGTCAGCGCCCATCAGCGGCGTCGCGATGAGCGTGCCGCCCTGAAGGCTCTCCGCATCGCCCAGCGCCGACACCGAAACGTCGAGGCGAGACCCCGGCGTGGAAAAGGGCGGGAGCGAGGCGGTGACCATCACCGCAGCCACGTTGCCGGTGCGCAGGTTCGCGTCGCGAATATTGACGTTGAAGCGCTCCAGCATCGAGTTCAGCGACTGGCGCGTGAAGGCGGAGTTGCGCAGCGTGTCGCCGGTGTCGTTCAGCCCCACCACCAGGCCGTAGCCGACGAGCTGGTTGTCGCGCACCCCCTCCACGTCGGCGATGTCCTTGATGCGCGGGTTTGCGGACGCGGCGGCGCTTAAGCTGAGCGCGGCGGCGAAAGACAAGGCGAGAGCGATGAAACGGGTCATGCTTCGCGCGCATGCGAGAGCCGTGCCAGAGTTAACGCCGCGACGGCCGAGAAGAATCAATGCGTTATGAGGGCCTACGCCCCGGCAGCGACGGCCCATGGCGCGCTCTGCCGGGAAAAATCTGCCCACTCGGCGGCCTTGCTTAAGCGCTTGTTAATGGACCTTAAGCAAGCCTCGACGCGGTTTCGCAAAGGGTTCAACGGCCATGAAGGTCACCGGCTCCAATCCGCTCAAAGGTCCCGCTTCGGCCAAGCGCAAACCGGGCGCGTCCGGTGACGGCTTCGCGCCGTCGTCTGCGTCGCCGTCCACGCGCGCGGGCTCCAGCGGGGGCGTTGGCGGAACCCATGCGGTCGCCTCGGTCGAGGCGCTCCTGGCGCTGCAGGGCGCGGGCGACGACCGCCCGGCGCGCGAGCGCATGACCGAGCGCGCCATGTCGCTGCTCGACGTGCTCGACGATCTCAAGCTCGCCCTTTTGGAGGGCGGGTTGCCGCGCCACAAGCTCGCCGCGCTCACAGACCTTCTGCGCACGCGCCGGGAATCGGTCGACGACCCTCGGCTTGAGGCCGCGCTCGACGAGGTTGAGACGCGCGCGGCGGTGGAGCTGGCGAAGTACGACGCGTAAGCGGCGGAAATCACGTTCTTTTCACGTCTTCGCCTGAATCGCGCCGGAACCGCTCGGCTCAATTGACTTGAAAGCCTTCGCGGATATGCTCCGCCGCGCTTTCAAGCGGGGGCGAAGGCGAGGGAGCGGGACGCGTCATGAGCGCCACGGAGTCCAAGATCGAATTGCCCGACGGCTATCGTCCGACGGACAAAGAGCCCTTCATGAACGAGCGGCAGAAAGAGTATTTTCGCCGCAAGCTGCTCGCCTGGAAGGCGGAGATCCTGGACGAGAGCAAAACCACGCTCTCCACCCTGCAGCAGGATATGGGCGCGCTGCCCGATCTCGCCGACCGCGCCTCTACGGAGACCGACCGTTCTCTGGAGCTGCGCGCCCGCGACCGCCAGCGCAAGCTGATCTCCAAGATCGACGCCGCGCTGCGCCGGATCGAGGAAGACACTTACGGCTATTGCGAAGAGACTGGAGAACCGATCTCGCTGGCGCGTCTGGACGCGCGCCCGGTCGCCACGCTCAGCCTGGAAGCCCAAGAGCGCCACGAGCGCTCAGAGCGCGTTCACCGGGACGACTGATCCGGCTCAGCCCGCCGCCTCGCGCGCGCAGGCCTCGGCCTGCTCCCAGTCGGGGAAGGCGGCGGCTTCGAACCCGCCTTTCTTCAGACGCTTGGTCATCGCGGCGGCGTGCATCATGTTGCCGTTACCGAACACGTAGACGAACCGGCACGTCTTCGGGGCGTGCGCAATGAACACGTCGCTTACTTCGGCGAACTGCTCCAGCGTGTGCGCCAGCACGGCCTCGGTGTAATCCAGGATCACCGCCGCGCGGTTCTCGCGCGTGAGGCGCTCGGCGAGGCGTTTCGCATTGCCCAGGCTTTCCTCGTAGCGATACGGCCCGCGCAGGCGCGCGCAGAACACGTTCGCGTCCTCAAGCTCGAAGCGGTCGAGCTGAAACTCGTCCACAAAAGGCCCCCGGCCGCGCGTCGTTTAGAACGGCCAGAGCAGGTTGTAGATCTCCTGGCCGATGGGCGGGCGCTGCATGTCCGAGATATGGCCGCGCCCGCCGTAGGAGATGCGCGCCTCGGCGATCTGGGTGTGGTCGATCGTGTTGGTGGAATCGATGTCCTGAGGCCGCACGATCCCGGAGATGAGAAGCTCGCGCACCTCGTTGTTGATGCGCACCTCCTGGCGGCCGTGGATCACCATGTTCCCGTTCCACAACACCTCCACGACGATCGCGGCGGCGTCCAGATCGATCGTCTCGGACCGGTTCACCGAGCCGGAGCCTTGGGTGGAGCTCGACGAGCCGAAATCGGCCAGAGAGCCGGGGTCCACCGCATCGTTGAAGAACTGATCGAGCGCCGCCTCGCCGCCGAAGAAGCTCGACAGATTGGAGTTTTCAGACGTGGTGCGCGCGCGGTTGGTCTGGTTGGAGACCTGGGCGCGGTCGGAGATGTCGATATTGACCGTCAGGATGTCGCCCACGCGAGAGGCGCGCGGGTCGCCGAAAAACGTATGGCTGTTGGAGCGCCACAGCGAGTTCATGCCGTTCTGGGCCTGGTGGGCGGCGGCGATCGCCTGGAGCTGGGCGACCTCGCGGGCCTGCGGGTTCACCGGCGCGCCCGGATCGTACGCGCCTGCGGCGAGCTGAGATCCGCGCATGGCCGCGGTGTTTTCCACTGGCGAGAGCGGCGGCGCCTTGCCGGTCCACTCCAGCCGCTCCTTGGCCGCGCAGGCGGAAAGCGCGAGGCTCGCGCACAGCGGGGCTGCGATGCGGCGGGCGAGGGCGGTGCGGCGTCGGGTCATCGGATCGGCTCCAGGCGGGCGGTCTTACGAGGGGTTGGGCGAGAAGGCGCGGACGCGGGCCCGGCCGGGCGCCTCGACCACCGCCTCGACGGTGCGGTTGGACTGAAGGTTCACAAAGCGCGCGGTCTCGCCGAGCGCGGCGTCCGACAGTGCCCGGGCGCGCGCGGTCAGCGTCAGCGCCCCGGCGGCGTAGACCAGCGCGACCGTTTCTCCGCGCTCGATCGCGGCCGGCGCGGCGACGTCATAGGCGCGCACCGCCTCGCCGGGGCGAAGCGTACGCTTGGCCTCAAGCCCGACGAGCGCGTCGGCGCTGCGCAGAACATCGCCGCGCACGCGCGCTTCGGGCAGGCGCGTCCACTCGATCATGTCCTGCGTAATCACTTCGCCGCGCGAGACTGCGCGCGCCAGCACCGGCAGATCCGCGACCGGTTCGGCGCGGCCCGTGACGGTCTCCGGCTCACCGCCGGGCCAGGCGGCGATTTCGGCGCGGAACATGGATGAGCGCGGCTCGGCCTCAAGACTGATGAGCGCGGGCGCGCCGGCCGCGTCGACGGGCGCGTAGAGCGTCAGCGCGCGGTTGGACAGCGTGATCTCATGGGCCCGGCCGGTCTCGGCGTAGAGCGCGCCTTCGATGATCGCCGCAAGGTCCGCGGCGTGAACCGCGCGGCCCTCGCGCGACACCGTCACGCGCATCACCTGGCCGGCGTTGGCCCAGTCCAGCCCGGCGCGCGCCGCGGCGCGCCGCACATAGCCCGGCTCCAGGGAGACCGACCCGCCGGGCTGCGCGATCCGCGCCAGCGGCGCGTCTGCGTTCGCCCCGTCGAACAGGTCCGACAGGGTGACCACGTGGTCCTCGGTGATCAAGCGCTCCTTGAGCACGACCGGTTCTCCTGCGGCGGCGCCGGCGCTGAGAAGCGCCGCGGCGAGGGCGGAGACGGCGAGGCGGCGGGCGGTCATCAATCAGCTCCGCGTCAGCGCAGGTTGGAGGAGGTGGCGAGCATTTCATCGGCCGCGGTGATGATGCGCGCGTTCATCTCATAGGCCCGCTGGGCCTGGATCAGCGCGGTGATCTCGGTCACGGCGTCCACATTGGCGGCCTCGGTGTAGCCCTGCTCGATATTGCCGAAGCCGGGCTGGCCGGGCGCGCCGATATTCGGCGCCCCGCTTGCGGCGGTCTCCAGATAGAGATTGCCGCCGCGCGCCTCGAGGCCGGCCTCGTTGGCGAAGGTGGCCAGCTCCAGCTGGCCGATCGTCTGGGGTTCGGGCTCGTTGTCGAACAGCACCTGGACCTGGCCCTGGCTGTTGATCGCGACCGCGCGCGCCTCGTCGGGAATGGCGATGCCCGGCGAGACGATGTAGCCGTCCGAGGTCACCATCTGACCCTCGGGGCTTTTGGAGAAATTACCCGCGCGCGTATACGCCTCGCCGCCGCCCGGCAGCTGGACGCGGAACCAGCCGCGCCCTGAGATGGCCAGATCGAGCGGGTTGTCGGTCTGGGTCAGCCCGCCCTGCTCGGTGATGCGGTAGACCGAGCCGGCTCCCACGCCGAGGCCGATCTGAACGCCGGTCGGCACGATCGTGCCGGCGTCGGAGGAGTTCGCCCCGACGGTCTGGGCGTTCTGGTACAGAAGGTCCTCGAACTGGGCCCGCTGACGCTTGAACGCGGTGGTGTTCATGTTGGCGATGTTGTGGGAGATGACCTCCACGTTGAGCTGCTGGGCTTCCATGCCCGTGGCGGCGGTCGCGAGCGCGCGCATCGCACTCCTCCTTCTTCTCTACAACGCCCTTACGGACGTCCCAGGCGCTCCAGCGCCTTGCGTGACAACTCGTCGGTCTGCGAGACGATGCGGCTCGCCGACGCGTAGGCGCGCGAGACCTCCATCATCCGGGTGATCTCCATAATCGGGGTGACGTTCGCGGCCTCGGTGAAGCCCTGGCGCACCACCGGATCGAGCGCGATCGCGCGCTCGGCGTCTTCGGGCGCTTCGAACCGGTTCGCGCCGGTCTTCCGCAGCTGGCCGCGATCCTCGAACTCCACGACCTGAAGCCGGGCCAGAACCGCGCCGTTCTGCGAGACCTCGCCGTTCGCGGCGATCTCCACCGGGCCGGCCTCGGCGTCCACGATGATCGGCGCGCCGGCCTCGCTTAAGACACGCGCCCCGTCCGGCGCCACGATCGCGCCTTCGCCGTCCAGCGTGAACGCGCCGTCGCGAGTGAAGCGCTCTTGGCCGTCACCGGTCTCCAGCACGAAGAAGCCCTCGCCCTCGATGGCCAGATCGAGCGGGCGGCCCGTCGGCTGAAGCCGGCCTTGTGAAAAGTCGCGGCCGAGGCCCCACTCGTCCACATAGGCCAGGCGCTTGGGCCCGTCCTGGTGGCGCGCCGGGCTGGCCAGGTCGGCTTCGAGCAGCACCCGTTCGGCCTTGAAGCCGGAGGTGGACACGTTCGCGATATTGTTGGCCGTGACGTCCATGGCGCGGCGCAGGGTCATCTGGCGCGAAAGCGAGATCAGCATCGCATTGTCCATGGCGCTCCCCTTTCTGAGGCCGCATCCGGCGCGGTCCGCGCTGTCGGGAGACCAGGAGCGCAAAGGCCGTGCCACGGTTAACAGTCATGGTTTTCAATGGGTTGAGCGGCGGTGAGCGCGCCGGACGCCGCGCTTGCCGGGTCACGACTGCAGCCGGTGGGAAGAATTTGCCGCTCAGCGCCCGGTTACCAACGGAACGTTAACCGGGGCGTTTCTTAATCCTTTCATCACACAGGCCTTTCCATGCCGGAGCGGGACCGATGGCCGAAGACGCAGACGACGATCTCGACGCTGAAGCCGAAGACGCCGAAGACGCTGAAGAGGGCGCAGACGCCGAGGGCGCTGAGAACAAGAAAGGCGGCAAGAAAAAGCTGCTCTTCATCGCCGCGCCCGCGGCGCTTTTGCTCCTGCTCGGCGGCGGGGCGGCCTTCTTCCTGATGGGCGGTGAGGACGAGGTTCAGACCGCCGAAGCCGGCGAGGCCGGAGACGACGGCGACCCGCTCGACCAGCGCGCCGAGGAAGGCGTCTACGTCGCGGAGATGAGCGAGCACCCGGAGTTCTATCAACTCCCGGAATTGCTTGTGAACATCGAGGCGAGCAGCGGCGGAACGACGTATTTGAAGCTTAACCTCATGTTCCAGATTCCCGACCCGGAAATGGCCGCTCTGCTCGACGCGCGCATGCCGCTCGTCATGAACCAGTATCAGGGCTTCCTGCGCGAGCTGCGCGAGGAGGACCTGTACGGCTCGGCCGGCACGCACCGGCTGCGCCTTGAGCTTCTGCGCCGCGCGAACCTGGCGCTCGCGCCGTCGCGAATCGACGCGGTGCTCATCCAGGACATGCTCATCCAATAGGGCCGACGCGCCCCAGGCGGGCCGCGCGAGGCGGCCGGAGATAGACCTTACATGGCCTCAGACGTCGATCAGGAAGCCCTCGCCGCCGAATGGGAGGCCGCCGCCGCGGCGGACCAGCCCGACTTCGACGCGATGGACGCCGCCGGCGGCGACCCGGCCGACGACGCCGGCGAGGAGCTGGCCTCGGAATGGGAGGCGATGGTCGGCGGGGACGAGGACGTCCATGTGCCCACGCCGGGCTCGGGCGGGCCGGAGCGCATCCTCAATCAGGACGAGATCGACAGCCTTCTGGGCTTTTCAGTCTCCGACGAGGACGCCGCGGACCGTTCCGGCATCCGTGCGATCATCAACTCTGCGCTGGTCTCCTACGAGCGCCTGCCGATGCTGGAGATCGTCTTCGACCGCCTGGTGCGGCTGATGACGACAAGCCTTCGCAACTTCACCTCCGACAACGTGGAGGTGAGCCTGGACAACATCTCCTCGATTCGGTTTGGGGACTATCTCAACTCGATCCCGCTGCCGGCGATCCTTGCGGTGTTCCGCGCCAAGCAGCTGGACAATTACGGCCTGCTCACGGTCGATTCCAACCTGATCTACTCGATCGTGGACGTGCTGCTCGGCGGGCGGCGCGGCACGAGCGCCATGCGCATCGAGGGCCGGCCCTACACCACGATCGAACGCACGCTCGTCCAGCGCATGATCGAGGTCGTGCTCGCCGACGCCAAGCAGGCCTTCGCGCCGCTTACCGATGTCGATTTCGTCCTGGACCGGGTGGAGACGAACCCGCGCTTCGCCGCGATCGCGAGGCCTGCCAACGCGGCCATCCTCGTCAAGCTGCGCATCGACATGGAGGACCGCGGCGGGCGAATCGAGCTCCTCTTGCCCTACGCCACTCTGGAGCCGATCCGGAAGATGCTGCTCCAGCAGTTCATGGGCGAGAAGTTCGGCCGCGACAACATCTGGGAAAGCCACCTCGCCACCGAACTCTGGTCCACCAAGGTCGAGGTCGAGGCCGTGATCGATCAGCTGCAAAAGCCGCTGGGCGATGTGATGAAGCTGAAGGTCGGCGACACGCTGATGCTCGACGCGGGTCCGGACGGCGAGGTGGAGCTGCGCTGCGGCCAGGTCCCGCTCACCGCCGGACGCATGGGACGGCTCGGCCATCACGTTGCGGTGCGCCTGGACGCGCCGCTTTCGCCCAGCGCCAAGAAGTCATTGATGGGGATGGGATGACGCTCGCCGCTTTCGTTTTCGAGGCGCTGGTCGCGCTGTTGCTGTTGGGCGCGGCGATCATGTGCCTGCGCGTCGATCGCCGTTTGCGCGCGTTGAAGACCGGCCAGGACGGCATGATGGAGACCGTGCGCCGGCTGGACGAGTCGACCGACCGGGCGCGCGCCAGCCTCGCCGCGCTCGACCGCGCCGCGCGCGAACACGGCCAGACGCTTGAGGCGCGCGTGCGTGAGGCGCGCGAACTCGCCGACGAGCTTGCGCTGCTCACAGAGCGCGGCGACGCCCGCGCCGACGCGCTCGCGCGCGGGCCTGAACGCCCGCGTCCTGACCGCCCCGCACCGACGCAGGCGCGCTCTGAGCGCACCGCGGACGACACGCTGAAGGCCGGCGAGGGGCGTCTCCTGGACGCCCTGAAAGCGATGAGGTGAGCGTGAGATGACCGGCGCGGCGCGACCCCTGTTGATGCTCGGCGTTCTGCTCGCCGGGCTTTTGGCGTTAAAGAGCGTCTCGCTTGGCGCGGGCGCGCTCGACCTGCTGGCCGCGCGCGCTGAAGCTCAAACGGCTGAGGATGAGCCGTCCGCCGGCGAGGCGGGCGACGATGCCGAGGTGGCGGCGGACGCCGCCCCGCCGGCTGAACCGCAGTCGAACGCATCGCCCTCGCCCTTCGCCGGATCAGCCGCGCGCCAGGCGCAATCGCCCTCCGCCGCTGGCGGCGCTCTGGGCGACACCCGGGCCGAGCTGGAACTGTTGAGCGAGCTCTCCCAGCGCCGGCGCGCGCTGGACGCCCGTGCGGCCGAACTGGACACGCGCGAGCAGTTGATCGCGGTCGCGGAGGGGCGCGTGGAGCGCCGGATCGAGGCGCTGCAGACCCTGAAGTCTGAAGTGGAGACCCTGCTCGGCACGCTCGACGACCGGCGCGAGGCCGAGATCGCGCGCATCGTGGAGATCTACGGCGCGCTGGAGCCGGACGCGGCGGCGAACATCATCGCTTCGCTCGACGAATCCACGCGCGTCCTGGTCGCCGAACGCATGGGCTCGCGCAAGCTGGCCGCGATCCTGGCTGAGATGGCGCCGGGCGATGCGGCCGCGCTGACCGTGCGCATGCGCCAGCGCGCCGCTCCGCCGGAGACGGTGGGCGAGCTGAGAGACCGGCTTGATGAGACCGCGACGCAGTAGGTCCCGCACTCTCGCCGCGCTCGCCGCCCGATTCGCCGCAGCGCTCGCGGCCGCGCTCGCCGCGTCCGCCGCCATGGCCCAGACCTCGGTGCGCCTGGAGCTGGAGCGCATCGGCGAAAGCGAACGCATACGCGTCATCTATCCCGAGGCCGCCGGCGGCTCGTTGAGCGCGCAGGCCGAAGTCGCCGCCGGCGCGGTGCTGGTCGCGCGGTTTTCAGAGCCGATCGCGGCCGATCCAGAGATCCTCGCCGACGCCGCGCCGCGGCTCGTTGCGATGAGCCGGCTCGATCCCGACGGGCGCGCCATGCGCCTGGCGCTGAACGAGTTCCGCGAGGCGCGCGTCTCGGTCTCCCATAACGTGATCGCGATCGATCTGGCGCCGGACGGCGTAGCGCCGCCGCCGCCCGTGGTCTCCGCCTACGAGGCGCGTCAGCGCGCTGAAGCCGAAGCCCGCGCCGAGGCCGAGCGCGCCGCCGCGGCGGCCTCAACCGCGCCGGGCCCGCCCCTGCCGGTGCGCATCCGCACCGGTGAAGCCTCCGCCTACACCCGCATGGAGTTCGTCTGGCCGGAGACGGTCGGCTACGCTCTGGACAGCGAGCCCGGCTATGCGCGGCTGAGCTTTGAACGCGACGGGGAGGCGGACGTCGCCCCGCTCGAAGTCGCGCCGCCCGATCGCATTGAGGTGTTGGAGTTCGTACGCAGCCCGGAAGGCCTCGTGGTCAACGCCGGCTTGGCGCCGGGCATGGTCGCGCGCGCCTGGAGCGAGGGCGCGCGCGTGGTGCTTGATATCGCGCCGGAGGACGCGGCCGGGCCGGAGGAGACGCTCGCCGCGCTCGCCGAAATCGCCGAGCTGGCCGCGGGCGCCGCCGAGCCGGCCGAACCGACAGGCCAGGGTCCATCGACCGCGCCCCAGTCAGAACCCGACCCCGCCCCCGACGCGCCGGTTGAAGAGGTCGTCGACGCCGATCCGGTCCCTGACACCGGCGTGGTGCGCGCCGCGGCGCGCCCGTCCGGCTCGGACCTGGTGCTCACCTTCCAGTGGGCGAGCCTGCCCGGCGCGGCGGTGTTCCGGCGCGGAGAGGCGTTGTGGATCGTGTTCGACGCCGCGGCCGATCTCGACCTGTCAGAGCTCGGCGCCGGGGGACGCCGCCATGTGCGCGGCTTCGAAGCCCTCATCGGGGAGGACTACGCCGCGGCCCGGCTCGACGCCGCGCCCTCGACCCAGGCTGACGTGCGTGCGGACGGCGCGGCGTGGACGATTACGCTCACCGATGCGCTCGAGACCCCGCCGGACCTGGCGCGGATCGCGCGTGACACCCGCTTCGGCGAGCCTGCCCGCATCCGCATCGGCCTTGACGGCGCGCGCTCGGTGCGTCGCGTGGCCGACCCGGTGGTGGGCGACGAGTTGCTGGTGCTCACAGGCGACGGCGAGCCTCAGGGGGTGATCTCGCAGCGCCGATTGGTCGAGGCGCTGGTGTTCGGCTCGGCCCACGGCGTCGCGGTCAAGCCGGTCGCCGACGATCTGGAGATGACGCTGACCGCGGGCGGAGCGGTGCTGACCCGGCCCGGCGGGCTGGCGCTCTCGCGCGCGTCCGATCCTTCCCTTGGCCCGGCGGGGCGCGGCGAGCCGGTCTCTCCGGGCTTTCTGGATTTTGCAGGCTGGCGCGGCGACACGGCCTTCACGGTGGGCGAACGCGAGATGCGCGCGCGCGCCTCCAGCGGCGAGCCGGAAGCGCTTCTGGCGCTGGCGCGCTTCTACCTCGGCTGGGAGATGGGAGCGGAGGCGCTCGGCGCTGCCGAACTCGCCGTGGAGGCGCGCCCCGAGCTTGAAACCGACCCGGGGCTGAAGGCGCTCACCGGCGCGGCGCGCTACATGATGGGCCGGCTCGACGAGGCCGAGGAGGCCTTCTCCCACCCCGCCCTGGTGGGCGATGCGGCCGCCCAGCCCTGGCGCGGGCTCGTCGCGGCGGCCGGCGAGGACTGGGCCGAGGCGCGCCGGCGCTTCGAGGACGGGCGCGACGCGATCTTCTTTTACGCGCCTGAGTGGCGCGCGCGCTTTCGCGCCGCCCACGCCCGCGCCGCGCTGGAGACTAACGATCTGGGCGCGGCGGACCGTCTCCTGACGCTGATGCAGACCGATGATCCCGATGCGGAAGCCGAGGCCGAGGCCGAGCTCGCCGGCGCGCTGCTCGACGCCAAGAGCGGGCGGGTCGACGCCGCGCTGTCTCGCCTGCAGGCCCTCGGGCGCTCGCCTTGGGAGCCGATCCAGGCGCGCGCGCTGCTGGAGAAGGTGCGCCTTGAGATCAATGACGGCCGGGTCACGCCGGCTGAGGGCGCAGAGCGGCTGGAGAGCCTGCGCTATCGCTGGCGCGGCGACGCGACCGAGTTGGAGGCTTCGCGGCTCCTGGGCGAACTTTACGCCGGCGCCGGACGCTACGCCCAGGCGCTGGAGGTGATGCGCGCGGCTCAGGCCCGCTTCCCCGACAGCGCGGTCGCCCGGCGCATCGGCTCTGACATGGATCAGCTTTTCCGCCGGCTGTATCTGGACAACGAGGCCGACCGGATGGGGCCGATCGAGGCGCTGGCGCTGTATCGGGAGTATTCCTTCCTCACGCCCATCGGGGCGGACGGCGACCGCATGGTGCGGCGTATCGCCGAGCGTCTGGTGCGCGTCGATCTGCTCGATGCGGCGGCCGAGCTGCTCGACCATCAGGTGTTCGAGCGCCTGCGCGGGCGGGCGCGCTCCGAAGTCGCGGCCGATCTCGCTGTGGTGCATCTGATGAACGCGCGGCCCCAGGCCGCTCTGCGGGTCCTGCGCGAGACGCGTATCGCCGGCCTCGACCGCACGCTGCTCGACGAGCGCCGTCTCCTAGAAGCGCGCGCCCTGGAAGAACTTGGACGCTATGACAACGCGCTTGAACTGATCGCGCAGGACCGCTCCGAACCGGCCCGGCGGCTGCGTGCGGACGCGGCCTGGGATCAGCGCGACTGGTCCACGGCCGGCCGACGCATCGAGGCGATTCTCGGCGAGCGCTGGCGCGAGACCGAACCGCTGGAGCAACACGAGGCCCATGACGTGCTGCGCGCGGCGATCGCCTTCGCGCTCGCCGACGACGAGGCCTCCGTGGCGCGCCTCAAATCACGTTATGCGCGCGCAATGGGCCGCACCCGCCACGCCGCGGCATTTAGCCTGCTCGCCGAGGACGGGGTCGCCGCGGGCGATGCGCGCCTGGTCGACATGGTGAGCCAGCTCGCCGACATGACCGAGGTCGACGCCTTCATGGCCGGCTTCGCAGACCGCTTCGACGGCGACGCGTCCGAGCCGGCCGCCGAACCCGCCGAGAGCTGACGCCTCGGCTAGATCGAGGTCAGCCAGTCCGGCTTGACATACTGCCGGCCCAGATCGCGCGCGACCGGGGCGTAGGCGATCTCGCCGTGGGCGACGTTCAGCCCGCGCGCCAGATGCGGATCCGCGTTCAGAGCCTCGCGAACGCCCTTGTTCGCCAGGGCGAGCGTGAAGGGCAGGGTGGCGTTGGTCAGCGCGATCGTGGAGGTGCGCGCATAGGCGCCGGGCATGTTCGCCACGCAGTAGTGCACCACGCCGTCGACGACATAGGTCGGATCGTCGTGCGTGGTGGCCTTTGAGGTTTCAAAACACCCGCCCTGGTCGATCGCGATATCGACCATGACCGCCCCGTCCTTCATGGACTTCAGCATGTCGCGGGTGACAAGCTTCGGCGCCGCGGCGCCCGGGATCAGCACCGCTCCGATGATCATGTCGGCTTCGGCCGCGGCCTCCTCGACGGCGGCCGGGGTGGAGAAGCGCGTTTTCACCGAGCCGCGGAAGAAGGCGTCAACCTCGGCCAGCTTGGTGATGGAGCGGTCGAACACGGTGACGTCCGCGCGCAGCCCCGCGGCCATCTCCGCGGCGTGGCTGCCGGAGACGCCGCCGCCGAGGATCATCACCTTGGCCGGCGCCACGCCCGGCACCCCGCCCAGAAGCACGCCGCGCCCGGCGTTGTGCTTTTGCAGCGCCGCCGCGCCGACGAGCACGCTCATGCGCCCGGCCACTTCGGACATCGGACGCAGGAGCGGCAGGCGCCCGTCGCGGTCGGTGACTGTCTCGTAGGCGATCGCGGTCGCGCCGGACTTGGTCAGCCCGCCAGCCTGTTTCGGATCGGGCGCCAGGTGGAGATAGGTGAACAGGGTGTGCTTCGCGGTGAGCCGCTCGCACTCGACGGGCTGGGGCTCCTTCACCTTGACGATGAGTTCGCCCGCCTCGAACACCGCATCGGCGTCCGGCAGGATCGTCGCCCCGACCGCTTCATAGTCCGCATCGGCGAAGCCCACCCCGGCGCCGGCGTTGGTCTCCACGAACACCTCGTGGCCGTTCAGCACCAGCTCGGCCGCGCCGTTGGGCGTCAGCCCGACGCGATATTCCTGAACCTTGATCTCTTTCGGGACGCCGACTCGCATGGTTGTCCTCCGGCCGCGTGATGCGGGGTTGAATATGTCGCAAACGTATTCCTCTGGCGAAGCTTCATGCAAGTCACATATCTTTCGCCGAATAATCTTGCGTAGAAGCCCTGTATCGCGCACGCTTCGCGCAATTCTGCTTCGCCGTGCCGGGGTGGCGCGCGCAAAGCTTCGAGGAGGGGCGTGATGGGGATCGACGACACCGACGCGGCCATTCTGGACGCCCTGCAGCGCGAGGGGCGGCTGTCCAACGCCGACCTCGCCGAGCGGGTGGGGCTGTCGGCCTCGGCCTGCCATCGCCGCGTGCGCGCGCTGGAGCAGTCCGGCGTGATCGACCGCTACGCGGCGCTTCTAAACGCCGAGGCGGTGGGGCGCGGGCTCGGCGTGATCGTGCTTGTCACGCTGGAGAACCAGCGCCGCGAGACGCTGGAGGCGTTCGAGCGCGCGGTGGCGGGCGTCGACGAGGTGATGGAGTGCTACCTGATGACCGGGGCGGAGGATTATCTCCTGCGCCTTCAGGTGGGCGATGCGCGCGACTACGAGCGCGTGCACCGCGAGCGGTTGTCGAACCTGCCGGGGGTGACGCGCCTGGTCTCCAACATCGCCATGCGCACCGTGTTCGCACGCACCGCCCTGCCGATCGCGCCAGGTTAGGCGGCCGCGCGCGGCGTCGCGCCGCGATTGTGACCCGCCCCGACCCGGGCTAAGCTTCAGTGCGGTACTCCTCAACCATACCCGGAGCTGAGAGGCTCGATGGACAAGCCCTCAGGCCTGCCTGACCAGATCTCGCCGGACTCCCTGGAGCGGATGCCGCTCGCGCTGGTGGTGTCGGATCCGGCCCAGGACGATTGCCCGATCGTCTACGTGAATCAGGCTTTTACGGCGGTCACCGGCTATACGCGCGAAGAGACGGTCGGGCGTAACTGCCGCTTCCTGCAGGGGCCGAACACCGACCCTGAGGACCGGCGCAAGATCCGCGAGGCGCTGTCGTCCGGCGACGACGTGTCTGTGGACATCGTCAATTACAAAAAGAACGGCGAGGAGTTCTGCAACCGCCTGCTGATTACGCCGGTGCAGGATCAGGACGGAGCGGTCACCCATTTTCTGGGGCTTCAGCACCATATTAAGGACCAGTCCGGCTTCGCAGAGCGTGCGGCGGATCTGGACAATCGCCTGCGCGAACTGCAGCACCGGGTCAAGAACCACCTCTCTCTCGTCGTCGCGATGATCCGCCTGCAGGCGAGCCGCATGGACCCGCGCTCGGCCTCGGACCTTCTGGCCAAGCGCGTGGAGGCGATCGGCCTTCTTTACGAAGAAGTCGACGTCGCCGGCGAGCGCGACGGCGCGGCGGACATCGCCGGCTATCTCGGCAAGGTGGTCGACACCCTCCGGGGCCTGTCCGAGGGCGTGAAGGTGACCTTCGAGAACCGCGCCGGAGACTTGCGCCTGTCGTCCGATTCCGCCGCGCGCATCGGCCTTATCGTCTCGGAGGTCCTCACCAACGCGATCCAGCACGCCTTCCGCGACCGAGACCGCGGCGAGGTGCGCGTGACGATCGAAACACGCCCAGACTCGCTGATGCTTGATGTGGTCGATGACGGCGATGGGCTCGGAGACAGCCAGTGGCCGCGCGACGGCGGTCTCGGCGGTCAGATCGTGCTCGACCTCGCCTCCAGGCTCGACGCCGAGCTTGACGTGGACAGTAATCAGACCGGTACGCGGGTGCGGCTGTCCATGCCTTTATCGCAACGGACGGCGTGAGCGACATTGCCGCGGCGGCCAGGCGGCGCTATGTGCCCGCGCCATGACCGATGAGCGTTACTCAAATCTCGACCAGCTGGGCGCGAAGAGCGCCGTCCCGCCGCGCCCCGAGGACGCCGTGCTTGAGCGCGTGGCGAATCCGGAGACCGACACGGACTATCTGATCCGCTTCACCTGTCCGGAGTTCAGCTCGCTTTGCCCGGTGACCGGCCAGCCGGATTTCGCCCATATCGTGATCGATTACGCGCCGGAGGGCTGGATCGTGGAATCAAAGTCGCTGAAGCTGTTCCTGACGAGCTTTCGCGATCACGGCGCGTTCCACGAGGCGTGCACCATGATGATCGGCAAGCGCGTCGTCGACGAGATCGCGCCGAAATGGCTGCGCATCGGCGGTTACTGGTATCCGCGCGGCGGCATCCCGATCGACATCTTCGCCCAGTGGGGCGAGGCGCCGAAGGGCCTGTGGGTCCCCGATCAGGGCGTTCAGCCCTATCGCGGGCGCGGCTAGGCGCCCCAGGCGGTCACGCGCGCAGGCTTGCGCTTGCGCTCCACCGCGTCGACCTTGGCGGTCCCGACATAGATGAAGCCGGCCACGCGTTCGCCCGGCGCCAGGCCGAGCGCGGTCTTCACCACGCGGTCATAAGCATACCACTCGGTCAGCCATTGCGCGGCGTAGCCCATCGCGCTCGCCGCGATCAGCAGGTTCTGGCAGACCGCGCCGGCGGAGAGCTCCTGCTCCCACTCGGGGATCTTGTGGTTCTCGATGACGTCGGAGATCACCGCGATCACCAGCGGGGCGCGCAGGAACCGATTGCGCTCCAGCTCATAGCGCTCCGGCGGGCCGTCCGGATCGGTCTCGCGCATGCGCGCCTCGAGGATATCGCCGAAGCGGGCGCGCGCCTCGCCCTCGAAAGTGATGAAGCGCCAGGGAAACAGCTTGCCGTGATCGGGCGTGCGCGCGGCGATGGCCAGAAGCGTGTCGCGCTCAGCCCGCGAGGGGCCGGGTTCGGTCATGTCCTTGGCGCGCGTGGAGCGGCGGTTGGCCAGTAGCTCCAGCGCCTCCCGGCTCGGCTTGGCCGGGGCGAGGGTCGCGTTCTCGACGGGAAAGTCCGGGGCCTGAAAATCGTCCATGGAAAGGGCTTCGCTGCGGCTTGCGGGGCGGGCGGGCGTGCGCGGGCGTTTTGACGCCGCGCGCGAGGCCCCGTTATATCAAGGAACCCGGTCGGCGCGCGCAAGCGAAGCGATGTCGCGCCGCGACGCGTCAACGCGAAAGGAATAATCGGCGCATGGCCGCAGAGACCTCCCTCGACGAAGCGCTCAGCCCCGCGGAGCGCCGCCGCCGCAAGGTGCGCGACGCAATCGTGGGCGCGGCCGAAGCGATCTTCGCCGAGGAGGGCGAGGCGGGCATCTCCATGCGCCGCATTGCAGAGCGGATCGATTACTCCCCGGCCGCGCTCTACAAGTATTTCGACTCCAAGGAGGCCCTGTTCCGCGAGATCCGCGAGGGCTTCTTCGAGCGCCTTCTGACCCGGATGCGCGCGGTGTGCGAGGACATCGAAGCCGGCCCGATGCTGTGCACGGCGTGCCTTCGCGCTTATGTGCATACCGGGCTGGAAGAGCCCTCGCACTATCAGCTCGCCTTCTCCGGCGGCTTCACCGATTTCGATCCGGACGAGGGCGGTTACGCCTTTGCAGCGGCGGAGCATCTGCGCGAGATGATTGCGCAGAGCATGGAGGAGGGCTGGTTCCGGCCCGCGCCGCTCGATCTGGCTGCGTCAAGCGTATGGGCCGGCTCCCACGGGCTGACGATGCTCGCGGTGTCGGTCCCGGCCTTTCCGATGAACCACACAGACTGCGAGCAGCGCTCATTGGAGGAGGTCATAGACTTCCACGGTGAGCACGTGATGCGCGGCTTCGCCACGCCGAAGCTTCTAAGCTGGCTCGAAGCACGCGGCCCTTCGGCCTGAGCCGGAACGCGTCGCGTGACATTTCCGTGACGTGAACGCTGTTTACTTTTCAAACGCCGTTCGATGGCCTATCTTGCGTGTCGGTCGAACGGGAGAGCGGTGTGGCGCGCACGATTTTCAACGTCCGTCCCGGGCTGGGAACCGGGGTCGCGGCCTTCGCGGTCCTCTTGGCGGTCGCGATCGTTGCGGTCTCCGCGCTGCGCGGGGCCGACGCCGACGCCGCGCCGCAGGAGACCGAACCGCTCACCGCGGACATCTTCACGATAGCCTACGACGAAAGCGCTCAGATCACCGAGAAATTCCCGGGCCTGATCGCAGCCCGGCGCGAAAGCGCGCTCGGCTTCGAGCAGGGCGGGCGGATCGCCGAGATCGCGGTCGATGTCGGCGACCGGGTCGAAGCCGGCGACACGCTGGCGCGTCTCGACACGCGCACGCTTGAGGCCCAACTCGCCGCATCGCGCGCTCAGGCCGTGGAGGCCGCCGCCCAGGCCGATCTCGCCCAGATCACGCTGCAGCGCCAGCGCACGCTCGTAGAGCAGGGTCATATCTCGCCCCAGCGCCTTGACGAGACTGAGGCCAACGCCTCGGCCGCCATCGCCCGGCGCGACGCCGCCCGCGCCAGCGCCGCCGCGCTGGAGGTGCAGCTCGAGCTCGCCGCGCTCCAGGCGCCTTACGCCGGCGTGGTCACCGCGCGCATGGCCGACGAAGGCGCGATCGCCGCCCCTGGCGCGCCGGTCCTGGATCTGGTGGAGACCGGCGCGCTGGAGGTCCGCGTCGGGCTGCCCGGCCGTGAAGCGCGTGAGCTGACGGTCGGCGAGAGCTATCCGGTCGAGGTCGACGGCGCGGTCTTGGCCGCGACGCTTCGCACCGTAACCGGCGTGGTCGATCGGCGATCGCGCACCGTCACCGCCCTGTTCGACCTGCCCGACGGCGCAGACGCCTCCGCCGGCGAGGTCGCGCGCTTGCAATTGCCCGCACCGCTTGAGGCGCGCGGCTTCTGGGCCCCGATGAGTGCGCTCGCCGAGGCGCGCCGCGGCCTTTGGGCGCTCTACGTCCTCTCCGGCGATGCGGCGCCCTACATGATCGAGCCGCGTACTGTGGAGATCATCCATACCGAGGGCGAGCGCGTGTGGGTCTCCGGCGCCGTGCGCGAGGGCGAGCGCGCACTCGCCACCGGGCTTCAGCGCGTAACGCCGGGCCAAAGGGTCGTCCCGGCCGGGGAGGGCTGAGCCGTTGGCCTCGCTGTTTTATCGCTTCCCGCGCCTGACGCTCTTGATCTTGTTCCTGGTGGTCGCCGCCGGGGCGGGCGCGCTCGGCGTGCTTGGTCGTCAGGAGGACCCCTCGCTGACCGAGCGCTTCGGACGGGTGGTCACGCTCTTCCCCGGCGCGGACGCGGCGCGCGTTGAGGCGCTGGTCACCAAGCCCATCGAGGAAGCGCTCATGGAGCTTCCCGAGCTTGAGGAGGTCAGCTCCACCTCGCGCGCGAGCGTTTCCGTGGTCGACGTGAATATCCGCGAGGATCTGAGCGAGGCCATGGTCGAGCAGACCTGGACGAAGGTGCGCGATCAGGTCGCCTCCGCCCAGCCGGCCCTGCCGGAGAACGCCGGAGAGCCGGACGTGATCCGGCAGTATCTCGGCGCGGCGACGCTCATCGTGGGCCTTAGCTGGCCGGAAGGAACCGAGGCCGGGTACGGCCCGCTCGTGCGCCTGGCGCGCGACCTTGAGGACCGGCTGCGCAACGTGCCGGGAACTGAGGAGACCGACCTCTACGGCGCGCCGGAGGAGGAGGTGCGCGTCACGCTCGACCCAGAGGCCGCCGCCGCGCTCGGGCTGGACGCCAACGCGGTCGCAGGTCTGCTCGCCGCCTCTGACGCGAAGGCCCCCGCCGGCCGGCTCAACGGCGAGAGCGTCGCCATGACCGTGGAGGTCGCGGGAAGCTTCGACACGCTCGACCGCCTGCGCGACGTGTCGCTCGGCTCGGCCGGCGGGCAGGGCTTCACGCGCTTGCGCGACATCGCGACGCTGGAGCGCGCCCTCGCCGATCCGCCGAGCGAGCTGGCCTATGTGGACGGGGAGCGCGTCGTCATGGTCGCGGCCTTCCTGCAGCCGGGCCTGCAAGTGGACCGGTGGTCCGCGCGCGCCGAAGCGGTCGTGGCCGAGTTCGCCGAGGGCGCGCCGGGCGTGGTCACCCAAATCCATTTTCGCCAGGCTGAATACGTGATCGACCGGCTCGCCGGGCTGGGGCTCAACCTCGTCTTCTCCGCGGTCATCGTGTTCGCGGTACTGTTCTTGATGATGGGCTGGCGCGCGGCGCTGATCGTCGGCGCCGCCCTGCCGCTGACGGTGCTGCTCGTCCTGATCCTCATCAATATTCTCGGCGAGCCGCTGCACCAGATGTCGGTCACGGGCATCGTCGTGGCCCTCGGGCTCTTGATCGACAACGCCATCGTGGTCGTGGACGACTATCGCATCCTGCGCCGGCGCGGCTATGAGCGCCTCGATGCAGTGGAGAAGGCGGTCAAAACGCTGTTCGGACCGCTTCTGGCCTCCACGCTGACGACGATCTTCGCCTTCGCGCCGATCGCGCTGATGCCCGGCACGGCCGGAGAGTTCATCGGCATGATCGGCACGTCCGTGATCTTCGCGGTCGGGTCCTCCTTCGCGCTGGCCTTCACCGTCATCATCTCTCTGGCGGCCTGGTTCGACGACGGGCGCGCGGGCGAGGACGACCAGCCGTTCTGGCGCGGCGGACTGCGCGCGCCTCTTTTGGCGCGGGGATACCGGTCGCTTCTCGATGCGGTGACGGCGCGCCCGATCCTGGGCCTGGCGCTCGGCGTGCTTTTGCCGGTGGCGGGCTTTGCGGCGGCGACGACGCTGCCCAGCCAGTTCTTCCCGCCCACCGAGCGGGACATGTTCCAGCTCAGCCTGACGCTGCCCCCGACCGCGACGATCGAAGAGACGCGCCGGCGCACCGAATCGATCACGGCCATGCTGGAGGAGTATGACGAGGTCGAGGACGTCGCCTGGGTGCTCGGAGAGAGCCCGCCGCGGGTCTATTACAACATGTTCGGCGGCCAGACCGGGCGCTCGAACTACGCCGCGGGCTGGGTGCGCACGCGCTCTGAAGCTGCGACCGAAGCCATGGTGGGTGCGTTTCAGATGCGTGCGCGCGCGGCGTTCTCCGACGCCCAGATCCTCGCCCTGCCGTTCGAGCAGGGTCCGCCGACGCCGGCGCCGATCGAGCTGAAGATCCTGGGGCCCGATCTCGACGTGCTGGACGCTCTGGGCGACGAGATTCGCGGCGTGCTCGCGCAGACCCCGGGCGTGACCTACACCACCGCCCAGCTCCTGCGCGGCGAGCCGGTCGCGCTGTTTGAGGTCGACGAGGCGAGCGCGGAGCTCGCCGGGCTTCGCCTGGTCGAGGTCGCCGGACGGCTGCGCGGGGAGATCGACGGCGCGATCGGCGGCTCCCTCCTTGAAGGGGTGGAGAGCCTGCCCGTGCGCGTCATCGCGCCGGCTGGTCGGCGCGCCTCGGCGGCCGCCGTCGGTCAAGCCCCGCTCGCATCGCTCGACCCGGCGCTCGCGGCCGCGCCGGTCGGCGCGCTGGGTGAGGTGCGGCTCACCCCTGAGACCGCCTCCATCGAGCGTGAGAACGCCGAGCGGGCCAACCCGATCTTCGGCTATCTGGAGCCGTATGCGCTGCCCGCGCCTGTGCTCGACGATTTCTTCGCGCGTCTCGACGAAGCGGGCGTTGAGATGCCCCCGGGCTACCGGCTCGAGGTCGGAGGCGAGGCGGAGAATCAGGGCGACGCCATGGCCAACCTCATGTCCACCGCCGGACCGCTCCTGGTCTTGATGATCGCCTCGATCGTGCTGGCGTTTAACTCGTTCCGCTACGCCGGCGTGATCTTCTCGGTCGGCGTGCTTTCGGTCGGACTGGCCATGTTCGGGGTCTGGCTGTTCGGAAGTCCGCTCGGCTTCAACGCCATCGTCGGTGCGATGGGGCTGGTCGGCCTGTCGATCAACGGCTCGATCGTGGTGCTCTCGGCCTTGAAGGGGAACCCGGACGCGCTCGCCGGCGACCGCGACGCGATCCGTGAAACGGTCGTGGACGCCACGCGCCACATCCTGTCCACGACGCTGACCACGATCGGCGGTTTCACGCCGCTATTGATCGAGGGCGACAGCTTCTGGCTGCCCTTCGCCTCGGCGGTCGCAGGCGGAGTGGCGGGCTCGGCGGTGCTGGCGCTGGTGTTCGCGCCGGCGGCCTTCGTCCTGATCGTGCGCACAAGCAGGGCCCGCGATGATGACCGCGCGCCGGCGGCGCTCGCCCCGGAGGCGGGCTGATGGCTGACGACGCCTCAAGTCCGGCCCGGCGCGGCCCGTGGACGATCCGCGCCACCCGCGTGGTCTATGACAATCCCTGGATCACGGTGCGCGAGCATGACGTGACGCGCCCTGACGGCGCGCCAGGGCTCTACGGCGTGGTGAGCCCGAAGAACCTCGCGATCGGGATCGTGCCGGTGTTCGATAACGGCGACGTGATGCTGGTCGGCCAACATCGCTTTGCGACCGACGCCTACTCCTGGGAGCTGCCCGAAGGCGGCGGACCGGCCCGCGAGGACCCGCTGACGACCGCAAAGCGCGAGCTCGCCGAGGAGACCGGTCTGTCTGCGCGCCAATGGCTGGAGTTCCTGCGTTTCGACGTCTCCAACTGCGTCACCGACGAGCGCGCGATCGCGTTTTTCGCCTGGGGTCTGAGCCAGGGCGAGGCGCGGCCCGACGGCGACGAGGCGATCACGACCGCGCGAGCCCCCTTCCATGAGGCGCTCGAACGCGCGATGACAGGCGACATCGCCGACGGCTTCACGCTGGCGATGCTCGCCAAGGCGGACTACATGGCGAGGACCGGCGCGCTGCCGCCGGGTCTGAGCGACGCGATCGCCGCGTCGCGCTGATTGAAGGAGGCGGGACGATGGGCGTCGCCGACCTGTCCACCCAAGACGATCCGCTGCGCGCGATCTGGTCGCGTCTGCGCGTTGAGGCCGCCGGGGCGGCGGCCGGCGAGCCGATGCTGGCGAGCTTCCTGAACGCCGCCGTGCTGCGCCATGACAGCTTCGCCGATGCGCTCGCCCATCGCGTCGCGGCCAAGATCTCCGACGCGCAGCTTGATTCGCTTCTGGTCCACGATGTGGTCCAGGCCGCGCTGAAGTCCGAGCCGGCGATCGTGCAGCGCGCCGCCGCGGACATGCTGGCGGTGGATGAGCGCGACCCGGCTTGCCGTTCGCTCCTTCAGCCCTTCCTCTATTTCAAGGGCTTTCAGGCGCTACAGTGCTACCGCATCGCGCACTGGCTCTGGACCCAGGGACGCGACGTGCTCGCCTTCCATCTGCAAAGCCGCATCTCCGAGCGCTTCGGCGTGGACATCCATCCGGCCGCCGTGCTCGGCAGCGGGATCATGTTCGACCACGCCACCTCCATCGTGATCGGCGAGACCGCGGTCGTGGGCGACGATGTTTCGATCCTTCACGAGGTGACGCTGGGCGGCACCGGCACCGCCGGCGACGATCGCCACCCGAAGATCGGAAACGGCGTCATGATCGGGGCGGGTGCGCGCGTGCTCGGCAATATCGAAATCGGCGACGAGGCCCGAATCGCGGCCGGCTCGGTGGTGCTCAAACCCGTCCCGCCGCGCTGCACCGTCGCCGGCGTCCCGGCCCAGCCGGTGGGCGGTCCGTGCAAGGAGGCGGCGCGCAACATGGACCAGACGCTGGACGTCGGCCCGCAAGGCGCCTGAGCCGCACGTCCCGCTTCGCATTGATCGAACGCGGTCAGGCGTTAGGCTCTGGTCCGATCCCCTTTTGCAAATCCTGATCACACGAAGAGCGAGTGCCCGTGACCCAACCCAATTTCACGCCCATGGAGGCGGAGAAGGTTCAGGCCTTCCTGAACGCCAAGCTGAACCCTGAGCTGCAGGTGCGCCTGCGCCAGCGCCCGGACGAGTGCGCGGAGATCTATCTCGGCGCGGAGTGCCTGGGCGTAGTGTCGAAGAATGTGGACGAGGGGGAGACCTCGTACTCCTTCGAGATCACCATCCTCGATATCGATCTGGAGGACGTCTGAGCCGCGCTGCGGCGCGGGGCGGGGCGGCGCACGCGTGATCCTTCAGGTCGAACGGCTCGCGAAAACCTATCCCGGCGGCGTCGAGGCCGTGCGCGATGTCAGCTTCGCGGCCGGCGAGGGCGAGCTGATCGCTCTGGTGGGCGAATCCGGATGCGGCAAGACCACCACCTTGAAGATGATCAACCGCCTGCTGGAGCCGAGCGCCGGGCAGGTGGTGATCGAGGGCGAGAACGCGCGCGCGATCGACCCGGTGGATCTGCGCCGGCGCGTGGGCTGGGTGATGCAGTCCGACGGGCTGTTTCCCCATTTCACCGTGGCTGAGAATATCGGGATCACGCCGAGCCTTCTGGGCTGGGACCGCGATCGCATCGCCGCGCGTGTCGACGCGCTTCTGGAGCTGGTCCGGCTCGATCCCGACGAATACCGCGAGCGCCGCCCGCGGCGTCTTTCCGGGGGTCAGCGACAGCGCGTCGGGCTCGCCCGCGCGCTGGCGGTCTCCCCGCGCCTTGTGCTGATGGACGAGCCGTTCGGCGCGCTCGATCCGCTCACGCGCGCGGCGCTGCGCGACGATGTGGGCGAGCTGCGCGGCCGGCTCGGCTTCGCCGCGGTGATGGTCACCCACGACATGGCCGAGGCGCTGCAGCTCGCCGACCGCATCGCAGTGATCGAGGCCGGGCGCATCCTGCAATACGACACCCCGCGCGCGCTTCTGGCCGCGCCGGCCGATGACACCGTGGCGCGCCTCGTCGCCGCGCCGCTGAAGGACGCCGAAGCGGTCAACCGGCTGAAAGAGCGCGGGCGCGATGCTTGAAGCGCTCGCCGAACCCCTTGCGCGCCTTCCGGAATACTTGAGCGGGCACATGCGCCTGTCGCTCGCCGCGATCGCCATGGCGCTCGCGGTCTCGCTGCCGCTGGGCGTGTTCGCCGCGCGCCGTCCGGCGATCTCGGGTCCGGCGCTGACCGTGGCGAGCGTGATGCAGACCATTCCGGCGCTGGCGCTACTGGCGCTCATGGTGCCGCTTCTGGGCGGCGCGATCGGCTTCCTGCCGGCCTTCGTGGCGCTGACGCTCTATGGCGTCCTGCCGGTTCTGCGCAACACGATCGTGGCGCTACAGGCCGTCGATCCGGGCGTGCGTGAGGCGGCCAGAGGCGTCGGCATGACGCCTCTGCAGAGCCTGATCCGCGTCGAGTTGCCCATCGCGCTGCCCACCATCGTAGCCGGTGTGCGCACCGCGACCGTCTGGGTCGTCGGCGCGGCCACGCTCGCCACGCCCGTGGGGGCGACCAGCCTTGGCAACTACATCTTCTCAGGCCTGCAGACCCGGTCCTGGGATCTGGTGATTTTCGGGTGCGTGTGTTCGGCCGGCCTCGCCATCCTGCTCGATCAGCTGATCCGCGCGCTGCACGTGTCGGCCGAGGCGCGCAAACCGCTGCAGGCCGTCATCGCCGCAGTCGCCGCCGTCCTGGTCCCCGCCGCGGTGCTGGGCGCGGCCGTCATCGCGAACGAGGGCTCAGGCGCGGGCCGGTTCGACGCTGCGCGCGCCGGCGAGGCGGGCTTCGCCGATCGGCCGGTGATCGTGGGCGCGAAAAGCTACACCGAGCAATACGTGCTCACCGAGGTGATGGAGGCGCGTCTGGAGCGGGCCGGCGCGCGGGTGCAGCGCCGCGCCAATCTGGGCTCGACGGTGGTGTTCGACGCGCTCGCCTCCAGCGAGATCGACGTCTACGTCGATTACACCGGCACGCTCTGGAACAATATTCTGCGCCGCGGCGCGCCGGTGAACCGCCATCTCATGTACGCCGAGGTCAGCGCGCATCTGCTGGACGAGCACGGCGTCGTCACGCTGGGACGGCTCGGCTTCGAGAACGCCTACGGCATCGCCGTGCGCCGCGATTTCGCCGAGCGGCACGATCTGAGCTCCATCGGCGATCTGGCCGGGCTGGAGCGGTTCTCAATCGCATCCGATCCTGAGTTTTTCGCACGCCCGGAGTGGGACCGGCTGCGCGCGGGCTACGGCGTCGACAACGCCGTGGAACGCAGCATGGACGCGACCTTCATGTACTCCGCCGTGCGCGACGGGGCGGTCGATGCGATCACCGCCTACACCACCGACGGGCGCATCGACGCGTTCGACCTGGTCGTCCTCGACGATCCCGCTGGGGCCCTGCCGCCCTATGACGCGGTGATCATGATTTCCCCCGACGCGGTGCGCCGCCCGGCCATCGCCGACGCGCTGGCCCCGCTCGTCGGCCGGATCGACGACGCCTTGATGCGCCGCGCCAACGCCGTGGTGGACGTGGAGCGCGGCTCGGCGCGCGAGGCCGCCGGGGTCATCCAAAAGGCGCTGGCCGACGACTGAGCCCGAAAACGCCCTCCCGGCGGACCGGGAGGGCGTCGCTTCGACTCCGCGCCGTCGCGCTAGAGCACGTCGAGCATGCTCGCGACCAGCGGGTGGCGCACGATGTCCTGCTGAGTCAGGCGCACCACCGCGATGTCGTCGACGTCTTCAAGCCTGTTGGAGATGTCGGCCAGGCCCGACATTTCCGGCAGGAGGTCGGTCTGGGCCGGGTCGCCGGTGACCACCATCGTGGAGTTCCAGCCCAGGCGCGTCAGCAGCATCTTCAGCTGGCCGTAGGTGCAGTTCTGCGCCTCGTCGACCACGATGAAGGCGTTGTTCAGCGTTCGCCCTCTCATGTAGGCGATGGGCGCGATCTCCACGAGGCCCTCGGCCATGAGCGCCTTGAGGCGTTTCGGGCTCAGCCGGTCGGCCAGCGCGTCGTAAAGCGGGCGCAGATAGGGCGCGAGCTTTTCCTCCATCGCGCCGGGCAGGAAGCCGATCGATTCGCCGGCCTCGACTGCGGGACGGGACAGGACGATCCGCCCGATCGCGCCGGACTCAAGCGCCTCGACGGCCTTGGAGACGGCCAGATAGGTCTTGCCCGTGCCCGCCGGGCCCATCGCCATGACCAGGTTGTGCGCATCGATCGCGCTCATCAGCTCGGCCTGGCCTTCAGAGCGCGGCTTTACGTTCTTCATGTAGCGCTGATCGCGCATCGGATCGGGCTCGTCAGGGGTCCAGGACGAACCCGGGAAGAGGGCGCGGACCTTCTCCTCCTCGTAGTGATCGGCGTTGAACGATCCTTGGCGGCGTTTAGCGGCGCGCTTGGCCATGACTGGACCTCCTGGCAAGAAAAAGCCCCTCGCGCGGAAGCGGAGGGGCGGACGATGCGGAGAAGCGGGCGGACTCAAGGGCGAGGTGGACAGCGGCCTCGAAGGGCGGCGGCGTTCCGGATCCGGGCGGAGCGAACCACATGTGCGGTCGCGTGCCTCCTGTCGCTTGAGCGGTCTGATGCGATGCGAATCCTTGAACTCGAATCGCACACGCAGTGTCATTCTAAGACGGTGAACGAAGTCTGAGTCCGATCGTCGCGGAAACTTCAAACTCCCCCGCGAAGCGCGGCCTCGAAGCCACACAGCAGACCTCAAGGAGCAGGACATGGCGGTGTACGAACTCGACGGAGCCCGCCCGGAGATCGCGGCTCAGGGCTGTTGGGTCGCCCCGACCGCGGCGGTCATCGGCAAGGTGGTGATGAAGCCCGGCTCATCGGTGTGGTTCGGCGCGGTCATTCGCGGCGACAACGAGACGATCACTCTGGAGAAAGACGCGAACGTCCAGGACGGCGCGGTGCTGCACACCGACATGGGCTATCCCATGACGCTGGGCGAAGGGGTCACGGTCGGCCACCAGGCGATGCTGCACGGCTGCACGGTCGGCGACTACACGCTCGTGGGCATCGGCGCGACGATCCTGAACGGAGCGAAGATCGGGAAGAACTGCATCATCGGCGCGCACGCCCTGATCACCGAAGGCAAGGAGATCCCTGACGGCTCCGTCGTGATGGGCGCGCCCGGCAAGGTGGTCAAGGAGGTCGGCGAAGGCGTGGACGAGCTTCTCAAAGCCTCCGCCGACCATTATGTCGAGAACGCCGCGCGCTACGCCAAGGGCATGATGTTGATCGAGAAATAGCGCATCGGCATTGCGCCGCCTACATCTCCCAGGTCACGCCGACGGAGACCATGTCGGCCACGTTCTCGCTCTCGCCGACCAGCCTGTCTCCGCCGGGCCCGGTCGTGTCGATGGGCGCGTCGTCGAAGAAGAAGTGCTGCCAGCCCGCGTCGATCGTCCAGTCCGGCGCCGGGGTCCAGCTAAGGCCCGCTGCGACGATCGTTCGGTCCGCGTCGGGCACGCGCGGGCTGCGGAAGTTTTCATCGGTCGGACTTTCGTCATGGGCGATCCCGCCGCGCACCTTGAGATGCGGCGTCCACTCATACTCAGCGCCGGCCGAGACCTTCACCGTGTCGGAGTAGTTCAGCGGCTCGGCCGTGTCCGGCTGGGCCGGGTTCTCGTACTCCACCGCCAGAGCGTCGACGCTCGACCACCCGGTCCAGACCACGGAGACGTTAAGGGCCAGCCTCTGCGTGGCGGCGTGGCTGAGGCTCACTGCGGCTTCGGCGGGCAGATCGAGATCGGCCTTGGCGGGCGTATCCGTGAAGGCCGGCGCGAACAGCGTCGCGGCGGCGGCGGGCGTCGTGTAGTCCGCGTCGCCCTCGATCTCGTGGCTCACCTCGGAGCGATAGGACAGGCCCACATGGGTGCCTTCGGCGGGCGTCCAGCGCAGGCCCGCGTTCGCGCCGAAGCCCCAGCTGTCGCCTTCGACTTCAGAGAGGCCGTCGGCCATCTGCGGGGTAAGGCCAAGCGGCGCGCACGTGCCCGGCGCGCTCGGTTCGACTGACGCGAAGCACAGCGCGCCGAAATCGATCGCGTTGGTCAGCTCGGCGTCGGCGTATTGCGCCGAGACGCCGAAGCCGAAGGAGAGCTGCTCGTTCACCTCGATGGCGATCGACGGGTTGATGTCGATCACGCGCAGACGCGATTCAAGGCTCTGATAGCGCGTGATCGAGCGTGGCGCGTACTCGGTCGCCAGGCCGAAGGGCGCGGTCACGCCGAGCCCGGCGGTGATCGGCCCGTCGCCGAGCGGCAGGGACGCATAGAGATTGGGGACCAGCGAATCCTCGAACAGATCGTCGGCTTCGGTCCCCTGGAGCGGTCCGCCGGCGGCCCCGCGCGAGCCCTGATCGAAGAACTCACCGCGCCCGATGATGTAGTGGGCGCCCGCGGTGACGGTGAAGTCCTCAAGCGCGGCGAGCCCGGCCGGGTTCGCCCACAGCGTCGAGGCGTCCTCGGCGTAGGCCGCATAGCCGGCGTTCGCCTGGCCGAGATCGCGCACGGAATACTCAGCAAGGCCGAACCCGCTCGCCCCGGCCGCTCCGGAGACGAGGGCGGTCAGCGAAGCGCCGGCGAGGGCGGTTTGCAGAAGGGTGGCTCGCATAAATGTCTCCATCACCTGGGAAGCAACGCCCGCGCAGGCGGCGCGGGCGGAAGGTGACGGAAAAACGCGGCGCTGAGCCTGCGTGTTTCAGCGTTTCAGGTGAGATTTCAGTGTGAATCGCAGCCGCTCTTCGAGCGGCTGAGGGCGAGCGTCTTACTGGGGCCGGCCCCAGAGCTCGCGGATGCGCTGGTCGGACTCTCGGCCCAGATTGAACCAGGCGGTGCGGTCGCGCGAGGCGTCCACCACGAGCAGCTTGTCCTCGCGGCCGAGAAGATGGCTCAGCTCGTTGCGCAGATCGGCCGCGGAGGCCGCCCCGCGCATGAGCCAGACCCCGCTCGTGATCCGCTCCGCATCGCCGAAATCGCCCAGCGCGGCCTCGAAGCCGGCGCGGTTCTCCTCTGCGAGGTCGGCGATCACGACGAAGTTGGCGCTGCGGCCCTCGCTCTGGGGCGTGCGGCGCTTGCCGGGCTCCTGGCGGGCTTCATCCAGCCAGGCCTTGAACTGGGGGATGTCGCCGGCCGAGCGCCAGCCCTGCTCGCGATCCTCCGACACCGTGGAGTGGGACGCGACGCGTCCCTCGCCCACGAAGGCGCGCATCTGGGCGGCGGTGTACGGGCCGTAAACGCGGCCATCCACCTTCACGTACCAGGACATGGCGAATCCATCGTCTCGCGGCATCGTTCTTCCCTTCGCCTCCGATCGGAAGCTTGCACCCCCATGCGGCAAGATTCAGGCCGCCCATGAGCAATATGGCCTCGGCGCATGAAACTTTTAAGAGCGCGGGCCAGCGTTCAGGCCGCATCGCTTCGGGTATGGTGTTGTGCGTGCTCGGCTTTTGGCGGATCAAAGGCGACCGCGAACCCATTGTCGAGCCAGCGCGCGATGCGCCCGCGCATGTCGCCCACCGTGACCGGTTCGCCCACCCTGGGACGCTCCAGGCAGGCGAAGGCCGCCCCGGAAATGGACACGTCGACCACTTCAGCCGCGATGATGACGCCGTCTTTCAGGCGGATCTTGGCGCGTCCCCGGCCGGGCTTTCTCGGCGCGATGCGGTCGTCCTCCAGGCCCAGCCGGGCCATGTTGTAGCGCCAGGTGATGGCGTCGGCGAGGCGGTCGCGCTTGCGCTGGGTGGCGATCAGGCGCACGGCGAAGCCGGCGCGGCCCGCGCGCACCACTTCGCCCTCCATTCGGCCCAGCCCGTCGAACAGCATGACCACGCGCTCGCCCAGAGAGGGCGGCGCGTCGGAAGCGATGCGCGCGCCCCCCGGCGATACGTCCACCAGCCGGCAGGCGAATTCGCCCCGGATCGGATCGAGATAGCGCCCGGGCACGGACAGCTTCACCCGCTTGTGCCCGCGCTGTTCCTGGGAGGCGCGCGTGGCGATGCGGATCTGGCGGCGATCGAGTCGCTTCTTGCGGTCGTCCACGATCATGTCTCAAGCCCTCGAATATGCTTCGGAGCTTAAGCGGGGAGGCTTAAATTTCCCTGAGGCGACAGGGTGAACGCGCCGTTAACTGTCATTCGCCGCAAGCAGGAGCCCGGTCTCGGCCTCGCCATAGCCGTGGCCGAGTGAGACCGAGGGCTCAGGCGTGCGCGCCGGATGCAGCTCGCTCAGCGCATGGCGCACCACCGGACGTCCGCCCAGGCGTTCGCGCGAGAGCGGCTGATACAGCCCCAGGCAGCGATCGACCCAGCCTTCGGGCCCGCGCAGCGGCAACAGGCTGATCTCGATCTCGCTGGAGCGCCCGTCGATGGACACCGCCTCTGCGATGGCCGAGGCCGGGCCGGGCGCGGACAGCGCGCCTTCGATCAACGCGCGCATGTGGGCGCGGTCGGGGCCGCGCCAGAGGCTGAGGAAGTTCTGATCCTTGAACTCGCGCTTGTGCATGTCGCACAGGCTCGTTCCGGCCAGGCGGAAGACGTGATGGTCCGCGTCGATGCGTCTCAGAATGAACAGATGGCCGAGCAGCGCGGCCAGATCGCGCGGCGCGATATCGCCGCGCGCGGGCGCGGCTCGGTCCCCGCGCCGGGTCCGCCAGTAGCCGAAAAGGGTTCTCGTGTTCGCGTGCCGCACCGGCTTCCCCTGCGCTTCACTTGTCTCAAAGGCCGCCGGGGCGGCCGGGTTTCGCACCAGACCGGGCCGCACGCCCGGGGTTCGCCGCCCCGGCTGCAAGGGGCTTGCCAGTCGAGGCGGCGGGCGCGTTTCGGTCTGACGGAGTGCGCGGCGGCGCGGTGCTTGCACGGACAGGCGCGAACGGACACGGAGATCGCCATGCGCGTTTCATCCCGATACGCCGCCATCCTCACGGCGGTGACTTCAGGCCTCATCGCCGCGGCGGCCGCGAGCGCGCAGCATCATGCGCCGACGCCGGTTTCCCCGCCTCCGCCGGGACACGGCTGCTGCACGCACGGTCACGGGCCGAACGTGCGCCCGCCCTCGATCCATATCGGGGGGACGAACGTGCATATCGGCGGAACCAAGGTGAAGGTCGGCGGCGTGCACGTGAACAATCACGTCAACGTCAATGTCGACAACAGCTTCAATGCGGTGATCAACAACACCAACACGAACAACAACGTCATCAACAACTCCAACCAGGTGTCGGTGACGAACGAGATCAACGCCGGCTCGGCGAGCGCGCGCGCCAGTGCGCAGAACTTCTCGCTTCTGAACACCTCCGCCTCGGTGTTCGCCGGAGGCGGAGGCTATGTCGCGGGCGGAACCGCGCCGGCCTCGACCGCGGTCAATCTCAACCTTGCGGCCGGGACCGAGTACGTCGAGGAGGAGCGCACCCGCGTCGTGGAGGGCTGGCGCGTGATCCGCGCGGTGTGCGTGGACGATACAGGAACCCCGCACCCGGCCTCGCGCCCGGATCCGGAGGAGCGGGTCTCGCCGGACTTTGAAGGCGAGCTGTTCCGCTGCATGTCCGGCACGGCGATGCACGTCTCGATCGGCGAGGACGAGGATTTCGACGATGCGCGCAGCTTCTCCTGCCAGAAGGGCGAGGCGCTGCGCCACGGCCCGGGCGGCGAGGTCTACTGCGCCACCGAGGAAGCCCGGCGCAACTGCAACGAGCGCTCGCTTCTGCGCCGTTGGGGCCCGGGCCTGAAATACGTCTATACGCGCCATGAGGAGCGCTATGTCGAGCGCGTCGAGCGCCGCGTGGCGAACCAGTCCGGCGGTCTGGTCCTCATGCTCGACGGCGGGGTCGGCGGCTACCGCTGATCCGCTCCGACAGAACACCTGACGCCTTGGCCCCTCCGCGCACCGCGCGGAGGGGTTTTTGTTTGTAAGGCCGGTCGGGCGAGGCCATGCTCCACGCCCTGGCGCGCCGGTCGCCCGGCGCGCCCGGCGACCCTGCGGGAGTGTCTAGATGAGCGAGATCGTGATCGTGGCCTATCGCCCGAAGCCGGGCAGGGACGAGGCGCTGCTCGCCCTGTTGAAGGACCATGCTGCGACGTTGCGGCGTCTGGGCCTGGCGACGGATCGGAAGTCGGTGCTCATGCGCGCCGGCGACGGAAGCTTCATCGAAGTGTTCGAATGGAAAGACGGCGCAATCGACGCCGCGCACGCCGATCCGGCCGTCCAGGCCATGTGGGCCGAGTTCGCCAAGGTGTGCGACTACATCCCGCTCGACGCCCTGACCGAGGCCTCAGACCTCTTCGCCGGCTTCAAGCCCGCATAAGCGCAACGACCCGCCTTAAAGAAAACGCCCCGGAGCGTGAGCCCCGGGGCGAGTTTGGCGGAGCCGACCATGCCGCCGGCCAGATCCGCAAAGCGTAAAGCGGTCAGCGCCGGATCAGTTCGGCGTGATCGTTGAGAAGGTCAGGCTGTTGCCCACCGCGGTGGCGGCGCTGGATGCGGTCGGCGCGCCGGCCGAAATCGCGAGCGACTGGGCGCGCACCGCGCCTGTGTTGGTCTGCGTGGCGTATCCGTCCAGGCCCACCGGGCACTCAGAGCAGATCCGGCCCGAGGCGGTGTTGCCGAACGCCGTCGCGCTGGAGATCAGCGCCGAACCGCCCGCGCCTGACACCAGGCTCGTCGCGGTGATGGTCGCCGCGTTGGCCTGGTCCACGCCCATATATGCGTCCGCGCCGATATTGGAGATCGACAGCGCATTGCCCGACGCGTTCGCCGCGCCGACGCCCGAGCCCCAACCGAAATCGCCTGCGCTCAGACGCGCTTCCGCGCGCACCTCGCCCGAGGCGGTCTGGGTCCCCTGGGCGTGGGCGTAGCCCCAGTCGTTGGTGATGGTGAGCGTGTTGGCCGCAGCTTGAGCCGCCGCCACGCCGCCATTGATCAGCGCCTCGTAATCCCCGCGCGAGACCGCGGAGATCTCCCCGTTCGCGGACTGGTCCATGTAGACGACCGGGTCGGCGTCCCAGCCGCCGGCCGTGATCGAATTGCCCGCCGCGACGGCGCTGGTCAGGCCGCTCTCGGTCTCGGCCGTGCTGGCGATCTGGCTGACCGCGTCCACGTCGCCGTTGAGCGATTGGCGCGCATCGATCGTCTGGGCGTCATAGCCCCAGGCCTCGATCGCGTTCGCGCCGGCGGTCGCCGAGGCGATCGCTGCGCCGGCGTAATCGTCAAGGCGCAGCGCCGCAATCGAGGAGGCCGCGCGCTCGGCCTCGACCGACTGGTCGGCCTCCAGCTCCAGCGGGCCGTCCGCGGAGGCGCTCAGCGCATTCGCGGTCGCCGTGGCCGAGGCGGTCGCGCCGCCCCACACGTTCACCCCCTCGCCGTAGGCATAGGCCTCCGCCGTGGGGAGCGACCCGTCGCTCTGGGCGCGCTGGTTCAGCACCAGACGTGCGTCCTCGGCGTAGTCGGCGCTCGCCGCGTTAGCTTGCGCGATCGCGGCGGCGACGAGCTGGGCGGCGTCCTCGGCGTAGGTCTCGGTGACGGCCTGGACAGGCGCGTCCGAGATCTGGTCGCCTTCGGCGCTATTGATAGGTTCCGCGAAGCAGATCGCGGAGGTCAGCGTCGCGGCGCTCGTGCCCGCGATCAACGCTCGTGCGAGCTTGGACATGGTTCGCCCCTCTGGCGGCGTAGGCGGTCGTCGAGTTGACGCCCCCGGTGATGTTGGTGGGACCCAGCGGGTCGTGGAATTCGCAGGCCTGCGTGGTGTCCACGCCGTAGAGCGCGCTGGAGAACTCCAGCACCGCGCGCTCCACGACCGAGCGCACCGCGAGCTGGATCGGCTCCAGCGAGCGTCCGCCCGCGGACACGTCCACGACCGCGTCGCCGAAGAAGGCGAACAGGCCCGCGGACAGTTCGCGCCCGATGATCTGCTTCTGGTAGGAGATGACGTCGACCACCTCGAGCGTGCGCGTATCCACCAGGCGCAGGTCGAGGCCGACATTCATCACGTACATGCGCCGCGAGATCAGACCCGAAGGGTCGGAATCGACACTGTCCCCGGCCAGCAGATCCTGACCGTTGGAGCGAATGTTGGCGTTCAGCTCCGTGATGCCCCCGACCAGGAAATAGTCAGAGCCCGGCATCGTCCCGGCGTAGATCTGGCGGTAGCCGGGGCTTTCCGGGTTCGAGCCGTCATCGGCGATGAGCTGGTTGTTGGCGTAGCGCAGCTCCAGTTCCGACACCGAGGTGTCAAAGCGCTCCACCAGGCTCGCGCCGGCCTTGGCGAAGGCCGACATCGCCATGAGCGAGGCGCCTTGAGTGACGCGCGTTCCGCCCTCGGGAGAGATCTGGCCGGTATAGTCCGCAATGCGCCCGACCGCGATGCGCGGTGCGCCGCGGCCGGACTGACGCGCGAAGCCCGCCATGCAGACCAGGGCGTCGGAATACGGCGTGGCGTTGGCCGTGACCGGCGCGCCGCCGGTCGGCGTGGCGTAAAGCCCGTCCGAGCCCGGAGCCGAGGTGGCGCAGGCTGAAGCCGCGAGCGCGGCCGCGCCGGCGAAGAAGGCTTTAATCTTGATCATTTTGCGCCTCCGTCGCCGCGGTCGCGCCGACGCCGCCAGCGTTCGCCTGAGCGCCGGAGCCGGCGATGATGTCGCCGGTGTTGGTCTGGTCGGCGTTGACCACGACGGTGTTGTTGCGGCCCTGGACGATCACGTTCAGCTGGTTGGCGATCGCATTGGACTGGGAGAAGGCCAACGCCGAGGCGCCGTAACCGCCTTCGCCCGCGCCGACGCCGGAGGTGACCGTGCGGGTCGAGCCTGTCGCGTAGCCCGCGCCTGATCCGCCCTGAATGATTCCGTTGATCACCAGCCGGTTGCCGTTCGCGTCGCGCGCGCCGACATAAGGGCGGGTTTCAGAGCCTGCGGCCTGGCCGTAGGGTCGGGTCCAGTCCTCGGACGGGGCCTGGGCTGAGACCGCGGCTGCGGCGCTTAGACTGAGCGCGGCGGCGGTGATGACTGTGTTCTGGCGCGGCATGACTGTGTCCTCTTTAGAGACGCTTTACGTTGAAGGTCGCAATCGGCGTGCCAGATCCTCTTGCGACCGGAAGCCTTGGAGCCGTCATGCCCTGCGCCCGCATCCAAAGCCTTAGTCGTGAAGGCCCCGGCGGACGCGGCCCGTGGAGCGATCCGCCCGACCCGGAGCGCACGCCCGAACCGCCGCGCCGGCCGCGTCAGCCGATCTTCAACGAGACCCCGGCCGTGGTGGTGGCGCTCGCCGCGCTGATCCTCGGCGTGCAGGCGCTCAACGCGATGTCGATGGGGTCAGGCGGGATCGCCCACGGGCTGACCTTCGGGCTCGGCGCCGTGGTCGCAGGCCCGGACGGCGGGCGGTTCCTGGGTGGGCTGCCGTCCTGGGTGCTGCACGTTTTCGTCCATGGCGGCTGGGTTCACGCGATCATCAACACCGTGTCGTTGTTCGCGTTTGGGGCGGCCGCCGCGCGCCCCTTCGGACGCGGGGCGCCGGCCGCGATCGGGTTTCTCGCCTTCTTCTTCACCTGCGCGGTGTTCGGCGCGATCGCCCATGAGCTCGTCCACTGGAGCGAGGGCGTGCGCATGGTCGGCGCCTCCACGGCGGTCTCCGGCCTTCTAGCCGCTGCCGGCTGGGCCAATGGAGGCCGCCAGGGCATGCTGCGCCTGGCCGCGCCCTGGGCGCTGATCAACACCGTGATCGCGGTGGTGGGCGGATTCGCACCGATCGCCATCGCCTGGGCCGGCCATGTGGGCGGGCTCGTCGCCGGGGCGGCGCTTTATCCGCTCTTCGTGAGGATGTTCGCGAGCCGCTAGAACAGCGTGTCGTAGCGGGGCTCGCCGTCGACGACGAGACCCTTGATCACCGCGCCGCCGTCCTCGCCGACCGACACGATCAGCGCGAGCCGGTTCTCCCGGCGCATGTCCTCGAGCGCCTTGGCGGTTTCGGGATCGGCGTAGTAGCGCTCCAGATTATACTTCACCTGCAGCTCGGTCCGGCCCGTGCCCTCGATCCGTTCCGGGCCTCGGCCGGGTTGGCCGGCCTCGCCCGGCTCCCACTCGGTATAGTCGTACAGACGGTGGGCGTTCTCGATGCGCCCGCGCAATAGCGGCGGGTCGAGCGCGTCGGCGCGCTTGGCGACGCGCTCGGGCCGCCACAGCCCGTCCTCGCCCTCGGCCATCGCCACAAAGACCTCATCGCCCTCGCCCCAGGCGTCCTCGCCGTCCGGGGCGCCGGGGAACGCGCTAAGGTCCAGCGTATGGACGGGCGTGCGGATGACCACATAGTGGCCGAGCAGGATGTCGCGCGGATCGACCGGCTCCATCGCGATGACGAGCTCGGTCCCTGTGGCGCGCTGGACCGCGTGAACGCCGACCAGGCCGGCGAGCACGGCGATCATGGCGAGCGCGATCAGCTGAAGGCGAAGCGCAAGGGTCATGGGTCTTACTCCGCCGCGGCTTCGCGCCGGCGCGCCAGTCGCACGCCGAGCGCGGACAGGGCGAGCAGAAGCGCGCCCCCGATGAGGAAGAACAGCGCCGTGCTCAACAGCCCGCCGAACAGCACCGCGTAGACATAAAGCGCCTGGGCGGTGAACAGGGCGACGCCAAGCCCGCCGATCACGCGCCGGCCTTCTGAACCGCCCACGATCACCAGGCCCGTCGCCACCGCGAACACCACAGCGCCCAGCGCGAGGCGAATCGCGAACGCGCCGCCCGGCCCGACCCCTTCAGACAGGAAGGGCAGGGCGTAGGCGAGCCCGGCGGCGAGCGCGATCGACAGCCCGGCGGTCCTGCCGAGCGAGCCCTTCAGCCCGCGCGCCAGCGCAAGCGCGATAATGATCGCGGTCGCCACCGCTCCGGCGATGACGAAGGCCGGCGCGCCGGCGCTCAAGGTCAGGTCGAACGTCGCAGAGCTGATGTCCGCACTGCGCTCAAACGGCAGCTGCAGGATGAAGCCGGCGCCGAGCGCGCCCACAGCGGCCCAGTTGCGCAGCACCCCTGCGCCCTCCAGCCCGAAATCGCGCGCCTGGGCGGCGAGAAGCGCGATCGAGCCGGCGGCGAGCGTGAACAGGCTTGCGCGTTCCAGCTCCGACAGCCCCGCCTCCCGTCCGGCCTCCAGGATTAGGAAGGCGAGCCAGATGCCCAGTCCGATTGAGGCGAGCGACCAGCTGACCGGCGAATTCAGCCGGGAGGCCGCGGCGACGGTGGCGAGCCATAGCGGGCCATAGCTCCAGATCACGACAGGCGCATAAGGGTTGGTGCTTTCCAAGCCGACATAGCCCGCGCCCAGAAGCGCGGTGAGTATCAGCACCGGACGCGAGGGCGTTGTGATCGCCACCGCCAGCGCGCCCACCGCCCAGATCAGCACGCCTGTGTTGCGGAAGCTGGCCATGTTGAACGTCTGCGCCACCAGGAGAATCGACGCGCCGAACAGCGCTGCGCCGAGCAGCGCCAGAGCGTGACCTATGGCCGGGTTGCGTCGCGCGAACGCCAGCGCCGCGCCGCCGAACGCGGCGTACAGCGCCGCAGCCAGAAGCGCGAATCGCACGATCCGGTCCATATCCGCCCAGTTCGCCGCCACGAAGGTGATCGCGGCGAGCGCCATCAGCGCTGCGCCGAGGATCGCGGCCGCGCCGGTCGCGCTCCACGCCGCGCCGCCGGGCGAGGCGGTCTCCAGCATCGCGGCCTTGTTCTCGCGCTTGACGAGGCCGTCTTCGATCCAGCGCTCGATGTCGGCTTCAAGGCGTTTGAGATATCGGCTCATGACGGGATCTCCCGCGCTTGGCGCGCCCGGGCGAGATGTGATTTGCCGCCGGGCGCATTGAGCGCACATCATGACACCTCCTGACCGGTCTGCGAAGGAGGCGCATATGACGGCGCGACGCATTCTGGAGGATAAGGGCGCGGTCGTGATCACGGCCTCGCCCGATGACAGCGTCGCTAAGGCGGCGCGGATCCTCAACGACAACCGCATCGGCGCGGTGGTGGTGCGTGAAGACGGTGGCGAACCGCTGGGCGTGTTTTCAGAGCGCGATCTTTCGCGCCTGGTGGCCGAAGGCGGCGCGGCGGCGCTGGACACCAAGGTGCGCCAGGCGATGAGCCGCGGGCTGGTCACTGCGGGCCCGGGCGCTGAGGTGCCTGAACTGATGAACCTTATGACCGACCGGCGCGTGCGCCACGTCCTCGTCATGGAGGAGGGCCGGCTGATCGGGGTCGTCTCGATCGGCGATGTCGTGAAAAAGCGCATCGCCGAGGCGGAGGCGGAAGCCGCGGCCATGAAGGCCTACATCGCAACCGCCTGACCGCTTCAGGTTCGAAACCGCTGCATACGAACGCGTCGAAACTGTCAGAAAGTCCTTGTGCCGAGCGGACGGGGTGCGTATATCCCGCGCTCTCGACGGGCTGGCCGCCCGGCGGGACTTGCAGGACGCGCCGCAGCGATGCGGAAATCTCTTGCGGGTTTCGTCGAAGCGGACCATACTGTCAGCCCTCTCCGCTTCGGACGGGAGCCTGACGGCGGCGCCGCAAAGCGCCGGACAGACGGTTTTTGACGCTTCGCTCCAGGCTTTCGAGCCCGATGCGCAGCGCCCTTGAAGAAGCGGTTGACACGGGGAAGGCGGTTCAGTAGACACCGCGGCCTCGCGTCAAAGCGGCGAACATCAGCGGCGTTTCAAGGAGGCGCCGGCGGACAGGCGTCGGCCCAATCCTCCGGCTCCCCGCACTGCTGACTTCGCTGCACAGAGGCGATTGACTGCAGGGACGCGGCCCCGTAGACACCGCGCTCCCGACGCCGGGCGATCCTTACACGGATCATTCGGCGGGTTCGGTCACCGGGTTGCGGCTCGGGTGTTCGGATCGGCTCTTTGACATTGTTGGTTTTGGAAAGAGAAACGCAGGCGGCGGCGCTCTGC
>CAZKBB010000012.1:0-2656 GCA_964550935.1 uncultured Caulobacterales bacterium
CGGCCCGCGCGCCCGACGGGCAGTGGACCACCGATATCTGGCAGAGCACCGACGGGTTCATCGTGAACGGCGGCGTCCGGTTCCGCTTCGGGGCGCGCTACACACGCGGGCGCGGCCGCAAGCGTTCACGCAGGCTTGAGCGGCCCGTGCGTTTGCCGAACGCGCGGCGCGCGCTAGCGTTGTCGATCAAAGCAATCCTGGTCAAAGCCCCCATGTCCGACAGCGCCGATCTGCTCGATCGTCTTCCCGCACGGTTCGAACATCCAGACGTGACCGCCAAGGGCGAGGCGCGCGCCGCGGTCGCGTTCGACGCGTTGAAGACGCTGTGGTTCAATACCGGTACGCTGTGCAATATCGAGTGCGCGAACTGCTATATCGAAAGCTCGCCCACGAACGACCGGCTTGTCTATCTGACGCCGGACGACGTCCGCCCCTTCCTTGATGAGATCGACGAAATGGAGATCGGCCCGGTGGAGATCGGCTTCACCGGCGGCGAGCCCTTCATGAACCCGGACATGGCGCGCCTCATCGAGATGGCGGCCGAGCGCGGCCATTCGATCCTCGTGCTCACCAACGCCATGCGCCCGATGATGCGCCCGCGCGTGCAGGAGGCGCTGCTGGATCTCAACGCCCGCTTCGGCGAGCAGATCACGCTGCGCATCTCGATCGATCACTACACCGCAGAGCGCCATGACGAGGAGCGCGGGGCTGGCGCCTTCGCCTCCACGATCGAGGGCGCGGCCTGGCTCGCCGAGCACGGCTTCGCCCTGAGCGCGGCCGGACGGTCGATGTGGGACGAAACCGAGGCGGAGGCGCGCGCCGGCTTCCAGGCGCTGTTCGACCGGCTCGGCGCGGCGATCGACGCCGCCGACCCGGCCGCGATGGTGATCTTCCCCGAGATGGACGAGGCGGGCGAACCGCCGGAGATCACCACCGCCTGCTGGGACATCCTCAACGTCGATCCGGCGAGCGTGATGTGCGCGTCGAGCCGCATGGTGGTCAAGCGCAAGGGCGCGCCCGCGCCGGTCGTGCTGTCATGCACGCTCATCCCCTACGAAGACGCCTTCGAGATGGGCGCGTCGCTGAAAGCCTCGCTGAAGCCGGTCAAGCTCAAGCACACGTTCTGCGCCCAGTTCTGCGTGCTCGGCGGAGCGAGCTGTTCCGGCTGAAGCGTCAGCGCGGCTCGTTTAGGCGGGCGGGGAAGTGGGCGTCGAAGAGCGCCAAGCTCTCGCTCAGCAGCCGCGCCTGAGTTTCGCTACGCGCCACTCCGCTGCGTTCGCCCTCGATCAGCTCGTATCGCGAGTTCCGCCGACGTTCATTGCGCATGAAGCGCAGCTGAGCCGCCGGGACGCGCATGTCGTCCTCGCCGTGAAACATGAGAATCTCGGCGCGAAGCTCGCCAGCGCGCCGGCGCGGGGCGATCGCCGCCATGAGGCCGGCATAGCCCCCCACCCTTCGCCGAACACGCAGTCGCCGTCCGGTTTTGTGAGGCCGCGCTGCACGAGCGCGTCAAAACCGTCGATCAGGTCCGTCACCATCGCAGCGCCGAACGCGTCGTGACCGGCGGCCTGGAACGCGTCGCCGCGTCCGCCGGATCCGCGCACGTTCGGCGACAGCACGAGGTGGCCGTTGGCGGCGAAAAACGCCGCGCGCGCCGTAACCGCCAAGAAAGTACGCGCCCGGTCCCCGATGAGGGATGACGACAGCGGGCAACGGCGCCTCACCCTCAGGTGGGATCGTAGCCCACGCCTCGATCTCCAGCCCGTCGCGCGCGGCGTACCGGATCAGTCGGCGCTCCGGCGCCACAGGCGGCTCGGCCTGGACGTCGAAGGCGCTGAGCTCGCGGGCGTCGACATCCATGATGTAAAACTCGCTTGGCTTGGCGATGCTGTGCGCGCCAACGAGCACCATGCCTCGATCAAGACTCCAGGGGTCCAGGCTGACGTGAGCCGGCGCAAGCACGCTCTCGAGCTGCTCATGCAGCTCGGCCAGAGCGCGGTCGAAGAAGGTCTGCTGTGGCGCGGCGCCCTCGCCGGCGAAGCGGTACCCCACGACTTCGTTCGTGACCGGGTCGGTGATCGGCAGAGCGTTGTCCTCGAGCGGAGCCGTCTCGCCGGTCTCCATGTCGATGCGCATGCGCCGCCAGCCGTCCCGAACTATCGAGAGTGCGAGCGCGTTCTCGCCCGCGATGCGGCCCCACACTGCGAGGTCCCCGTCATCGTCGCGGCCTTGCAGAATCGTGCGGCGTTCGCCGTCCTCGATGATGCGCAAGGCGAAGCGCCCCTGACGATCGTAGCGCACCTCCGCGATCGGCTCTCCATAGGCGTCCAGCGCGATGTCCACGACCGAATCCAGGCGAGACATCTCGAAGCTGCCGACGCCGCGAGACCCGAGCTCGACCCGCCGGATTTCGGTGCCGAAGTCGGGCAGCGTGTTCAGGCGCGAGCCCGGGAGCGGCTCTTCGCGGATCCCGTAGGTGATGCGGATGGCGACGTGATCGGGATCGTTCAGAAGCGGTGATGCGACTGTGAAACCGCCCGCCAGAAACCGCTCGCTTTCCAGAAACAGGCGTTGCTCGCCCGTGCGCGCATCGAAGTAAACGGGGCGCAGGACCGGCATCGGTTTGATGCCCTCGCCCCAGTTCACCCGGGCCATG
>CAZKBB010000012.1:2756-57102 GCA_964550935.1 uncultured Caulobacterales bacterium
GTCGCCGGCTCAAAAGAAATCGCGAATGTCCCCGCCTTGAGGCGCGGGAACGACGGCGGTCAGCTCGCCCGCCTCCAGGTCGAATATGCAGATCGCGGCCTCGCCCCGCGCGCCGCAACCCGAGGCGAGCCTGCGTCCGTCGGTGGAGAAGACGGCGTGCCAGACGTTCTGGTGTGCGGCGTAAGGCCCGACCGGAACCTGCGGCTGCGCGGCGGCGTGCGACGCGGCGCTCAAAATGAGGGCGATGGACCCGATGAGGACCAGCGTGCGCATAATCATGGGGCGTTTCCTCCGCTGGATCAGCCCTTTGGCCTTACGGCTCGAACCCGCTCAGCTGGCCCGCCGCCGCGTCGAACAGATAGAAGGCCGGCTCGCCTGCGTCGTGGGCCGCCACAAGCATCACCTGACGATCATCGCTCCAGGCGTGCAGCGTCACGCTCCGCGCGCCAAGCGCGTTTGTAAGCGCGGCCTGTGTGGAGGCGAGTTCGGCGTCCAGAAACACCTGACGCGGGAGGACGCTTTGAAGGTCGAACCCGACGAGTTCGGCCCGGAAGGAGTCCACGATCGGCTGACCGGAAACCTCGAAGGCTGAGACGTCGCCTGTGGCGAGATCCAGGCGGCGCACGCCCTGATCGGGCAGGTGAACCCCCAGCGCGTCCGCCTGGGGAATGCGGCCGTAAACGTAGGCGATGCCGGTCGGACCCTCTCTTCGGCCCTCAAGGATCGTGCGCTGATCGCGTCCGTCGACCGAGATGATCTCATAATCACCGTCGTCTTGGTTGCGCACGTGGGCGTAAACCTCGCCGAACGGGTCGGTCGCGATCTGGCTCGTGGCGGCGAGAGAGCTTTCAAAGATCCGGCCCACGCCCCCGGACACGAGATCGACGCGCTGAAGAACGCTCCTCGCGTCCGGCTCCCGGACAAGCCGAGTTCCCGTCTCCGGTCGATCATCGCTTCCCATGGTGAGCTCCACGGCGAGGACGTCGGGCTCATCGCGCAGCAAGGACGCGATCGTCACGCCGCTGATAATGTCGCGCCGACCGCGAAGAAGGATCGTGTTCTCCCGCGTACGCGTGTCGAAAGCGGCCGGCCGCTCGACCTTGAACTCTTCGATGCCGTCGATCGTGTTGAACCGCTGCATCATCTCGATGGTGTAGACGAGGATGTCGTCGGAGGCCCAAAACAAGGAGGCGAGCGACGCGCCGTCGGGACCGGGCAAGGCTGCGGTCGCCTCGAAGGCTTCAAGATCATAAAGGCAGATCGCCTGGTCCTCGCCGGCCCGACAGCCGGTGGCGAGATGTTTCCCGCCCGGGCTGATCGCGGCGTCCCAGAGCGGGCCGAGACCGGCCGCTTCTATGCGCTGAGCGCTCGCGTTCGCCGCGCTCGCGCACGCCAGAGCCGCCGCAGCGATGATGATGTTGATGCGCATAGCAAATTCCCCGCGTCACTGGAGCGGGAATTAAAACCGATTTCTCCCCATGAGGGAAGTCGGCGCAGCGCGCGCGCGACCAGCGCGGCGCTTAGCCGTTGCGGAAATGCTTGGCGAGCTTCAGAGCCTGGCCCTGATAGTTCGAGCCCGACGCCCCGTAGGCCGCGGCGACGCGCCCGGCCATGGGCTCGTAGACCAGCTTGGCGACCGCCTGGCCATGATCGAGGATGAAGGGCACGTCGCGTCCGCGCACCTCGAGCACGGCCCTCGCGCCGGCCCCGCCGGCCTGCGCCGCGCCGAAGCCTGGATCGAAAAAGCCGGCGTAATGGGCGCGAAACTCGCCGATCTCCGGGGCGATGGGCGCCATCTCGGCGGCCTCGTCCAGCGGGATCTCCACCGCCTCGCGGCTGGCCAGGATGTAGAACTCGTCCGGGTCGAGCACGATGCGGCCGTCTTCGGCGTAGACCGGCTCCCAGAAGCGCGCGGCGTCATGGGCGCCGACGCCGGCGAGATCGACCAGCGGGCTGTGGCGTTTGGCGCGCCAGCCCACCGGCGCGCCGCCCGGCGCGCTTAAGTCCACCGACAAGGTCAGCGTGCGCCCCGGCGCGGGCTCGCCCCGGCGCATGCGCGCCTGGACCAGCCGGTCGCCCGTACGCGCGAGCACGGAGAACGTGCGCGGGCAGATCTCCACATAGAGCGGCCCGGCGTAGCCCGCCGGCGCCTGATCGAACGCGGCGGCCCGGTCGGCGATAACGCGGGTGAAGACGTCGAGTCGGCCGGTGGAGCTTTTCGGGTTCATCGCCGCGGCGACGTCGCCTGGAAGGTGGAGCCCCTCCTGAAGCGGCGCCAGGTAGACGCAGCCGGTCTCAAGAACCGCGCCGGCGTCGAGATCGACCTCGTGCATCACCAGATCGCCGTCGAGGCGATCCTCCACCGTGCGCTCGGGGCCGGGCAGGAAGCTCGCGCGCAACCGCCAGGCCTTTGCGCCGAGGCGCAGGTCGAGGCTCGCCGGCTGCACCTGGCCGGGCGCGATCGCGGCTGCGCTGGTGATCGCGCCGGAGCGCGCCAGCGCGTCGATCTCGTCGTCGGGCAGGATGCCGGGGCGCTGTGACATGGGTCCTCAAGGACAAGGCGGCGGGAATCGCGCGTCGCGCAAGAGGTCGCAGGCTTGACCCGCAAGCGCGCGCTGTCCAGCCGCAGCCGCCGCCCTCTTGCGCGCCGGCGCGCGCCGGGTGAAGGATTTGGCTGCAGAAAGGAGCGCGACGACGATGTATGAGCGCACGACCGCAGAGGTCACCATCACGGTGCGCCCGGACTATCTCGATGAGGAGTCCGATCCGGACGAGGGCCTGTATGTCTGGTCCTACACCGTGGAGATCGAAAACCGCGGCGACGCGCCGGTCCAGCTGCTCACCCGTGAGTGGCGCATCACCGACGCGCGCGGGCGCACCCGCATCGTCCACGGCGAGGGCGTCGTCGGCGAGCAGCCCGTGATCGAGCCCGGTGACCGCTTTCGCTACACCTCCGGCGCGCCGCTGGATACGCCGTCTGGCTTCATGGCGGGCTCCTACGGCATGCGGCGCACCGAAGACGGCGCGCGCTTCGACGCGGAGATTCCCGCCTTCGCGCTCGACACCCCGTTCGACCGCGCCAGCCTGCATTGAGCGATACCCCCGCCTACGCGCCGGACCCGGCGCCGTTGAGCCGCGGCGGCCGGCGTGTGCCCGCATCCGGGCGCACCGTGCTGTTCGTGCTCGGCGCGCTCCTCTCTGCCCTGTCCGCGGCGATGTTGATCCCTGCGCTGATCGATCTGAACGCGGAGGCCGGCGCCGCGCATGCGTTCTTCGGCTCTGCGGTGCTGGGCTTGTTCATCGGCGGGGTGATGACCTTGATGGGCCGGGGCGCGGACAAAGATCTCGACGCCCGCGCGGCCATCGTCGTGACGGGCGGATCCTGGGCGTTGCTGGCGGTCGCCGCAGCTGCGCCCTTGAAGGTCGGCGCCGGGCTTAGCTGGACCGATGCGCTGTTCGAGGCGACCTCGGGGATCACCACGACCGGCGCCACGGTGATCACCGAGCTGGAGGCCCAGTCGGCGGGCGTTCTCATCTGGCGCGCCATCCTGCAATGGATCGGCGGCGTCGGGATCATCGTCACGGCGATGGCGGTCTGGCCGCTGCTCGGCGTGGGCGGCATGCAGCTCTTCCGTCTTGAAAGCTCGGACACTTCGGAGAAGGCGCTGCCGCGCGCGACCCAGATCGCAGGCGCGGTGGGCGCGATCTATCTGGCGCTGACGACGCTGTGCTTCTTCGCCTATGTGGGCGCGGGCCTGCCCGCCTTCGATGCGGTCGCCCACGCCATGACGACGGTTGCTACGGGCGGGTTCTCCACGCGCGACGCCTCCATCGGCGCGTTCGCAGGCGGGGGCGCGGACCTGGTGGCGCTGGCGTTCATGGTGCTGGCCGCCCTGCCCTTCGTCCTGTTCCTGCGCGGCGTGCAGGGCCGGCCCGACCTGCTCTTTTCAGACACACAGGTGCGCGCCTTTCTGGTCACCGCCTTCCTCGCCGCCGGCGCGCTGACGCTCTGGCTCATGACCACCGGGGCGGGTGAGCGCGCCGGGGTCCTCGCCGGGGAGGACCTGCCCGCCTGGCGGCTGGCCGGGGTGAACGCGGTCTCGATCCTCACCGGCACCGGCTACGCCACGGCCGACTACAACGCCTGGGGCGGCGGCGCGGCGGCGATCTTCTTCATGCTGATGTTCATCGGGGGATGCGCGGGCTCGACGACCTGCTCGGTGAAGATCTTCCGCTACCAGATCGCGGGCGCAGCCATGCGCGCCTACATCGCGCGCTCGGCGACGCCGCACGCGGCGCGCCCGGTGCGCTATCGCGGCAAGGCGCTGTCGGACGCGGAGGTTCGGAGCGTCATGCTCTTCTTGTTCCTGTTTTTCGCGACCTTCGCGGTCTCGGCCGCCGCGCTCAGCTTCATCGGGCTTGATCCGGTCACGGCGGTGTCAGGAGCGGCGACCACGCTGGCGAACGTGGGCCCGGGGCTGGGGCCGGTGATCGGCCCGGCCGGCACGTTCCAGGACCTGCCCGATGCGGCGAAGTGGGTGATGACCCTGACCATGCTGATCGGGCGGCTGGAGATCATGACCATGATGGTGCTTCTGACCCCGGTGTTCTGGCGCGGGTGAGGCGTCAGTCCCGCTTCAGCTCGGCTTCGATCTCGGACGGCTCGAAGCGCCAGGGGATGTTGCAGTACTCGCACGTCATCACAATGCGCCCGTCCTCGACCATGTGCGCGCGGTCGTCGTCGGAGAAGCTCGCCAGGATCCGCGCCAGGCGCCGGCGGTCGCAGGTGCAGCGCTTGGAGACGGTCTCCGGCTCGAACACGCGCACGCCCTCCTCGTGAAACAGGCGATAGAGCAGGCGCCCGCTTGAGACGTCCGGATCGATCAGCTCCACATCCTCGATCGTGTCGAACAGGGCCTGGGCGTGGTCGAAATCGGCCGCGTCGCTCGGGCGGGCCTCGTCGGATGCGATGCGCTGGATCATCGCCCCGCCTGCGCGCCAGCTCATCGCTTCGGCCCCGTCGCGCATGCCCTGGCCGACGGCGAGGCGGATTCGAGTGGGCAGCTGTTCGGACTGCATGAAATAGGTCTCGGCCGAGCGCGCCAGCGAGCCCGGCCCCAGCGGCGTCACGCCCTGGTGGCGCTGCATGTCCGCGCCCTGATCGACCGTCATCACGAAGGCGCCGGGCCCAAGCAGCGCCTCAGCGCCGGGCTGGCGGCCGTGTTCGGCTTCGATCGCCTGGACCCCTTCAGCATCGTACTGCGCGAAGGCGCGAACGCCCTCGCCCACTGTGTAGTCGGCCACCACGAAGCGCACCGGGCCGCGCTCCGCGCCGGACCGGCCGCTCGCCTGGATGATGAGGCGGCCCTTGAACTTCATGTTCGCGCCGATGAGCAGCGCCAGTAGCGCCGCCTCGCCCACGAGCGCGGCGACCGGGTAGGGATAGGCGTGGGCGGAAAGGATGTCCTCGGCGAGCGCTCCGAGCCGGGCCACGCGCCCGCGCACCGCCCGGCCCTCCAACTGGAAGCCGGCCACGATGTCGTCGGACACGCCGAGCCGGTCCGCGGTCTCGCCGCCCCCGGCGACGCCGCTGCTGATAGGGTCCGTGTTCGCTCCGCCCGCCAAGTGGGGTCCTTTCCGGCCGGAAACGCCGCCGGCCTTGTTCAGTTCGAGCCGAGCGCCCCCAGCGCCGCGTCGAGTGTTTCGACGGCCTGGCGGGCGTGGGCCTCTTCGATGATCAGCGGCGGGGCCATGCGCGCGACATTGTCCCCGGCGGCGCCGATGAGCAGCTTGCGCGAGCGCGCTTCGCCCACAAGCGTCTTGTTCTCAAAGCCTTCGCGCAACTTCAGCCCGACGAGCAAACCCTTGCCGCGCACGTCTTCGACCTTGTCGGGATGGGCGTCGGCGAGGCTTGCGAGCTGCTGCCGCAGGAAGTTGGAGACCTCGACCACGTGGTCAAGGAAGCCGGGTGCGGAAATCTCGTCATAGACCGCCTTGCCGACCGCCATGGCGAGCGGATTGCCGCCGAAGGTGGAGCCGTGGGTCCCCGGGACCATGTGTTCGCCGCAGGCGTCCGTGGCCAGGCACGCGCCCACGGGAAAGCCCCCGCCCACACCCTTGGCCACGGCCATGATGTCGGGCTGGGCGCCGGCCCATTCGTGCGCCCACATCTTGCCGGTGCGCCCGGCGCCGCACTGCACCTCGTCGTAGATCAAAAGCGCGCCGTGCTCGTCGCACAGCTCGCGCAGGCCCCGCAGGCAGACGTCGGGGATGGCGCGCACGCCGCCCTCGCCCTGGACCGGCTCCAGGATGACCGCGGCGGTCTCCTCGGTGAAGGCGGCGCGCAAGGCGTCGTGATCACCGAAACCGACCTGGTCGAAGCCCTCCATCTGGGGCCCGAAGCCTTCAAGGTATTTCGGATTACCCCCGGCGTTGATCGCCCCGTAGGTGCGGCCGTGGAAGGCGCCGGTCACGGTGATGATGCGGTACTTGTCCGGCCGGCCGTTGGCGAAGTGATAATGCCGCGCGGTCTTCAGCGCGCACTCCACCGCCTCCGCGCCGGAGTTGGTGAAGAAGACCCGGTCTGCGAAGCTGTCGGCGCAATAGCGCTCGGCGAGTTCGATCTGGCCCGGCACGCGGAACATGTTGGAGGTGTGCCAGAGCTTGTCGGCCTGAGCTTTCAGCGCCGCGACAAGCTTGGGATGGGCGTGACCCAGAGCGTTCACCGCGATGCCGGAGATGAAGTCGAGATAGCGCTCGCCGCCGGCCTCGTGGAGCCACACGCCCTCGCCGCGCTCGAACGTCACCTCAGGCGGGGCGTAGGTCTCCATCAACGGTTTCGGCATGGGCGGGCTCCATCGGTTCGGCCGTGAACGCTCAGGCTTCGCGGTGTAGGCCCGTGCGCGCACGCCTTCAAGGCGCGCGCTTCAGGTCTTCAACCGCCAGCCCGAGCGCAGCACCAGATACGCCGCGGCGAGCAGCGCCAGGTTCAGCCCCGCGACCACCAGCACGCCGACGAGAAGATTGGAGTCGCCCTCCCCGATGAAGCCGTAGCGGAACCCGTCGATCAGGAAGAAGACCGGGTTCACGTGGCTGATCGTGTAGAAGGGCTCGGGCAGGATCTCCACCGAGTAGAACGTCCCCGACAGGAAGGCGAGCGGCATGATGATGAAGTTCGTAATCACCGCCAGATGATCGAACTTCTCCGCCCAGATCCCTGCGATCACGCCGATCATGCCGAGCATCGCCGCAGCCGACAGCCCGAAATAAAGCACCGCCCAGAGGTGCTGGATCGACATGTCGACGAAGGGAATGACCGCCAGCGCGGTCACCGCGCCCACCAGAACCCCGCGCGTCACCGCGCCGAGGATGAAGCCTGCAGCGAGCTCTGACGGCGAAAGCGGCGGCATGAGAAAGTCGGTCGTGTTGCCCTGGACCTTAGCGACGATCAGCGAGCTCGACGAGTTGGCGAACGCGTTGTTCAGGATGCCAAGCATCACAAGGCCCGGCGCGAGGAAGGCGGTGAACTCCACCCCGTGCACCTCGCCGCGGCGCGAGCCGATCGCGAGCGAGAACACCAGCATGTAGAGCAGCGAGGTCGTGACCGGCGCCAGCACGGTCTGGAAGTGCACCTTCAAGAAGCGGCGCACCTCCTTCTTGTAGAGCGTCCACAGGCCCAACCAGTTGACGAGCCCGACCGTGCGCGGCGTCGGCGGCGTGCGCGTGTGCGCGTCCTCGCTCGGAAAAGCTTGATCGGCCATGGGCGACTCCCTCTACACGGCGCTTGATGCGCATCTAGCACGCGGCGCGGCGGTTCAGCGAGACCGCCCCCGCACACGCCCCATCCGTGCCCGCGCCCCCATCGGTGAAAGTTTTCCACGCGCGATTCGCTCCCGCGATCTTGTGTCTTGCGGCCTTGCGGATACGATATCTCGTGTTCAGACCCAACATGTGGCGGGTCGGGACGCAGGCAGGCCCTACTACTAGGACCTTTTCAGAGAGCGTAGCAGGCGAGGAGCGCACCGCCATGGCTTGGACCGAACAACGCGTGGAAACCCTGAAGAAGCTGTGGTCGGACGGGCTCAGCGCCTCTCAGATCGCCAAGCAGCTGGGCGGGGTCACCCGCAACGCCGTGATCGGCAAGGTGCATCGCCTGGGCCTGTCGGGCCGGGCCGCGCCGTCCCGTCCCACGCGTCGTCCGAACGCGGCCAAGCCGACCCCGCGCGCCAAGCCCGTCCCGCAGCCCGCCAAGGCCAAGCCCGCCGCCATTCAGGCGCGCACCGCGCCGGCGCCTGTGCGCCGCCCGGTCCCCACCGCCCCGCAAAAGCCTGCGCTCCTGCCCTCTGGCGAATACGCCACGGTCCTCACCCTGCGCGAGGGCATGTGCAAGTGGCCGATCGGCGATCCGGCCGACGCCGAATTCCGCTTCTGCGGGCGCCCCGCCAAGGCCGGGGAGGCCTATTGCGAGGCCCACGCCGAGGTCGCCTACCAGCCCCAGGCCAAGCGCCGGCGCAAGCCGTCCGACGACGCCGCCGCCGTGCTGGACAGCCTCCAGTCCACGCGCCGGGTGAACTTCTAACCCCCTCTTTCCGCATGAGGTTCGCCTGGTCGAAGGGCGGCTCCGTCCCCTCGGAGCCGCCCTTTTTCTGGCGGACCCGCCCAGACCGTCCCGCGCGGCGCCGCAGCGCCGCTTCCCAACCAAACGAGCCGCCTCTATCGTGTCTCTGGAGACGGTCTGAAACACCTCGAAGCCGCAGGCGTTCTTATCGTCATGCCTCGACTGAGCCTGCTCATCAACGCCCGCGCGGGCGCGGCCTCGTCTGAAGACCCCGACGATCTTCGCGACGCGCTGATCCAGGCCGCGCGCTGGGCCGACGTGCGCGTGCACGCCGTGGACGGCGACCCAGCCGAGGCGGCCCGGAACGCGCTCGACGCCGACCAGCCCGACTTCGTCGCAATCGCCGGCGGGGACGGCACGGCGCGCGGCGCGGCGCAGGCGCTGGCGGCCGCTCAGAGCAAGGCCTCGCTCATCCCCCTTCCGCTCGGCACCGCGAACATGCTGCCGCGCCGGCTATATGGGACGCGCGACGCGCGCACCGTGCTTGAAGAGGCCGAACGCTACGAGGTGAAGCCGCTGCATGCAGGCGAATGCCGCGGGCGTCTATTCTTCATCGCCGCGATCGTCGGCTTTCCGGTCCGCTTCGGCGAGGCGCGCGAGGCCGTGCGCGAGGGCGCGCGCGGCGTCTCCGACGCCATGCGCTCCGGCCGGGCCGCGTTCGCGACCATGTTCAAGCGCAGGCTGCGCTTGGCCGAGCCCGGCGAGCGCAAGCCGTTCGCCGTGGCGAGCGCGGCGCTGTTCGCGCCAGGCGGCGTCGCCGCTGTGACAGGCGAGCCGCCGTTCGATCCGGGCCCGGCGCGGCTTGAGTGCCTGCACGTGCGCCTTCGCGATCCGGGGCAGATGGCCTCGCTGACGCTGGCGGCCATGATGGACCGCTGGCGCGAGCACGATGCGGTGGAGCACCGCTGGCTGGACGCGGCCGAGCTGCGCGACGGCCGCTCCGAGCGCATCATGCTGGACGGAGAGCCGGTCCGCCTGAACGCGCCGGTCGGTCTTACGCTTGACGAAAACGCCCTCTCGGTGCTCGCCGCGCCGGGGCCCTGATCCGATCAAGGGCGCGGGTCTTTCGCGCCGGGAGAGATCATGACCACGATCCTGCATATCGCCGATCTGCATTTCGGCAAGGAGGACCCGCGCCTGGTGGAGGGCCTGGTCTCGGAGGCCGAGCGGATTGAACCGGATGTCGTAGTCGCCTCGGGCGATCTCACGACCTTCGGTCGCCGGCGCGAGTTCGCACAGGCGCGCGAGCTCTTCTCGAAGCTGAAGGCCCCGGTCGTGGCCTCGCCGGGCAATCACGACGTGCCCTACGCCAACATGGTCTCGCGCCTGGTTTCGCCCTGGGGCCGGTTCAACCACCGCATGGGCGAAACGATCTCCGGCAGCTACGCTGACGATCAGGTCGCGATCGAAAGCCTGGAAACCAGCCGCGGGGCGCAGTGGCGCCTGGACTGGTCGCTCGGCAAGGCCCGGCCCAGCCAGGCGCGCGACATCGCCGGCCGGTTGGAGCGCTCGGCCGCCAACGGCCAGTTGCGCGTGGTGGTCTGTCACCACCCTCTCGTCGCGCCGGGCGGGCTGAAGGGCCGGGCCAAGACGACATTCGGGGCCGAAGCCGCCGACGTGTTCATCCAGGGCGGCGCCGATCTCGTGCTGAGCGGTCACATGCACCAGGTCTTCGCGCTGGCCGAAAGCCATGGCGACCACGTGTGCTGGTTCGTCAGCGCCTCGACCACCTTCTCGGTGCGCACCCGCGACGAGCCGGCCGGCTTCAACGTGCTGACCGTGGCCGACGACCATTTCTGCATGGACGTCTACGTCGCCACGACCGAGGGCGGCTTTATGCGTTCTGAAACCCGAAAGCTCGACCGCAAGGAGAGTGAGATCGTCCCGGACAATCCCGGAAAGCCGGGGATTTAGGCGCGCAGACGCCGCCTCGGATCCTCCCAGCGAACGCCGGGACCCGGGAGATCGAAGGGTGCGGCCCCACGATCTCCAGGTCCCGACTTTCATCAGGACGGCTGGGTGTAGGGGTGATCGATATGCCCCATGCCCCGGCTTGTCCGGGGAATGGCGCGATGGGCCGTGCGTCTACCAGATCGAGACGCGGTCTTCGTCCTTCAGGTAGAGATCGTCGTCCTCGGTGACGTCGAAGGCGGCGTACCAGGCGTCCATGTTGCGCACCACGCCGTTGACGCGGAACTCCGCGGGCGCATGCGCGTCGGTGCGCAGCCGCGAGATCAGATTGTCCTCGCGATAGAGCCGGCGCCAAACCTGGGCCCAGGCCAGGAAGAAGCGCTGATCGCCGGTGAAGCCGTCGATCAGCGGCGCCTCGCCGCCATAGGCCGCGTCGACATGGTCGCGCCAAGCCGCATAGGCCATCTCCATGCCGCCCAGATCGCCGATATTCTCACCCAGCGTCAGACGCCCGTTCACCGTGTAGCCCTCGATCGGCTCGTAGAGATCGTACTGGTCGACCAGCGCGTCGGATCGTTCAAGGAAGCGCGCGTTGGTCTCCTCGCTCCACCAGTCGCGGATGCGCCCTTCAGCATCGAAGCGCCGGCCCTGATCGTCGAAGCCGTGTCCGATCTCGTGGCCGATCACAGCGCCGATCGCCCCGTAATTGATCGCCGGATCGGCGTTGGGATCGAAGAAGGGCGGCTGGAGGATGCCGGCCGGGAAGGTGATCTGGTTGAGAAGCGGGTTGTAGCTTGCGTTCACGATCTGGGGCGGCCAGCTCCACTCTTCGCGGTTCACCGGTCCTGACAGATCGTCGAGCTGCTTCGCCCAGGCGAACTCGGCCATGCGGCTGCGATTGCCGAAATAATCGTCCGCGGCGATCTCCAGCCGGTCATACTTGTCCCACACCTGCGGATAGCCGATGCGCGGCTCGAAGGTGGAGAGCTTCTCCAGCGCCTGCGCGCGCGTCTGCTCGTCCATCCAGGCGAGCGTCTCCAGACGCGCGCGGAACGCGGTCTGCAGATTGTCCACAAGGCCCTCCATCTGGGCCTTGGACTCAGGCGGGAAGTGGCGCTCGACATAGATCTGGCCGACCGCGTGGCCGAGGGCGCCGTCGATCAGGTCGACCCCGCGCTTGGCGCGCTCGCGCTGCTCTTCAACGCCGTTCAGCGTCTTGGAGTAGAAGTCGAAGCGGGCCTGGTCGAAGTCCGAGGTCAGCCAGGCCGCGCGGCTGGAGAGGAAGTGGAAGGTCATGTAGGCCTTCAGCGTTTCCAGACCGGTCTCCTCGAAGATCGCGCCGGCTTCCTGAATGGCGCTCGGCGTGGTGACCACGAAGCGGTCCTGACCGCCGAGCCCGAGCCGGTCGAGATTGTCGCTCCAGCCGAACTGGGGCGCGAGCTCCTCGAGCTGAGCCAGTGTCATCTCGTTGTAGATTTCGCTGATCTCGCGAGTGCGCTCGGCCGGCCAGTGGGCTTCGGCCAGGCGGGTCTCCAGCGCCAGGATCGCGTCGGCCTTCAGCGCGCCGCTGTCCATGCCCGCAAGTTCGAAGATGCGCGCGATATAGGCGAGATAGGCCTGGCGGTATCCCTTCGAGGCCTCGTCGTCTTCCAGGTAGTAGTCCCGGTCGGGCATGCCCAGCCCGGCCTGGCTCATGAACACGGTGTAGCGCGAGGTGTCGGCCGGATCGGCGATCACGCCGACCGACCAAGGCGACTGGTGATGAACCGTTGCGAACAGTGCGGCGAGGCCCTCGAAGTCCTGCACCCGGTCGATCTGGTGGAGATAGGGCCGGGCGGGGTCGAGCCCGTGCGCCTCGATGGTCTCAGCGTCCATCCAGCTCTTGAACAGGTCGCCGACCAGCTGATCGTTCGAGCCCGGCGCGGCGTCCTCGCGCGCGGCGGCCTCCTCCACGATCGTGCGCACATTCTCGTCGGCCTCGATCGAGAGCATGGTGAAGGTGCCGTAGTTCGAGCGGTCGCCCGGGATTTCGGTGCGCTCCAGCCACGCCTCGTTGGCGAAGCGGTAGAAGTCGTCGCCAGGGTCGCGTTCGGCGTTCATGCCGGTGGCGTCGAAGCCGAAGCCGCCAAAGCGCGGCGCATCGTCGGCGGGCGCCGCGGCGCCGTCTTGAGCCAGCGCGCCCGGCGCGATCATGAGGGCGGCGGCCGCTCCGAGAAGAAGATGCTTCATGCGTGTCGGTCCCTGCAGATGAGACGGGTTGGATAGGCACGGGCGGCTCCGGCGCCGCGGCGCCGCCCGTCGCGATGTCTACTCCGCCGGCTGGCCGGAGCGGCCCACGTCGAGCGCGTCCTCGCCGGTGCTCTCGTGGCCGGAATAGGTCGAGCCGATGGGCGCGATTTTCTCACCGCGCCATAGTCCGGTGACCGTGCGCTTGATGTCCACGCCGATGGCGTAAAGCGCGGGCACAAGGAACAGCGTCAGGAACAGAGCGAACACCACCGCGAAGCCGAGCGCGATCACCATGGGCTTGAGGAACTGCGCCGCGGTGGAGCGCTCCGCGATCATCGGCAGGACCCCGATGAAGGTGGTCACGGTGGTCAGAAGGATCGGCCTGAAACGCTGCACGCCCGCATCGACGAGCGCCTGCATCGCGCCGACGCCGCGTTCACGCAGCCGGTTGATGAAGTCCACGAGCACCAGATTGTCGTTGATGACGATCCCGGCGGCCGCGCCGACCCCGAAGAAGGAGAACAGAGCCAGGCTTTCACCCAGCAACAAGTGGCCGAACACAGCCCCGGCGAAGGCGAAGGGGATCGCCGTCATGATCAAAAGCGGCTGGGCGTAGGACTTAAACGCCACCGCCAGCAGGACGTACATCAGCCCGATCATGATCAGCTGGAGCCGTATGATTTCGGCCATGAACTGGGCCTGGCCTTCCGCCTCGCCGATCGCGCCGGTGGTCAGGCCGGGATAGCGCTCTCGCCATTGCGGGAAGAAGTTGTCCTGCAGTTCTTCTCGGATGTCGCCGGCCGCGTCGCGGTCGGTCAGCTCCGCGCTCACGGTCACGGTGCGCTGGCGCTCCCGTCGCCGGATCTGATTGATGCCCGGCGCGAACTCGGCTTCGGCGACTGCGGCGAGCGGAACCTCACGCCCGTCCGCGGTGCGGATGCGCAGATTGCGGATGGAGTCGAGGTTTTCCCGCGCCTCCTGAGGATAGCGCACCATCACGCGCACGTCCTCGCCGCCGCGCGGCAGACGTTGGACCTCCTCGCCGTAGAAGGCCTGACGAACCTGCGTGGTGACGTCGCGCAGGGTCAGTCCGAGCGATTGAGCGTCCGGTTTGAGCGTCAGGCGCAGCTCGTCCGCGCTGGCCTGCAGGTTGTCGACCACGTCGTAGGTGGTCTCGTAGCGGCGCAGCTCCGTCTTCAACTCCGCGGCGGCCTGGCGCAGCACGTCCAGGTCGGGGTGATTGATGGCGAACTCCAGCGCCGGGCCCACCTGGTTGAGGGTCGCATCGAAGCGGATCTCCTCGGCGTCCGGGATCGGTCCGAGCTCGTCGCGGATGCGCTGGGCGACCTCAGCCGTCGGGGTCAGACCCGGCCGGTTCTCCGGCGGGGCGATGTTGATCCAGGCGCGCACCGCCGCGTCCGTGGCGAGCGTGGAGCGCGAGCGGATCATATCCGCATCGTCCGGGAACTGCTCGCGATAGACCTCCTGCACGCGCTTCTCGGCGTCGTCTAGGCGCTGGCGGATCTCTTCGGTGCGGCTCCACGGCGTGCCTTCGGCGAGCTGGATGTTCACCCGGATCAGATCGCTTTCGATCTCCGGCATGAAGCGCATGCCCACCCGGCCGGACATCATCAGGACGATGGCCAGCGCGAACAGGCCCACGAAGATCAGAAGCGTGGAGTAGCGGAAGCGGATGGCGGTCGCGAGCGTCGGGCCGTAGACCCGGTGCGCGAACGTCATCAGGCTGTTCGCGATCCCCGCCTGCAGCTTGAGCAGTGGCGCCAGCGGGCCTTCGATCTTCTGCGGCTTGATGTGCGACAGGTGCGCGGGAAGGATCAGCAGCGACTCGATCAGCGAGAAGATCAGCGCGGCGATCACCACCAGCGAGATCTGCGAGGTGAACTGGCGCTCCGGTCCGGTCAGCAGCATCCATGGGCCGAACGCCATCATCGTGGTGATGACCGCGAACAGCACCGGCTTGGCGACCATCTGAACGCCCACGACGGCCGCGGTGAGGCCTTGCTCGCCGCGCTCCACCCGATTGTGGATGTTCTCGCCCACGATGATCGCGTCGTCCACGATCACGCCGATCACGATCAGGAAGGCGAACAGCGACAGGAAGTTCAGCGTCACGCCCATGAAGGGCAGGATCATGAAAGCGCCCGCGAACGCCGTGGCGATGCCGATCGTCACCCAGAAGGCCACGATCGGGCGCAGGAACAAGATCAGGATCGCCAGCACGAGCACCAGACCCAGAAGCGCAGAGTTGCCGATCACGCTCAGCTGGGAGTTGAACTGGTCCGCGCCGTCCCACCACTCCGACAGCTGGACAGAGGAGGGCAGCTCCTCGTTCTTCTCCTGCATATAGGCCTTCAGCCCGTTCGACACCGTGATGATGTCGGAGTTGCCCGTGGAGCGAATGGCGATGATGACCATCTGCTCGCCGTTGAAGGTGGCGTTCAGGTTCGCGTCGCGCAGCCCGTCGATCACCTGTGCGACGTCGCCCACGCGCACCACCCCGCCCTCGCGGGTCTGGCGGATGACGATGTCCTCGAACTCCTGGGCGGTGTCGGCGAGTTCGCGCGAGGTGATGCGCACGTCGCCGAGCCCGGTGCGCACTGAGCCCGCCGAGGCGTTGATCGAGGAGTTGCCGATCGCGCGGGCCACGTCTGAAAAGCTCAGCCCATAGCGGCGCATCGCCTCCTCTGAGACCTCGATGGAGACCTCCTCGCCCAGCGTGCCGTTGATCTCCACGATCGAGACCTCGGGCACTGTGGCTGAGATCTCGTCGCGGATTTCACGCGCGATGCGCTGCAGGTCGCGCCGGGGCACGTCGCCGTGCAGGGCGAAGCCGGCGATCTGGTCTGAGTTCTGCCAGCGGTTCACCTGCGGCCGGAAGGCGCTCGGCGGCAGATTGTTCACCGAGTCCACGCGCAGCTTGATCTCGTCGATGAAGGCGTCGGCGTCTTCGCTTGGAAGGCCGGACACGTAGACCGAGCCGGAGCCCTCGCGCGCCACGGCGGTGAGCTCGTCCACGCCGTCCAGGTCGGACAGCGCCTCCTCGATGCGCACGATGATCTGCTCTTCAACGTCCTGGGGGCTGGCGCCAGGCCAGGCGACGTTGATGGAGGCGCCGGGGAAGACCGCGGCGGGGTTGTTCTCGCGCTGCATCGTGGTGAAGCCGATGATCCCGCCGATGAAGGCGATGATCATCAGGAGGTTGGCGGCGACGCCGTTCTTAGCCCACCACGCCAGGATGCCGCGATGGCGGCTTTCTTCGGGACGTTCGACCATGATCGTTTCCTATCCTGTGCGGGGCGGATCAGCCGGCCGAGGTGACGGCGGCTTCGCTGATGCGCGACTGCGAGGCGTCCTCGTCCGGCTCGCCGTTCAGCGGTTCGCCGTCAGGCCCGAGCGGGGTGATCGCCATGCCGTCGGCGGGCGCGCGCAGCGGCGAGGTCACGACGAGCTCGCCCGCCTCCACGCCCGAGGTGACGACCACGCGTTCCGGCGAGGACGAGACCACGTCAACGGTCCTGATCGAGAGCGTGTCGTCAGGCGTCGCGACGAAGACCTGGTTCGAGCCGCGCAGCGCGCTGCGCGGCAGTGAGAACGCCTCTTCAAGGCGGCGGCCCTGGATGGTGGCGTCCACGAACAGCCCGACCGCCAGCGGCGCGCCCGCGGCCTCGGCCGCTTCGCCATAGGGATCGGGCACTTCAACCATGGCGAACAGGGTTCGGGTCTGGGGATTGATGGCGCTGTCGGTGCGCACCACCTGGCCACGCCACTCATGGCGCCCACCCGCCACATCGGCGGACAGGACGACCTCGGGCGCGGCGGCGGCGTCGCCGGCCTCGAAGGCGAGCGGCATGCCGAGCAGTCCCAACTGCTCGTTGGTCAGAGGCAGACGCACCTGGACGAGATTGGTCGCAAACACCCGGCCAAGCCGCGCGCCCGCGCCCACGAACTGGCCGAGATCGGCGCCCTTTTCGCGCACCCGGCCGTCGAACGGCGCTGAGATGCGTGTGCGGCGCAGATTGAGGCGCGCCTCTTGAAGCCCGGCCTGCGCGGCGGCGAGCTGGGCCTGGGCTTCGGCGAGCTGAGGCTCGCGCAAGGTCAAAGGCGAGGCCTCGCCGTCGCCCAGCGATTCCCATTCTTCACGCGCGAGATCGGCTTCGGCCTGCTCGCGGATCAGCTGTTGGCGGCGCTGGGCGACCAGCGCTTCGGCGCGCGTGACCGCCAGGCGGTAATCGTCATCCTCCACCCGGACCAGCGTCTCGCCGGCCTCGAAGAAGCCGCCCTCCACGAAGGCCGGGTTCACATACGAGATGCGCCCTGACACCTGAGCGGTGAGATCGATCTCGGTGAAGGGACGCACCTCGCCTTGCGTGCGCACCTCCAGCTGAACCGGGCGGCGCTCGGCCTCGGCGACGAACACCGCCGAGGGCCGGGCCTCCACTTCGGCCTGTTCAGGCTGCGGCGCGGTGGCCATCAGCACGCTGAACAGGACGAAGAAGCCGGCCACGATGCCGATGGGCACCGCGAACAGGACCAAGCGACCGAAATACCGTTTCATGACCAACCTCGTTACGTCTTCTTATTGTCGGATGCCTCTGCGGGCATTTCCGGATGTGCTTATTCGTCGATTTCAGGGCGCAGCCCGCCCCCGGCGGCGAAGTCGCCGGCGAGCGCGAGATGCAGGGAGACCCGGTTGTCCGCACGCTCGCGGCGCGCGGTGATGAGCTGACCCTCTGCGCTGATCAGGCGCGTCTGGGCGTCGATCAGTTCAAAGATCGTGGCCACGCCGCTGGCGTACTGGCGCTCGACGAGCTCCAGCGCGGCGTCGGCTTCCTGACGCGCGACGGCCAACTGTTGCACGCGGGTCTCAAGGACCCCTTCGGAGAACACGGCGTCCTCGGCCTCGCGCCAGGCGGCGAGCACCGTTGAGACGTAGCGCGCAGCCAGCCGGCGCGCGTCCGCCGCGGCCCGGTCACGCTCGGCGCGCAGCGCACCGCCGCGAAAGATCGGGGCCAGGAGCGATGCGGTCACGCTCTCAACCAAGGCATCGGTGTCGAACAGGTCGCCGGGATTGTCGGCGGCCGAGGAGACGCCCCCTGACAGGTTCAGGCGCGGATAAAGCGCCTTGCGCGCGGCTTCGGCTGAGAAGCCGGCTGCGGCCAGACGAAGCTCGGCCGCCGCAACGTCCGGGCGGCGCTGCAACAAGACGCCGGGAGAGACCAGCGCCGGGGTCGGGCCGACTTGCGGCAAGGTTTCGGCGGCCTCGATCGCAGCGCCGGGATAGCGCCCGAGCAGGGCTTCCAGCGCGCGGCGCGAGGCGGCTTCCCCGCGCTCTCGCCGGGCCAGCGTGGCGCGCGATGTGGCGAGCGCGGAGCGCGCCGTGCGCACGTCGGAGGAGCGCGCGACGCCGCGTCGGAAGCGCCGGTCGACGATCTCGAGCTGATCTTCGCGCGCAGTCACGTCGCGCACCGCCAGAGCGGTCTGCTGGCGCGCCTCGATGACGGCGAACCAGGACTGCACCACCGCGCCGGCGATCGAGAGCCGTGCCCCGTAGAAGTCGGCTTCGGCGGCCTCAGCGCTCAAGACCCCGGCGCGCGCCTGGTTGGAGAGCCGGCCCCAGACATCGGCCTGCCAGGAGGCGTCCAGGCCGAGCGACCAGTTCGTCGAGGCGCCGGCGGTCGGGGCGTCGCGCTCGGTCACCGAGGTGGAGGCGTCCAGCGAGGGCAGGCGTGCAGCGTTGGCCGAGCGCGCCGACGCGCGCGCGGCGTCCAGCGAGGCGGCCGCTGCGAGCACGTCCGGGTTGGCCTCCATGGCCTCAGCGACGAGCCGCTCCAGATCGGTGTTGTTGAACGAGGCGACCCAGTCGGTCTCAGGCGCGCCGGTCTCAAGGCGTTCAGCCGCAGCGAGCTCGACCGGCGCGTTCAGCGTCGGGGGCTCGGCGAGAGGCGCGACGCCGGCGCAGGCCGCGGTGAGCAGCGCGCTGGCGGAAATTATGAGCGAACGGCGGAGCAAACAGCCTCTCCCTGAGTCCATCATTGTGGCCCCAAGCGTATCGGGGGCTTCTTGAATGTCAACAAAACTATCTCGAAAAACGATAAAAATATCTCGAATTACGAAAAGTTCATGTTGACGCATCCATTCCTGAGGCGCGCGCGTACCGCGCCTGACCATGACATGCACGATGCCATAAACGCGTGTTATGCAAACGGTTATGACGGAATCCGGGCCAAGCGGGAAAAATACGCAATCGGCCGCGCTGGCGCGCGCGATCGATCGGCCGCGCCGGCGCGATATCGCCATTAGCGCAGGCCTAGGCGTCGCGGTGATGGCGGTGCTTTTCTTCTCCGGCGCGTTGGGCTTCTCGACCTTTTTCGGGGCCGCGGCCGCACTCAGCGCGCTGGCGGTCGTCTATTACCTCACCGCGCTGACCGCGGCGGAACCGACCGCCCCGAGCGCGCCGGACGATGAAGCAGTGGAGACCGACGAAAATGTCGCCGCGCTGATGCTGCTTCGCTTGCCGGTTCCCGCCGTGCTGATCGGGCCCGGCGGACGGATCGAAAGAGCCAATCCGGCGGCGCGGGCGTTTCTGGGCCTCGGCGCGGAGGGGGGCCTGCTATCGACCGCGCTGCGCCAGCCGCGTGTACTCGAGGCGGTGAGCGCATCGCTGCGCGGCGAGCGCGGGCGCGTGGTGGAGTACGCCACGATGGCGCCGCTTGAGAGCCATGTCCGGGCGGTGGTGGAGCCGCTGCGCCTGAACCGCTCCGGCGCAATGCCCTGGCGCGCCATGCTGGTGTTCGAGGATCAGACCTCCTCCAAACGCGCTGAACGCATGCGCGCGGACTTCCTGGCCAACGCCAGCCATGAGCTGCGCACGCCGCTGGCCTCCCTGTCGGGCTTTATCGAAACCTTGAGCGGGCCTGCGCGCGAGGACGCCGAGGCGCGCGATCGCTTCCTGGCCATCATGCGCGACCAGACCGAACGCATGCGACGGCTGATCGACGATCTGCTCTCGCTGTCCCGGGTGGAGATGAACGAGCACGTGCCGCCATCCGGGCGCGCCGACCTCGCCCGCATCGCATCGGATCTGGTCAACGCCATCGGGCCGGTCGCCGACGCGCGCGCCATCACCGTCGCATTGGACGCCGAGGACGCCTCGCCGCTCGTGGAGGGTGATCGCGATCAGATCTACGAGGTTCTTGAGAACCTTGTGGAGAACGCGCTGAAATACTCCAGTGACGGCGCTCATGTGCGCGTTTCGGTCCATGACGGCCTGACGCGCGACGCGGCCGAGCAGTTGCCCGAGCGCATCGCGCCGGATTCAGGCCGGCTCATGCTCACCTCGCCCGCCTTCGACCCGGCCGCGCGTTACGGCGTCGTGCGCGTGCGCGACCATGGCGTGGGCGTGGACCGGCGCTACCTGCCGCGCCTGGCCGAGCGCTTCTTCCGGGTCGACGGGCAAAAGAGCGGACCCGCCTCGGGCACCGGGCTCGGACTGGCGATCGTCAAGCACATCGTCGCGCGTCACCGCGGCGGTTTCGCGGTGGAAAGCGCGCCGGGTCAAGGTTCGGTCTTTTCGGTCTTTTTCCCGCTCGCCGCGCCCGCCGACGACGGCGAATCCGACGACAGTGGCGGGGCCGAAGCCCGGGCTGAACGCAAGGCCGAGCCCGGTCCGCCGCAAGCCGCGCAGTAGCCGCGTGCGATAGTGTTGATGACATCACGGTCGCTGGTGTTACAAAACTGTCGCAACGCTGTCATAAACCGTTGATCGACCCGCGACATGTTGCGTCCTCTGCGCCGGCGGCCTGCGGCCGGGGCCGAAAGGACGTGCATGCAAGTCTCCCTGTTCACGGCGTTGGCGCTTCTCGTGCTGACCGCGATCGGCTTCCTGGTGGGACGCCGCAGGGCGCTGTCGTCCGCGACTGGCGGGCGGCAGCGGTTGCACTCGCTGCCGAACTATTACGGGTACTACATCGCGCTATGGACCGGGGCGCCGGCGCTTTTTCTGCTTGCGGTCTATGGCGTGTTCGGCGGATCGCTGGTGAACACGCTGGCGCTGGGCGAGCTTGAACGCGTCTCAGAACCCTTGCGCGCTGAGTATGAACGCCAGCTTGAAACCGACGCGCGCCGCGCCGCGCTGACCGATCGCCGCGCCGCGCTCGACGCCGGGATCGAGGCCGGGCGGGCCGACCTGGCCCGGGCTCGCGACGCCGATCAGACAGAGCGCGCCGCAGAGCTCAGCCGGGATCTGAGCGCGGATCTGAGCGACCGCAACGCGCTTGAAGACGAGATCGACGCACGCGAGCGCGCGATCGCGGACTCCATCGCGGCCCGGGCGCCGGACACCCCGGCCGGGCTGCGCGCGCGGGCGGGATTGGAGTACTTCACCGCCCCGACCGAACGCCGCGAGCTGTTCGTGGCCGATGCGCGCGCCTACGCTTTCGATGAAGGCTTGCCAAGCCGGGACACCGCGGAGCTGCGCGCCGCGGCCGAGGCCTTCACCCCGTATGAGCGCCTGTTTCGTTGGGGCGCGGCCGCGTTCGCTCTGGCGTTCGCGGTCGGCGGGCTGACCTGGGCGCGCTCGCGCGTCGGCGCGGACTTCAGGGCGCGCAACCGGGTGGAGGGCGTGGTCTCCACCGCGTTGTTGCTCTGCTCCATCGTGGCGATCCTGACCACGGTCGGGATCGTGCTGTCGCTGCTGTTCGAAAGCGCGCGCTTCTTCTCCGCGATCGACTGGCGCATCCACGAGTTCTTGTTCGGCCTTCAGTGGAGCCCGCAAATCAGCATTCGCGCCGACCAGATCGGCCAGACCGGCGCGTTCGGCGCAGTCCCGCTGTTCGCGGGCACCTTCCTGATCATGGCGGTCGCGATGCTGGTCGCCGCGCCGGTGGGGCTGCTCTCCGCGATCTATCTGTCAGAATACGCCGGGCCGCGCACCCGCGCCTGGGCCAAGCCTGCGCTGGAGGTGCTCGCAGGCATCCCGACCGTGGTCTACGGCTTCTTCGCGCTTCTCACCGTCGGGCCCTTCCTGCGGGATGCGGCGCTGTTCCTGGGCTATGAAGACGCGGTGACCCAGTCCGCGCTGGCGGCGGGCCTGGTCATGGGGGTGATGATCATCCCCTTCGTGTCATCTCTGTCGGATGACGTGATCAACGCCGTGCCGCAGTCGCTGCGTGACGGCTCCTACGCCATGGGCGCGACCAAGTCGGAGACGGTGCGACTGGTGGTCATGCCCGCCGCGCTGCCCGGCGTGGTGGGCGCGCTGCTCCTGGGGATCAGCCGCGCGATCGGCGAGACGATGATCGTCGTCATGGCCGCCGGCCAGGGCGCCAACCTGACCGCGAACCCGCTTGAGTCGGTGACCACCATCACCGTGCAGATCGTGATGCTGCTGACCGGCGACCAGGAGTTCGACAGTCCGAAGACGCTCTCGGCCTTCGCGCTCGGTCTGGTGTTGTTCATCCTGACGCTGATGTTGAACGTGCTCGCCCTTCATGTCGTGCGGAGGTATCGCGAGAAATATGACTGAGACGCGCGCCTCCATCCGCAACGCCGTCGCCGCGCGCCTGGCGCGCCGGCACCGCGCCGAGCGCCGCTTCCAGGCCTATGGCGTCGCCGCGCTGTCCGCGGCGATCGTCGTCCTCGGCGTGCTTCTGGGCTCGATCGCGATCAAGTCGGCGCCGGCCTTCACTCATCACACGCTCACCCTGCCGGTTCAGGTCAGCGCCGAGCGCGCCGATCCGCGCGGGGACCGCTCCGAAGCCTCGCTGCGGCGCGGCTCCTACAACGCGATGATCCAGGACGCCCTGCGCGCGCAATTCCCCAGCGTCACCGACCGGGCCGCTCTGCGCGATCTGTTCGGGCTCTACAGCGGGCTCAACGCGGCGCGCCTGCTCAACCGGGTCGTCGACGAGCCGGATCTGATCGGGACCACGGTCACCGTCTCGATGCCGATCTCCGACGATGCGGACCTCTATCTAAAGGGCGTGACCGTCGATGAGCGCTTCGAGACCGGCCAGGGCCGCCTCTCGGCCAGCGCGCGTGACGGCGCGGTGACGCTCTCCGCGGACGGGCCGGTGTTCGAAACCGTGCTCGAAAGCGCGCGCGCCGAGATCGTGGCGCGCCTTGAGGCTACGCGCCAACGCCTCGCTCAGGGCGGAACGCGCGCCGACGCCGCGATCGGACGCGACGCGCAGGAATCCGCCGCCGCCGACGTTGCGAGGCTGGAGGCGCTTGTAGCGCGCCTGGAGGCGAGCGCCGAGCTCGGACAGACCCTGCCGCTGGGCGCGAGCACCCGCGCGGTGTTCGCGCGCCTGCACGGCGGGACGGTTCTAATCGACGAGATCGCCGCAGACGGACGCAGCGCCACCGGCGAAGTGGTGATCGGGCTGGACGCCGCGAACACGCCCGGCGAGTGGACGCTCTGGACTGTCGAGACGCCCCCGACCGCGCGCCGGATCTCGGACCGGCAGATCGCCTGGGCGCGCGCGCTCGATGATCGCGGTCTCGCCCAGGCCGGCTTTAACACGACGCTCTTCACCAACGCCGACAGCCGCGAGCCCGAGCTCGCCGGCGTGCTCGGCGCCATCATCGGCTCGCTATTGACCATGGCGGTCACCATGCTGCTCGCCGTGCCGATCGGGGTGGGCACGGCGCTCTACCTGGAAGAGTTCGCGCCGAAGAACCCGCTGACCGACTTCATCGAAGTGAACATCAACAACCTCGCCGCGGTGCCCTCCATCGTGTTCGGACTTCTGGGCCTTGCGGTGTTCATCAACGCCTTCGGCCTGCCGCGCTCGGTCCCGCTCGTGGGCGGCATAGTGCTGGCGCTCATGACCTTGCCGACCGTGATCATCTCCTCGCGCGCGGCGCTGCGCGCGGTGCCGCCCTCCATCCGCGAGGCTGCGCTCGGGGTGGGCGCCTCGAAGACCCAGGCGGTGTTCCACCACGTCCTGCCCATGGCGATGCCCGGCATCCTGACCGGCTCGATCATCGGTCTGGCGCAAGCCCTTGGCGAGACCGCGCCGCTTCTCATGATCGGCATGGTCGCCTTCATCGCCGATCCGCCCGCCCTGGCCCTGTCCGGCTTCACTGAGCCGGCCACGGTGATGCCGGTTCAGGTCTTTCTGTGGTCCAGCGGCGCCGAGCGCGCCTTCGAAGCGCGCACCGCGGCCGCGATCCTTGTCCTTCTGGTGCTGATGCTGGCGTTCAACGCAATCGCCATCTTCCTGCGCCGGCGCTTCGAACGGAGATGGTGAGTTGAGCGACGTCACGACTTACGACGCCCCGGAGAGCACGGTTCTCCATCCCGCGCCCAGCCCGAACCCCACCAAGGTGGAGACGCGCGGCGTGGACGTCTTCTACGGCGACACGCACGCGATCATGGACGTGTCCGCCCAGATCCAGGATCGCGCGGTCACCGCGCTGATCGGTCCGTCCGGCTGCGGCAAGTCCACCTATCTGCGCGTCATCAACCGGATGAACGACACGATCGATTCTGCGCGCGTGACCGGCTCGGTGCTGATCGACGGCGAGGAGGTCAACGACCGCTCGGTCGATCCGGTGGTTCTGCGCGCGCGCGTGGGCATGGTGTTCCAGAAGCCGAACCCGTTCCCGAAATCGATCTACGAAAATATCGCCTACGGGCCGCGCATTCACGGCCTGGCCTCCGGGCGAGTGGAGCTCGACCACATCGTTGAGACCAGCCTAAAAAAGGCCGGGCTCTGGGACGAGGTCAGCGACCGGCTCGGCCAGCCGGGCACCTCGCTGTCGGGCGGTCAGCAGCAGCGCCTGGTGATCGCGCGCGCCATCGCGGTGAACCCGGAAGTCATCTTGATGGACGAGCCGTGCTCCGCGCTCGACCCCATCGCGACGGCCCGGATCGAGGAGCTGATCGACGAACTTCGCGCGAACTACTGCATCGTGATGGTGACCCACTCCATGGCGCAGGCCGCGCGGGTCTCGCAGATGACCGCCTTCTTCCACCTTGGGAAGCTCGTGGAGTACGGGCCGACCGAGGAGATTTTCACCAACCCGCGCGATCCGCGCACCCAAGACTATATCACCGGCCGCTTCGGTTAAGCGGATGGCGCCCGTTCGCGGCGCCGGTTGAAAGGCGACACACATGACCCCGCCGATCAAGGCGACGCATACGGTCAAGGCCTTCTCCGACGAGCTTGAACGACTTTCGGCGGATGTCGCCACTATGGGCGGCATGGCCGAGAGCCTGGTCTCCGACTGCCTGGACGCAATCACCACGCGCGACCCCGGCCTCGCCGCGCAGGTGGTCGAGCGCGACCGGCGGGTGGACGAGATGCAGCGCGAGGTGGAGCGTCAGGTGATCCGACTATTCGCGCTGCGCCAGCCCATGGCCGCAGATCTGCGCGCCACGATCGCGGCGCTGAAGATCACCGCCGACCTGGAGCGCGTGGGCGATCTGGCCAAGAACATCGCGCGGCGCACGCCGGAGCTTTCCGAGATGGAGCCGGTCGGCCTGATCGGCGCGGTGGAGCGCATGGGCCGCCTGGTGGAGGGCAATCTCCATCAGGTGCTCGACGCCTACACCTCCGGGGAGATCTCCAAGGCCGTCGGCGTCTGGGAGCGCGACGACGACGTGGACGAGCACTACAACGCGCTGTTCCGCGAGCTCGTGACCCATATGGCCGAGGACACCAAGCTGATCGGCCCGGGCGCCCATCTTCTGTTCGTGGCGAAAAACCTCGAACGCATCGGGGATCACACGACCAACATCGCCGAGGTGATCCACTATCTCGTCACCGGCATGGAGCTGACGCGGGATCGCCCGCGCGGCCAAACGCCGGAAACGACGGAGTAGGTGAGGACGTAACCATGCAGCCCCATGTTCTTGTCGTCGAAGACGAAGACGCGCTCGCAGAGCTCTTGCAGTACAATCTCAACAAGGAAGGCTTCCGGGTCTCCGTCGCCGCGGACGGCGAGGAGGCGCTCATGCTCGTGGAGGAGCGCCAGCCCGACATCCTCCTGCTGGATTGGATGCTGCCGAAAATCTCCGGGATCGAAGTCGCGCGCCGGCTGCGCGGACGTCAGGAGACGCGCAACCTGCCGATCATCATGCTGACCGCGCGCGGCGAAGAGACCGACCGCATCCGCGGGCTCGACACCGGGGCGGACGACTACATCGTCAAGCCCTTCCTTATGAAGGAGATGTTTGCGCGCCTGCGCGCCGTGCTGCGCCGGATCCGCCCAGGGCTCGCCGAGGACAAGGTCGCCGTCGGCGACATCGTGATCGACCGGGTCGCTCACCGCGTGGTGCGCGCGGGCCAGGAGGTGCATCTCGGCCCGACCGAATTCCGCCTGCTCGACTATCTGATGCAGCATCCGGGCCGTGTCTTCTCGCGCGAGCAGCTGCTGGACGCGGTGTGGGGCTCGGACGTCTATGTCGAGGCGCGCACCGTGGACGTGCATATCGGCCGGCTGCGCAAGGCGCTGAACAAGAATCACGAAACCGACCCGATCCGCACCGTGCGCTCGGCCGGCTACTCGCTCAATCCTGAAGGCTGAGCGCCTGCGGGGTCTGAGCGAGGCTAATCGCCCTCACCGCCCCAGTCGTCATCGGCGTCCGGTGCGGCGTCTGCGGCGTTTCGGCCGGAGCGGATGCGCCGGCGCGACAGGCGCTTGTCGTTGAACTCGGCCTCCTCAGCGAGGATCTGGAAGCGCACAAGGCGATCCGGGTCGAGATCGCCGGCCTCCACCGCCGCCTCCACCGCGCAGCCCGGCTCGCCGAGATGGCGGCAGTCGGAGAAGCGGCAGTGCGCGGCGATCTCCAGCACATCGGGAAAGGTCTCCTGTAGGCCGCCGGAGATATCCGCGAGGCCGAGCTCGCGCATGCCCGGCGTGTCGATGATCCAGCCCCCGGCCATCAGCCGGTGCATGGAGCGCGCCCGTGTGGTGTGGCGGCCGCGATCATCGCGCGCGCGCACCTCCGCGGTGGCGGCCTCCTCCCCGGTCAGCGCGTTCATCAACGTCGTCTTGCCCACGCCCGAGGCGCCGATCAGCGCGATCGTGCGCCCCGGACCGGCCCAGGCCTCCAGCACCGCGACGTCGCGCCGGCGCTTGGCGTTGAGCGCGACCACGCTCGCACCCGCGGCGATCTCGCCGGCCTCGTCGACGTAAGCTTGAGGGTCCTCAGCGAGATCGGCCTTGGTCAGCACCATCACCGGCTCCGCGCCTGCCTCGCGCGCGACCGCCAGGAAGCGCTCCAGCCGGGCCGGGTTGAAATCCTGATTGCACGAGGTGACGACGAAGGCCGCATCCACGTTGGACGCGATCAGCTGCATGGCCAGGCGCCGGCCCGGCATGATCCGCTTGAACACGGTGCGCCGGGGCAGGACGCGGACATAGCGCAGGCGCTTGAAGTCCGCGACGACCCAGTCGCCCACCGTGGGCCGATCCTGCTCGCTGGCGCTTTCGCCGCGCCTGAGAAAGACCGGGCCCGAGGCCGAGAGCGCCTCATAGCCCTTGCGCCGCACCGAGGTGACCCGCGCGCAGTCCTGCGCGCGCTCGCCTCTTTCGAGCGCCTCGGCGAAATCCTCGCCCCAGCCCAGCGTCTCCAGGGTGAGCGGTTCGGTCATCAGATTAACGCGTATTCTAGCGAGGGAAGATGGTTGCACATGGTGCAATTCTCCGCTGCAATCAGAATTCGGTCATAGCTAAGGGGGCTGAATTGGCGGACGAATTTATCCAATCGACTGGTGATATTCCTGGGGACTATGTGGTCCTGGACATCGTTTACGGGCATTCCGTCGTCGGGTCTCAGTCCAAAGGATGCTCGTCCGAACTCGACAAAATCTCGGCGGTTCGCAATGCGTCCGCCCGAATGGCGGAGGCCGCGCAAGCAATGGGCGGCGATGGCGTGATCTTCATGAACTTCACTACCGCGAACGCTAGCGTCGCGAGCGGCTGCGCACAGGGGCCGCGCGCCGGATACGAAGTCATCGGCTGGGGCACCGCCATCCGGCGAGGATGAACCGTGCCGATCGGTCACGCTGTCAAACGCGCCCTGCTGGGCGTCGTGCGGCTCGCTGCGCGCATTGATATGCCTCGCCCGATCGATCGTGAGGTTGCACGGTTCGCGTGTTTCATGATCCGAGCCTACCGGCGCGTTCTCTCCCCGTTCGTAGGGCGCGATTGCATATTCCACGAGACCTGCTCGCGTCATGCAGAACGAATACTCGGCGAGCGCGGTTGGACCGCCGGCTGGCGCGAAACTGAGCGGCGCCTGAGCGATTGCGGGGGCAGTTATTCGGTCGGCATGTCCTCATCAGGCGCGATAGAGTATGTAGCTCAATCGGGCCGTCGGTATGCAATCGAAGAGTTGAGCCGAGAACGACGCGACGCGTTTGCACAAATCTGGAACACGACGCGCCGCACTCGTTCAGAGACGGTCGATTGAGACGTCGACTCACAACACCTCGAACAGGCCGGCCGCGCCCATGCCGCCGCCGACGCACATCGTGCACACGACGTAGCGCGCGCCGCGGCGTTTGCCTTCGATGAGGGCGTGGCCGACCATGCGCGCGCCGGACATGCCGTAAGGGTGGCCGATCGAGATCGCGCCGCCGTTCACGTTCAGATTTTCGTTCGGGATGCCGAGCTTGTCTCGGCAGTAGAGCACCTGGCTGGCGAACGCCTCGTTCAGCTCCCACAGCCCGATATCGTCCATCTTCAGCCCGTTGGCCTTGAGCAGCTTCGGCACGGCGAAGACCGGCCCGATGCCCATCTCGTCCGGGTTGGTGCCTGCGACCGCGATCCCGCGATAGGCGCCGAGCGGGGTGAGGCCGCGCTTTTCGACCTCCTGGGCCTCCATCAGAACCGAGGCCGAGGCGCCGTCGGAGAGCTGGCTGGCGTTGCCGGCGGTGACGTACCTGCCCTCCTTGACCGTCTGGCCGTTCGACCAGACCGGATTCAGGCCGGACAAGCCCTCCAGCGTGGTGGAGGGGCGATTGCCCTCGTCCTTGTCCAGCGTGACTTCCTTTTCGGAGACCTCGCCGGTCTCCTTGTCCTTCACCAGCGGCTTGGAGGGCAGCGCCACGATCTCGTCGTCGAACTTGCCCGCCTCCTGGCCGGCCGCGGTGCGCTGCTGGGACTGCAGCGCGTACTCGTCCTGGGCCTCGCGCGAGACCTTGTAGCGCTCGGCGACGATCTCGGCGGTCTCGATCATCGCCATGTAAAGCGAGGGGCAGTGCTCGTTGATCCAGGGATCGAAGGCGCGGTGCAGATTCATGTGTTCGTTCTGAACCAGCGAGATGGATTCCAGTCCGCCGCCCACGGTCACGTCCATGCCGTCGGAGATGATCTGCTTGGCCGCGATCGCGATGCCCATCATCCCTGAGGCGCACTGACGATCCACGCTCATGCCGGCGACCTCGCTCGGCAGGCCGGCGCGGATCAGCGCCTGGCGCGCCACGTTCTGGAAGGTGGAGCCCTGCTGCATGGCCGCGCCCAGGATCACGTCCTGAATCTCGGCCGGGTCCACGCCGGCGCGCTCAACGGCGTGCTTGATCGCGTGCCCGCCCAGCTCCTGGGCCTGGGTGTTGTTGAACGCGCCCTTGTAGGCGCGCCCGATCGGCGTGCGGGCGGTGGAGACGATGAGGGCTTCGCGCATGGGGGGCTCCTTCGCGGGCCTGAAGCAATAAGGGTCTAACCCAGTTTAACGCCGAGATGGTCCGCGGCGTACTGGAGAAACTTGAAGGTCTGTCGCCCGCCGTCGGTGAACTCTTCCTGGCCGTCCGCGGCCGTGATCTTGTGGAAGCTCGCCGCGACGTTCTCAGGGGTCTGCTCTTCAGGGGGCAGGTAGACGCCGGGGGTCTCGTAGATCTTCGTCGCCGCGAAGCCGCCCGCGCCGGCGCACAGGATCGTGCGCTCCGGGCTGTCCTCGTGGGCCAGATAAAGAAGGCCCGCGGTGACGCTCTCCACCGTCATCATCTCCCCGGCCTCCGGGGGCACGAGCCCCTCGGTCATGCGGGTGTAGGCGGTGGGCGAGAGCGTGTTGACCCGGATGCCGTATTTCCGCCCCTCCAGCGTGAGGACGTTCATCAGCCCGACCACGCCCATCTTCGCCGCGCCGTAATTGGACTGGCCGAAATTGCCGTAGACGCCCGAGGAGGACGAGGTCATCACGATGCGGCCGTAATTCGCCTCGCGCATCTGGTCCCACACCGCCTTGGTGCACACGACCGAGCCCCACAGGTGGACCTCCATCACGGCGCGGAAGTCTTCAAGGCTCATCTTCGCGAAGCTCTTGTCGCGCAGGATGCCGGCGTTGTTGACCAGGATGTCGATGCGGCCCCAGCGATCGCTCGCCTGGGCGATCATGTCGTCGACCTCGTCGGGCTTGGTGACGTTGGCGCCGTGCGCCATCGCCTCGCCGCCCGCCGCTTCGATCTCCTTCACGACGCTCTGCGCTGCGCTCAAGGAGCCGCCGGTACCGTCGACCGCGCCGCCGAGGTCGTTGACCACGACTTTCGCGCCACGCTCGGCGAGGCCGATCGCGTGGGAGCGTCCAAGTCCCGCGCCCGCGCCGGTGACCACGGCCACCCGGCCGTCGAAACGAATTTCGCTCATGGATTGTCTAACCGCTTCAGCCCTGTGGGATCGTCGAAGCCCCAGTCGGGGCCGGTCCCATGCGAGCCGTTTTCGCCGACGATTGCAATCTCTGCGGCGCCGTGCGCGCTGCGCCGGCTCAGTCGAGCAGGAAGGCCGGCGCGGAGAGATCTGCGAAGCGATTGCGCTCCACGAAGGCCGCAACGGAGGCCGCCGCCGCCTTCGCGCACGCGTCGACATTGTCGAGCGCGCCCTCGCGGAGACTTCCCGGCGCGGGCGGTCGCGGCGGGTGGGAGGCGCCGATCCAGCGCTCCCAGCTGTCGGCCTCACGCAGGACCGGGGCCCCGGCGCGCTGCAGCGCCTCGACGCAGTGGGCGAGTTTCGCGCCGGTCGCCTCGCGCAGATCAAGCGCGATCTGGACGCGGATGATCGCCTCGACGGGCCACAGCCGCATGCGTCCGCCCTGGGGGCGAACGCCATGCAGCGCCGAGATCCAGCGCAGGCGCTGAAGATGGCGCAGCACGCTGGTGGACACCTCGCCCTTCAGCGCGCCGACGCGCCCGGACGAGCCGAGCGCCTCGGCGTCGGTCACCATCCGACGGATGCGCCAGTCATAGTCTAAAAGCGCGCTGAGCGCGTTCGGATCCTTCAAGGCGAATTCCGATCTCGACGACAACATGACGGCTCAGCCCCGGCTCAAACCTCGTAATTCGCATTCGTTGAATGCGTATCTTGAACAAAGTCGGCGAGATTTGGTTAACGAAAGGTGCAGGGCGAGGAGAATCCGCTTGTCGGCAGTCTTTTCGCGAAGCGGCCCCGGCGGGCAGGATGTGAAACGGAGTATCGGCTGAACGCGCCCAGCGAAACTGCCGGTGCGGCGCCGCGCCGGGTTGGAGCTTGAGCGTCGCCGCGCTATGCACCGCGCAGTGTAAGAATTTCACCGCGAGACGAGCCATGCCCGACGCCGCCGGTCCCGACGCCGCAAAACCGCCCATCCCCGGCGCCTTCGAAGCCGTCGAGGTGCTTAGCGTGAAGCACTACACCGCCACGCTGTTCGCCTTCCGCACCACGCGCCCGGCGAGCTTCCGGTTCCGCGCGGGCGAGTTCGTCATGATCGGGCTGATGGGCGAGAAGAAGCCGCTGGTGCGCGCCTACTCGGTCGCGAGCCCGACCTGGGACGACGCGCTGGAGTTCTATTCCATCAAGGTCGCCGACGGCGCGCTGACCTCAAAGCTTCAGCACATCCAGCCCGGCGACACGGTGATCCTGGGCAAAAAGCCCACCGGCACGCTCGTCACCGACGCGCTGGCGCCCGGAAAGCGGCTCTACATGCTCTCCACCGGCACCGGCATCGCCCCGTTCGCGAGCCTGATCCGCGAGCCGGACACCTATGAGCGCTTCGAGGAGGTGATCCTCACCCATACCTGCCGCATGCGTGACGAGCTGGTCTACGGCGAAGAGCTCGTCGCCGCCCTGCCCGACGATCCGCTGATCGGCGACATGATCGCCGGGCGGCTCATCCACTACGCCTCGGTGACCCGCGAGGACGGCGAGCATACCGGCCGCATCACCGACCTGATCGAAAGCGGTCAGCTGTTCGAGGACATCGGCCGGCCTCTGCTCGATCCCGAGCACGACCGGGTGATGATCTGCGGCTCCGAAGCGATGCTGCGCGATCTGAAGGCCATGATGCTCGAGCGCGGATTCACCGAAGGCTCCAACGCCCAGCCCGGCCAGTTCGTGGTGGAGAAGGCGTTCGTCGGCGAGGGCTGAGCCGGAGCGCTTACTCGCGCCGAGGTCCCGAATCGATGCTGCGCATCGTCCGGGAATTCATGTCCTCAAACCTGAACTCCCGGACGCGGCGTAGCCGCGATAAGGCGCCTCGGCGCGGAAAAGCGCGTCAGGCCGCTTTCGCGGAGGCCGGCGGGGCGGCGCGGGTGCGCGCTTCTTCGCACAAAGCGGCGACGGCCTCGTCCAGGCTCATCGCGACATTGTCCCGGCTGCCGAGCCGGCGCACAGCGACGGCGCGCTCCTCGGCCTCCTTGCGGCCCACCACCAGCACGGCGGGCACCTTGGCGTTGGAGTGCTCGCGCACCTTGTAGCCGATCTTTTCGTTGCGAAGATCTGTCTCCACGCGCAGGCCCGCCGCGCGCAGCGCCTCGGCGGCCTCCAGCGCGTACGGGTCGGCGTCGGAGGTGATCGTGGCGACCACCGCCTGAACCGGCGCCAGCCAGAGCGGAAGCCGACCGGCGTGGTGCTCGATCAGGATGCCGGTGAAACGCTCAAGCGAGCCGAACAGCGCGCGGTGCAGCATGACCGGGCGGTGCTTGATCCCGTCCTCGCCCATATAGTTGGCGTCCAGGCGTTCAGGCAGGTTGAAGTCGACCTGCAGCGTGCCGCACTGCCAGTCGCGCCCGATCGCGTCGCGCAGCACGAACTCCAGCTTCGGGCCGTAGAAGGCGCCCTCGCCGGGATTGTAGCCGTAGGGCAGACCCGTGGCGTCGAGCGCGGCCTTCAGCGCAGCCTCGGATCGGTCCCACACCTCGTCCTCGCCGACGCGCTTTTCGGGCCGGTCGGAGAACTTGATGTGGACGTCCTCGAAGCCGAACTCGCGATAGATGTCCAGGATCAGGTGGACGATGGTCACGCACTCGTCCTGCAGCTGGTCGGGCGTGCAGAAGACGTGGGCGTCATCCTGGGTGAAGTGGCGCACGCGCATCATGCCGTGCAACGCGCCGGACGGCTCGTAGCGGTGCACCTTGCCGAACTCGGCCAGGCGCATGGGCAGCTCGCGATAGCTGTGCAGGTGGGCGTTGAACACCTGGACATGGCCCGGACAGTTCATGGGCTTCAGGGCGAACTTGCGCTCGTCCGGCGTGACCGTTGAGAACATGTTCTCGCCGAACTTCTCCGCGTGGCCGGAGCGCTCCCACAGACCGTAATCGAGCACGTCGGGGGTGTTGATCTCGCGATACCCCGCGTTCGTGTTGCGCATGCGCATGTACTCGATGAGGTTCTGGAACAGCGTCCAGCCCTTGGGGTGCCAGAAGATCGAGCCCGGGCCCTCCTCCTGCACGTGGAACAGGTCCATTTCCCGGCCGAGCCGGCGGTGGTCGCGCCGCTCGGCCTCCTCCAGGCGCTGCAGATAGGCCTTCAGCTCCTTCTTGTCGCGCCAGGCCGTGCCGTAGATGCGCTGGAGCATCGGGTTGCGGTGATCGCCGCGCCAGTACGCGCCGGCGACCTTGGTCAGCTTGAAGCCCTTGCCGATGTGCTTGGTCGTGGGCAGGTGCGGACCGCGGCACAGGTCGTGCCAGTCGCCGTGGAAGTAGATCTTCACCTCCTCCCCGGCGGGCAGCGCGTTGATGATCTCGGCCTTGTAGCGCTCGCCCATCGCCTCGAAATGCTTCACCGCGCGGTCGCGCTCCCACACCTCGCGGCGCGTGGGCAGGGCTTCCTCGACGATCTCGGACATGCGCTTTTCAATGCGCTCCAGATCCTCGGTGGAGAACGGCTCGTCGCGGGCGAAGTCGTAATAGAAGCCGTCATCGATCACCGGGCCGATCGTGACCTGGGTGCCCGGATAGAGGTCCTGCACGGCCTGAGCCAGCAGGTGCGCGGCGTCGTGGCGGATCAGCTCCAGCGCGTCCTCGTCCTTGCGCTCGACGAACTCCACCGTCGCGCCATCGGGAACCTCGCGGTCCGCGTCCCAGAGCTCGCCGTCGACCTTCAGCGCCAGCAGTTCGCGCGCGCGCTGCTCGTTGAGATGCTCGGTCGCGAGCGCGGTCCCGGCGACGGGGCCCTCGACCTGCTTCTCCGAACCGTCCGGCGTGCGCAGCGTGATCATGGATTCAGCCTCTAAGTACACGAGGCCCGCGCGCGCGATCGGGCGGACCCCTTCTTATGGTCGGCTTTACGCTCCGGCGCGCGCGCGCGTCAACGCCGCGGGGCCGCGCCTGCGGTATTCCCATAACGGTCTGTGGCCAGCGCCGGAGCGATCGCCTAGGGTTCATGTCATGACAGGCGCTTCAGTCAGCAAGACCGCCCCTGCCGATTTATTCAGCACTTACGATCCGGGCGGCTATTTCTGCGAACTGTTCGACAAGGGCGGCAGTCGTCTGCCCGCCTCGATCGACAGTCGGCTGCGCGCGCTTGAGCTGAAGGATCTCAAGCGCCGGGCGCGCGAGGCGAGCCAGCACCTCTACAATCTCGGCATCACCTTCACGGTCTATTCCGACCGCGACAGCATCGACCGGGTCCTGCCGTTCGACCCGATCCCGCGCGTGCTGACCAAGGCGGACTGGTCGACGATCGACCGCGGCGTGCGCCAGCGCGTGGCCGCGATCAACCTGTTCCTCGACGACATCTACAACGACGGCAAGATATTGCGCGACGGCGTGGTTCCCGAGGAGCTTGTCAGGAAGAACAAGAATTACCGCCCGGAGATGGAGGGCTTCAAAGTCCCCCACGGCGCCTACGCGCATATCGCCGGCATCGATCTGGTGCGCGACGGGTCGGGCGATTTCCGCGTGCTGGAGGACAATGCGCGCACGCCCTCCGGCGTCTCGTACGTGATCGAGAACCGCCATCTGATGATGCGCGCCTTTCCCGATATTGCGGAGAATGTGGGCGTCGCCGATGTCGACCCCTACGGAGCCCAGCTCATGCGCGCGATGCAGGACGTGGCGCCGGGCGGGGCGGGCGATCCGTGCGTGGCGGTGCTCTCGCCCGGGGTCTTCAACTCGGCCTATTTCGAGCACGTCTTCCTGGCGCGCGAGATGGGCGCGGCGCTGGTGGAGGGCCGCGATCTCTTCGTGGAGCGCGACCGGGTCTATATGCGCACCACCAACGGCGCCAAGCGCGTCGAGGTGATCTATCGGCGCATCGACGATCCTTTCCTGGACCCCAAGGTCTTCCGAGAGGACAGCCTGCTCGGCGCGCCCGGCCTGTTCGAGGCCTATCGCAAGGGCAATGTGACCATCGCGAACGCGGTGGGCGCCGGGGTCGCCGACGACAAGGCGATCTACGCCTATATGCCGCGCATCATCCGATACTATCTCGGCGAAGATCCCATCATCGCCAATGTCGACACCAATATCTGCCGCGAGCGAGAGGGCCTGACTTACACCCTCGACAACCTGGACAAGCTGGTTACCAAGCCGGTCGGCGAATCGGGCGGCTATGGCGTCGTGATCGGCCCGCGCGCCAGCAAGCGCGAGCTCTCCAACCTTCGAAAGCTCGTCAAGGCGGACCCGGCGAACTTCATCAGCCAGCCCATGGTGGATCTCTCCGTGGCGCCCACGCTGGCGGGGGGATCGATCCAGCCCCGGCACGTGGACCTGCGCCCCTTCGCGGTCACGGGCCGGGACACCTGGGTCCTGCCCGGCGGGCTGACGCGCGTGGCGATGAAGAAGGGTTCGCTGGTGGTGAACTCCTCCCAAGGCGGCGGATCGAAGGATACCTGGGTCCTTGTCTAGTCTCGTCTCACGCTTCGCCGAGAACGCCTTCTGGCTCGCGCGCTCTGTCGAGCGCGCGGAGAACGTGGCCCGCATCCTCGAGGTCAACGCCACCTTCGCGCGCGATGACGCCGGCGACGCCGACTGGCGGCGCATCCTGGATCTATACTCCGAAGGCGCCGCGTTCGACGCCGCCTACGAGAGCGCCGATTCAGCCTCGGTGACCTATTTCTACACGCTCGATCCCGACAGCCCGTCCTCGATCATCGGGGCGTTGAAGAATGCGCGCGAGAACGCGCGCGCGATCCGCCACCTCATCTCCACCGAGATGTGGACTCAGCTCAACGTGCTCTACAACGAGATCCGCGCCTTCACCCGGCGTGATCTGCGCAGCACCAACCTGTCCAACATGCTGGGACGGATCATTCAGGGCTGCCAGACGTTCGAAGGGGTGGCCGAAGGCACGTTCATGCGCTCCGAAGCGTGGATGTTCTACCAACTCGGCAAGCATATCGAGCGCGCCGACCAGACCACCCGCGTGCTCGATATGGGCTATGCGCGCCTTCATCCCAAGCTCGGCGATGCGGTCGGCACGGTTTACTGGAATGCGCTGTTGCGCAGCGTGGCGGGCTTCCACGCCTTCCGGAATCGCCACCCGATGGAGTCCGAGCCGGCCGACATCGCGCGGTTCCTGCTCTACGACCATGAGTTTCCGCGCGCCGCGGCGCTCTGCCTGGACCGCATCACGGCGCGCCTTCGCGCCCTGGAGGTCCTGCACGGCGTGCGACGGCGCGAGGCGGTCGAGGCGGCGCGGCGCGAGTTGGAGTTCACCCTGGAGACCGGGCTCGACGAGGCGCTGACCCCGGAGGGTCTGCACATTTTCCTCGACCGGCTCCAAGTGGCGCTCGGGCGCATGTCGAACGCGCTCAGCGTGACCTATTTCAGCTGACCGGCCGCGCCGGCGGCGGGAGCGACGAGATGGCCAATTCGATCCAGCGCTTGAGCGTTCATCATCTGACCCGGTACCGGTATATCCGCCCGGTGCAGTTCAACGAGCATCGGCTGATGACCCGTCCGCGCGACAGCCATGACCTGCGCCTGTTGGACGCCTCTTTGCGCATCGCGCCGGAGGCGCGGCTTCGCTGGGTGCACGACGTGTTCGGCAACTCCGTCGCGGTGGCCGAGTTCGACACGCCCTCGGACCTTCTCGAGATCGAATCCACCATCGTGATCGAGCGTCATCCGCTCTCGAACTCGACCTTCGTGATCGAGCCCTATGCGCGCTCGCTCCCGTTCAGCTACCCCGCCAGCGAGGTGCCTGATCTCGGGCGTACGATCGAGCGCCATTACGCCGACCCGGAACGCAAGGTGACCGACTGGACCCGGCGCTTTCTCAATCGCGGGCTCGGCGAGACCGATACCGAAGCCTTCCTTTTGTCCATGACCCAGGCGATCCGCGCCGAGTTCGCCTACGAGGTGCGCCACGACCCCGGCGTCCAGGCGCCGATCGAGACGCTGCAGCGTCAGGCGGGCTCATGCCGGGATTACGCCGTACTGATGATGGAGGCCGCCCGCGCGGTCGGCCTCGCGGCGCGCTTCGTGTCCGGCTATCTCTACGATCCAGCCATTGACGGCGGGCCGAGCGACACCACCGGCGCCGGGGCCACCCACGCCTGGGTGGAGATCTACCTGCCCGGCGCGGGCTGGGTGGAATTCGACCCGACGAACGGGGCCTATGGCGGGGCCAACCTGGTGCGCGTCGCGGTCGCGCGCGAACCCCACCAGGCCATGCCGGTCTCTGGCTCCTATGCCGGCGCGATAGAGGACTTCCAGGGCCTCGAAGTGGCCGTGACCGTGCGCGCCCTTGATCCAAGCGCGGACGTGCGCGTGGCGTAGCCTCGCTCCTTCCCCGGGCCCGCAGGACAGCGCTTTTTCCGCCTTTAGGTCCCGGATCGCGGCTTCGCCGCGTCCGGGAATTCAGATTTGATTCAATGAAATCCCGGGCGAAGCGCAGCGAAAACCCCGGACCTCGCGGCGATTATGCGCCGCGCTCACCGCGTCAGCAGCGGCGCCGGGCCGGCGCGCAAGGCGGCGCCGTAATGGCGATTGTCGAAGCCCAGGAAGCCCAGCGCCTCGCACGCGGCGAGCGCGCGCTCACGCGAGGGCGTCTCCACGCCGAGCGTGAGCCGGTCGCAGCCCGCGGCGCGCACGCGCACGGCTTCGGCCATGCAGCCGTCCTGCTCGAACGTGGCGCGCGCCTTCGCGGCGATGCGCACGATCTCCGGCTCGCCCTGTTCGGCGAGTGCGGCGAGCAGGTGCGCCGGCGAGCGCGCGCCTTGAGGATCGGGTCCGTCTTCAAGCCCGAGGCTGACGCCAAGCGCCTCAAGATCGGCGGGCTTCAGCGGGAAGTCGGCCCGGTGGGCCATGAACCAGTACTGCAAGGGACCGTAGCAGGGCAGGCGCGCCTTGATCTCCAGCGAACGCCCGCCGCGCAGCTTGACCAAACGCCGACCGGACAGGCGCGAGAGCAGATAGATGTCCGAACGCGCTTCGGCGTCCACCAGCCGCCAGTCCGACAAAAGCCGCCTTGCGGCCGGCGCGCCCTCGCCGTCCGGCCAGATGCGATATTCGTAGCGGCCCTCCGGCGCGCCGTGCGCGGCCGGCTTGGTCCCGCCGCTCGTGATCGTCATCGGGGCGCTCGGTTCATCGCTGGAGCTTAGCACGGCGTTCTCCTCAAGCGGCCTCATAGGCGGCGGCGTGCTTGCGCACGCGTTTCGCGTCGCCGTCGAGCTCAACCCGCACCAGCGCCGCAACGAGGCGGGGAAAGGCGTCTGCGTCGACCAGATCGGCCAGGCCCTGCGCGTCGCCCGGTAAGTTGAGCTTTTTTGCGGTCTTCAGCGCCTTCTTGTCGATGAAGGGGTGAAGCTCGTCCCAGACCAGCTGGGTCTCGCGGAAAAAAATGTCGACGCCCACATCGCCCATGCCCTTGAAGCGTTTCAGCGCCTTGCGCTCCGCCCTCGGTTCGCGACCGGCCGCCTCGCGCACGTTGCGCAAATCCCCGTCATGGTCCTTCAGCAGCCGGTCGCACAGCGCTTGAAGCTGGCTGGAGGTCTTCTCATCGAAACGCGCATAGCCGGCGTCTTTGAGCACCGCCGCGCGATCCTCCCAGGATGCGTCGGCCATCGCCTCAGGCGTACGCCAACCCGCCTTCGCAAGGGCGTCGGCGGCCTGCATGGCGAGCTGGGCGTCGATGCGTGCGGCCATCAGTTTCGACGCAACGAGCCAGCGAAACAGCACCGACGGCGTCTCGCGCGTCAGATCAAGGCCGAGATCGGCCGAGTAAAGCCGGCCTCTACGCTCGAGCAAGGCCTCGCAGATTGCGGCTGTGGAGGGTTTCTTGTCGGATGCCATCGGGTTTGGGCGCGCTTTCAGCTTGGGAACCTGAGCGGCGAACGCGAGTTCCTCCGGTCCGTTCCAATTCAGCGCGCGCCGTCAGGGCGCGTGCGAGAGCCGCCCACGGGAGGACCGAAATGGCCGACCCGCTCAACCCCGACGCGCCCGCGCCGGAAGCCGTCTCGCGCCATCGAGGCATGCTTTGGACCACAGGGATCGCTGCGGTCCTGATCGGGCTGTTCGCCCTGGTCTATCCGCTGGCGGCCTCAATCGGGGTCAGCCTGGCCATCGGCGCGATGCTGGCGGCCCTCGGGGTCGTGGAGCTGATCCGCGCCTTTCGGATGCGTCGGACCAAGCGCGTCGTCGCAGCGGCGTTGTTCGGCGGCTTGGCGATCGTCGCCGGCGTCATCTTGATGCTTCTGCCCGAAACCGGCGTGGTCTCGCTGACGATACTGCTGATCGCCTACCTGCTCGCCGGCGGCGTGTTGCGCCTGGTCTCGGCCTGGCAGGCCCGGGATGCCCGCGGCGCGATCTGGCTTGCAGGCTCGGGCGTGTTGTCTTTGGCGCTCGGCGTCGTTCTGTGGGCCGCCCTGCCCGGCGCGGCGCTGTGGGCTCTGGGCCTGATTTTCGGCATCGACGTGACCGTCTTCGGGTTCGCCCAGATCGCGCTCGCCATGAACCAGCCTGACCGGTCCGGCGAGGCGCGGGCTTAGACGCCTGCCTTCAGCAAGACGCCGTCGAGTTCAGCCTGAATGTATGTGTAGGAGGCGCCGCGCTCATGCAGCTGGATCGCCTTGGAGCCGATCCGGCGCGCGGCAAGCGGGGTCGTCAGCGGTTAAAGTTGAAATGTTTCAGGGGCGTCTGGTAGCGGAGGAGGGACTTGAACCCCCGACACATGGATTATGATTCCACTGCTCTAACCAGCTGAGCTACTCCGCCGCCGGACGCGCGCGGCTTGGACGGCCATCGCGCGAGGCGACGCATATACGGCGCTCAAAGCCCACGTGCAAGCGGGGCGGTGCATTGCGCACCGCCCCGCGTTCGGCCCTCCCCCGCGTACCGTGATCAGGCTGCGCGCACGCCGTCCAGGAAGCGTTTCACCGCATCGCGCAGCGTGTCGCTCTCCTGATTGAGCGAGCCGGACGCGTGGCTCACCTGACCGGCGCACTGACCGGTTTCGGCCGCCGCGGCGTCCACCGCGCGGATGTTTTCGGACACCTGCTTGGCGCCGCCGGCCGCCTCCACCGCTGAGCGCGAAATCTCAGAGGCGGCCGCGCGCTGCTCCTCCATCGCCGCGGCGATGGCGGTAGAAATTTCGTTCATCTCCGCGATGACCTGGGCGATGCCGCCGATGGCCTCGACGGCCTGCTCGGTGGCCGATTGGATGCCGGAGATCTGCGAGGAGATCTCCTCGGTGGCCTTGCCGGTCTGGCTGGCGAGCGCCTTGACCTCGGAGGCCACGACCGCGAAGCCCTTGCCCGCCTCGCCCGCACGCGCGGCCTCGATGGTGGCGTTGAGCGCCAGAAGATTGGTCTGCTCGGCGATGTCGTTGATCAGACGCACGATGCCGTCGATCCGGCCTGCGGCTTCCTTCAGCGCACCAACATCGCCGTTGGCTTGCTCGGCGCGGTCTGCGGCCTTGTTGGCGATGTCGCTGGAACGTTCGATCTGCTGGGCGATCTCGCTGATCGAGGACGTCATCTCCTCGGCCGCCGACGCCACGGTGTCGACATTCTGCGCGGCGAGTTCGCCGGCGCTGGCCACCTCGCCGGTGCGGGTGCTGGCGTGCTCGGCGCTCTGGGTCAGGGCCGAGGCTGCGCTGTCGAGCTGGGAGGCGGCGGCCGAAACCGCGCCCAGCGCGCGCTCGGCGACGCCTTCGAAGTCGGACACCAGCGCCTCGACGCGCTTGGCGCGGGCCTCGCGGGCCTTGCGCTCCTCAGCGCTTTCATTCTCCAAACGCTGGCGCTCGATGGCGTTCTCACGGAACACCGCGACGGCGCGCGCCAGATCGCCGATCTCGTCGGCGCCATCGGCCTTGACGTCCTTGGAGGTGTCCCCGTCGGCGAGCGCGCGGGTCGCGCGCACCAGACGGTTCAGCCGGCGCAGCAGATTGTTGGACACGTAGAACCAGCCGATCGCGGCGGCCACGGCGAGCGCGGCCACGGCGACGGCGATCAGGATGATCACGCCGGAGCCGACCGCGGCGAAGCCGGAGGCCTGCGCGGTCTGTGACTGGGCTTCGGCATCGGCGGCGACCGCGCCCACGCTTTCAGCGAGCACGGCGTGGGCGAAGCTCGCCTCCTCCACCGCGGCTTCGGCCGAGGCGATGGCGTCCAGCTCGGCCGTGCGCGCGGCGAACGCGCCGGTCTCGCCCTCGGCTCGGTTGACCAGCGCATCGGCGCGGTCGCGTAGCGTATCGTCGACCGCCCCGCCCAGAATGGCGAGGTTCACAAACAACTCGTCGGCGGCGATCTCGAACTGATCGCGCACGGCATCAAGCTCGCCCGCGCCGGAGGCGGCGTCGATTTCCGCGAACTGGGTCGCGACCAGGTTCACCGCCATGATGGCGCGAAGCGCGGTCTCCACCGTGGCCGCATCGCCGGCCTGATCGAGCGCGGCCTCCAGGCCCTGCGCGATCGCGGCGCGGTCGGCGAAGGCGGCCGCGGTGCGCGCCTCGCGGCTCTCCTGAGCTTCGAGCTTGGCGAGGGTCGGCCCTTCAGCCTCGCCCACCTGGGTGGCCACGTCGGCGAGCTGCGTGCGCAGCTGCGACACCGTCGTCTCGTCGAGCCCGGCCGCCTCCAGATCCGTCACCGCCTGGCCGGCCTCGTCCAGCAGCGTCTCCAGCCGGGCGCGCGAGGCGGTCGCCTGGATGTCGTCGCGCGAGCGCGCAAAGGCGGCGAGCTCGCTCGTCACCACGCGCGAGGCGGTCTCCAGCCGGCCCGCCGCATCGGCGAGCGGCCCGGCCTCCTCGACGATCTCGCCGAGCGATCCGCGCGCCGCGTTCAGCGTGTATAGCCCCGCCCCGGCGGCGATCGCGGTCATCAGCGTCACCGCCGCGAACGCGGCCAGGAGGCGGGTCTGCACAGAGTTCAGCGAGATCGGCATATCCAGGATCCGTTATGGTTAATCAGGCTGGACCGAGAAGAGGCGGCGCGGGGCCCGCGCCGCCTCACTCGGCGGATTAGTTGCTCAGCTTGAAGTCGAAGCGGCGCTCCACCTCGGCCGTGACGGCCTCGGCGGGCGCATAACGCCAGTCTTCCAGCGCGCGAAGCACGGCGCGGTCGAACACGCCCTGGGGCGTGGACTCGACCACCTCCACTTCGGCGACCGTCCCGGCCTCGTCGACCGCATAGCGTACGACCACGTGGCCTTCGAGTTGGCGGCGTTCCGCGCCGCGCGGATATTCCGGCGCGGCGACTTCGAGCACTTCACGCTCGGACGCGGCGGCGGTTTGGGAAAACACCCCGACGGAGGCGACGGCCGCGACGGCCGCACAGATGGTTTTGAACTGGTTCATCGATACACCCGACCCTGTTTACCGTTAAGCCGCGTTAACGCGGTCTTGGAAAGGTTCAGCCGGTCCGGGCGTGCGCCGCGAAAGGCCGCCCAACGCCCGTCCGACAGCGGTGTTTATGCCTGCGCGTGCGTTGCCGTTCGCTTAACAGGATGCGGTATTGGGCGCTCGAATGCGTTCAGGCGCCGGATTCGCCTGCATGATCGGCGCAGAGGCGGCCTTCGGCTTCAACCGTGACGTGCGACAGGCCGAAACGCGCCTTCAAACGCGCCTTGATCGCCGCCACGCAATCGGCCGGATCGGCGCCCTCGGCGATGCGCGCGTGCAGCGTCGCCATGGGCCGGGCCTCTGTGATCGACCAGACATGGACGTGATGGACGTCCTCCACGCCCTCCAGCGCGGCGAGGTCCTTGCGGATCGCGCCCGCGTCGAGATCGCGCGGCGCGGCTTCCAGAAGGATGCGCCCGGCGTCGCGGATCAGGCGCGCCGCGGAGATCGCGATCAGCGCGGCGATGGCGAGCGACAGAAGCGGATCGATCGGCGTCCAGCCGGTCAGAAGGATCACGCCCGCCGCGGTGAGCGCGGCGACCGAGCCCAGAAGATCGCCCATCACGTGCGCGGCCGCGCCGCGAATGTTGAGATTATCCCGGTCCGCGCCGTGCAGCACCGCGATGGCGGCGAGGTTCACGACGAGGCCCAGCGCGGCGATCACCGCCATGCCGCCGGCCTCGACCGGCGCAGGGTTCGCCAGGCGCGAGACCGCCTCGATTACGATCCACACCGTGAGCACGGCGAGCGTCACCCCGTTGGCGAAGGCGACCAGCACCTGCAGGCGGTCGAACCCGTAGGTGCGCGCCGCGTCCGCGGGCCGGCGCGAGAGCCGGAACGCGGCCCAGGCGAGCGCCAGCGCGGCGAAATCCGTGAACATGTGCGCGGCGTCGGCCAGCAGCGCGAGCGAGCCGGTCATGAGCCCTCCGACCACCTCGGCCACCATGAACGCGCCCGTGATCGCCGCCGCGATCAGCGTGCGCCGCTCATTGCGGTCGTCCACCGGATGGTCGTGGGAATGGGAGTGGTCGTGCGCCATGATCTCGGTCTAACGCGCGGCGCAGCCGGCTTGAAGCGATGATATGACGTTGCGCGAACGCTTCAGCGCACCCAGGCTTGGTATTGGGGCTCTTCGGCTTGGGAAACAGACGCGGGTTGAGCCAGGTCCAGGCCAGCACGGCCGCCCCCAGTCCCAGCGCGACCGGCCACTCGAACCAGACCCGCGACCAGATCGCCGCAATGAGAAGCGGCAGCACCGTCATACGCGAATAAACGCTGCCCGGATGGGCGTGGCGCGCCCAGGTCGCCTCGTCCATGGCGAACAGACGCGAGATGCCGGCTGCAATATCCATGAGCGCGAGTCTGGCGCCCGCACGGCGCGATTTCGAGCCGGGCCGGGATTAAGTTTCGATCATGCGGCGGGCGGGTTCGGCGAGGCCTCATCACGCCCGAGGCGCCGGGTCTTTGCTTGCGCTCCGCCCGGGAATTCATGAACCCCAACGCTGAATTCCCGGCCGAGCCGTAGGCGAGAGCCGGGGCCTCGGGGCTGCAAGGGCGCCTATCCGGCCTCGCCGGCGCGGCGGGCGGCGGAGCGGGCCTGGAGCGCCTGGCCGTCGGTGCGCGCGGCGCCGGCGGCCTGTTCGAACAGGGCCCGGGCGCTCTCGGCGTCACCGGCCTCGGCGCGGATCGCGCCGAGTCCCATGGCCGCGTCGTAATTCTCGGGCTCGAAGGCGAGCACGCGCGCGTAGAGCGCGGCGGCCCCGGCGGTCTCATCGATGCCTGCAAGGCAGGCGGCGTGCTCGGTCATCGCGGCGATGTTCCAGGGGTCCTCGCGCAAGCCCGCCTCGCTCTGCGCGCACGGACCGGAGGGCTCGCCGGCGCCAGGATCAGGCGCGGCCGCGCCGTCGACGCCGGCCCACAGCCGCTCCGGCGCGCGCGAGGTCGCCTGATCGGCCGGCGCCGCATCGGCGCGCTCGGCCTGAGGCGAGGTCGAGGGCGGCGGTGAGGCGCCCTCCGGCTGTGTCCCGTCCCGCGGCCCACCCGGCTCGGACGGCGTCGTAGTCGCCGCGTCGGCTGGGCGGACCTCATCTGGACGCAGGGCGGCGCGGGGCGCCGCGGCGAGCGGCGGATCGGCACGGAAGCCGTCTCCGGCGAGGCGAATCAGCACGCCGCCCTGGCGCACCTCGGCCGAGGCGGCGTCGAACGCGCCGGTCAGGCGCACGCGCACCCCGCCGGCTTCAGGCGCGAGCGAGAGCGCCGCCACGCCGGCGGCGCGCGCGGGCTCGATCCGGCGTTCGGCGCTGGACACTCCGGTGATGCGTAGCGTCAAGCCATCGGGGTCGAGGGTCAGCGCGGCCTCGCCGGGCTGGGCGTCGAAGGCGAGCCACAGGCGCGCCTCGCCGGCCCGGCTCTCCAGGCGCGCATCGAGCAGCTCGGCATGGGCGGGCGCGGCGGCGAGGATCGCGGCCGCGCCGAGAAGGACACGGCGCATGGCCAGACCATGGCGTGAGTCGCGCGCATCAGCCTAAGCTCGCCGCCATGCGCGCTGATTCCCGCTTCACCTTCTATGAGTTCTTCGCCGGCGGCGGGATGGTTCGCGCCGGGCTCGGCGAAGACTGGGACTGCCTGTTCGCGAACGACATGGACCCGGCCAAGGCCGACGCTTACGCGGCGAATTACGGAACGGCCGGCCTGCACGTGGGCGATATCGCCGAGGTGACGGCCGAAGACCTGCCCGGCGTGGCCGACCTCGCCTGGGCGAGCTTTCCCTGTCAGGACCTGTCTCTGGCGGGCCGGCGCGGCGGGCTGTCGGGCGCGCGCTCGTCGACCGTCTTCGCGCTGATGGATCTGATCAATGGCGCGCGCGCGCGCGGGCGCGCGCCAGCTTTGATGTCGATCGAGAACGTGACCGGGCTGTTGAGCTCGGCCGGCGGGGCGGACTTCGCCGCGCTGTGCGAGGCGTTCGCCAAGGCCGGCTATCGCTTCGGGGCGCTGGAGATCGACGCGGCGGCCTTCCTGCCGCAATCGCGCCCGCGCCTATTCGTGATCGCGATGGACGCAGGGCTCACCCCGCCGGATGCGCTGGTCGGACCGGGCGGGGCGTTCACGAGCGCGCGTATCGCCGCAGCGCGCGAGGCTTTGCCCGTGGCGGTGCGCGCGGGCTGGATCGACTGGCGCCTGCCCGCCCCGCCGGCGCGCAACATCGCGCTTCACGCCATCGTGGATGAGACCGCCGGGGGCTGGTTCGAGGCGAGCGCGCTGATCGATCTGATGGATGCGCGCAACCTGGAACGCCTTCAGGCGGCCAGGGCCGAGGCGAGGGCGTCCGGCGAGGCGTGCGTCGGCGCGGTCTACCGGCGCATGCGGGGTGAGAACGGGGCGCGCGTGCAGCGCGCCGAGGCGCGCTTCGACGGGCTGTGCGGGTGCCTGCGCACGCCCGGCGGGGGATCCTCGCGCCAGTTCCTCCTGTTCGTGCAGGCTTCGGGCGAGGTGCGCGCGCGGCCCATGAGCCCGCGCGAGACCGCGCGCGCCATGGGGCTGGAGGACGATTACGTGCTGCCCGCCGGGCGCACGGCCGCGCTGCATCTGACCGGGGACGGGGTGGCCGTGGACGTGGTGCGCTGGCTCGCGCGGACCCTGTTCGAACCGCTCCTGAGTGAGGCTCGCGCGCCGGCGCTCTCGGCCTGAGCGTCTTGCGCCGGGCGGCGCGGAACCCCCATCTCACCCCCCATGAGCGACGTCTTCACGCCGAAACAGCGCGCGCGGATCATGGCGCGCGTGAAAGGCAAGGACACCGGCCCCGAGATGGCCGTGCGCCGGCTCGCCCACGCCATGGGCTATCGCTACCGTCTGCACCGGCGCGACCTGCCCGGCTCTCCGGACCTGGTGTTTCCAGCAAGGGGCAAGGCGATCTTCGTGCACGGCTGCTTCTGGCACGGCCATGACTGCGCGCGCGGAGCGCGCAAGCCGAAAACCAACGCGGCCTTCTGGGCCGCGAAGATCGCGCGCAACACCGAGCGCGACGCCGCCGCCCTGAACGCCCTCGCCGAAAAGGGCTGGGAGACGCTCGTCCTCTGGGAATGCGCCCTGAAAGACGCCGACGCGCTCGCCGCGCGCCTTCAGCGCTTTCTGGAGGGGTGAGCGCGGCGCGCTTCCATCCTGAGGTCCCGGATCGCGGCTTCGCCGCGTCCGGGAGTTCAGAAATTGGAGAATGAATTCCCGAGCGAAGCGGAGCCGAGACCCGGCACCTGCCTGGAACGCTTGGGGGGGCCGCCCAAGCGCGTGCAGCAGGTCCGGCTCTCCCTTCGGTCGGCCGGGATGACAGGCTTGGCGCCGGCCCTTGAGTTTCTGCGCTCAACAGCGTTTGGAAAAAAGAGCCGGTCCCGCGATCTGCGGTGACCGGCTCAAGTCTGGCATATCCGTTCGGGGAGGAGACGGAATGCGTGACGGTGGGCGGGATCGCCGCCGTCGTCGCGCGAAGATATGTCCCGCCGGCCCGGCCCGCACAAGCGGCGCTCGCGGGAACCGGCTATGCGCGCAGCGCAAACGGTCACAGGCGCGTCACACCCGAAGGCTCAGTCCCGCCAGCGGCGCGCCTCCTCCACCAGGAACTCGCGCAGCGCCGTCACGCGCCGGCTTTCGCGCAGCTCGGCGGGAAAGACCACGAAGGTCTCGAAGGTCGGGCCCTCCACCTCCGGCAGAACGCGTTCGAGCTTGGGGTTGTCGCGCGCCACATAGTCCGGCAGGCCGGCCAGGCCGAGGCCGGCTTCGGCGGCCTTCATCACGCCGTTGATGGTGTTGACCTCGAACACCGGCTGGCGCGGGGGCGCGCCCTCCGCCCGGCCGAGCTTCAAGGGCCAGTCCAGATTGCGGATCGGGGCCTGTTCGCGCGGGCCGTAAGCGACGAAGGCGTGATCGTCGAGATCGGCCGGGCTATGCGGCGTTCCGTTGGCGTCTAGATAGTCGCGCGAGGCGTAAAGGTGCTGGTCCACGTCCATCAGCTTGCGCTGAATGAGATCGTTCTGGGTCGAGGGCCAGGGCCGCACCGCGAGATCGGCTTCGAGATTGGCGATGTCGAGCTCGTGATCGTCCAGCAGCAGGCGCAGATCGATGCGCGGATAGGCGTCGCGGAAGCGTTTCAAGCGCGGGGCGAGCCAGATCGCCCCGAGCGCGGTCGGGGCGGTGACGCGCAAGGCGCCGGACGGCTCGTCGCGGCTGTCGAGCACTTGCGCCTCGGCGCGCGCGACCCGGCGCGCGATATCGTCGGCGGCTTCGAACAGGAGCCGGCCGGGCTCGGTCAGCAAGAGCCCGCGCGGATGGCGGTGGAACAGCTTCACCCCCATCTCGGCTTCCAGCCCTGAGATCTGGCGGCTGACGGCCGATTGCGACAGGGCGAGCCCCTCGGCCGCGCCGGTGAGCGAGCCCGCCCGCGCCGCGGCGTGGAAGGTTTTCAGCTTGTCCCAGTCCATGCCCGGCAGGCTCCCCATGACTGACGGGCATATAGGATCGCGCGGTCCCCGGCGCGAGGCCGCATGGCGCCGCAGGCTGAACGCGCGCTCAAACCCGGATCGTCATGCCGTCGGCGAGCGAGTTGCGGAAAGCCCGCCAAGCCGGGATCGCGCCGAGCGCCGCGGCGGCCAGGGTCACGATCGCCACCACGGCCAGATCGTAGAGCCCCGGCGCCACGCCGGTGATCAGGATCCCGTAGCGCGTCTCCAGAATCGGGGCGGCGAGGCTGAGCGCCCCATAGGTGAGCGCGGCGCCGGCGAGCGCGCCGGCGAAGGCGACCAGCGCGGCTTCGAGCACCAGAAGCGTGAAGATGTGATGGGGGCGCGCCCCCAGAGCGCGCAGGATCGCCATCTCGCGTCGGCGCTCGTTCAGGCTGGACAGGATCGAGGTCAGGATCGAGACCAGGCCGGTCAGCACCACGATGGCCGCAATGACCGCGAGGGTGCGCTGGGCCGCGCCGACCACCTGCCAGAGCTGGGCCAGCGCGACGCCGGGGATGACCGCCTGCAGCGGCTCGCCCGGGTAGGTGTTGACCGCGCGCTGAAGTCTGAGCGCCGCAACCGGGCTTTCAAGCCCAACCAGAAACGCCGTGATCTGGTCGGGCTGCAGGTCCATGGCGCGCAGCTCTTCCGGCGAGCGGGTCGTGCCCCGTCCGGTGGCGCCCTCCAGGTGAATCGCCTCGATCGCCTCGAGCGAGACGAACACGGAGCGGTCGGTCGGCGTCCCGGTGGGCTCCAGCACCCCCACGATCGTGAACGGGTTGGCGTCGTGCTCGATGAAGCTGACCGAGCCGCCACCGTGGGCGACGATGATCGCTTCGCCGGTTTCATAGCCCAGCTCGCGCGCCACGCCTGCGCCGACCACGGCGTCGAACAGGTCCGACAACGCGCGCCCTTGCGCGAAGGCGAGCGAGCGCCCGCCGGCGTACTGGTAATGCTCGAAATAGCGGTTGTCGGTGCCCACCACGCGAAAGCCGCGATGGCTGTCGCCGAGCGAGATCGGAACCGTCCACGCCACGTCCGGCGCGCCGGCCACGCTCTGATAGCTCTCCCAGGTGATGTTGTTTGTGGCGTCCCCGATATGGAACACGGCGTACAGCATCAGGTTCACCGGGCTGGAGCGCGCGCCCACGATCAGCTCTGCGCCGGAGATCGTGTTCTCGAAGCTCTCGCGGGCGCCCTGGCGGACTTTTTCAACGCCAAGAAACAGCGTCACCGAGACCGCCACGGTGAGAAGGGTCAAGAGCACGCTGGCGCGCCGATTGGCCAACGAGCGCAGCGCCAGGCGAAGGACCGCGAAGCGCATCAAGTCGGCTCCCGCGCGGCGGCGGCGTTCAGAGCTTCCAGCCGTTCGGCGCGCTCAAATCGGGTGCGCAGCGTTTCGTCATGGCTGACGAAAAGCAGCGCCGCGCCGGCCGCCTCGGCTTCTTCCATGACCAGAGCGATGAAGGCGTCGCGCGCCCCGGTGTCGAGCGCTGAGGTGGGCTCGTCGGCGAGCACCAGGCCCGGCCGGCCGATCAGCGCACGCGCCGCGGCCACGCGCTGCTGCTGGCCCACGGAAAGATTGCGCGCCGGCGTCGCCCACACCGCGTCCGGGTCCAACTGCAGCCGGGCGAGCAGGCGCTTGGCCTCCGCCTCCACCCCGCCGGCCGCCTTGGCGGCCTCGGCGCGGGTCCTGGAGAAGCGGCACGGCAGGGTGACGTTCTCGCCCGCGGGCAGGTAGGGCAATAGGTTGAACATCTGGAAGATGACGCCGAGGCGCGCGGCGCGCACAGCATCGCGCCTGGCCCCGGAAAGCGCATGCATTTCAGCGCCCAGCACCTCGACCCGCCCGGCGCGCGGCGACAACACGCCCGCGATCAGGCCCAGAAGCGTCGACTTGCCGGACCCGCTGGCACCTTTCAGGAAGACCCGCTCCCCGCGCGCGACGTGGAACGCCTCGATGTCGAGCACCAGCGGCGCCTTTCGCCCGTAGGCGAAGCGCAGATCGCGAATGAGCACGGCGGGCGCGTCGGTCATGGCGAAAGGCTTAGCCGAAACCGCGCGGCGCTCCAACGACATGCGCTCAATCGCGGCGAGGTCCCGGATCGACGCTGCGCATCGTCCGGGAATTCATCTGAGCAAAACTGAACTCCCGGACGCGGCGGAGCCGCGATCCGGGAGCTCGGGGCGGTCGGGCGCTTCTTAGAACTTCGCCGAGAGCGCCAGGCGGACATTGCGGCCGGGAAGCGGGACCTGCTCCTTCAGATAGGAGGCGTGCACGCGGGCCTCTTCGTCGGTGATGTTGTTCACCGCGAGGATGAGCGTGAGATCACGGCCCTCGAACGGGGTCAGCGCCAAGTCCGCGTTCAGCAGCGCATAGCCGTCGGTCGGACGTTCGAACGCGGCCGTTTCGTCCTGTTCGGCGACGAGGCGGGTTTCCGCGCGCGCCGACCAGATCCCGCGCTCGGCCGTCAGCGCCAAAAGCGCGGAGGCCGGCGGGATGCGCGGCAGGTTGCCGCCGTCGTCGAGCTCGCCGCGCACATAGTCCACGCCCGCCTCGCCTTCAAAGCTCACCCCGGAAATCACTGCGAGCGGCGCGCTGGCGGACGCCTCGAAGCCGTAAAGCGTCGCGTCGGCCTGGCGGTACTCGAACACGTCGAGCCCGTCGCGCTCTTCGCCGGTAGGGAAGAGGCCGATGAAGCCGTCATAGGCGGCCGCGAAGCCGGTGGCTTCAAGGCGCGCCCCGCCCACATCGCGCCTTGCGGTGCCTTCGAGCGACCAGGCCGTCTCCTCGCCGAGATCGAGATCGCCGACCTCGAACGTGTTGGTGGCCAGGTGCGGGCCATCGGCGAAGACTTCCACATCGGTCGGCGCGCGCTCGGTGTAGGACACGGTCGCGCCGGCGAACCAGCCCCCGCCCGGGCGCAGGAAGCCCGACAGCGAGCCAGACACCGTGTCGAAGGAGCGCGAACCGCGCACCCCGTCGAGCTCGCGCGTCTCCACGCGCGCGCCGGCCTCCACGCCCCAGTCCTCATAGTCCCAGCGCTCGACGATGAAGGCGCCGAAATCGGTCGTGGTCACCGGCTCGATGAAAGCCTCCGCGCCGTCCGCGGCGAAGTCCTGATCCAGCAGATTGAAGCCGATCGCGCCCTGGCGCGGGCCGTCGTGCTGGTGGCGGATCTCCACGCGCGCCTCAAGGCCCTCCTTGGTGAAGCGGGTGCCGATCTCGTCGCCCTCCAGCTCGGCGTGCTCATAGTCGGCGTAGGCCGCCGAGAAGCGCACGCGGTTGAAGAAGCCGTCCCGGCGCACCTCGCCGCGCAGGTCGTAGCGCGTCTGCTCAAGCACCAGGCGGGCGCCCTCTTCGCCGTGTTCGTGACCCTCGTCGTGATCATGGTCTTCGTCATGGTCGTCGTCGTGGTCGTCATGATCCTCGTGGTCATGATCGTCGTCGTGGTCATGGCCCTCTTCGCCATGGGCGTGGGCGTGGCCGGGCAGGCCGTACTCGGCCTCCTCGTCCTTCACCGAGACGCCGACGAAGCCCCAATCGCCGACGAACGAAACGCCGCCTGAGACCGTCTCGAACTCGTAGTCGGAGTCCGGAACCACGCCGAAGGCGGGCTCCTCCTCCTCATGGTTGTGGTCGTGATCCTCGTGATCGTCGTCGTGATCCTCCTCGTGAGGATCGTCATGATCGTCGTCATGGTCATGGCCGTGCTCGTGCTCCTCGCGCTCGGCGCGGGTTTCGGCGAAGCCGGGGATGTCGAACGCGTCCGCCTCGCGGCGCTGATACTCGCCCTGGAAGACGAAGCCGCCCGCCGCCCCGGTCAGGCGCAGCGCGGCCTGGGAGCCGTCATCCACATCGGTGGCGCCGAGATAAACCTCGCCGCCGAAGCCGTCCTCCGGCGCGGTCTCCGGGATGCGCCCGTCGAGGATATTGACCACGCCCCCGATCGCGCCGCCGCCATAGGCGATCGCGGCCGGCCCGCGCAGCACCTCCACCCCTTGGGCGCCGAGCACGCCGGCGCTGACCGCGTGGTCCGGGCTGGAGGCGGAGGCGTCGAGTGAGCCGAGCCCGTTGACCAGCACCCGCACTCGGTCGGCGCCGAGCCCGCGCACCACCGGTCGGCCCGAGGCGGGCCCGAAATAGGTCGAGGACACGCCCGGCAGCCGGTCGATCGTGTCGGCGACATTGCCGTCCAGATTGCGCACCAGCTCAGCACGCGTGACCACGTCGACGCTGCCCACCACCGCGTCGGCGGGCGTGCCGAGCGGGGTGGCGGTGACGCGGATGACCTGGGTGTCTGCGGCGTCCTGGGCGAGCGCCGGCGCGGCGAGCGCCAGACCTACGAGGCTGGCGCCGGCGAGCGCGGCGCTGCGGGTGAAGCGGCGGGGTGCGGACATGGTCGATTCCTCTCGGGCCGGAACGCCGGCCGTGCGTGACGTTATAGTATTGCGTTATATTATCACATCGCCGCGGATCAACCCTTTGCTGGCGCGCAAGGGTCGCGCGCGCCCGCCAATCGCAGTATGCAAGGTCCATGAGCGCCGTCTCCGCCGATTCCAGCGCCGCGCTGCGCCTCGCCGAGCGCCGGTGCGCCAAGCAAGGGCTTTCCCTGACCCCGATGCGCAAGCGCGTGCTGGAGCTGTTGCTCGAGGCCGGCGGGCCGGTGAAAGCCTATGACCTTCTCGCGCGCCTCAAGCCCGGCGGCGCGGCCCAGCCGCCCACGGTCTACCGCGCGCTCGATTTCCTGGTCGGCGCCGGGCTCGCCCACAAGGTCGAGGCGCTGAACGCCTACACTGCGTGCGTCCACGGCGATGCGGGCGGACGGGCCGAGCTGTTCATCTGCGAGGGCTGCGGCGCAGTGGTCGAGCGCCATGTGCGCGCCCCGGTGGACGAACGCCCGGACGGATTCATCGTCGACCGATCGGTGGTGGAGCATTACGGGCGCTGCGCGGACTGCGCGGCGGCTTGAGCGAAAGCGCGCTCGGGAGGGGGCCGATGGAGACGCTCTGGCTCGGCAACGCCAATGCCTGGGAGTGCGACGAGCTCGGCCATCTCAACGTGCGCGCCTACATGGCCAAGGCCATGGCCGCCGCAGGCGCGCTCGCCGACCGGCTGGGCATGCCCTACGCCTTCAACCCCGGCGCGGCCGCGACGCTTTTGATGCGCGAGGCGCATTTGCGCTACCACGCCGAGGTGCTGCCCGGCGCGCCGCTGGCGATCGAGGGCGGGGTTGAGGACGCCTGCGATGAGACGCTCGACGCGCTTTTCATGATGAAGAACGCGGCCTCCGGCGCACTCGCGGCCACCATCCGGGTCAAGTTCGATCATGTCGCGCCCAAGACCGCGCGGCGCTTTCCCTTCGCCGCGCGCACCCGGGATGCGCTTTCGCAATGGCGGGTGGACACGCCCGAGCCGGCCCGCCCGCGCGGGGTCGGCGAGGGGCCCTTCGCGTCCTTTTCGCTTCATGATCCGATGACGACGGCGCTTGAGCGCTCCGGGCTCGGGCGTATCGGGCCGGAGGATTGCGATGTGTTCGGGCGCATGCGCGCGGAGATGGCGATCGGCAAGGTCTCCGACAGCGTGGTGCACTTCTCGCGCGGCCTGCCCGAGCAATGGCGCGACCACGCCCGGCACGGCCGGCCGAAGCGCGCGAGCGCGGTGCTTGAAATGCGCGTCATCATGCGCCGCCACCCTCGCGCCGGCTCCGGCTTCGAACTGCGCTCCGGGCTGATCTCGGCCGATGCGAAAGTGCGTCGCCTCGTGCACCGGGCCTGCGACCCGCGCACCGGCGCGGCGCTGTGGAGCATGGAGGGCGTGGCCTGCATGATGGACCTGGACACCCGCCGCCTCGTGCGCGCCGAAGGCGACACCCTCGCCGCGCTAAAGGCCGCCGTGGTGGAGGGGTTGCAGGCTTAAGCCGCGCCCGATCGCGACGAGGTCCCCGGTCGCTTCGCGCCCGGGAATTCAGGAAACTAAAGCTGAACTCCCGGACGCGGCTAAGCCGCGATCCGGGACCTCAGCCCGGGAAACGCCAACCTCTGTCATCCCGGCCGACACGAAGTGGAGCGCCGGCAACTGTTTATGTGGTGATGT
>CAZKBB010000013.1:0-56476 GCA_964550935.1 uncultured Caulobacterales bacterium
AGGTCGAAATAGCCGGTGCCGACTTCGCGCTGGTGGCGCGTGGCGGTGTAGCCGTTGGTCTCGGCGGCGAATTCAGCCTGCTGAAGCTCGGAATAGGCGCCCATGCCGCGATCGCGGTAGCCGCGCGCCAGTTCGAACATGCCGTAGTTGAGCTGGTGGAAGCCGGCGAGCGTGACGAACTGGAACTTGTAGCCCATCGCGCCGAGCTCCTTCTGGAAGCGCTCGATGGTGTCCGTGTCCAGGTTGGCTTCCCAGTTGAAGGAGGGCGAGCAGTTGTAAGCCATCATCTTGCCCGGGAACTCGCGCTGCACCGCTTCGGCGAAGCGCTTGGCTTCGTCGAGATTGGGCTTCGAGGTCTCCCACCACAGCAAATCGGCGTATTTCGCGTAGGCGAGACCACGCTTGATGCAGTGATCCACACCCATGCCGGGCTTGATACGGAAGAAGCCCTCCGCGGTGCGACCCGCGTCGAAGTCGATGAACTCGTGGTCGCGCTCGTCGATGTCGGAGTTGATGAGCGTTGCCGATTCCGCATCGGTGCGCGCAACGGTGAGGGTGGGAACGCCCATGACGTCAGCGGCCAGACGCGCCGCATTCAGATTGCGCTCGTGGTGGGCGGTTGGGATCAGCACCTTGCCGCCCAGGTGGCCGCACTTCTTCTCCGCGGCGACCTGATCTTCAAAGTGGACGCCCGCGACGCCGGCTTCGATGAAGGCGCGCATGATCTCGTAGCAGTTCAGGACGCCGCCGAACCCGGCCTCCGCGTCCGCGACGATAGGCGCGAACCAGTCGCGCGACGCCTCGCCCTGCTCAGCGACCTCGATCTGGTCGGCGCGCTGCAGCGTGCGATTGATCTTCTTGGCCAGCTCAGGCGCGGAGTTCGCCGGATAGAGCGACTGGTCGGGATACATCGCGCCGGCCACATTCGCGTCGGCCGCGACTTGCCAGCCCGACAGATAGATCGCCTTCAGTCCGGCGCGGACCATCTGCATGGCCTGGTTGCCGGACAGAGCGCCCAGCGCGTTCACATACGGCTCGGTCTTGAGCAGATCCCAAAGCTTCGCCGCACCCTCTTCCGCCAGCGTGTGGCGAATCTGGAGCGAGCCGCGCAGGCGCTTGACATCGTCGGGCGCGTAGTTGCGCTCGACGCCGTCGAAGCGGCCGGGCTGGGCGGCGGGCACGAGATCGTAAAACGTGGTCATATAAATCCTCTGCGGTCGTTGTGTGTGGAAGGTTACATTCGCGAGACTGACCGTCGAGGGGGGCTTTGCACAGAAAGAGGCGTTGGTGTAGACATATGACACTTGTGTGAGTGTCGATGTGTAAAGGATTTACAAAATGGATGCGGGGCAGGAGAAAATCTTCGCCGGCTCCAGGCTCCGCCGCCTGCGCCGCGACGCAGGGCAGACCCAGGCTCAGTTCGCCGACGCTCTAGGGGTCAGTCCCAGCTATCTTAACCTGCTTGAACGCAATCAACGCCCGGTCACCGCGCGGGTGCTGCTCGCGCTGGCTGAGGCGTTCGACGTCGACGTGCGCGCCTTCGCCGCCGAAAGCGACCGCCAGCTGATCGCGGATCTGACCGAGGCCGCCGGCGATCCGGTTTTGTCCGGCGCCGACCTGGACAAGCGCGACCTGCAGGAGTTCGCCGACGCCCATCCGCGAGCGGCGGAGGCTTTCGCGCGGCTGCACCGGGCCTATCGCGAGGCCAACGCCGCGGCGTCCGATCTCGCCAACCGGGTCGCGGAGGGCGGCGCGGCGCCGGGCGGTGCGTTGTCGGCGCTGGAGGAGGTGCGCGATGCGCTGGACGCGGCGCAGAACTGCTTTCCAGCGATCGACGACGCGGCCTCGGCCCTGCGCGATGCGTTAAAGCCCGGACCCGCGCGATCCCTCGGTCAGGCGCTGGTCGACCGACTGAATGACACCCATGGCGCGACCGTGCGCGTCTATGACGACAGCGTCACCGGGGGCGCGCTGCGCCGGTTCGACTTCCATGCGCGCCGGCTTCTTCTCTCCGACCGGCTGTCGCCCTCGGCGCGCGTGTTCCACATGGCCGCGACGCTGGCGCTTCTGGAGCTGGGCGATCGGCTTGATGAGGAGGCCGCGCGTCCTGAGTTTTCAGGCGAGGGCGCTACGGCGCTGCTTCGCTCCACGCTGGCCAACTACGCCGCAGCCGCGATCATGATGCCGTACGGGCCGTTCCTGGAGGCGGCCGAAGCGGCGCGCTACGACATCGAGGCGCTGGGCCGCCGCTTCGAGGCGAGCTTCGAACAGGTCTGCCACCGCCTGACCACGCTTAATCGCTCGGGCGCGCGCGGGGTCGCCTTCTTCATGCTCAAGCTCGACCAGGCGGGCAACGTGTCCAAGCGCTTCGGCGGCGGCGTGCTGGCGTTCGCGCGCTCCGGCGGCGGGTGCGCGCGCTGGCGCCTCTACGACGCGTTCCGAGCGCCTGAGCGCGTCCACGTCCAGCCCATAGAGCTCACCGACGGATCGCGCTTTCTCTCCGTGGCGCGGGCGGTGACCCGTCCGCTGCCCGAAGGCGGGCAGGCGCTTCAGACGGTGGCGGTGGGCTGCGAAGCCAAGGAGATGAGCCGGCTGGTCTATGATCCGGGCGAGGGAGCGAGGTTCACCCCGGCCGGGCTGTCCTGCCGGCTGTGCGAGCGCGCCGATTGCGCCGAACGCGCCTTCCCGCCCCTGCACCGGTCCTTGCGTGTGGAGCCGCACTTGAGGGGCGTTGCTCCGTTCGCGTTCGGGGACGATTAAGCCCGCTTTGCGTTTTCGCGTTCGCGAGCGCAGCGCGCGCACGTTATGGTGCGTCAGGATTCGCGCCGGCTCGTCCGGATCGGCGCGAGCCAACGCAGCCTCTCGCAGCCATGAGCGTCCGCCATGCTTTCTCCCAGACGACGCATCGCCCTCGCCGCCGCGCTCGGCGTCGCGCTTCTAGGCGCGATCGGAATTCACGCCGGCCCCACCTCGGCCGGCGCGCTGCAGGCCCGCCTCCAGGCCGCCGCCGAGCAGGCGCTTGAAAGCGCCGGCGCGGACTGGGCGAGCGTTGAGCTGCACGGCCAGCGCGCGGTCCTTTCCGGCATGGCCCCGGGACAGGATGCGCGCGAGCGTGCGGTCCAGGCGGTCAAGAGCGCGGCCTGGGCCGGCGGGGTCGTGGCGGGCGGGGTCACCACGGTCGAGGATGAAACCCGCCTCGCCGCAGCGCCGGACGGGGCGATGCTGCGCGCGGACTTGTCAGGGGGCTATCTGACGCTTTCCGGATTCGCGCCGGACGCCGCGACGCGCGATTCGCTCGCGTTCGCCGCGGAACGCCGCTTCCCGAACCGCGCGCTGGTGGAGTTGCGCCTGGCGCCGGGCGCAGCGCCGGCCGGGTTCGAGGCCGCGGCCGCGCTGATCTTGGACTCGCTGGCGCGCATGGAGAACGGGGCGGGGCTTTTGCGCGGTGAGCGCTTCGTCGTCTACGGCCTGACCTCCAACAGTCAGACCGCCGCCTCGGTGCGCGCCGCGCTCGGCGAGGCGCCCGGCGCGTTTGAAGCCGCGGCCCTGGTGCGCGAGCCCGGCGCGCGCTTCGAAACCACGATGGAAGATGAAACCCTGTGCGCGCTCGCCGCTGAGGCGGCCTTCGGGCCGCGCCCGGCGGCGTTTCTGCCGAACGCGGCCGCGCCGGACGCGGGCACGATCCCCGGCCTTCGCCGCGCCGGAGAGACGGTCGCGCGCTGCAGCGACGTTACGATCGCGGTCTCTGCGTCCGCCATCGAAGCCGAGGCGGAGGGCGGCGCGCCGGCCCGCGCCAGAGCCGCGATCGGCTACATGACTGACGCCGGCGCCGCGCCCGACCAACTCGTCGCGAGCGACGAGCCGGCCGGCGCTTTCGGCATCGCGTTCGATCCGGCCCCGGAACCGGGCGCTGGGGACACTGACGAGGCCGAGGGCGAACCATCGCCCGACCCGGCCGTTGAAGCTGACGACACCGACCCGTCCTGAGGAGCGTTGAGCAATGCTTTGGTTAACCTGGCAAATGTGGATTCTTCTGGTGCTCGCCTTCGGCGCGGGGCTCGTGGCGGGCTGGCTGATGCGCGGCCAGCCTGAGGCGGAGCCTCAAGGGGCGAAAGGCGGCGGGAAAGATGGCGGCGTTGGCGAGGGCGGCGCGAAGTCTGCGTCCAAGCCTGAGCCGTCCTCCAAATCCGAGCCCGCGCCCAAGGCCGCGCCGGATGCGAAAAGCGCGATGACGATCACCGCCGGCCAGCAAGCGCCCGGCGCGGACGCCGGACCGGTCGCGGACGGTCCGAAGTCGCAAACCTCAGGCGGTGAGATCACGCCCGAGCCCGAGACCCCGGCCGAGACCCCCGGCGAGGACGACCTGACCGCCATCAAGGGGCTCGGCCCGAAGGCCGAAGCCGCGCTGAAGGCCGAAGGCGTGACGACCTACATTCAGGTCGCGTCCTGGTCGGACGACGACGTGCAGCGCTTCGACGACTTGATCAAAGGACGCGGCCGCATCAAGCGCGACGACTGGGTCGGTCAGGCCAAGACGCTCGCCGCCGGCTGACGCCGCGCCGGCCCTGGACAAAAAACGCCCCGGCGACCGGCTCGCCGGGGCGTTGTGATTTCAAAGCGGCGTATGAGGATCAGCTCTCGTCGTCGTCGCCCTCATCGCCGCCCCCGCCGGACTTGGGCTCTTTCAGCTTGGTGTCGTCGCCGGCTGAGGTGACGTATTCGCCTGGATAGTATTTCGCCACCCACATCTGGGCGAGCTGCGAGGCGGTGATGGGCTTGAGGTAGTAGGTCACGGGCACGCCCGCCTCGCCGTCGATCGCCTTGTTCACATAGTCCTCGAACGCAGTCATCAGCGAGTTGATGTCGAGCATCTTATTCTGCCCGTCATCGCTGTCCTGAAGCCCTGACATCACCGACTTCACGGTCTGGCCCTGGATCGCGGACATGGTCTGGCCGGTCTTGGCCTTCTGGGCTTCGGCCCCGACGGTGGATATGTCCGATGCGGTGGCGTTCTGCACGGTCGCCAGCTGGCCCATCATCTTGGCCGGGTCGAAGTCGGCGAACTGCTTCACGCCGAGCTGGACCTGATTGGAGACGATGGAGGGGATGATCCCCATGCACACCACCGAGATGTGCGAGGAGATGTCCTGCGAACTCAACAGCTTCTTGGCGTCGTTGGCGAAGGAGGAGTCCACGCCGAACCCGCCCTTCATGCTTTCAAACCAGGCCGACACCTCCATCTGACCGCGCAGAGAGGCTGCGGTGGAGATCATCTTCTGGCTCGACCGGGTGTCGCTGGAGCGCAGCACGTGCACCATGCCGATGAAGCTGGAGCCGTAATTGGCGCCGGAGACCAGCTCGAAGGTCTTCTCCTCCTTGGTCTGCTGCTCCATCGCGATCTTTGCGATGCTGGCCGGGTCGTTGGTCTTGATCATGTCGTCCGGGAACAGCTTGTTGAAGACCCGGATCGCCTTGTCCACGTCGAGCGCGAACGGCGCCAGTACGGCGGAGAGCTTGTGCGTACACGCGGCGGTGATGATCAGCGTGCCCTCAATGTCATGGTGCTCGATCTGGGAGGAGACCTGGCGCTGCACCGCGCCGGTGGCCTCGCTGGACTGCTTGTCGCCGAGGAATTTCGTCGACTCGCTGACGAAGCTGCGGATCGCCATGAGCGAGTTGCTGGCGCCTTCGCGCTCCTGATCGTGGGAGAAGTACTGCGCGTCCATCGTCAGGCTGTCGGCCGACAGCGGCAGCTTTTTGATCTCGACGCGGTTGTAGTCGACCGGGCTTTCCAGAGCGTCGGTCACGCCCTGAAGCTTGCCCTTGAGCTCCATGATCGGCTCCCAGGCGGCGAGCTTGGCGTCGATCAGCTTTTTCGCGGCGGTCTGAACATTCTTCTTGGCCGCTTTCAGGCTGTCGGCGACGTCCTTGCCCGATGCGTCGACGCCCATATTGGTCATCTCCTGCATCGTCATCTCAAGGCTGCGCACGGTCTGGATGGCGCTGTTCAGACCCTCCTGCGCGGCGTCCACCGGCGCTTGCTTGGCGCTGATCTGCTCAAGAATATCGAGCGTGGCCTTCGGGACGATGCCCGTCAGCTGAAGCGAGGAATCGTAGGGAATGGATGTCGGCATGGCGCCCTCCCAGCGCGTATATGCAACGGAAGGATGCATTAAGGCCCACTTCAAGGCGCACTTCTACTAAAATACGACCTTAGAGAGAATAATTCGAGCGGTTTCAGCCTTTGCGCGAATGCAGCAAGCGCTCCGCCGCTTCGCTGGCCGGCAAGCGGCCATCGGCGACCGCGCGCTCCAACTCGGCCGCCGCCGATCGCACGGCCGGGTCGGCCTTGAAGTCGGCGATCAGCCTGTCCTCCACCATCGACCACAGCCAGCGCACCTGCTGGTCGGCGCGGCGCTCGTCCAGCGCCCCGGCGTGATCAAGGGCCTTGCGATGGGCTTCGATCGTCTCCCAAAGCGCGACGATGCCGTCGTCTTTGGCGGCCGACCCGGTCAGCACCGCCGGGCTCCAGTGCGCAGAGACCGGCGCGAACAGATGAAGCGCCGACTTCAGATCCTTCGCCGCGCGTTCGGCGCGCGCTCGGTTCTCACCGTCGGCCTTGTTGACGAACAAGATCTCGGCGAGCTCCAGAAGGCCCTTCTTGATGCCCTGCAGCTCGTCGCCGGCGCCGGGCAGCATCAGCGCGACGAACACGTCGACCATGTCGGCCACGACCGTTTCGGACTGCCCCACGCCCACCGTCTCCACGATAACCACGTCATAGCCGGCCGCTTCGCACAGCAGCATGGACTCGCGCGTCTTGCGCGCCACCCCGCCGAGCGTGCCCGCCGACGGGGAGGGACGGATGAAGGCGTCCGGGTTCACCGCCAAGCCCGGCATACGAGTCTTGTCGCCAAGGATCGACCCGCGCGAGCGCGAGGAGGAGGGATCGACCGCCAGCACGGCCACGCGCCGGCCCTCGCCGGTCAGGCGCGCACCCAGCGCCTCGATCAGGGTCGATTTACCCACGCCTGGAACCCCGGTCAGGCCGACGCGCCAGGCTCGGCCCGTCCGGTCCATCAGCGCGGTGAGCAGGGCGCGCGCTTCGCCTTGATGGTCGGCCCGGGTGGACTCAACCAGCGTGATGGCGCGCGCCAGAGCGGCGCGTTCGCCGGCGGCGATGCGGTCGGCAAGCTTGGTCATGGGCGTTTAGACAAAGCGGTTTCGCAAAGGCGCGCAAGCCGGTCAGGGCGAGGCGCGGCCCGCCGCGGCCAACACCTGGCGGGCGTCGTAGAGGCGCAGCGCGGCCTCGTCTGTTTCAGAGCGCGCGATGATCTCAAGCTCGGCTATGATGCGCCGCTCCGAGGATCGATCCACCCCGACCCCGATTGCGACGCTGGAGCCCGACCAGCCGCCTGAGCCCACGCCGAACCCGACCGAGCTGCGCACGCCGACCGGGCTGTCGCGCTCACCGTCGATGCTGACGCGTTCGTCCACAACCTCGAAGGCGGGGTAGCCCGCGTTCAGCGCCAGCTCGGCCGCGCGGCGCAGCGCAAGGCGGCTCGCCTCGGCGCGGCTGGCGTCAGGCCCGGCGGTGAAGCGCACCCGCCAGCGATCGTTTTCGATGCGCACGCTGTCATAGCCGATCGTGCGCTCTCCGCCTTCGGCCGGGCCGTAGACGGTCGGGCTCGCCGCACACGCCGTCATCGCAAGGGCGGCGAGGAGAGGAAGCATAAAAGTGCGGGCCATGGCGTCGCCTCATCAAGGAATGGAGCGAGCGAGCCTATCGCGCCGCGCTTTCGCGCGCACCTGCGCAAAGCGCGTCGATCGCGCCGGTAGCGTCCTCGGCGAAGGTGAAGGCCTCGGTGAGCGCGGGCGGCGCGAAGCCTTCGCTGCGCAGATGTTCCAGAAGCGCGCGCATCGGCGCCCAGTAGGCTGCGTCGAGGAAAGCCACGGGTTTGGCCTCAAGTCCGAGACGGCGCTGGGCGATCAGGTCGAGCACCTCTTCGATCGTTCCGGCCCCGCCCGGCAGGATCAGGAAGGCGTCGGCCTCAGCGATCATCATCGCCTTGCGCGAGGCCATGGTGGCGACCTTGCGCAACGTGACGCCCGGCTCAGCGCCCTCAACGGGGATCAGAAACTCCGGGATCACGCCTAGAACCTCGCCGCCGGCGCGCAGCGCGGCGCGCGCGCACACGCCCATCAGCCCGGTCTCCGCGCCGCCATAGACCAGGCGCAGGCCGCGCGCCGCGATCTCTGCGCCGGCTGCTTCGGCGAGCGCGACGTAGCGCGGATCGCCGCCTGCGGATGAGCCGCAATAGACGCATAAGCTCCGCACTTTCGCCATATCCCGCGCGCTCCCTCGAAAGGCCTTGCCAACGACGATCCCTGGGCGAGGGTAGGGGCCGCGGCGAGTCGGCGCGAGCCCGGCTTGACGATTTCAGGCGCGCGCCTTGCATCGCTTCGCCTGCAGACACACCCTGACCCCTGGCGGGGCAGACGACGGAGACGAGCCCATGGCCGCGACCCGCTCATTCCTCATAGCCACCTTGCTGCTTGCGCTCGCGCTCGCAGCGGCCGTGTTCTACGTGGTCACGCGCGAACCCGCCGAGGCGCCTGCGCAGGCGCCGGCCGCCGCTGAACGCGAAGCCGAGAGCGAGACGCGCGCGCCGTCCGACGACGTCCCTGCGATGGCCGCGCCCAGCTTCGACGTTGTGCGGGTGGACGCGCGCGGCACGGCGGTGGTCGCCGGGCGCGGCGCGCCGGGATCTCAGGTCGTGCTCATGGCCGGCGACGCCGCGGTGGGCCGGGTCGAGGTGAACCCGCAAGGCGAGTGGGTGATGATCATCGACGATCCGCTGCCGGCGGGCTCAGTGGAGCTCTCACTCACCATGCGCACCGAAACCGGTCAGGAAATCCGCTCCGATCAGGTGGTCGTGGTCTCGGTGCCGGAGTCCCGCGATGAGACGCCGCTGGTGGTGCTCGGCCGGCCCGGCGAGGCGAGCCGCGTGCTGCAGGGCCCGTTCGACGGCATCGGCATGGGGCCGCTCATGCTGGAGACGGTCGACTATGACGAGGCCGGCGCGGTGATCTTCTCCGGTCGCGCCGATCCGAACGCGCGCGTGCGCGTGCTCGCCGACGGGGAGATCGTGGGCGAAACCCAGGCCGGACCGGACGGGCGCTGGTCCGTGCTCGCCGATTCCAGTTTTGCGCCCGGCGTCTATGACCTTCAGGTCGATCAGCTGAACGAAGACGGCCACGTCACCGCGGTGATCGCCCTGCCGTTCGAGCGCGCCTCTCAGGAGGCGCTCAGCCTCGGGGGCGGCTCGGTGGTCGTCCAGCCGGGCAACTCGCTCTGGCGCCTCGCCCGGCGGCTCTACGGCGAGGGCATCCAGTACACGGTGATCTACGAGGCCAATCGCGACCAGATCCGCGATCCCGACCTGATCTATCCCGGTCAGGTCTTCACCGCGCCGGAACAGGCGGCCGACGACGGCGAGGACGCCTCGAACGGCTGACAGGCGCTCTGCGGGGTGGCGGGAGACGGCCGCGCGCTTTACCTAGGCGGCCATGGTTCCGCCTTCCAACCCTTACGAAACCGCCGGCGAAGACGGCCGCCTGTCCGAAGCGATCGGGCGGCTGTTTCAGGTGCTTGGCTCCGACGAGATGAAGCGCTGGCGCGTCCGGCTCGCCATTGCGGTGGCGCTGACCGTCGTAGGCAAGCTGTTCGCGGTCGGCGCGCCGGTGCTGTTCGGCGAAGGCGTCAACGCAATCACGCGCGCTCTCGGCGCGACGACTTCGCAAGCGGCGCAATCGCCGGACTGGTTCGGCGGCGCCCCGTGGGCGTTTCTGGCGTTGTTCGGTCTTTACGGCGCAGCGCGTTTCGCCTCGGCCGGCGCGCCCCAGGCGCGCGATGCGCTGTTCGCGCCGGTGACCAACGACGCCCAGCGCATCGTCGCGGTCCAGGGCTTCCGCCACGTGCAGTCGCTCTCGCTGACCTATCACCAGACCAAGCGCATCGGCGCAGTGAACCGCGTGATCGACCGCGGCGCACAGGCGATCGACTTTCTTATGCGCTTTCTGGTGTTCAACATCGTGCCGGCGATGGGCGAGCTTTTGTTGGCCGCCGGCGTCGCGGCGGTGATGTATGGCTGGGAGTTCTCCGTCATCATCCTGGCTGCGGTGATCGCCTACGGCTTCCTCACCTTCACGATGACGGAATGGCGCGTGAAGCTGCGCCGCGAGATGAACGCGGCCGACACCGAAGTGAACGCGCGCGCCGTCGATACGCTGACGAATTTCGAGACCGTGAAGGCCTTCGCCGCTGAAGGGCGCGAATCCGACCGGTTCAACGACGCGAAGTCGCGCTACGCCGGGGCGGCGTCGAAATCGATGCAGAGCCTGGCTGCGCTAAACGCCGCCCAGTCCGGCGTCATGAATCTCGGCCTGCTGCTCGTGGCGACGCTGGGCGCATGGAAAGCGCTGCAAGGCGAGCTGGAGCCGGGCGACGTGGCGGCTCTGACCATGATGCTGATGCAGGTCTACCAGCCGCTGAACATTCTCGGCTGGGCCTATCGCGAGATCAAACAGGCCACCGTCGACCTGGAGCGCCTGTTCGACACGCTGAAGCTCAAGCCTGAGGTCGCCGATGCGGCGAACGCGCCTGCGCTGGCCATCAAGGGCGGCGCGGTGAAGTTTGAGGGGGTGTGTTTCTCCCATGAAGGGCGCGGGCGCTCGGTCGAACAGGTCGATCTGGAGATCCCGGCCGGCGCCTTCGTCGGTCTCGCGGGGCCGTCCGGCGCTGGCAAGTCGACCCTGCTTCGGCTCCTGTTCCGCTTCTACGATCCCGACGCGGGCCGCATCCTGATCGACGGGCGGGACATTTCAGGCGTCACCCAGGAGTCGCTGCGCAGCCATTTGGGCCTGGTGCCGCAGGAGGTGGTCCTGTTCAACGATTCCTTGCGCGAGAATATTTTGTACGGCCGCCCCGAGGCGGATGAGGCCGCGCTCCTGGACGCGGTCAAGCGCGCGCGCCTTTACGACTTCGTGGAGAGCTTGCCGAACGGTCTCGAGACGCTCGTGGGCGAGCGCGGCTTGAAGCTGTCGGGCGGTGAGAAGCAACGCGTCGGGGTGGCGCGCGCGATCTTGAAGGATCCCCCGATCCTTGTCCTCGACGAGGCGACGTCGGCGCTCGACTCAGAAACCGAAAGCGAGGTGCAGGCCGCGCTACAGGAGGCCGCGCGCGGGCGCACCACGATCGCCGTGGCGCACAGGCTTTCCACGATTGCGGGCGCGGACCGGATTTTCGTGATGGAGGACGGGCGCCTGGCGGAAGCGGGCGATCACGCCGCGCTGTTGTCCCAGGATGGGCGCTACGCCGCGATGTGGCGCCGCCAGGTGGAGGCGGGCGAGGCGGCCTGAAGCCCTGCTCCACGCCCGCATGATCCTACTCGTAGCGCGCGCCCTCGGCGCTTTCATCGATGGCCTCGCCGGCGCTTTCGATGTCCTCGCCTGCGCCCTCCACGGTGTTGCAGCCCGCAAGGGCCAGGCCGAACAACGCGATGAGCATCGTCAGAGCGGCTTTCATGGTCGTCTCCTTGGTTGCGACCATGTGTGAACGCGCCGGTCCCGGGCGTGTTCCTCTAGCGCTTGATCGCGCCCTCGAAGGTGAGCCGCACTTCGACCCCGCCAAGATCGCTTTGGCTGACCTCAGTCTCGCCGCCGATCTGCTGGGTGAAGGCGGTCATCAGCGTGCTGCCGGTGCCGGTCTCAGCGTCGTCCGCGAGCCCGCTTCCATCATCGGCCAGAGAGGCTTCGCACCGGCCGTCCTCGCCGCGGCGAAAGCGCAGACGGATCACGCCGTCGGCGCGATTTTTGAACGCATGCTTGAAGGCGTTCGTCATCGCTTCGGTCAGGAACAAGGCGAGCGGGACAGCCTTGTCCGGCTCCAACTCAATGTCCTCGCTCTCGACATCGATGCGCACGTCGCAGTCGCCTGTGCGCGAGACCTCGGCGACCTGTCGGCTCAGCTGCTCCAGGAAGGGCCGCATGGCGACGAGACGCAGGTCTTCGGCCTCGTAGAGCGTGCGGTGGACCAGCGCGAGCGCGTTGATCCGCCGGCGCGCCTCGTACAGCGCGTCGCGGGCTTCGCGGGTCTGCATGCGCCCGGCCTGCAGGTTCAACAGGCTGACGATGACCTGCAGGTTGTTCTTCACGCGGTGGTGAATCTCGCGCAGCAGCGCGCCGCGCTGGTCGAGCGCGCCTTCAAGCTCCTCGGTGCGGGTCTCCAGGGAGCCGGCCATGCGCGACATGGTGTCGGCGAGTTCGCGCACTTCGGCCGGCGCGCGCTGGGCCCGCGTCGGCGCCACGTCCAGCCGGCCCGAGCCGTACACCCGCGCCAGCTTTCGCAGATAGCTGAGCCAGCGCAGCACGAAGTAGTCGACCGCAATCCAGGTGCACACCAGCGCCATCAGCCACATCAGGCTGGGAAGCACGAAAGTCGCGATGGCGTCGGCCTCGCCCCAAGCATCGAGCGCGGTCTCCGGCACGGCGAGGACGAGTTCGATCTCGTCGGCGATGAGCGGCGTAGCGATCACGCTGTATCCGGGCGCTTCCGATCGCGCGTCGATCAGCGAAACGCCGCCGGAGGTCTCGCTTTGCGCGCGGACCCTATCGCCGAGACCGGAGAGATTGATCCGACCGACCGGCCCGCTGAACGCGGTTGCGCGCCCGTCCATGACCAGCGCGAGCACGGCGTTCTCGGGCAGAAGCTCGCCCCGGATCAGACCCGAGGCCGCCGAGACGTCGATCGCCACCGCCGCCGCCCCGGCGAAGCCGCCGCCCTCGTCCTCCAGGCGATGGGCCGCGACCATGACGTTGCGCTCGGACATTTCGCCGTAGAAGACCCGGCTGAAGGCGGTGTCCTCGCCGGCCTTCAGCCGCTGGAACCAGGGTTGGGGCGTCGCGCGCGCAGCGTGGTCCCCGCTTCTCGCCGCGCATCGGATCGACGGCTGTTCGGTCAGGATGACGATGTTGGAGATGATCGGGTCAGGGGAGGCGAGGCGGCGCAAAATCTCCCCGCACGCACTCGGATCGCCGCGCAATTCCGGCGCGCGCTCGGCGACCCCCGCGCCCATCGCCGCGGCCCGCTGCAAAGCGCTTTCAAGTTCGTCCGAGGCCAGCTGAGCGGTGACGAACAGCTCGTCACGGTGAGCGCGCTGTTCGTCACGAAACTCGATCGAGCTTTGGATGATGGACAGCACGAGCAGCGGGCTCAACGCGAGAGCGAGCACCGCGACGACTTGGACCCGGAGGCTGCGTCTTGACGGAAGCTCCACAGACGACCCCTTTTCCGCTCCCGGCCCGGCCCTGCCTAAGGGCCTTCGCAAGAGGGCTCAACCGGGCGCGCGGCCTCCGGAGAGATCGCGGACCTCGTCCAGAATGCTCTGAGCGGCGTCGCTTGCGGACACCTCGTCATCGCCGGCGCTGGCGTCGGGGCCTTCCGCAACCACTGCGGCGAGGGCTTTGCGGGCGCGATTGACGCGGCTCTTGATCGTGCCGACCGCGCAGCCGCAAATCTCAGCGGCCTCTTCGTAGGCGAAGCCGCCCGCGCCCACCAGAACCAGCGCCTCGCGCTGGTCGGTGGGCAGTTGATCAAGACCGCGGCGCAGTTCGTCCAGCTCCAGGATCGCATCGATGTTCTCGTTGCTCTCGAGCGTGCGCTTGGCGTGTTCTTCGTCCCAGGGCGCTTGGCGCCAGCTGCGTCGCTTGTCGGAGTAGAACTGATTGCGCGTGATGGTAAACACCCAGGCGCGAAAATTGGTGCCCGCGCGAAAGCTTTCGCGTGAGCGCCACGCCTTAACCAGCGCATCCTGGGTCAGATCGTCGGCGGCGGCGTCATCATGCACCAAGCTGCGCGCGAACGCTCTCATATAAGGGATCGCAGCGGTCAGCTCCTTGCGAAAGGCCGCCTTGTCGAGGGGCGTGCGTTTTTCAGCGCCGCCCTTGGGGTTACTCCCCTCCGCCATGGCGCGCCCCGCGGTCTTCGGTCTGAGGACCTGTTTCCCCGTCGCAATCCTCGGCGCTGGACTGCGATGTTTCATCGCCGTCGGACTCCAGCTTGTTGAGAAGCGACTCGAAATCCTCCGGCACGCCTTCATCGACGACGCTGTCGAAAAAGGTTTTCAGCCGCTCACCGATCGCGCGCTGGCGCGATCGCGCAGCTTGGCTGTCGCCGGGCTCCGGCGCAGCCGGTTTGGGCGGTTTCCTAACCATCATCACCGTATTTTTCGCCGAGCTGTTGCTCTACGATACCCCATCAAAATCAGCCTTCAATCAACGTATAAACGCCAGCGGGGCCACGCTGTTCCGCCCGCAGCTGCATTTTGTGCAGCGGATTTGGAACCGCGGGCCAGCGCGGGCGTTGCTCGGTAAACCAGTGCGGGGTTCATACCAGAATGTCATTCACCGAAGCGATCCGCCCTCACATTCCCTACCTGCGCCGCTACGCGCGGATCCTTAGCGGATCACAACAGACCGGCGACGCGTTCGTGCGCGCCGCGCTGGAGGCCGCCGTGGAGGGCGAGGCCGAACTCGACACGTCCCTGGAGCCGAAGGTTGCGCTCTATCAGCTCTTCCACGCGACCTGGAGTTCCACGGGCGAGCAGATCGCCGAGCCCGCGCAGGATGCGATCGGCGAGCGGCTCGGGCAGGTCAAGCCGCTGGCGCGCCAAGTGATGGTGCTGACCTCGGTGGAGAGTTTCCCGATCGAGGACGTCGCGACCATCCTGCGCATTGATCGCGAGGAGGCCGACCGGCGCCTGGTGGAGTCCCAGAAGGAGCTCGAAGCGGGAATGGCCACCGAAGTCCTTATCATCGAGGATGAGCCGATCATCGCGCTCGACTTGCAGGCGATCGTCGAGCGCATGGGCCACAAGGTCGTGTCCGTGGCGCGCACGCGCGATGAAGCGGTCGCCAAGGCCGAAGAGCTCAAGCCCGGACTTGTTCTTGCGGACATCCAGCTTGCAGACGACAGCTCCGGCGTTGATGCGGTCAAGGAGATACTGGGAGACGGCGTTTCGCCGCCGGTGGTCTTCATCACCGCCTATCCCGAGCGGCTGTTGACCGGTGAGCGCCCCGAGCCGACCTACCTCATCACCAAGCCGTTCATGCCCGAAACCGTCTCTGCGACGATCAGCCAGGCGCTGTTTTTCGCCGGCGCGGCCGAAGCTCAAGCCGAGAGCTCGATCGCTCAATAGGCGGGATCAAGCCTCGCTGCTGGCGCGCGGCGAAGGCGGATCGTTGGTGAACGCGTCGGGATCCAGCGCAGCAAGGGCGGAGGCCAACGCAGCCTCCACCACGCCGACCGGACGCTGAAGGATGTAAACGGTCTGAGCGAGCGAAAAGCCCTCCAGACACGTCAAGATCACAGGCATGCGCTCAAGCGGGCTGAGCGCCCAAAGACGCGCCGCGATCGCATTCTGCGTTCGTGGACGGACATGTCGGCGTATAACGTGTACGTTGATTGAGTGCACGGCGTTCCGCTCGAGCGTGTCGGCGTAAAGACGATAAAGGTCCAGCGAACGCGAGACCGGCGGCGACACCGCCAAGCTTGTCATCTGACGCGCGTCGGCAAGCATGGCCAACAGCAAATCATCCGCCGCATTCTGATCGGCCAGCGCTGCGTATCCCAGCCGCCTGAGCCGGGGGATGGCGCGTCGAACGAAGTCGAGCCGCTCTGTCTGTTCGTTAGATGCCATCCAGCGATCTTATGCTGGCTGGCGAACAGGAGCGATAACCTGCGTTACAGGCGCTTCACGAGGCGTCAGCCTGCTCAAGCGCGGCGGAGGCGGACGTTTCCGTGAGGTGAAGATAGCGCGGATTGAACTCGCAGAGCTCGGCCAGGCGTTCAAGATCGCTGATTACGATATGGCCCTGCGCCACTGAGACGAGACCGCCCGCCTTCAACCGCGACAGCGTCCTGGACACGTGCACCGAGGACAGACCGAGCAGGTCGGCGAGGGTCTCACGCGTCAACGGCGCCTGGATCGTTAGGCTGCCGCATCCGTTCGCAAGCATTTCGCGCCGGTAAATTTCGCAGAACAGGTGCGCGAGCCGCTGGATTGCGCCCCGCCGGCCGACGCGCACGATCTGTTCACGCAGGATCGACTCCTCCTGGACCGCCGCCCACCAGAACGCGTTCGCGAGGCCCGGACGCTCGCTGACAAGGTCGATGAACCTCTTGGCCGAACCCTCGGCGACGACCACGTCATTAAGGGCGGAGACGGTGTGATCGGCCGTGGTCGTGATGACAGCCTGCAGGTCGAAGACGTCGCCCTCAAGCATCAGGTTGACGATCTGGCGGCCGCCGTCTGCGGTGACGCGGTAGCGCGCCGCACAGCCGGTTTCGATCCAGAACACCCGGTCCGCCGGTTCGCCGCTCTCAACGATTAGATCGCCGCGCGAATAGCTGCGTGGGGTCACGTCGAGGTCGAGCAGCGCTTGGCGGTCGAGCTCGCTGATCGATCCGTTGTGGGAGAGACGGTTTATGAGGGCTCTGGCCATGACCTGCAGCATCAAGAGAATGCACCGAGCGACCAGTCGGGGGCGGGGCATAGGGACGTAGCCGCACGGCGCATTCTCAAGGCTGTCCATCCAGGATGGCAAGCGTCAAAGAAACGCCGTCCGACCGGGTCGGTTCCCGGCATTTCGAGATTTTTCAAATGAACTTCCGAACCGCCTCTGCAGCGATCTCAGGCTTCTTGCCGATAAGAACGCCGAGCCCGACGAGGATCGCCGTGGTCTGGTAGGGGGCCTTGCGCATGGCGAGTTCGAGCGTGGCGAGCGGGGACCCGGCCTGGCGGGACCTTGATTCCGGGGGCGCCTTGTCCCCGGCGCGCGCGGCGCCGGCGCGCAGCAGGAGCGAGGCCGCGGCTGCGATTGAGCCGACGCCTAGATAGACCGCGGCGATGACGCCGCTTGCGACCGGCGCGTCGTAAGCGCGCGCCAGCGCGCTCCAGCCCGCATGGGTGGCGAAGATGATCGCCACCAGCGGGCCGGCGCACGCAACCAGGATCAGGAAGATGCGCAAATCCTGCTCCCTAGCGGCGCATCAGAAGCGCGCTGACGAACCCGACCCCGATGGCCGCGCCGCACGCGGTCAACGGATTGTCACGGATCGTGTCGCGCAACGTATCGTCAGCCCGGGCGAGTTCGTCGCCCGCCTTGCGCGCCGCGGCGCGTGTCTGATCGACACGCACGCTGGTTTCGTCTTTCGCAAGTTTGGCGATGTCGTTCATGAGTTTATCCACGTCGCTTCGAAGTGCGGCGACATCGTCTTTAACGTCGCCGGCGTCTGCGCTGTTCTGAGCCATAAGTTGTCCTTTCAGGTCTTGGTTGTGTCGCGGAGGGGCGGATGATCAGCCCGGATCATCTTCGAGCTCGTCCTCAACGGAGTCCGCCGCTTCGTCGCCGGCCTCCTCCAGCTCGTCGCCGGCCTCTTCCACATCGCCCTCTGAAATCTCTTCAGCGGCGTTCTCCATCTCGTTGGACGGATCGTCTTCGCAGGCGCCGAGCGCCAGGGCTGAGCCGCCGAACAGGGCGGCGAGAATGATGCGGGTCATGGGACCTCTCTTTGGTTGGTCAGTGAGTTCAGGCGTCAAACTTGCGTGCGCGGCTGGCGCGAAGCGCGTCAAGCGCGCGGCGGGCGCCCGCGCACTGCGTTGAACACAAGCGCGAGCACGAACAGAACGATGAATACGAAGAACAGGATCTGCGCGATCGAGGCCGCGCCCGATGCGATGCCCCCGAAGCCAAGCACGGCGGCGATCACGGCGATGATGAAGAATGCGATTGCGAGTTGAAGCATGACAGTACTCCCGCTTGATGAAGACGGTTGCTAAGCGGCAGGGTCAACGCGCCCGGCCCATGCCGGTTCCAAATTCGCGGTAATCAATGCCCGCGCGACGAGGGCGATCGCGAGAGGGAACGTACGCGCCGACGCGGCCGTTGTGCGCCTGAGAGGCCAGCAAAGGAGACCTTATGCGTATCGCTTCACTCGCTGCGGTTTGCGCCGCCGTCGCGCTTTCCGGGTGTGCGGGCTATGAGAACACCGCGCGCAACTCCGCGATCGGCGCGGCCGCCGGCGCCGCGGCCGGCGCGGCGATCGGCAACAACACCGGTTCGGGCGATGCTCAGACCGGCGCCCTTGTCGGCGCTGCGGTCGGCGCGGCCGGCGGTGCGGCCGTGGGCTGTCAGCAGGACGGGAAATGCCCGTGGTCGCGCAACAATCAGCGCCATTCGGACTTGCGCTATGATCGCCAGGCTCAACGGTATTATTACGTCAACCGCGGCGATGGCTGCACGTACTGGGAAAACGGCCAGTATCGCGCGTGCTGATCGCGTCAGGAATCGTGTCGAAGGGCCGTCCGGCGAACGCCGGGCGGCCTTTTCTTTGCGCTCGCGGCGGGCTGGGCGGGGCGGCCGCTTGAACGGATTCTTCTGGAGCGCCGGCGCGTCTGCGCGCTACAATGCGAACCTATATTTTTGGGGAGGCGAGTATGCGCGCATTTTTGATCACCATCGCGACCGGGGCGCTCGTGTCGGCGTGTTGCACGCCGCCGCAGGGCGGAACCGCCATGGCGCCGGTGCAGCCAAGCGGTCCGACGACGACCGAAACCACCACCACCGAACCGACCGGCGGATCCACAGGTCAGGCGAGCACGCGCACCACCACGCGCACCACCACGACCGAACCGACGACGCGGCGTTATGGCGGCGAGCCCGGCGATCCCCAAGACTGGGAAGGCGGACGAGAGCGCATCTCTGGAGAGTCGACCACGCGGATGCTTCCGATCGGGCCGCACACCTTCCTTGAGGGCTCGACGATGACCAGCTCGGAGAAGGTCTGCAATTACTCCCACCGCGGCGAGCCCGCCCGGATCGTGGTCGAGCCCTTCCAGCTCTGCCCTGCCACGGTCGACGAAGTCGACGCCGCCGGCGGCCTTCAACCGTCGGACTGACCGGTGTTCAAGCTGGCGGCGCTGCTCGGCGTCGCCGCACATCGTTCGGGATCAAGCAACGCCAGCGCAGCGGCGTAACCATCCGGCGCGGCCAATTGTTGAAGGCGTGCATCGGGTCGTTTCGGCGCAGCCGCGCGACGCCGAGACAGATCGATCTCGGCCCTGCGCGGTTCCAAGGCGAGCCCGTCTCCGGTCGCCTTGAGGTAGGCCTCCTTGCCTGTCCATAGCTGGTAGAAGGCGGTCTGCGGATTGGCCGCGGCCGCCATCCAGGCCTGCTCGCGCGCGGTGAAGACCGACGCCGCGATGCGGTCGAGATCGCTATGAGCCACGCTAAGCTCAACGTCCGCGCCCACGCGTGAAGCATCTCGCGCGACAGCGATCAACGCGACGTCGTTGGAACTGCTCGAATTGAAGTCCGGCCCGCCGGGCAGGAACGGACGCCCGGCCGGGTCGGCCTGGAACTGAAGCGTGTCAGGCGCCGTGCCGGTCGCTTGGGCGAGGACAAGTCTCAGGATCGCGCGGCGATGAACGAACCGATCGCGCAGGGCGCGAAAGCGGAACTGGTCCGCGCGCTTGATCTCCAAGGGGGCGAGCCACGCCTCGGTGCGCGCGTCGGGACTTGGTGGGCCGATATCTGCGAAAACAGCTTGAACCGCGCCGTCGAAGGCCGCCCGAGGCGGCCCCAGGCGCGCGGCCGGATCCTGGTGCGTCGTCGCCATAGGCCCGCCTCTCCCCGCCCGCGCCAACGCCGAACCTGCGGGCGCGACACGCTTCGCATTCCCGTAAGCGTGTGCTAAGGTTCTAGCAAAAGTAGTATCCGGCACAAACACTCGTGTGTCGCGATCAACCTCCCGGCGTTGTCGGTTGTCAGCGAGGCGCTACTGAGAGATGTGCGGCGTACTTAGCTTGTTCGAGCGCCAAGCGGCTGCAACCCCTGACGCGACGGCCTTAGTCGCCGCGCAGGGGTCTTTGTCTTTTCAAGCGTTGAACCGACGCGCGGACGCGCTGGCGGCGCGGCTTCGCGACGAAGGCGTCAGCCTGGAGGCGCTCGTCGGCGTATGCATGCCGCGCTGCGCGGCGCAGGCGATCTCGGTGCTCGCGGTCATGAAAGCCGGCGCCGCGGTGACCCCACTGGATGCTGAAGCACCCGCCTCGCACCGCCGCCGACAACGCGAAGAGGCGGAGTTTTCCTTAATTCTGACCACGCCGGAACTCGCCGAAGGTCTTCGCAAGGAGGGCTTCGACCCGATCCCAATCGACGCTGGGGGCGGGGAACTCGAACCGGTCGGCCCGGCGCCGCGCGCGGTCCGGTCGGGGCGCACGCTGGCCTACTGCATGTTCACCTCCGGCTCTACGGGCCGGCCCAAGGCGGTCGCGGTAGAGCACGCCAGCCTTGCGGCCCATGCGCGCGCGATCGCCGCTGCGTTGGAGCTGACTCCCGGGGACCGCGTGCTGCAGTTCACGCCGCTGACCATTGATGCGGCGTTTGAAGAGATGTTCCCCGCCTGGCTGGCCGGTGCGGCGGTCGTACAGGCCCCGGACGGCCTGCCGCCGGACGGCGAGTTTCATGGGTTCTTGGATCGCGAGCGGGTGTCGGTCGTCAGTCTCGCCACGCCGGCCTGGGCGGCGTGGATCGACGCGGTGGAGGACGGCGGCCTCGTCCGGCCGCGCGCGCTCCGCACGGTGTTCGTCGGCGGCGACCGCGTCTCTGAAGCATGGGTTCGGCGCTGGCGCGCCGTGGCGTGGAGCGACGAAATCGAGTGGGTCACCGACTACGGGCCTACCGAGGCGACGATCAGCTCCACTTTGCGCCACGGCTTGGACGCCGCGTCCTGGTCGCCGCCGCCGATCGGGCGGCCGCTGGAGGGCGAGGTGGTGCGCCTTCTCGATGCGGATATGAACCCGGTCGCGAACGGAGAGATCGGGGAGATCTGGATCGGAGGCGCGGGTCTCGCGCGCGGCTATGTCCGGCGGCCTGCGCGCACCGCGGAGGCGTTCCGGCCCGACCCGTTCGGCGAGCACGGCGCGCGCCTTTACAGGTCAGGCGATCTTGGCCGGATCCGCGAGGACGGCGAGTTGGAGTTTCACGGTCGGCGCGATCATCAGGTGAAGGTGCGCGGCCACCGCGTCGAACTTGGCGCGGTCGAAGATGCGCTGGCCCAGTGTCCCGGCGTGCGCGCCGGCGCCGCGATCGCTTACGCGCCCGGCGAGGGCGACATGCGCATCGCAGCTTTCTTCGAGGGCGAGGCCGAGCCCGATGAGGTCCGTGGCCGGCTGGCGGCGCTGCTGCCTCGCGCAGCAAGACCGGAGGCGCTTGAGCGGCTTGAGCGGTTGCCTCGGCTGGGCTCGGGCAAGATCGACCGCGGTGCGATCGCCGTACCGCGGCGCGCGATCGAGGACGAATCCGCATCGACGGATCCGGTGGGGGCGGTCTGGCGGAGCGCGCTCGGCCGCGCGCCCGCGCACGGCGCGGCCGATTTTTATCTGGACGGCGGCGACTCGCTCAGCGCCGTGCGCATGCTGTCCGCGCTTCACGCGAAGACCGGCGTGCGCGTGCGTTTCGCCGATTTCATGAAGGCGCGCACGCCGAGCGCACTGCGCGCCCGGTTGTCGGGAGTGCGGGGGGGTCCGCCGCGCCCGGCCGCCGCCGACGAGCCGGACGGGCCGGGCCTGCATCCGGCCTCGAGCGGGCAGGCGCGCTTATGGTTTCTCAGCGAGCTCTCGCCTGGCTCGCCGGCCTACAACGTGCCGCTGGCTTACCGCCTGCGCGGCCGGATCGACGCGCAGGCGTTGCAGGGCGCTCTCGACGCCGTGATCGCGCGGCGGCCCGCGTTGCGCACACGTCTGGCGTCGCACGGCGATCGCCTCATGCAGGAGGTGCTCAACGACGCCCGCGCCCCGCTTGAGCGCATGCGGGCGATCGGGAAGGAAGACGCGCAGGTCCGCGCCGAGGCCTGGGTTTCGCGCCCCTTCCGCCTTGATGTCGCGCCGCTCTTGCGGGCCGCGCTGATCGAGTACGCCCGCGACGAAGCTCTGTTCGTTCTCAACGTGCACCACGCGGTCTGCGACGCCTGGTCGCTCGGCCTAATCCTGCACGATCTCACCCAGACGCTTTCGGGAGCCCTTGAGGCTAGGTCCGCGCAGGCGGCTCTGCCTGGCTTCGCCGCCTTCAGCCGGGCGGAGCGACGATGGTTGGAGAGCGACGAGGCCCAGGCCCGGCGCGCCTACTGGCGCGAAGCGCTGCGCGATCCGCCTCCCGAGCTTCGACTGTCGCGCTCGAAGACCAGCGAGGGCGCGCATGGTCGCGCCGGCGTCAAACCGCTCGGACTGGGGCCGGAATTCGGTTCCGCGGTGACCGAGGCGGCGCGCTCAGCCGGCGTATCGCGGTTCGTGTTGCTGCTCGCCGTGTTCGCGGTCGTGCTGCATCGGTTGACCCGGCGTGAAGACCTTATCATCGGCGTCCCGATCGCAAATCGCGATGCGCCTGGGGCCGAGGCCGTCGTGGGCTATTTCGCTAACACCGTGCCGATCCGGCTGCGGATCGAGCAGACGGACACTTTGCAGAGCGTGATCGGCCAGACCGCGCAGGCGGTGGAGGCCGCGCTCGCCAACGGCGATTTTCCGTTCGATGAGATTGTGAATGCGGCCGGGCTCAAGTCTCGCACGGGCGCCAACCCGCTGTTCCAGACGATGTTCGTGCTTCAGGACACCCCGCCCGGGGCGCGGTTCGCTCCGCCGGAGTGCGACGTGCGTGAGGTGCAGGTGCACGCGGAGGCCGCGAAGCTGGATCTCACATGCGCCATACGCACGACCGAGGGCCGGCTCGAAGGCGAACTGGAGTTCGCGCTCGACCGGATGGAGCCTTCGCTCGCGGAGAGTTTCGCACGCGCCTTCGTCACCGTGGCGCGCAACGCCGGGCGCCGGATGGGCGCGCCGGTCGGCGAACTCGCGCTCTGCGAGGCGGCTCAGGCGGCGGCGTTGATCGACGCGGCGAACGCCGGCGCCGCGGATTTCGGACCGCTTCAGCCCGCCCATCGCGTGATCCGCGAGCAGTGCGCGCGCACGCCGGATGCGACGGCGGTGGAACAAGGCGAGAAGCGATTGTCCTACGCCGAACTGAGAGCGCGCGTCAGCGCGCTCGCGGCGGGACTTCGCTCGCACGCGATCGAGCCGGGAGACCGGGTGGGCGTGCTTGTCGAACGCTCGACCGACCTCGTCGCAACCCTGCTGGCGGTCTGGGAGATCGGCGCGTCCTGGGTCCCGCTCGACGCACGCTTCCCCCCTGCCCGCATCGAAGCGATCGCCGCCGATGCGGGTTTGCGCGCGGTCCTCCACGGGGCGAGCGGCGCGACATCGCTCGCGGGCTTGGAGGCTACGCTTATCAACGTCGGCAGGTGCGCCTGTCAGGGCGCATCGGAGCCGGTCGAAGCAATCAATCGCGAGGCGTTCGTCTATTTCACCTCCGGCAGCACGGGCGCGCCGAAGGGCGTCGCGATCGATCATCGCTGCGCGATGATGCGCCTGGAGCATCTGCGCCGGCGCTACGCACTGGAGCCGGGCGACCGGGTCATCGCTAAGACGCCTTTGATCTTCGACGTCTCACTGTGGGAGATGCTGCTGCCCTTGATGTCGGGTGCGAGCGTGCTGCTCGCCGAGCCCGGCGGGGAGGCGGACGCGGCGCACATCGACGCACTGCTCGCCAGACCCCGCGTGCGGCTGTGTCACTTCGTGCCGTCGATGCTCGACGCCTTTCTCTCCGGCGCGCCGAAGCGAGACTACCCCGACCTTCGCTGGGTTCAGCTGTCCGGCGAAGCGCTGGACGATGCTCTGGCCCGGCGCTTCTTCGATCGCTTCAACGCTGAGCTGCACAACTGCTACGGTCAGACCGAGACCTCCGAGGTCGCCGCCTGGGAGACCGCGCCGCAAGAGCGCGAGCGTTCGGTGAGTCTCGGGGCGGCGGCCGGCGCTTACCGGCTGCATCTGCTCGACGCGGCGCTGAACCCGGTTCCGGACGGCTTTCCCGGCGAGATTCACGTCTCGGCGCCCGGCGGCGTGGCGCTCGGCTATACGCGCCGCCCGCGCCTCACCGCGGCCCGTTTTCTGCCCGATCCGTTCTCCGGCGCGCCTGGCGCGCGCCTTTATCGCACCGGGGACCTTGCTGTCCGACTCCCCTCGGGCGAGCTCAGCTATGTCGGGCGCAACGATCGCCAGTTTAAGATCCGCGGATGCCGGGTCGAGCCCGGAGAGGTCGAGGCGGCCCTGAGCGGGATTGACGGGGTTGCGGCGGTCGCGGTCGCCGCGTTCGGCGAGCCGGCCGAACTCGCCGCCTACATCGTCGGCTCAGCGCGCGACCGAGCGCGCCTCGCCGAAGCGGTGCGGGGCCGCGTCGCCGACTTCATGACGCCCTCAACCTACGTGTTTCTGGACGCTTTGCCCGTGACGCCGTCTGGAAAACTCGATCGCGCGCGCTTGCCCGCGCCGGGGCCGGGGGATCGGGCGACCGCCGCGTCCGGAGGCGAAGCGGTCTGCGGTCCGGTCGAGACCGAGCTCGCCCGGATCTGGGAGGCCGTGCTCGGCGCGCCGCCGGGCTCGCGCGACGCGGACTTCTTCGCCTCCGGCGGAGATTCTTTGAAGGTCACCCAAGTGCTCTCGCGAGCAAACGCCGCGTTCGAGGTGAAGGTCTCGGTGCGCGCCTTCTTCAACGATCCCACGATCGCCGGCCTCGCGGCGGCCGTGGAGCGCGCGCTCGAAGCCGCGATTGCGGCGATGCCGGACGACGAGGTGCGCCGGCGTCTTGAGGAGGCGGGCTCGTGACCGACGCATCCACCTCCGCCCGCCCCGGTCCCGAGCAGGCCGAACGCCGGGCCCTGCTCGACAAGCTCTTGAGCGCCCGCAGCGCGCGCCCGGACATCCCCACCTTGCCGGAGACGGTCAACGCCGCGCCGCTGACCGCGGCGCAGGCGCGGCTCTGGTTCCTGAACCGGCTCTTCCCACAGAGCGCGGAGTATAACGGCTACGCCACGCTGCGGCTGGACAGCGCGCCGGAAGAGGCCGCGTTCCGGGAGGCGGTCGCCGCGCTGATGCAGCGACACGACGCCCTGCGTCTGGAGGTGATCGACGCTGCGGGCGCGCCGCGGCAGAGACGCCGTGAGGGGCTCGACGCTCCGGTGCGCTGGAGCGATCTCTCGGCCTTGCCCGCGAACGAGGCCGAGGCGCGCGCCAGGTCGCTTTGCGAAGCGGCCGCGCGCGAACCGTTCAATCCCGCGCACGCGCCGCTGTTCCGCATCGCGGCGTGCGCCATGCCGGACGGTGCCCTGCTCGCGACCTGCGTGTTTCATCATATCGTGGTGGACGGGGCCTCTCTCGGCATTCTGTTCGAGGACCTCGCCGCCCTCTCGGCGGGGCGACGCCCCGGCGAGGCGAGCGCGCTCGGATTTCTTGATTATGCGGCCTGGCGCGCCGAACAGGAGGAGGCCGGCGGGTTCGAGGCGCAGCTAGACTACTGGCGCGATGCGCTCGGCGGCGATCTTCCGGAGCTCGCCCTGCCGAAGGACCGCCCGAGGCCGGCGCGCCCTAGCCGCACCGGCGGGGCGACCGGGATCGTTCTTGAGCGCGATCTGCTCGCCGATCTGGACGCGCTCGGCCGGGCCGAGCAGGCCACGCGCTACGCAGTGCTGCTGGCCGCCTACAAGGCGCTGCTTCACCGGCTGACGGGTCAGGAGGACCTGATCGTCGGCGCGCCGTTCGCAGGACGCACCGATCCCAGGATCGAGCGCGTGGTCGGAATGTTCGTAAACACGCTCGCGCTGCGAGACACCGTGCGTGGCGAGGAGACGCCGAGGGGCCTGGTGCGCAGGGTCCGCGACACGCTGCTCCAGGCCCAGGACAACGCTGAGGCCCCGTTCGACGCCGTGGTCGCCGCGCTGAACGTGCCGCGCGACATCAGCCACAGCCCCGTCTTCCAGACCATGTTCGGGCTGACGCCGGCCGCCGGAGCGACGCTCGGACCGGGCGCGCAGGTACCTGATCTGAAGCTTGATTCCGGCGCGGCGAAGTGGGATCTCACGGTGTCGCTGGAGGATTTCGGCCCCCGCGTGGAGGGCTTTCTCGAATACGACAAGGATTTGTTCGACCCGGAGACCGCCGAGCGCTTCGCGGGGATGTATGTGCGCCTGTGCCGCGCGTTCGCGCAGCGCCCGGATCAGCCGATCGCCTCCTTGCCGCTGATCGACGGCGCGGAACGTCAGCGCATCCTTCATGGGCTCAACGCCTACCGCCGTCCCGACGTGCGTTGGCGCAATCTCGCCGAACCGTTCCAGGCTCAGGCTGCGCGCACGCCGCAGGCCCCGGCGCTGGTCACCGAGGCGGGGAAGGTCGCCTACGCGGACCTCAACGCGCAAGCGAACCGGCTCGCGCATCACCTCAGCGCATGCGGGGTCGGCCGCGGCGACCGCGTCGCGATCTGCATGGAGCGCAGCCCCGAACTCGTCGCGGCGCTTTACGCCGTCGCCAAGCTGGGCGCGGCCTACGCCCCGCTCGACCCGGAGCTGCCCGACGCGCGGCTCGGCTACATGCTCAAGGACATCGCTGCGAAAGCGCTGCTTGTTCACGCTGCGACGAGCGGACGCGAGCTGACTCACGAGCAGCGCATCGATCTCGATGCGGACCGGTTCTGTTGGGACGATGCGCCGGCCATGAACCCGGCGCCGGCGGGTGCGCCCGGCGAGGCTGCGTACATCCTTTACACCTCGGGCTCGACGGGGCGGCCCAAGGGCGTGGTTCACCCGGTCGACGCCGCGATCGCGGAGATCGAGTGGCTGCACGCGCGCTACCCGATGCAGCTCGGCGACGCCAATATCTTCAAGACCTCGTTCGGATTCGACGTTTCCATCTGGGAAATTTTCTGGACGCTGTATTACGGCGCGACGCTGGTGATCCCCCGGCCCGGCGGGCATCGCGATCCGCAACACCTCGTCCAACTGGTCGAGCGCCATAACGTCACGTTCCTGTTCCTGATCCCGGGCATGCTGGAGCTGTTTCTCGAGGCGCTCCCGCCCGGCGGCTGCCCGAGCCTGCGCTGGGTGCTGTGCGGCGGCGCGCCGACCGCGCCGCGGCTGCGCGACACGCATCACGAGCGCTGTACGGCCGTGCTCATCAACGGCTTCGGTCCGACCGAGGCGGGGTGCGTGACCGACATGATCCTGCCGCGCGAACCCGGCGCGCCGGTGCCTCTGGGGCGCCCGGCCGCGAACTACCGCGTCTACGTGCTCGACGGGGAGCTGGAGCCGCAGCCGATCGGCGTGCCCGGCGAGATGTATCTCGCCGGTGAGATCGGCCTGTCTCACGGCTATCTGGATCGTCCGGGACTGACCGCCGAGCGCTACCTGCCCGATCCCCACGGGGAGCCCGGCGGGCGCATGTACCGCACCGGCGACCTGGGCCGGCTGCGAGCCGACGGGGTTCTGGAGCACCTGGGCCGTATCGGGCGGCAGGTGAAGGTGCGCGGCATGCGCATTGAGCCCGCCGAAATCGAAACGGTGTTGTGTGAGCACGCGGACGTGGAGCGCGCGGTCGTGGCCCCGGCCGAGGATGAGGCGCTCGGTCTGCAGCTTCCCGCCTTCGTCGTCCCGGTCACGGGGCGCAGCGTCGATCCGGAGGCGGTGCTCGCCCATGCGCGCCGCATGCTGCCCGGCCACATGGTTCCGGCGGGCGTCGTGGCGATTGAGGCCGTGCCGTTCAACGTCAACGGCAAGGTTGACGAGTCCGCGCTGCTGGCGCTGTGGCGCGACGCGCCGCGCCCGAAACGCGTCATCACGCCGCCACGCACGGACGAAGAGGCGGCGATGACGGAGATCTTCGCTGAACTCCTGGGGCTCCAAGAGGTCGGCGTGGAGGAAAGCTTCTTCGAACTCGGCGGCCACTCGCTCCTTATCTTCAAGCTGCTTGGCGCGTGCGAGGCGCGCCTCGGCGCGGCGCCCTCGGTGATCGACGTGTTCACCGAGCCGAGTCCGCGTGGCCTGTGCCGGCTGTTCGCCGAAGGCGGATCGCATTGCTCGAACCTCGCCCCGCTGGCGCTGGTCCCCGGCGCGCCGCTGCTCGTTTTCGTGCACGCCGCCAGCGGGTCGGCGCTGCCTTTCATGGCCACCGCGCGCGCCATCGGAGAGAGCGTGTCCTGCTACGCGCTGGAGGCGCCGTCCGACCTCGACCCGGCCGCCCCGGTTCCGATCGAGGCGCTCGCCCAGCGTTACGTGGACGCGGTGGACGCGGTGCGCGAGCTGCGCCCGGTGATCCTCGCCGGTTGGTCGATGGGCGGCTGCGTGGCGCTCGAGATGGCGCGCCTTTGGCTTGCGCGCGGCGTAGATGTGGCGGGCCTCGTCATGCTTGATACTTGGACCCCGCCGCCCGCGTTGGAGGCCGAAGGCGAGGCTGACGCCGCGCGCGCGGTGATCGAAGCGCTGGAGCTGCGCGGGCTGGAAGTGAACGACGACATGGACGGGCTTGACGACCCGGACTTGATCGCACGGCTTGAGCGCACGTTCGACGCGAACCGCGCCGCCTTCATGGCTTATCGCCCGAAGCCGATCGACATCGAGATCGACTATCTGCGCGCGCAGGATCCCCCGCCTGATGTGGGGCTCGCCTATCCGCAAGCCTATGACGCGGTCGACCGGGGCTGGTCGCGCTTCGCCGCCGCGGCGCCCGCGCGCAACACGCCCGGCGGTCATTCCACGATGCTCTCGCGCGAGAACGCCGGCGCGCTCGCCGCGACGCTCCGATCCATCATCGAAGACCGACTGGCTTACGGCGACATCTAGCCGGGGAGGGCCCCATGCATGACCTTCGCAGCTTCCTGTCCAACCTTCGCGCGCAGGGCGTCCAGCTTTGGCTCCATGACGGCGCTCTGCGCTACCGCTCCAAAGACCCGATCAGCCCGCGGCTGCTCTCCACGCTGCGCGACAACAAGGCCGCGCTGATCGATCACCTGCAACGCGGCGCGGAGGCCGGCGAGGGGCGAACCCGGCGCCCGGATCGCCTCCCGCTCTCCTTCGCACAGGAGGGGCTCTGGTTCCTCGATCAGCTGGAGTTCGACGGCCAAGCCTACAATCTGCTGGTCATTGCACGCCTGCGCGGTGCGCTCGACGCGGATGGGCTTGCGCGCGCCTTCGCCACGCTTGAGGCGCGCCACGAGATCCTGCGCACGCGCTATCCTCAGCGTGACGGCGCGCCTGTGCAGGTGATCGGGCCCGCAGGCTCGCTCGACTATGCGATGCTTGACCTGTCCGGGCTCGATGAGGCGTCGCGCGGGCCGGAGCTCGACGCATTGATCGAGGCCCAGGGCGAGCACCGTTTTGATCTGGAGGCCGCCGCGCCGTTGCGCGTGCGCCTGGCTCGCTTAAGCGCGGACGAGCACATACTCATCATCAATGCGCACCATATCATCATGGACGGCCCGTCGACCGCCGTTCTGTTCGCCGACCTTGCGGCGCTCTATGGCCTGGAGACCGTTTCGGGGGGCGAGGCGCCGCCGCTGCTTTCGGCGCAGTACGCGGACTTCGCCCTGGAGGAACGCCGACGCCTGGAGAGCGGCGCGTTGGATTCACAGCTTGTCTATTGGCGCGAGCGGCTTGAGGGCGCGCCGGCGACGCTGGATCTGCCGACCGACCGCCCGCGCCCGGCGACCCCCAGCTTCCTGGGCGGGCTGGTCGAGCATGATCTGCCGGCGGCGCTGAGCGAGCGCATCGACGCGCTGGCGCGCGAGCGCGCCATGACCCCGGTGATGGTTCTTTCCTGCGCCTTCCAGCTGCTGCTCGCGCGCTGGAGCGGACGGAGGGACGTGTGCGTGGGGATGCCCATAGCGGCGCGTGCGAAGGCGGCCTCGGAACCGCTGATCGGATACTTCCTCAACACGCTCGTCTTACGCGCAGAGATCGGCGAACGCGACACCGGTGAAGCTTTGCTGGAGCAGACGCGTGCGCGCATGCTCGAGGCCTACGACAACCGGGACTTGCCTTTCGATCAGCTGGTCGCAGAGCTCAAGCTTCCGCGCACGCTGGCCGCCCAGCCGCTGTTTCAGGCGATGTTCGCCTTTGAGGCCTTCGGCGACGACACGATCGGCCTGCCCGGGCTCGACTGCGAACGAGTGCTGCCTGAGCTGCGCACGGCGAAGTTCGATCTGAGCGCTTTCGTTTCCGATCGCGAGCAGGGCTATCGCATCGGCTTCGAGTACGCCGCCGATCTGTTCGATCGCGACACGATCGAGCGCATGGGGCGCAGCTATGAGCGGTTGCTCGCCTCGCTCGTCGAGACGCCGCAAGAGCGCGCGCTGGAGCTGGACCTCCTCGACGAGGCCGACCGTTCGCTCATCCTTGAGCGGTGGAACGAGACCGAGCTTGCGCTCACCGGCGCTCAAACGCTGCATGCGCGTTTCGAGGCTCAGGCGACGGCGCGACCGGACGCCGCGGCCGTCGAGCACGAAGGCGACGCGGTGAGCTACGCGCAGCTCGACGAGGAGGCCAACCGGATCGCGCACGCCCTGATCGAGCGCGGCGCCGGGCCGGAGAGGGTCGTCGGGGTCTGTCTGACGCGCACGCCGCGACTGATCGCGGCGCTCCTCGGCGTCAATAAGGCCGGCGCGGCCTATGTCCCGCTCGATCCCCACTACCCACCGGAGCGCCTCGCCTACATGCTCGAAGACAGCGGCGCGTGCGTTCTGCTGACCGAGTTCGAGGCCGGTGCGGACACGCTCGCCGACGGGGTTCCCCTGCTCGACCTGGACGCCGACCGCGATGCGATCGCCGCACAGCCCGCCCATGCGCCGGGCGTATCGGTGGAGGCGCGCAATCTCGCCTACATCATCTATACGTCCGGCTCCACCGGACAGCCCAAGGGCGTGATGCTGCAGCACGGCGGCGCGGCGGCGGCCTGTGTCTGGGCGGCGGACGCTTACGCGCCGGATCAAACCAGGCGCGTGCTTGCATCCACGTCGGTCTGTTTCGATCTGTCGATCTACGAGATATTCGCCACGCTCTCGGCGGGCGGATGCGTGGTGCTCGTTCCCGACGCGATGAGCCTGGCGGAGCGCCCGCTCGCGCAAGCGCCCAGCCTGATCAACACCGTCCCGTCGGCGGCCAAGGCGCTGCTCGATTCCGACGCCTTTCCCGAAGGGGTCGGGGTGATCAATCTCGCCGGCGAGCCGTTGCCTCGTGCGCTCGTCGACCGACTTCAGGCGCGCGCGCCTGAGATGGCCGTCATCAACCTCTACGGACCGTCGGAGTATACCACCTACACCACGATCGAACGGCTCGATCACGAGCCGGGCGCGCGGGTGTCGATCGGGCGGCCGATCGCGAACACGCGCATCTACATCCTTGACCCGTCAGGGGCGCCGGCGCCGGTCGGCGTCGCGGGTGAGCTGCACGTGGCCGGGGAGGGTGTCGCGCGCGGCTATCTTGGCAGGCCGGCCCTGACGGCTGAGACGTTCAAACCCGATCCGTTCGGCCCGCCCGGCGCGCGCATGTACGCGACTGGAGATCTGGCCCGGCGACTGGGGGACGGGCGGATCGATTTCCTAGGGCGCATCGACCACCAGGTGAAGATCCGCGGCTTCCGCATCGAGCCCGGCGAGATCGAAGCGCTTCTGCGCAAATGCGACGGGGTCGCGGAGGTCGCCGTGGTGCCGCGCGAGGACCGTTTCGGCGCGGCTCAGCTCGTCGCCCACGTCGCTGTCGATGAGGCCGCCGCCCCGGACGCGGACGCCCTGCGCGCCGCGCTGGCCCGGTCGCTTCCCGCCTACATGATCCCAGCCGAGTTCGACCTTCGCGAGAGTCTGCCGCTCAATCCCAACGGAAAGATCGACCGCGGCGCGCTCGCCAAGGTTCCGCTCACGCGCGGCGTCGAGCGCGCTCAGTACGTGGAGCCGCGCGACGCGACCGAGCGCCTGCTTGCGGAGATCTGGAGCGATGTGCTGCGCCTCGAGAAGATCGGCGTGCAGGATAATTTCTTCAGCCTCGGCGGGCACAGCCTTCTGGCCTCCCAGATCGTTGCGCGCGTGCGAGAGACGCTTGGAACGGACACCCTTTTGCGCGATCTGTTCCTGGCGCCGACCATCGCCGAGCTCTCCGAGCGCATCCAGGACGACCGCGAGCGGGTGCACGCGCCGATCGAACCGCGGCGCGCAAGCGAACCCGCGCTCGCCTCCTTCGCCCAGCAGCGGGTCTGGTTCGTTGAGCAGCTCGATCCCGGGGCGGGGCTCTACAACGTCCCTATCGCGTGGCGGCTGACCGGCCCGCTGGACATGGAGGCGATGGAGCGCGCGTTGAACGAGATCGTGCGCCGCCACGATGTTCTGCGCACCACGCTGGTCTCGGACGGCGGGCCGCCGCTTCAGGTCGTCGAGCCGGAGATGGTCGTGCGCATGCGCACCGAAGATCTCTCCGCTGAGACCGATCCGGAGGCCGCGGCGTGGTCATGGCTGCAGGACGACGCCGCGGAACCCTTCGACCTGGCCGCCGGCCCGTTGTTCCGCGCCTCGCTTCTGAGGCTGTCCGAGCGAGAGCATATCCTTCAGCTCGCCACCCACCACACGATCGCCGACGGCTGGTCGCTGGACGTGATGCTGAGCGAACTCGGCGCGCTCTACCCGGCCTTTCACGCGGGCAAGGCCTCGCCGCTTGACGATGTCGCGATCCAGTACGCCGACTTTTCCGACTGGCAGCGCCGCGAGATGGAGGGCGAGGGCGCCGGCGAGCACATCCGCTTCTGGACGGAGCTACTCGAAGGCGCGCCGAAATTCCTCGACATTCCCACTGATCGCGACCGGCCCGAAGCGGCGACTTATAAGGGCGAAACAGTCCGGTTCGACATCGATCCCGAGCTCAGCGAGGAGCTGCGCCGCTTGAGCCGGCGCATGCAGGTGACGCTCTTCATGTTGATGTCGGGCGCGCTGAACGTGCTGATCCACCGACACAGCGGGCAGCGTGACTTCTGCGTCGGCTACCCGGTCAGCAACCGCAACCGGGTGGAGACCGAAAACATCATCGGCCCCTTCGCCAACGTGCTCGTGCTGCGCTCGCGCGTGACTCCCGAGGAAAGCTTCGCCGCTCAGGTCGCCAAGGTGCGCGACGGCATGCTGGACGCGGATGCCCATCAGGATCTGCCGTTCGAGAAGGTGGTGGAGGAGTTCTCGCCCGAGCGCGACCTGTCGCACCACCCGATCTTCCAGGTGACCTACAGCTATTCCACCACGCACGGGCCGCGCACCCGCAAGACCCGCACGCTCCTGGGCGTCGGCGAGCGCGAGGTCAGCCTGCCCGGCCTGGACATCGGCCTGGTCGAACCGCCCTACCAGACCGCGAAGTTCGATCTCGCGATGTTCATCTCCGAGACCGGCGAGCGGCTGGAAGGCGATTTCGAGTTCACCACCGACCTGTTCGACCGTGAAACGATCGAGCGGCTGGTGGAGCGCTTCAAGGTGTTGCTGGCGTCCATCGTGGCTGACCCGTTCGCCGAGGTGGGCGCGCTCGACTTCTACGCCGATACCGACCTGGCTGAAGCCGAGGCGCGCGATCGAGGAGTGCGCGACGTTCTTGACCTGCAGGGCCGGCGCGCGCCCTTCGGCGTCGAGGGCGAGATCCACAAGCGCGCAGGGGAGGCGTGGACCCCGACTGGAGCGCGCGGCGTCGTGCGCCGAAGCGGCGACCTCGTCGAGCGCGGGGCCATGGCCGACCGCGACGCTGCGACCGAGGTGCACGCTGCGGCGCAGCGGGTCGTGGAGATCGGACCGGCGCCCGACTACGCGCCGCCGACGAGCGAGACGCAGATCCGTCTGGCCGCCATCGTCGCCGACGTGCTCCAGACCGAGCGTGTCGGCCTGCATGACCACTTCTTCCGGCTCGGCGGACACTCGCTGCTCGCCACCCAGGTGCTGGCGCGTTACGGACGTGAGAGCGGTGTCGTGGTGCCGTTGCGCGCCATGTTCGAGCATCCGACCGTGGAGGCGCTCGCCGCCTACATCGACGCGATGGCGGAGACCGGCGGGGAGGGGCCCATCCCGCGCGCTGCGCGCTCGGCGCGGCCAACCCAGCCTGCAGGCGCGTCGTGATCGCGCCGGCCGATACGATAGTGGCGCGGATCGAGCGCCAGGCGGCGACCCGGCCGCACGCCGCGGCGGTGCGTGATCGCGCCGGCGTTTGGAGTTGCGCGCGCGTCAATGCTCGGGCGAACCAGCTTGCGCGGGCGCTGCGCGAGCGATCGGGCCGCGATCGGCCGCTGGTCGCGCTCGCCCTGTCGCGCAGCGTCGATCTGCCCGCCGCGATGCTGGCCGCGCTGAAGACCGGCGGCGCCTACCTGCCGCTCGACCCGAACGCCCCGCCTGAGCGCACGGCGCTCATGCTCGAGGACGCCAAGCCGGACATTCTGGCGTGCGACACCGCCTTGGAGCCGTCGCCGCCGGAGCCGGCGGTCCTGCGCCTCGACGAAGAGACAGAGTTCATCAGCGCGCAGCCGGCCCGTGATCTGGGCGCGCGCATCGAAGCGGGCGACCTGGCCTACGTGATCTACACCTCCGGATCGACCGGGCGTCCCAAGGGAGTTGAGATCGAGCATCGCTCGCTGGCCAACGTCTTCGCACAGCTGACCGAGGCGCCGGGGCTGGGCGAGGGCGAGACGATCGCAGCGGTGACGACCGCCGGCTTCGACATCGCCGCGGCGGAGCTGCTTTCGCCGCTCACCGTCGGAGCGTGCGTCGCGATCGTGGAGGCGCGCGAGGCTGCCGACGGGCGCTCGCTGCGCGAAGCGCTGGACCGGATCGCGCCCGACGTCATGCAGGCCACGCCCTCGACCTGGTCGCTGCTTCTCGCCGCGGGGTGGTCAGGGGGAGCGGCGCTGCGCGCTTGGTCAGGCGGCGAGGCGTTGAGCGCGGCGCTCGCGAGCCGGCTGCGTGAGCGTTGCGCCGAGGTGTGGAACCTGTACGGGCCGACCGAGACCACGATCTGGTCGAGCCTTCATCAGGTGCTTGAGGGCGCGATGATTCCGGTCGGCCGGCCGGTGCGGCGGACCCGCATCGCCGTGCTCGGTGCAAGCGCGGAGCCGCTCGCGCCCGGCGAGGAGGGCGAGGTCTGGATCGGCGGGGCGGGCGTCGCGCGGGGCTACCGCAACGCGCCGCGCCTCACCGCAGAACGATTCCAGCCCGATCCGGACGGTCGGCCCGGCGCGCGCCGTTACGCGACGGGCGATCGGGGGCGCTTGGCAGGGGACCGGCTGCACGTGTGCGGCCGCTTGGACGCGCAGGTCAAGATCCGCGGCGTGCGCGTGGAGCTTGGCGAGGTCGAAGCCGTGTTCGCCGCGATGGCGGGCGTATCGAGCTGTGCGGCCGTGATGCAGCGCGGCGACCCCGCCCGGCTGATCGTGTTCGCAGCCCCGGAGCCGGGCGCGCGCCTGAACGTCGCGCGACTGCGCGAGGCGGCGCTGCGGCGGCTGCCCGAAGCGATGCGGCCGGACCGCATCGTCATCCTCGATAAGATGCCGCTTTCCGCGAACGGCAAGATCGACCGTGCAGCGCTCGTCGCGCCGGCCGATCCGCGCGCCGGGGTGGCCGCGCCCTACAGAGCGCCGGAACCAGGAGCCGAGCGCGCGATCGCCGCGATCTGGTCGGAAGTCCTCCATGTCGACCCGGTCGGCGCGGACGATACGTTTCTCGAACTCGGCGGCCACTCCCTCGCCGCGACCCTGATCGCCACGCGGGTCGAAGCGGCCGGCTTGGGGCGGTTGCCGCTTGAGCGCTTCTTGTCCCGCGCCACGGTGGCCGAGCAGGCGCGCGCCCTGCGCGCCGAGCCGACCGGCGCCGCATCCTTACCGGCGATCGCGCCCGCCGGGCGGATCCGGCGCGCCGCGATGCGCCGCCCGATCACACAAGGAGAGGCGTCATGACGCTCGCCGAAGACCACGCCGCGCTATCCGGCGCATCTGAAGACGAGGCGGTCTGCTTCGTCGCGCCGGCTTCTTTCGCTCAGAAGCGGCTCTGGTTCATCGACCGCCTGCAGCCCAATCTGGCCGTATACTCGCTTCCCGCGGCGTGGCGCATGCGCGGGCGGCTGGACAAAGCAGCGTTGCAGCGCGCCCTCGACGAGATCGAGGCGCGTCACGAAACCTTGCGCACCACGTTCGAGTGGGAGGACGGCGAGCCCGTCCAGGTGATCGCGCCGCCGTCCGGGCTGAAGCTCCGGCGGTTGCCCCTTATCGACGGCGACGACCCGCTGGACGCGCGCATCGTGCAAACCGTCCAGGCCGAAGCCGACCAGCCGTTCGACCTATCCCTCGGCCCGCTGGTGCGCGCTTCGCTGATCGATGTCGGCGACGACGACGCCGTGTTGATCCTGGCCATGCATCACATCATCAGCGATCTCTGGTCGCTGGGCGTGATCTCCAACGAACTCTGGTCGCTCTACGCGGCCTTTCGCGCCGGCGAGCCGTCGCCGCTCGAACCGCTGGCGATTCAGTACGCGGACTTCGCGGCTTGGCAGCGCGAGCGGCTTCATGGCGAACGTCTTGAGGGCGAGCTGACCTTCTGGCGCAGCTATCTGGACGGCGCCCCGGAGGCGACCGAGCTGCCAACCGACCATCCAAGGCCGACCGCGGCGAGCTTCCGCGGCGCCTGGGAGGATTTCGAACTGGAAGGCGCGCGCAGCAACCGGCTTCGCGCCTTGAGCGCTAAGCTCGACGCAACGCTCTTCATGACCGTGGCGGCCATGCTGGCGATCATTCTGTCGCGATGGTCCGGGCGCGAGGACGTCGTGTTCGGCTATCCGGTGGCGGGCCGAAACCGCAAGGAGCTCGAGCCCCTGGTCGGTTTGTTCATCAATACGCTGGTCCTGCGCGTGCGCGTGACGGACGCGATGACTTTCCGAGACGTCGTCGATCAGGTCCGCGAGGGTGTCCTGAATGCGCACGACCACCAGGACCTGCCCTTCGAGCGACTGGTCGAGGACCTCAAACCGGTGCGCGACACCGCGCGCCAGCCGATCTTTCAGGTCGCCTACAGCTTCGTCGGCCTGGACCACGACTCGCTGAAGCTCTCCGACCTGGACCTGGAATGGGTGCAGACGGTCGTGCGCAGCTCGAAGTTCGATCTGACGCTGTCGTTCACCGAAGCCGGAGAGGAGCTGTGGGGCGGGTTCGAGTACAGCACGGACCTGTTCGATCCGCCGACCGCCGCACGTCTCGTCGGCGAGCTTGAGACCCTGCTCAACGCCGTGCTGGACCAGCCTGACCGCGCCCTTGGCGGGATTGAGGTTCTACCGGAGGCGGAACAGGAACGCTTGAAGCGCTGGGAGACCGGCGGCGACGCGCCGGCCTATGAGGCGGCCGCGCACGCGGCGATCAGCGCGCACGCCGCCGCCGCGCCGTCACGCGCCGCGATTACGGACGGCGCGCGACAGTTCGACTATGGCGAGTTCGACGCCTGGACCGGCGCCCTCGCGGCGCGGCTTGAGGCTGAAGGCGTCGGCGAGCGCGAAGTGGTCGGGATATGCGTCAAGCGCGGCGCCGCGCTCGCCGCGGGGATGGTGGCGGCCTTGAAGGCGGGATGCGCCTTCATGCCTCTTGATCCGGATCAGCCGAGCGCACGGCTCGCGACGTTGATGAAGCGCGCCGGCGTGCGGCGCGTGCTCGTCGATGAGATCGGTGAGGCGGCGACAGCTGGATCGGGCGCGCTCGGCTTGCCGGTCGGGCTCGGCGAGGTGGATGGCGAAGCGCCCCTCGAGCCCGCCGCCAGCGCGGACGACCTCGCTTACTGCATCGCCACCTCGGGCTCCACCGGCGAGCCCAAGCTCGTTCAGATCGAGCATCGCGGCCTTGCTGCGCTCGTCGCATGGCATCGCGACCGGTTTGATCTGACGCCGGGCGATCGCGCCGCGCAGGTGGCCGGCCCGGGGTTCGACGCCTGCGTCTGGGAGGTGTTCGGTGCGCTGTGCGCCGGGGCGGAGCTGATCTTCGCGCCGGACGAGATTCGCGCCGACGCGGCTTCCCTCGCTTCCTTCCTGGACGAGGCGGGCGTCACCCACGCTTTCCTGCCGACCCCGGTCGGCGAAGCCTTCCTCGCCTCGCAGCGCCCGCGGCCTGGAGCTTTGCGTCATCTCATGGTCGGCGGCGACCGGCTGAGCCGGCGTCCAGGCGCGCAGGACCGCTTCGAAGTGGTGAACTGCTACGGTCCGACCGAGGCGAGCGTGGTTGCGACCGCTGGAGCGGTTTGGCTTGACGATGAACGCGCGCCGGATCTCGGCGGACCGATCGCGGGATGCGTGGTCCGGGTGCTCGACCGCAGGGGCGAACGCGCGCCGACCGGCGTCGCCGGAGAGCTCGCAATCGCGGGCGCAGGCCTTGCGCGCGGCTATCTCGGTGACCCGCGCGAGACCGCGGCGCGCTTTCGCCCCGATCCGTTCGGCGCGCCCGGCGCGCGTGTCTACCTCACCGGGGACAGGGCGCGCTGGCTGAGCGACGGCCGATTGGAGTTTCTCGGCCGCATGGACCGTCAGATCCAACTGCGCGGCCTGCGCGTGGAGCCGGGCGAGGTGGAGGCTGCGCTCAACGCGCACCCTGACGTACGCGCCTGCCTGGTCGACCGGATCGGGCGCGGAGCGAAGGCTCGCTTGGCCGCCTGGGTGGAGACGGGCCGCGATGACGCCGACTTCCCCGCGGAGCTGCGCAGCTTCGCCGCTGAGCGTCTGCCGACGCACATGACGCCCGGGGTGATCGCGCCGCTCGCCGCTCTGCCGCTCACCGCGAACGGCAAGATCGACCGCGCCGCGTTGCCCGACCCAGCGCCGCAGGCCGGCGCCGGGCAAGCCCCTCAGACGGAGACGCAGCGCCGGCTGGCGGCGATTTGGGGCGAGCTTCTCACGGTCAACGCACCGCGTTTGGACGATGACTTCTTCGCGCTGGGCGGTCAGTCGCTGATGGCGATCGAACTCGGCCGGCGCGTGCGCGAGGCTTTCCGCGTCGAGCTTCGGGTGCGCGACATTTTCGAGAATCCCTCCCTCGGCGCGCTCGCCCGCGCGGTCGATGCGCGCAGCGCGGCCGCGAGCGAGAGGGAGGAGGGCGAGATATGACGTCGGCCGGGTTCGGGAGGCGCGCATGATCATTCTGGGCGTGAAGCTCTCTCACGACGGTGCTGTGGCGCTGATCGAGGACGGCGTGCTGCGCTTCAGCATCGAGGCGGAGAAGGTCGGCGGGGCGCCGCGCTACGCCCGCATCGATCGCCTTGAACTGATCGAGGACATTCTGGAGCGCGAAGGGGTGCGGCTCGGCGATATTGACCAGATCGTCGTCGATGGCTGGTATGACGAGGCCAAGACCGGCGCTCCAAGCGCTCCGACGAGCCTCGCCGGATGTCCGCTCGCCGCGCCGACGGCGCGCTATGTGGACGCCGAGGCGGGTGTGGAGATTCTCGACCGGGCGACGTTCGACGGCGCGGGTTTTGGGCCGCTGTCGCGCGGCTATGCGAGCTATCCCCATGTCGCCGGCCATGTCATGGGCGCCTACGCCGCAAGTCCGGCGGCGCGCCAGGGCGAGGACGCGCTGGTGCTGGCGTGGGACGGCGGCATGCTGCCCATGCTCCACTCGGTCAGCGCGGCGAAAGCGCGCGTCGAGGCGCTCGGCCCGCTGTTTCCGTTCGTGGGCAATGTCTTCGCGGCGTTCTCGAAATGCTTCGAGCCCTATCGGCGCGACAAGAGCGCGATGAGCGAGGACGAGCTTGCGCGCTTTGATCTGGAGACCCCTGGCAAGGCCATGGCGTACGCCGCGCTCGGCGCGGTCACCCCGGCCGTCTTTCCGGTCTTCGACGCGCTGTTCGACGAGATCATGGCGGTCGACGGCGTAGCCGCGGACCGCTTCGGCGAGGCCGCCTGCAAGCGCCGGGACTCGCTGTTTCCGGGGCTTTCGAGCGCGGATCTGATCGCGAGCTTTCAGGCCTATCTCGGCGAGGCGCTTCTGGAGGCCTTCAAGTCGCGGCTGAAGCGGCTCGGCGGTCCGGCGCCGCACCTCGTGCTCAGCGGCGGCTGCGCGCTCAACATCAAGTGGAACAGCCGCCTGCGCGACAGCGGTCTGTTCGCCTCGGTCTGGGCGCCGCCGTTCACGAACGATTCCGGCGGGGCGATCGGAGCGGCGATGTGCGAGGCCGCGCGCATGCACGGACGTTTCTCGATGGACTGGTCGGTCTACGCGGGGCCGGCTCTGGGCGCGGCCAGGCCCCCCGACCCCTGGCGGTCGCGCGCCTGCGACGAGGCCGGGCTGGCCAGGCTGCTGCACGAGACCAGAGAGCCGGTGGCCGTGCTGGGCGGACGCGCCGAACTCGGACCGCGCGCGCTCGGCAATCGCAGCCTGCTCGCCGCGCCAGGACCGGAGATGAAGGCGAAGCTGAATGCGGTGAAGGGGCGGGAGGATTATCGCCCGGTCGCGCCGATCTGCCTGGAGGACCGCGCCGCGGACGTGTTCCGGCCAGGCGGTCGCGACCCCTACATGCTGTTCGAGCATCGCCCCCGCCCGGAGTGGGAAGACCGGATTCCGGCCGTGGTCCATCTCGACGGGACCGCCCGGCTTCAGACCCTCGCCCACGACGCGCCCGGCACGCGCGCGGGGGCGATCCTTAAGGCCTATGAGGCGCTGAGCGGGAGCCCGGTCCTGTGCAACACGAGCGCGAACGACAGGGGGCGCGGCTTTCTTCCGGACGCCGCGTCCGCGGCGCGCTGGGGCCGTACGGCCTATGTCTGGAGCGAGGGCGTGCTCTACGCATCGCCGAGTGCGCCTGACGCGGCGACGCGCGCCGAGGGAGCGCTGGCGTGATTGATCCGGCGCGCGCCTTCCCTCACCGCAGACCGCTCGCCGATCCGGCCTTGCGCCTGATCTGCCTGCCTTACGCCGGCGCCGGCGCCTCGATCTATCGCGACTGGCCCGCTGCGATGCCGGACGGGGCGGAGGTCTGCGCCTTCGAGCCGCCGGGTCATGAGACGCGCTTCAAGGAGCCGCTGGTGGAGCATTTCGAGCCCATGGTCGAGATGGTCAGCAACGCCATCCGCATGCTGGGCCGACGCCCCTACGCGATCGTGGGATACAGCCTCGGGGCCATGATCGCGGCGGAAAGCGCCCAGCGTCTCGGCCAGCTCGGCTTTCGGCCAGAGCTCCTGATCCTGTGCGGCTGTGCGTCGCCGGCTTCGCCGGCCAGCCGCCGGCTGCTCGGCGATCTCGACGAGGACGCGTTCGTGGAGGCGGTGCGGCGCTATGGGGGCTTGAGCGAAGCGGTGCTGAACGAGCCGGAGCTGCTGGAAGTGTTCGCGCCGATCCTGCGCGCGGACTGCCGCGTGGCGGAATCCTGGCGCGCGGTGTCGCGCTCAAGGTTCCAGACGCCGCTGTCGACCCCGCTGTTTGTAATCGGCGGGCGCGACGACGCCTTCGTCTCGCGCGCCGAGCTGGAGGGGTGGGCGGCGATCACGACCGCGAGAACCGAGGTGGTTCAGGTCGAGGGCGGCCATTTCTTCATGGACGAGGCGCTGAAGGCCGCGCGCCCGCGCGTCGCCGCGCTGGTCGAGGCCGAGCCCGTCAGCTCGCCACGCGGCTGATCGCGATCGAGTTCCAGTACAACACCCCGAACGCGATCGCGCCGTTCAGGATCGCCGCGCCGGTGAAGAGAAGTTCAGAGCGCCATCGACTTAGCATCTCCGGTATTCGGCCGGGGGAAAAAATTGACGTTGGGATGATGCCAAATAGTAAGTACAAAATAGAAATATAAACCAAAAACATTGGCTGAATCAGAATAATAAATAATATACACATCCATAAAGTATACAACAATAATTGTATTGGGATTGTATAGCTTATTTTATTCGGAAAAAGTCCGATCAAGATGGTAAACAAGTCAACAATGGTGTTGCGCTGATCCTCGCTCCCGAACCGCACCGTCGCGCGGATCAGGGTGGTCCAGCCCACAAGGCTGAGCACGACGAAGTCGACGACCCAGGGCGGCGGCGCGGGCAGGTCTAGCCAGTCGACCACGATCAATGTCGCGAAATAGTCCCGCAGCGCCTGATAGGCGGCCATGATGTCCGCAGGCACGCCGACCCAACCGGTCTCGGTCCAGCGCGCGTAGAGGTCCGCGAAGGTCAGCCCGCCGAGCAGCGTGCCGAGCACGAACGGCGCCCATAGAAATTGCCTGAAAAACCCCATCGCCGCCCCCCGCCGGACTGATGTCATTGCAAGCAAGCCGGGCTGCGCCGTCAAGCGGGTTCACGCGAGGGATGAAGCTTAACGCGCCGGGCGGACCGCGATCGGCAGGGCTTCGATCCCCTGAAGCACGAGAGAGCGCATGCGCTGCGGCGGACCGGTCGGCTCCGGCGGGGCCCAAGCCCGGGCCGCGGCCTGAAGGAAAGCGGTCATCTCCAGGCGCGCGACCGCCCGGCCGATGCAGGCGTGTGCGCCCTTGCCGAAGCCCAGATGCCGGCTCGCGCGAGGCTCGAGGCTGAGCACGTCCGGCGCCTCGAACGCGTCCGGATCCCGATTCGCTGCGGGCAGCCAGGCGGCGGCGCGCTCGCCTGGGGCGATCTCCACATCGCCCAGCAAGATGTGGCGCTGCGCCTTGCGCAGGATCACCAGGGGAGGGGGCTCCAGGCGCACCGCCTCCTCCACCGCGCGCGCAACGCGATCGGGCGCCTCGGCGAGCGCGCGCCACCCGTCGGGCTGGGCGGCGAGATGGTGGACCGCCGCGCTCAGGCCGAGCCGCGTCGTCGTTACGCCGGCCGCAATGACGTGGGCGAAATTCAACGCTGCGTCCTCTGGCGTCAGCTCCGGTTCGCCGTCGACGGCCGCGACGATCGTGCTCAGGAGGTCCTCGCCCGGCGCGCGGCGCCGGTCTTCGGCGAGCGCGGCGAGCTGCGTCAGAAGCTCGGCGTCGGCCATGAACCGCTCGGTTTCATCCGGCGACAGGGTCTGCAGGATGGTCTCGAAGAGCTCCTCCCACCGGACCTCGTCAATCCCCAGAAGCGAGAAGAAAAGCGCGACAGGCAGCCGGTTCGCGACAGCGTCGACAAACTCCACCGAGCCGTGTTCGAGACAGGTCCGCACGTGGGACAGCGCCTGCCGCTCCGCCTCGGCCGCGAGCGTGGCGAGACGCTTGCCGGCGAAGTGCGGGGCGAGGGCGCGCCGCAGCCGGGTATGTCGCGGCGGATCGGTCAGGCCGAGTATGCGTCCGCCCGCCGGATCGCTGCGCCATCGATCGCCTTCCAGCGTGGTGCCGTCCTCAACCGAGAACGTTTGCGCGTCGGAGAGCAGCCGCGCGGCGTGGTCGTGTCTGGTGAGCGACCAGAAACCCGGCCCGTCGGCCTCCGGCGTCCAGACCGGATCGCCGAACGCGCGCATGCGCGCCCATAACGCGTGAGGCGGATCGGCGGCGATGGCGTCCGGGTCCAGGAGCGGCGCCGGATCCGGCGCGCGCTCACGACGCGTCATCGTCCCCTGCGCCGTCCGCCTCGGCGGGCTCGGGGGTCACGCGCGGGGGATGCATCCGAAAGATCGTCGGCACGGCGTTCGAGCCGTCGCCCTCATCCGCGCCCGAAGCCGGCGCGCCGGCTTCGCCGTGATAGACTCCGGCGCGATCAAGAAAGCCCATCAGCCTTAGCCCGCGCACATAGACCTTGCCGCTGTCGGGATAGGCGCAGACCTCGTCGTCGTAGTTCGGCCCGATCGCGAGATACACTAGGTCCTCCTCGAACGGGTTGGCGAGCTGGTGGGCGACGCCGGTTCCGGCCGGGCAGGAGACGCAGTCGCCGGGTCCGATCTCGGCGATCGCATCGCCATACCGGAACGCGCCGCGCCCGGAGAGCACGTAGAACACCTCGTCCTCAAGCCGGTGATGGTGGCTAGGGCAGGTGGTCCGCCCGGGCGGCACCCGGGTCAGGTTGACCCCGAGGCGTCCGTCTCGCCCTGTCATCGCCGGCGTCAGCACGCGATAGTACGAACCCCAGTGGCGCCCGACGAGATGGCCGTGCTCCTCCGCCTCTTCGAGGTTCACGATCCGCGAGCGCAACAGCGTCTCGGCGTCCCCCTCCGCCAGCGTCCGCTGCAGCTCGGTCTCGTCAATGCCGTCCGCTACCGCTTCGGCGTTCAGCTCGTCTCCGCCCGTCATCGCATCGCCTCCATCCGCATCGCCTTCGCCGTCCTAGCCCGCGCCGAGGCGCCGAGCCTCGACTGCTCATTCAGGAATTGCAATTGCACACGCGCAGATTGAACAAACCAGCGCTTATGTGGTACAAGGTGAAGTCGCAAAATTGATCCTGATATTGCGCGTCATACGAGAAAGGGTCCACTGTGGAGCAGCTTCTTGAAGCGCCGCAGGAGACGTCCGTTTCCGCCGCGCAGCCCTGTCCGGTCTGGTCCTGCAACGAGTGGGACCCTCTGGAGGAGGTGATCGTCGGCGTCGCCGACGGAGCCTGCGTGCCGCCGTGGGACGTGAGCATCGCCTCGGCGGTTCCCGAGCGTCATCACGCCTTCTTCAAGGCCAACGCCGGACGGTCCTTCCCGCGGGACCGCCTGGACGCGGCCGCGCGCGAGCTGGACGACTTCTCGGCGTTGCTGGAGCGCGAGGGGATCACCGTGCGCCGGCCCGAGATGCGCGACCATGGCGAGCCTTTCGCCGCGCCGGGGTGGCGATCGACCGGCCTCTACGACGCCATGCCGCGCGACGTGCTGCTCGCCGTCGGCGACCAGATCCTCGAATGCCCGCTCGCCTGGCGCTCTCGCTATTTCGGTCTCAACGCCTTCCGCGCTCTTATGAAGGGATACTTCCGGGCGGGCGCGCGGTGGACCGCAGCGCCAAAGCCTGAGCTCGCCGACGCGCTGTATAACCATGAATGGCGCGAGCCGGCCCCCGGGCAGGCCCCCGCGCCGGTGATCACCGAATTCGAGCCGGTCTTCGACGCGGCGGACTTCATCCGCTGCGGACGCGACATCTTCGCACAGCTGAGCACGGTCACGAACGCCTTCGGCGTGGAGTGGCTGCGCCGTCAGCTCGGGCCGGACTACACCATCCACGTGCTCGCCTTCGACGACCCCCACCCGATGCATATCGACGCCACCTTCATGCCGGTCGCGCCGGGCAAGGTCGTGATCAATCCCGAACGGGTGCCGACGATGCCGGCGATGTTCAAAGACTGGGAGGCGCTGCCCGCGCCGCCGCCGGTCACGCCCGACGCCCACCCCCTTTATATGACCAGCAAGTGGATCAACATGAACGTGTTGATGCTCGATCCCGAGCGCATGGTGGTTGAGGCGCAGGACGAGCCGATGATCGAGGCCGCGCGCCGATGGGGCTTCGAGCCGGTGCCGGTGGCGTTTCGCAACTTCAACAGCCTCGGCGGATCCTTCCACTGCGCCACGCTCGACGTGCGGCGGGCGGGAACGCTGACGTCCTACTTCTAGGGCGGGCTCGCGATGCGGATCTTCAAGCATTCGCCGCTCGACGCCTGGCTCGCCGCGTTCAGTCTCGCGCACGGCGCCGCTCTGGTCGGCTTTGCGCTGGCGTGGGACGAGGCCGGCCTGGCCGCGCGCCTCGCCATGGCGGGCGGGCTGACCGCGATGACGACCTATAACATCATCATCGTCAGCCACTTGTTCACCCATAAGCCCTGGTTCGCGGCGCCGGCTGCGAACGCGGCGCTGTCTGTGCTGAACTCGGTGACCATAGGCCAATCGGTTCAGGCCTACCGGCTGAGCCACGTGCGCAATCACCATCGCTTCAACAACGACCGCGCCGGTTCGGACGGGGCGACGCTCGACCGATCATCGACCTTCGCGGGCGGGCGCGACGGAGATCACCTCCCGGCGTGGCGCTACGCGCTGCTCGGAGCGGCGCACAGCCTGTGGAACACTTCGGTCGAGCTGGTTCGGATCGACCGGCTCTGGGGGCTGGGGCCGAATGAGACGACGCTGCACGAAGGCCTGTCGGCGGCGGAGCCGGCGCGCGAGCGTGAACTGCGCCAGCTTCGCCTCGACCGCGCCGGGCGTGCGTTCGCGACGGCGGGCCTGCTCCTGGTCAGCTGGCCGTTCGTGCTGGTCTGTCTGGTCCCCTCGCTCTACGCCGCGTTCGCGCTGGTGAACGTGCAGAACTATTTCGAGCATTACGGCGCGAACCCCGACGACCGCAAGGCGGACTCGGTCAGTCATTACGGGCGTCTGTACAACCGATTGACCTTCAACGACGGCCATCATCAAGAGCATCACCTGCGCCCGAACGCCCACTGGACCCGCCTGCCGGAGGTGCGCGCAGACTTGCCGGGACCGGGCGAGGGCGCACGCGTGATCTCTCCGGTACCTGCGATCCTGGGCTTTCTCGACCGCTCGCGCTCCCGTCTAGACCGCATACGCGGGGCGTCGGCCGGGGGGGAGGCGAATGGCTGACGGCGGTTTTCAGCCGGTGGCCCGCCACGCCTTCGCGCCGGAGATCGTCGCGGAGGTCCGGCGCTGCTACCGGTTGGACGATTGGCACGGGCCGCTCGAGTTGCTCGAACACTGGTGCGTGATCGCAGCCGCGATCGCGGTCTCTGTCGCGGCCTGGGCCCAGGCTCCGCTTTGGCTCGCGATTCCGGTCTATCTCGTTGCGGTCTTCCTGATCGGCGGGCGTCAGCGCGCGCTCGCCGGCGTTCTGCATCAGACCGTGCACGGCGCGTTCATGCGCAACGCGCGGCTTGGGGCGATCCTGGGGACGGCGCTTGGCGGCTATCCCGTGCTGCAAAGCCTCTCCGGCTACAAGGCGTCCCATGTCCGTGATCATCACGGGCGGTTCGGCGACCCGCAGCACGACCCGGACTACGCGCTTTACCGCCGTGGCGGATTGTACGGCGCAGGGCGCAGCCGGCGCGGTTTTCGCCGTTATCTGATCCGTGCGCTCGGCCCGGCGGGCCTTGCCGAGTACGCGCTCTTTCTGGCGCGCCACCGCATCCTGAACCCTGACGAGGATCGACGCGAGGCCGTGCTTCGCCTGACCTTCCTTGCGGCCGTGATAGCGGTCCTGGCCTGGACGCAGACATTGTGGGCGCTCGGCGCCTATTGGCTCGTCCCACTCCTGACGACCCAGGCCTGGGTCGGGGCCGGGGCTGAGCTGCTGGAGCATTATCCGCTGATGGAGGGCGAACGCCGCCGAGATATCGACATGTCGCGAAACAGGCGCTTCGGGCATGTGATGGACTTCATCTTCGGAGAGAAGCACGGGGAGGGATACCACCTCGTCCATCACCTCTTCCCGCGCGTCCCGATGTGGCGTCTGAGCGAGGCGCACGCGATTCTCAGCGGCGATCCGGACTACGCCCGGTTGCCGGTGCCTCGGACCCTGGCGGAGGCCTACGCCGCCATCTGGAACTCTTTGCCGCAAGGCCCTGAAACGAAAGAGATCAGCGGATCGTAGCAGCGTCTATACAACGATAGATTATCTACTTCCGGATAAACTCGCCTTGTGGTAGTTTTTCACCCCCACTGGTTAGGAGGAAACAGTGATGTTGATTGGAAGCCTGGTCGGGACCGACCAAATCCGGAATATCGACTCCAAGGCGATGAACCAGGTCACGGATCGCGTGATCCATGAGCTGACCTCGAACCCGAAAATGGACGAGCACATCCGCTCTCATCCCGGGATCATGAGCCACCTCACAAGCGTGGTGAAGGAGGAGCTGAGCCGCTCCGGTCTCGAGGCCAAGGGCTGAGCCGCCAACCCCTTTCGCGGGGTCGGTTCATCTTCGTCTGAACGGGAAAGCGCGTCCCTCACCCGGGGCGCGCTTTTCCGTTGGGGCGTAGGTCTCCAAGCGGCCGTCACGCCGCCTCGGCCGCGTTCCGTTCGATAAGGAAGTAGCGGTGCAGGGCGCGGATGCGCTGCGCAGCGTCGGGGTCGGGGCAACGATCGGCGATCTCAAGCAGCATCGACCAGACGAAGCCCGGCCCGCCGTCCCGCTTGAAGTGTTGCTTGATCACCATGCGCATCACGTCGCGGTGGTTCGTCATGTCCATGATCTCGCCAAGCCCGAGCAGGCCTGCGCGTTCGGCGGGCGACAACGCGGGCCGGTTCACCAGGCTGTCGCGCGGCGGTCCGGGCGGGGCGTCGCTCGCATGCGGGGTGATGTCCTGGAGCCTGGCGTCGCCATGGAAGTCGAGGATGAGGTGGAGGCGGTCCTCCTGCGACAGGCACGCCGCGCTGTGAACGTCGCCGGCGTCAAGCATCCACAGCTCGCCGAAGCGCATGTTGAAGACGGCGTCGCCCTCAGTGAAATAGCTGTTCTCGTCGGTGATCAAGGGGATATGCGCACGATGCATAGGGGCGTCGAGCTCGAGCAGATCCTTGTGCGGGATGATCACAGAGCCGGGCTTGAGGAGGGCGAGCCTGGCGAATTGCAGCGCCTCCAGATGAAAATGCCGCTCCACGACCTCGCGCAGATATGGAAGCTGAACACCGTACTCGGTCAGGCCCACGTCCACCGAGCGGTCATAGTGTGTGATGACGCCGTCGCCGGCTTCGCCGCTCATGGTCCACAGCATGCAGCTGAGCCACGGCCCGCCGCAGATGTAACTGCTGTAGGCGCGCGACCAGTTGAACTGGTCGATCACGCTTAGCTCGTCGCGTAGCCGAGCTTCGTCCAGCGCGAGTTTCGCGACGCGGCGGGTCTTCATCGCGGCCCCTCCCTTATTGCGCCGCGACCGGCGCCGGCGCCGGTCCGAGAGGCGTGAAGGAGAGCCCGGACGCGTTCGCGGCCGCAAAGCGGTTGTGGCCGTACCGGTCTTCTCCGGCCAGCAGGACGCAGCCATGCCTGCCGAGGTCGAAGTCATGGCCGAACTCGTTGAAGCTGGTCATGGCGTCATAGACTTTCACATGGGTCGGCACGACGCGGATCGCGAAGCCCATGCGCTGGCGCCGGCTCGTATTGGGGTTCGAGCCGTGGATGCACCGCGCAGTGAAGATGATGAACTCGCCCGGCTCCATCTCCATGTGCGCCACCTCGTCATCGGGCGGCGACCAGTTCGGATCGAGCTTCAGCTCGTCGTAGTCGTAGCCGAAGAAGGTGTTTTCCGGCCGGCTGCCGTCCCATCGGATCGGGCGCATCTCGTCATAGCGCCACTCCCGGTGGCTTCCGGGCAGAAGCCTCATGCACCCGTTCTCGCGCTTGGCCGGGGTGAAGGCGACCCACGCCGTCAGCTCCATCGGCGCGGTCTCGCTCTTCAACGTGGGCTCGAGCATGCCGCGCTGCGCCTCGCCGATCGCGTAGCGCTCCACCTGGTGCCACCCCGTCCCCGGATCACCGGGATTTTTCGGGAAGAACTCGGTGCGCCAGCACAACAGATCGTCCCCGATCAGGGCCTGGAACCGGCGCACGATCTCCTCTTCGAAGATCAATCGGCTGAGCCCGTCGATGTCGAGGTGGCGGTCATAGTTCACGGGATTGTCGAAGACAGCGTTCTTCCGGCTCTCCGGATCCAGCAGGATGCGGCGCTGCTCACGCCACCACTGCGTCATTTCCTCCGGCTCCCAAAGCTTGAAAGGCCCGATGAAGCCGTTCGTCTCAAAGTCGCGCTTATCCTGTTCCAGCGTCATGCCGGTGTCCTTTCCTGGGTTGAGGCGCGCTGGCGCGCCGCGCTCAGCGCGGCGTCGAGCGCGCAGGCCAGACCCGCCGCGTGAGGCGGGCGGAGCATGGTGAAGTGGTCGCCTTCGACGGAATGGACCCGCAGCTCTCCGCCGCAAAGCGGCTCCAGCGCGCCCTTCAGCACGCGTCGACGCTCCGCCGGGACCTGACCGGGCTGGAACAGATCGATCGCGCCGGGATAGCGCTGAGGCGTGTAGCCGGCCGCCGCATCCAGGCCGCGCCGGGTGCGGTGGAGATACCGCTCCAAATACGCCGGGCTGACGCCGGCCGGGACGACGTCGCCGAGAAGGCGACCCATTTCGGGCTCGTCCCTCAGTAGCGCGTCAACGCCGCGCGCGCCCTGGCCTTCGCCGCCGATCGCGCCAAGCACGCGGTCGAGCGCGTCGCGCAGGGCGGTTTCATGCTTCGGCGCGCCCGACGTCGGATCGAGCACGGGGTTCGCGTCGATCAGCCCGAGGAAGGCGACGCGCCGGCCGGACGCCTCGAGCCGGCGTGCGATCTCGTAGGCGAGAAGCCCGCCGAAAGACCAGCCTGCGAGCATGTACGGCCCCTCCGGCTGGATCGCGGTGATCCGCGCCACGTGATCCTCGGCAATCCCGCCGAGGTCCTCGCGGCCGTCAGCGGGCTCGAAGTCGCGCTTGAGTCCCAGAACGCGCACGCGCGAGCGGATCTCGCGAGCCAGCGCGCGGTAGGCGATCAATTCGCCGCCGAGCGGGTGGACCAGGATCAGGCCCTGGCCGGAATCGCCGGGCTCCAGCGTGACGAGTTCGCTGCGCGAGGCCGCGCGCGCGGGGGCGCTCGCGGCGCCGAGCGTTTCGACCAGTTCCTGCACGCTCGCAGCGGCCAGAAAGACCGACAACTCGACCGGGCGGCCCAGCGCCTCGCCAAGCTCGGCGGCGACCCAAGCCGCGAGGATGGAATCCCCACCGACGTCGAAGAAGTCCTCGTCGTCCTCGAATTCGTCGTGTCCGAGCACGCGGGTCCAGATGCGACGAACCAGCGCCCGAGGGTCGGCGTCCTCGGCCGGCTCGGTCTCATCTGAGGCCTCGACAAGCGCAAGCGCGCGCCGGTCGATTTTTCCGCTGACGGTCAGCGGCAAGGTCTCGCGGCGTAAGAGGCGCCCCGGTATCATGTAGTCTGGCAACGTGTGTCCCAGAGCCTCGCGCACCGCGCGCAGCTCAAGGCTCGCAGCGGGATCAGCGGTGACATGCGCGGTCAGGATCGCTGCGCCGGGCTTGCGCGCGTCGAGCGTCACCGCTGCGGCGCGCACACCCTCCAGCGCGCACAGCGCGCGCTCGATCTCTGCGGGCTCCACGCGGTGACCGCGCACCTTCAACTGATCGTCGTCCCGCCCATGAAAGTCGTATGCGCCGTCAGCGCCCCGCGCTGCGAGGTCTCCGGTGTCGTACATCCGCGCGCCGGGCCGGGCGCTGAACGGGTCAGGCAGAAACCGCGCCGCCGCGCCGGCGGGATCGCCCGCATATCCGAGCGCCAGGCCCGACCCGCTTACGAAGAGCCGACCGATCTCACCGTCGCCGACCGGATCGAGCGCATCATTGAGGAGGCGTACCTCGACTCCGTCCACTGCAGCGCCGATCGGGGGCAGGTCGGGCCAAGTCCCAGGCTCCGCGTCCAGGCGGTGGCGGGTGACCAGATGCGCCTCGGTCGGCCCGTAATGATTGTCCAGTCGCGCATCCGGACGCGCGTGCAGAAATTCGCGCAGCGCCGCGGTGGAGACGAGACGCTCGCCGGCGGTGACGATTTGTCTGAGCGAGCGGCCTGCGCCAGGGCGGGAGCGTGCGGCCTCGGCGAGCTGCTGCAAAGCGACGAAGGGCAAGAATACCCGCTCGACTTCGTGATGGTCGATGGCGTCGAGCAGCTTGCCCGGATCCTTGCGCTCCTCTTCGCTCACACGGATCAGCGTCCCGCCGGCGCATAACGTCGAGAAGACTTCCTGGAAGGTGACGTCGAAGGACGGAGCGGTGAACTGAACCGTGCGGCCGGGGCGGGGATCGACCCGAAGATGCCAGTCGATCAGCCGGGCGAGTCCTCGATGCGGCATCACCACGCCCTTCGGTCGGCCGGTCGATCCGGAGGTGTGGATCAGATAGGCGGCGTGGTCCAGCGCCAGCGCCGGCGCCTCGAAACGCGCAGGCTCGGCGCGAAGGTCGCCGACAGCGGTCAGCCCCGGGCTGGTGCGTGCGCGCACGTCGTCGCAGACGAGCAGGGCCGGCGCGGCGACGTCCACGATCTGCGCCAGCCTCGCAGCCGGCGTGTCCGGCTCGAGCGGCGCATAAACGCCGCCGCACGCCATGACGGCGAGCATCGCCGCGATCTGGTCGGGCGATCGGTCCATGAGCACGGCCACGACCTCGCCGCGCCCGACACCGCGCGCCTGCAGGCCGGCGGCGAGTTCGCAAGCCGCGGCCGCAAGAGCGCCGTAGGACGTGATCGCGCCGTCTGAGATGACCGCAGCCGCACCCGGCTCCGCGCGCGCGATCTCCAGCACGCGGGAATGAACCGGAGTGAACGCCGCAGCGTCGGCATCGAGTGCGTGGTCCATGACCTAAGAGCGCCTTTCAGGCATGGGAAACCCAAAACACAACCCAAGCGCGATAATGCCGCGCGGGAAGGTTCGGGTCAAAGAAAAACACGTCTGGTTGCATGTTAAGGGTGAGAGGTCTCCGTTAAGGGCATGATATATCAGCTGTTCCCCAGAAATGGGCGGAGGATCTGAATCTGCTAGCAACCTATGCGCGATTGTAGTATCTTGATGTTTGCAGTCGTTCCTTCGCCCTTTGGTTGAAAATAGGGAGGCGCGCCGTGACCGAAGCCCGTCTTGAGGCCAAGCTCCACGAGCATCCGCTGCGTCAGCAACTGATAACCCACCGCTTCTTCGATCGTGTGAAGACCGAGCCGCTCGACCGCGACCAGGTCGCGGTGTTTCTCGGGCAGTGGTGGCATCCGCTGCACTACTTCACCACCTTCCTCGCCGATTGCGTCGCCGCGATCCCGGACATCGCAACGAAATCGGCGATCACCAAGATTCTGTATCAGGAGTCCGGAGAGGGCGTGCCCGAACAGGCCCACGAGGTGATTTACGCCGACACGATGGAGCAAGTCGGCTTCTCGCGTCACGAAAGCACCGGTCAGGCGCCGTTCGAAGAGACGCGCCTGTTGGTGGCGCTTTACGAACGCACTTCCAAGGAGCGTTTCGCTGCGTTGGGGTCGATCTTCGCGACCGAGGTCGCAGACTTGGCCATGGTTTCGGGCATCGGCGACGCGGTGCGCCGCGTGACCGGCGCTGAGGAGCTGGAGTGGGTCGATATCCACGTCGCGCAGGAGCCGGACCACGTGCAGGAGGCCGACAACAGCCTCGACACCGGTTTCTCCCCCGACGAGGAAGCCCGGATCATGGAGAGCGCCCAGGCGATGTGGTCGCACTGGATCGCCTTCTTCGATCGTCTCGACGCGGAGGTGTTCGAGGGCGGCGACACCCGGGCGCGCGCCGCGGTGGCGTGACATGGATCCGAGCCTGGACCGCCGGCGCGCCTACGCCCGGTTTCCGGGCTGGACCCAGCCGTTCTGGACCTGGTTCACGGGCAAGGCGCTACCGGGACAGGCGCCGCTGTTCCGGCACACTTGGCTCAGCTATCTGATCATGACCCAGCTCGCCTTCTTCGGCGGGCTGGCGCTCTCCTCGGTCGCGATCGCGACACTGCACGCCGTCTGGCCCGCCGCGCTGACGGCCGGCTGGGCGCTGACCCTTTGGTCCTCGCGCGCGATGATCCTCGTGATCGCCCATCAGTGCATTCATCGCGGCTTCACCGGAGATGCGAGGCTGGACGATGTGGTCAGCGAGTGGGTCACGCTGATCACGGTGTTTCAGGACGGCGAGGCGTTCAAGGAGGAGCACTGCCGCAACCATCACAACCAGCACGTTTTCGCCACGGCGGACGACCCGCCGGTCCAGGTGCTCGAGGCGCTCGGCTTCACGCCGGGGTTGACCCGACGCGCCTTGTGGCGGCGCGCCTGGCTGGTCTTCCTGTCTCCGAGCTTCTACCTGGCGGGGGCTTGGAGCCGGGTGAAGTGTAACCTCGTGTCCGGCCGGTGGCGGCGCCTGGGCTTTTACATCTGGGCGGCGTTCTGGCTGTCGGTTCCGGCGTGGGTTCCGAACGGTTGGGCGGTTCTCGCCTTCGCCTTCATCATGCCGGTGATCGTCTGGGCGCAGCTTTCCGCGCTGTTGGACAAGCTTGGCGAGCATGCCTGGCTGACGCCTGCTGATCCGGCGCACGGCGCGCGCTGGCACCATGTCTCTGCGAGCTGGGCGCGCTTCTGCGCGAGCCCGCTTCCAGATCCCGATCTCAAACCGGTTCCAGCGATCGGGGCCTGGACCTTGTGGTTCATCAAGATGGCTCTCTACCACCTGCCAGCGCGTGTGTTCGTGCTGGTCGGCGACCTTCCAAGCCATGACTTCCATCACCGCTATCCGCGCTCGCCCGACTGGATGATCGCCGCGTATGCGCGTCAGCGCGACATAGACAAGGGCTGCGACGGCGGGCCGCCCTACCGTGAGATCTGGGGCATGGGCGCAGCGATCGACGCGGTGTTCGAGTCCATCAGTACGGCCGATCCGAGCCCGGCGCGCGAGCCGGCCGCGGCCGCGACGCCGGCGCAATGACGCCCGGCAGCGCCACTGCTCGCGACTGGGAGGCGCACGCCTCGCCCCACATCGCCGACGCGTTCTGCGACGCCGACTTTCTCGGCAATCCCGCCGGCGTTGTCCTGCTTCAGGACGGCTTTCCGGCCAAATCGCAGATGCAGGCTGCGGCGGCCAGATGGGCTCTACCCACGACGGCGTTCGTCTCAAGCGGGTGTGATGGCGGCTTCTCGATCCGCTGGTTCACCCCGCGTGAAGAGCTCAATCTGTGCGGCCATGCGACGATCGCCGCGGCGGGCGTGCTCGCGCGGGAGGGCCGCGTCGCGCGCGGACGGTCGATTGTGTTCGAGACCGGGTTCGGCCCGTTGCTGGCCACGGTTCGCACGCGGCCGGGCGAGGCGGGGGCGGATCGCGTCACGCTCGACCTGCCGGCGCTCGACGTCAGCCCTTGCGCACCGCCCGACGGCCTCGCCGAGGCGCTCGGGGTCGATGCGCCGCAGTGCGTCGGCTCGGTGGATGATCTCATCGTACTGCTGCCCGACGCCGAGACCGTGCGCGCGCTTAATCCGGACTTCAGGGCGCTGGAGCCGATGGCCTATCGCGGGCACGTGGTCACCGCGCCGGGCGACGGAGCCGGGGCGCACTTCGTTTCGCGCAGTTTCTTCCCGGCCATGGGCGTGGACGAGGATCAGGTGTGCGTCTCGGCCCACTGCAAGCTGGCGCCGTACTGGGCCGGGCGTCTCGGGCGCGCGTCGATGACCGCGCTTCAGCTGTCACGACGCGGCGGCCGGCTTGAGCTGGACGTCGAGGGCGCGCGTGTGCGCGTGACCGGCGCGGTGATGGTGCGCGGCGCGTCCGCGGGAGCGGCCGTCGCCTGAGCGGCCCTTAGCGCTCGTACGCGAGCGCGCTCCACGCGCCGATCAGGCCGTCGCTAATGGACGCGCCGTGCCTGGCCGCGCCGCGCCAGGCGATCCGGCCGAGCACGTCGCTGCGGGGCGTCGCGCTCAGCACGACGACGAGGTCGTAGGCGTGCACCGCGTTTTTGAGGAATCCATCCTCGCCCGCATCAGCGCCGTCGCGGTCCGGGTGAAGCATGAAAAAGGTCTGCGCGAGATCTCCGCGCGACACCCCGTCGATCGCTTCCAGCTCGGCGGCCACCGCCTCGAACGGCGCGTCGAGGCGCCCGCACGCGTCGAGAAACGTCTCGCGCACCTCCTCCAGCGCGGCCGCGGGGGGCGGCGGGATCGTGCCGGTGAAGCGTGTGCGCAGCACGACCGTGTCGGTGAGCGGCCCGATCACCGGCTCCAGTTCGGGGCGATGGCGGTAGGCCATGTTGGTTGCAACGGCGATGTCGCGGGTCTGGGCGGCCTCGGCGAGAAAGCGCTTCACGCCCGCCAAGAGCACGACGAACAGCGAAGTTTCGCGGCGCGCCGCGACCTGCTCCAACCGCGCCGTGAGGTCGGGCTCGATCCGCACGCGCCGAGTGTGGACATGCGTCGAACACCCACGCCGCCAAGGCGGATCGAGCCGCGCCGGCTTCGCCAGGCGCCTGCGCCACGCCGCGCAGTCCTGCGCGAACGCCCCGGCTTTCAGACGATCGTTCTGCCAAACCGCGAAGTCGGCGTAGCTGAGCGCTCCGGCGCCGCTCGGCCCCGGCGCCGGGTCGCCGCGGCGCGCCGCCTCATAAAGCGTGTCGAACTCGTCTTTCAGCCGCTTCAGCGACCACTCGTCCGCGATGAGGTGGTGCAGCACGAACACGACGCGCCCGGCGGCGCCCTCGCCGCAGACCGCGAAGCGCGCGCAGGGGCCGGTCATCGGATCGAAAGCGCGCCGCGCGCGGGCGTAGACCGCGTCGAGTGCGCCCCCTGCGCCGACGTCGGGCGCGTCTATGATTTCCGGGGCTGCTTCAGCTTCACGCTGCACGACGGTCAGGCCGGGTGGAAAGGCGGCGCGCAGGATGTCGTGGCGCGCGACCAGCGTCCTGAGCGCGGCCTTGGCCGAAGCCGGGTCGAAGCCGTCCTCGTAGACGCGCTCGGTGCTGAGATTCATCAACGCGGCGTCGGGCTGCGCGTAGTGCAGCATCCAAAGGTGGGCCTGCACGGCGCTGAGTTCGCCCGGACGACTTCCGCGCGAGCTAG
>CAZKBB010000014.1:0-52201 GCA_964550935.1 uncultured Caulobacterales bacterium
GATCGCCCGTGGTGCCGGAGGTGTAGCAGAGCCCGGCGGCGGCGTTCTCGTCGAAGTCCGGCCATTCAAAGCCGGCGTCCGCGTTCGCCATCAGCGTCTCGTAGGCCTCCGCCTTCACCGAAAGCTTGGGCATATGGGCTTGATCGGTCATCACGACCCAGCGCTTGACCGTCTTGCAGTGCTTGGCGATGGCGTCGACGAGCGGCGCGAAGGTGACGTCGAAGAAGACCGCCTTGGACTTGGCGTGGTTGATCATCCACGCGATCTGTTCAGGCGACAGGCGCGGGTTCGCGGTGTGGATCACCGCCCCGATGCCGGACACGCCGTAGTAGAGCTCCAGATGGCGATAGGTGTTCCACGCGATCGTGGTGACCCGGTCGCCCGCCTTCACCGTCAGATCGTCGGTCAGCGCGTTGGCCAGCTGTTTGGAGCGCGCATGGCAGTCCGCCCAGCCGTAGCGGTGAATCTCGCCGGTGTCGGGCATGCGCGAGACGATCTCGCGCTTGCCATGGTTTTGTCCGGCATGCCGGATGATGTCCGCGATCATCAGCGGACGGTCCATCATCTGCCCACGCAGCATGGTCGTTCCTCCCCTCGGGTATGTGTGCGGCGGCGCGCGGTCCGCGCTCGCCATTCTTCGTTTCGGCGCTTATGAAAAGGGCGCCGGGGCCGGGGCGCAATCCCTTTCACTGACCAAGCTGGCTCAAAGCGCTCAAACACGGTAGGAGACGCCCGCATGGCCGACGACGAGACACAAGCGCAGCCCAATTTCGAAGCGGTCGAAGCCGCTGCGGGGCGTCTTGAGGGGCTCGCCGCGCGCACGCCGCTTTTGAGCTTTCCCGCACTGGACGCCGCGCTCGGCGGGCGCGTCTTCGTCAAGCCGGAAGTGCTTCAGCGCACCGGCTCGTTCAAGTTTCGCGGCGCCTATAACGCGCTCGCCCGTCTCGATCCGGAAACCCGCAAGCGCGGCGTGATCGCCTTCTCCTCGGGCAATCACGCCCAGGGCGTCGCCGAGGCGGCGAAGCTGTTCGGCGTGCCCGCCACCATCGTGATGCCGACCGACGCGCCCACGGTGAAGGCCGACGGGGTGCGCGCGCGCGGCGGCGAGGTCGTCGGCTATGACCGCGCCACGCAGGACCGAGAACAAATCTCGGCCGAGCTGCGCGAGAAAACCGGCGCGACGATCATCCCCAGCTTCGACCACCCCGACATCATAGCCGGGCAGGGTACGGTCGGGCTGGAAGTGTTCCAGGATCTCGCCGCGCGGGACATCCGCGCCGATCAGCTGATCTGCTGCGTCGGCGGCGGCGGGCTCACGGCGGGGATCAATCTCGCCGCCGAGCGGCTCTCGCTGGACACGAAAGTCTACGGCGCCGAGCCTGAAGGCTTCGACGACCACCGCCGCTCTCTGGCAAGCGGGCGGATCGAGGAAAACGAGCGCCGCTCAGGCTCTGTGTGCGATGCGCTGCTCTCCGAGCGGCCGGGCAAGATCACCTTCGCGATCAATCAGCGCCGCTTCGCCGGGATCGGCGTGATCTCCGATGAGGAAGCGCTCGAGGCGGTCGCCTTCGCCTTCGCCAACATGAAGCTGGTGGTCGAGCCCGGCGGCGCGGCCGCGCTCGCAGCCTGCCTTTCCGGAACGATCGATTGCCGCGAGCGCACCAGCGTCATCGTGCTCACCGGGGGGAATGTGGACCCGGGCGTGTTCGCCCGCGCGATCGGCGGGTAGGGTGCTACTGGCTCTCACCGTCGCCGGCGTCCGCGGCGTCCACCGTTTCAGGCTCCGGCTGAGGGTCGAGCTCGAACGTCGTCAGCGGGGGCAGGCTCGGCAGCTGGACCTGCGCGGCCGCGCCGGTCATGTCGCGATCGATGAAGAGCGGGGCTTCGGCCCCCTCGCTCATGCGCGCGCGGTACACGCCCAGATTCTCCAGCACCCGCTGCACGTAGGAGCGGGTCTCGGCGAACGGGATGCTCTCCACCCAGTCGATCGGGTCGATGTCGCCGGTGCGCGGATCGCCGTAGCGCTCCACCCATTGGTCCACGCGGTGGCCGCCCGCGTTATAGGCCGCAAGCGCCATGACAAGCGAGCCGTCATACTCCTCCACCACCTCGTTCAGGTGCGCCATCCCGAGGCGCAGATTGTAGTCGGTGTCGTCGGTCAGCCATTCGTAATTGTACTGGACGCCGAGATCGCGCGCGGTGGCGCGCGCGGTGGCGGGCATCATCTGCATGATGCCCCGGGCGCCGGCGCGGCTGACGGCCTGCTGGTGGAACTCGGTCTCCTGGCGGATCACAGAGTGGGTGAGGGCGGCTTCGGGGAAGACCGGCGCGTCCGAGGGCAGGCTGATCACCGGATAGGCGCGCGTGGCCAGCGTCGAGCCCTGCATGCGCGCGGCCTTCGCGGCGCGGACCTGTTCGCGCACGCGCAGGAACTCCGTGGCGATGTCGGCCAGCATGGCCTGTTCCGCGTCGGTCTCCATCTCGTCGTCGAAATGGTACATGAAGACGCGGAACAGATAGTCCGCGTTGATCTCGGCCAGAAGGCGAATCGCGGTGATCTCGGGACGTGCATGGAAGGCGGTGCGATCGGCCTCGGTGATCACCGGATCGTCGGGCAAATCGATTTCGGCCGCGTCGGGGCCGAGCGCCAGAAGCGCCAGCTGACCATAATACGCCGTGACGTGCTGGGCCGCCGCGGTGAAGCGCTCGCGCGCCAGATCGACATCACCTGCGGCTTCGGCGGCGCGGCCCTGCCAGTATTTCGCGCGCGATAGCGAGACCGGCGTTGAAACGCCCGCTTCAAGCTTGCGGAAGTGATCCAGCGCGGTTTCGGGCTCGTTCAGGCGCGTGAGCGCCAGCCAGCCGGCAATGAATTCGGCGTCGGCGAACTCCACCCCGGAGCTCATCCCGTTCGATGCGGCGAGCTGATAGGCGGTGGCGAAATCCTCGTCGCGCAACAGGTCCAGGATGGCGAGCTTGCGCTCGCGCCACATCAGCTCCAGCGCCTCGCCGTGCTCGTGGCCGGCGGGCAGCTGGAGGAGCAGGGGCTGGGCGGTGTCGAGCCCTGCGCGCCGGCGCCAGCGCGCCCGCTCGAACACCAGCCCCGGGTCCTCAAGCAGGCTCCGCGGCACCCGGTCGACCGCCGCATCCACGCCCGCCCCGCGCGCGCTCAAGCGAATGCGCGCTTCGGCGAGGCGGCGCTCGCTGCTTTCCAGCTGGGGCAGGAGGCGCCCGGCCGAGGTGCGCTGATGGGACCAGATCAGGAAGTCGACGCGGCTGGCATGATCCTCGCGCGAGAACAGATCGCCATGCTCGCGCAGCACCTGCGACTGGGTGGACAGGCGCATGGTTTGTTCCAGCCAGGCGTCGCGGATCTGGGCCTCGCCCTCTTCAACCCGGCCCAGCTCCATCAGCGCTTCGCCGAACGCCACCGCGCCCTCGCCGGTGACGGGGTTGCGCTCCTCGAACCAGGCCGCGATGAGTTCGGCCGACAGGCCGGAGTCCTCGATCTTCCACTCAGCCTCGCGCTGGATGTTCCAGCGCTGCGGCCAGCCGTCGAGGCGATCGAGCGCGAGATCTATCTCGGAGAAATCCGCGCGCGGATCGCTGGTGGCGATGCGCCATAACAGAAGATCGGACGCGACCGGGTTCTCCACCGCGAAGCGTGCGCTGCGCACCGCGCCCCACTCGGACTTGTCGGCCGCGCGCATGCCGCGCCGAAACGCGGCGAAGTCGGCGTCGTTCAGGATGTTCGAATGGTTCTCCACCGGGGGCTTCAGTCGCGGCGCGGGCTGAGCCGCGGCCGGAGCGGAAAGCGCCAGCGCGGCGAAGCCGGCGGCGATTACGGCGAGACGCGACGGCATGATGCGTGAAATCCCTCGGTGCGGCGTTGGTTGAAGGGTCGCCCAAGCACGTCCGCCTGTCCACACTGCCGACGCATGCTTGGCGCTGAATGGTCAGGCTTCTAAGGTCCCCGCGCTTTCGAAAGGCTGAGCGCGCGATCAGGAGAGGCGCGATGTTCCACGGCTCGATCCCGGCTCTGGCGACCCCGTTCAAGGACGGGGCGGTGGACGAGTCCGCGCTCGCCGAGCTGATCGAGCGGCAGATCGAGGCTGGTTCAACCGCCTTGACGCCCTGCGGCACGACCGGCGAGGTCTCCACCTTGCGCGAGCCGGAGTATGAGCGCGTGATCGATCTGACGATCGAGGTCGCAGCCGGTCGCGTGCCTGTCATTGCGGGGACCGGAACGAACGACACCGCCCGCTCCATAGAACGCCAGGCGCGCGCGAAGTCTGTCGGCGCGGACGCCGGCCTTGTGATCGCGCCCTACTATAACCGGCCCGATCAGGCCGGAATCGCGGCTCATGTGGAGGCGATCGCAAACGCGGTGGAGCTGCCGATCATCGTCTACAACGTGCCCTCGCGCACCGGCGCGGATATGCGCCCCGAGACCCTGGCGCGCCTGGCGCGCCATCCCAATGTGATCGGGGTGAAGGACGCGACCGGGGAGATGAGCCGCGTCACACGTCATCGCCTCGAGATCGGCGCGGATTTCATCCAGCTCTCCGGCGACGATCCCAGCATGCTCGGCCACTGCGCCCATGGCGGGGTCGGGGCGATCTCGGTCACTGCGAACGTCGCGCCCAAGCCCTGCGCGGACTTCCACGCCGCTTGCCGGGACGGGCGGTTCGACGAGGCGCGCGATCTCAACGACCGGCTTCAGCCGCTTCACACCGCTCTGTTTTCAGCGCCCAGTCCGGCGCCGACGAAGTATGCGCTGTCGCTTCTGGGGTTGTGCTCGGCCGAGCTGCGTCTGCCCATGATCGAGCCTAACGAGGCCGCCAAGGCGGCGGTGCGATCGGCCATGGAAGGGCTGGACTTGTTATGAGCGCGGGCAAGAAGGATCCGAACGCCCCGGTCGCGGTGAACCGCCGAGCGCGCTTCGATTACGAGATCGAAGACACGTTCGAGGCCGGACTGCAGCTGACCGGCACGGAGGTGAAGTCGCTGCGCCAGGGCCGGGCGAACATCGCGGAGTCCTATGTCAGCCCGGAAAAGGGCGAGATCTACCTGATCAACGCCGACATCCCGCCCTACGAGGGCGGCAACCGGTTCAATCACGAGCCGCGCCGGCCGCGAAAGCTGCTCCTGCACAAGAAGGAGATCCACAAGCTCGCCAGCGCTGTGCAGAAAGAAGGCCGTACGATCGCGCCGTTGCGGCTCTATTTCAATAAGCGCGGCATCGCAAAGCTCCAGATCGGCCTGGCCAAGGGCAAGAAGACCGTCGACAAGCGCCAGACCATCAAGGAGCGCGACTGGAACCGCCAGAAGCAGCGCTTGCTGAAGGATTACGGCTAAGCTGTTGCGTCAATGAACGCTCTCGCGGCGCCGAACACGTCGTGGAACATCGCCTCGGTGAGCCGGCCGGTGTTCGTGTTGTAGCGCGAGCAATGATAGCTGCTGAACAGACGTATCGTCCCAGCCGGTCCCTCGACAGCATGCCGTGCGCCATGGGCGAATTTCGCCGCTGAGGCCGAAAGCCCTAAAGCGCGCAAGGTGTTGGCGTGCGCGACCGTGCCAAGCGCGATGATCGCGCAAAGCTCCGGCAGCGCCTCGATCCGACCGGTGAGAAACGGCCGGCAATTATTTGCTTCCGGTCCGGTCACCTTGTTCTCGGGCGGGGCGCATCGAACCGCGTTTGTGATCATTGCGCCGTTCAGGCGCAGATCGTCCCGCCCATCTTTGTCGTATTCGCCCTGAGCGAAGCCGAAGGTCTGAAGGGTCGGATAGAGCAGGTCGCCGGCCCAATCGCCGGTGAAGGGGCGCGCGGTGCGGTTCGCTCCGGTGCGCCCGGGCGCGAGCCCGACAATGAGCAGACGCGCGGCCGGATCGCCGAAGCTCTCCACCGGAGCGTTGTGCCAATCGGGATGAGCCGCCGCGTTTTGCGCGCGGTACTCCACCAGACGCGGGCACAGCGTGCAGTCGAGCGGCGCCTCCGGCGCGCCGGCCCTAATCGTCATCGGTGTTGGAGTAGTCCTCGCGCTGGCGGCGCTCGCGTCCGACCAGCTTGGCGAGATCTTGCAGCTCGATGAAGCCGTCGGCCTGGCGGCGCAGATCATCGGACGCCATGGGCGGGCTGGACCGCAAGGTGGAGACCACCGAGACCCGCACGCCGCGGCGTTGCACCGCCTCGACCACCTTGCGGAAATCCCCGTCGCCTGAGAACAGCACGATGTGATCGAGGTAGGCGCTCGATTCCATCATGTCGACGGTCACTTCGACATCCATGTCGCCCTTGATGCGCCGCCGGCCGGTGTCATCGGAATATTCCTTGGCCGGCTTCGTCACGACGCGAAAGCCGTTATAATCAAGCCAGTCGATCAGCGGACGGATCGGCGAATATTCCTCGTTCTCCAGAAGCGCGGTGTAGTAATTGGCGCGGACCAGGCGGCCGCGTTTGCGGAATTCTTCAAGCAGCTTCTTGTAATCAATATCGAAATCCAGCGACCGCACCGCCGAATAAAGGTTCGCGCCGTCTATGAACAAGCCGAGGCGCTCGTTGGGATAAAAGGTCATGCAAGCCTTTCTTGAATAGCGTAAAATGCGAGGCGTTCCGGACACGCAAGTGGTTCGGCCCGGCGCGGCTTCAACCTATCCGCGCCGGTCGCGCTTGGGAAGGCTCGGCCCGACGCTGACGCAGCACGCGAGGTTGCGGGGCCTGCGGGGCTGCGTTACTTACAGGTTTAGCTTGAATTTCCGAGAAGGAGCCGACCGCGCATGGCCCGCGTCACCGTCGAAGACTGCATCGAAAAGGTTCCGAACCGCTTCGACCTCGTTCTGCTGTCCGCCCATCGTGCGCGCAACATCGCCGCGGGCGCGCAGTTGCAGATCGATCGTGACCGGGACAAGAATCCGGTCGTGGCCCTTCGCGAACTGGCTGAAGACAAGCTCGATTTGCCGAGCCTGACCGAGAGCCTGGTGTCCGGTCTTCAGCGGGTCATCGCGGCCGACGACGCCGACGAGGCGAGTGAGCGCGTTGAGGGATCGCGCCGCGACGAGGCGCGCCCGGCGCCGCCTCAGCCGGAGCTCGACGAGGCCGCGATGCTCAAAGCGTTGCAGAGCGACCGCGACGGGCCCGCCGACGGCCGGCCGTAGCGGGGTGACGGCGCACGCCGGCCCTCCCGACACGCTCGCCGCCGCGATTGCGATCGCGAGCGCGGACGACCTCGTTTCCCGCGTTCAGTCTTATCACCCGAAGGCTGACGCGGACCTGATCCGCCGCGCCTACGCGTTTTCGCGGGACCATCACGAGGGCCAGACGCGTTACTCCGGTGCGCCGTACTATGCGCATACCGTCGAGGTGGCGATGCTGCTCGCCGAGCTGCGCCTGGATGTGGCGTCGGTATGCACCGGGCTCCTGCACGACACTGTGGAGGACACCGAGGCGACGCTTGGCGACCTTGAAGAGTTGTTCGGTGAAGATGTCGCCAAGCTTGTCGACGGGGTCACCAAACTTGGTCAGATGGAGCTCGCCTCCAAGCGCACCAAGCAGGCCGAAAACCTGCAAAAGCTCGTCGTTGCGATCACGCAGGACGTGCGCGTGCTTCTGGTGAAGCTGTGCGACCGGCTGCACAACATGCGCACGCTGCATTTCATCCCGAAGCCGGAAAAGCGCGAGCGCATTGCGCGCGAGACGCTGGAGATCTACGCCCCGCTGGCCCGGCGCATCGGGGTGAACCGGCTTTGCGTCGAGCTCGAAGACCTTGCGTTCCAGAACATCAATCCGAGCGCCTACGAGACCGTCACGCGGCGTCTGCGCGTGCTGCGCGATCAGCGCGCCTATGCGGTTTCCGACGTGTCCGGCCGGCTTCATAATCGGCTGGAGGCCGCGGGCCTGGAGGCGCGCGTGTTCGGGCGCGAAAAGCGGCCCTATTCAATCTGGCGCAAGCTGGAGCGCAAAAGCGTCAGCTTCGACGAGATCGCCGACATCTACGCCTTTCGGATCATCGTGAACGATGTGGGCGACTGTTACCGCGCGCTCGGCGAGGTGCACCAGACCTGGCGCTGCGTGCCCGAGCGCTTCCGCGACTACATTTCAACGCCGAAGCCGAACAACTATCGCTCGCTGCACACCACGATCATCGGGCCGAGCAATATCCGCATCGAGCTTCAGATCCGCACCGAGGAGATGGAGGCGGTCGCCGAGGCGGGCGTGGCGGCCCACTGGCGCTACAAGTCGGGCACTTACGCCTATGATCCCAAGGCCGCCAGGGCCGCGGGCGGCGATCCATTAGAGCGCCTTCGTCCGTTCATGGAGATTTTGGAGCAGGGCGGCGATCCGGACGAGTTCCTTGAGCACGCCAAGCTCGAGATGTTCTCCGACCAGGTCTACACCTTCACGCCGAAGGGCGAACTGATCGCGCTGCCCCAGGGCGCCACCACGCTCGACTTCGCCTACGCCGTGCACACCGAGCTCGGCCACAGCGCCGTCGGCGCGCGCATCAACGCGCGCCCGCGCCCGCTGCGCACCCAGGTGCGAAACGGCGACGTGGTCGAGGTGCTCAAGAGCAACACCCGCAACCCGCCGGCGGGCTGGGAGGATCTTGTCGTCACCGGTCGCGCCAAGGCCGCGATCCGCCGTCTGGTGCGCGCCTCCGAAAGCGAGGAGTTCATCCGCCTGGGCAAGGTGATCGCCGAACACGCCTTCCTGCGCGAGGGCAAGGTGTTCCGCGAGGCTGCGCTCACCGATGCGCTCAAACGTCTGGAGCTGAAGGACGTGGAGGGGCTCTACCACGCCCTCGGCCGCGGCCTGGTCAGCTCGGGCGAGATGCTCGACGCGGTGTTTCCCGGCCAGCGCCAAAAGCGCGGCGAGCGTCCCAACGATCGCGACCTCATCGGAGACGAAAAGGGCGCCCTTTACGTGCATGGCCGCGGGCTCACGCCCGGCGTGTCGCTGCATTTCGCCAAGTGCTGCTCGCCGATCCCCGGCGACCGGATCGTGGGCGTGGTCGCACCGGGGCGCGGCGTCGACGTGCATGTGATCGACTGCGAGGTGCTGGCCGCCCACGAGGAGGAGGCCGATCTTGAGCATTGGCTCGACCTGAAATGGACGCCTGAGGCGGTCAACAACGCGGCCTCCGTCGGCCGCGTGGTCGCCGACGTGCGCAACGCGCCGGGCGTCCTGGCCGAGCTGTCCGGCGCCGTGGGCGAGGCGCGCGGCAACATCACCAATGTGAAAATCCTCGAGCGCACGAAGGACTTCTTCAAAATGGCCTTCGATGTCGAGGTGCTCGACGCGCGCCACCTGTCCAACGTGGTCAGCGCGCTGAAGACATGTGAGAGCGTGGTCGGCGCGGAGCGCGCGCGCTTCGACGAACCCATCACGGGCTAGCGGCTGGGGATGACGATGACGACCGACGATGTGCTTGAAGAATTCAAGGAGGCCGGCGCCCTACTTGAGGGCCACTTCATTCTCTCCTCCGGCCTGCGCAGCCCGGTCTTCCTGCAGAAAGCGCTCGTCTTCCGCGACGCCGCGCGCACCGAGAGGCTGTGCCGGGCGCTCGCCGACAAGGTCACAGCCGAGCTGGACGCGGCGCCGACGGCGATCGTCAGCCCGGCGCTCGGCGGCATCATTCCGGGCTACGAAACTGCGCGCCACATGGGCCTGCCCTTCATGTTCGTGGAGCGCGAGGACGGAGAGTTCGCGCTGCGCCGCGGCTTCGAGCTGACCCGCGCCGACCGCGTGCTCGTCATCGAGGACATCGTCACCACGGGGCTGTCCTCGCGCGAATGCATCAAGGCCATCGAGGCGACCGGCGCCAAGGTGGTGGGCGAGGGGTGCCTGGTGGACCGCTCCGGCGGCAGGGCCGACGTGGGTGCGCCGCTGGTGGCTCTGGCGACTGTGGATTTTCCGGCCTATCCGGCCGACAAGCTGCCGCCCGAGCTTGAGCGCATTCCGGCTGTGAAGCCCGGCAGCAGGGGGCTGGCGTGATGACCGGTCCAGTCCGCCTCGGCGTCAACATCGACCATGTCGCCACGATCCGGAACGCGCGCGGCGGGGTTCATCCCGATCCCGTGCGCGCCGCGAAGATGGCCGCCGACGCCGGCGCGGACGGCATCACGGCGCACCTTCGCGAAGATCGCCGCCATATCTCAGACGCGGACATCGCGCGCCTGGCCGAGGAACTGACCCTCCCGCTCAATCTGGAGATGGCCGCGACCGAAGAGATGCTCGACATCGCCTTGCGCCATCGCCCGCATGCCTGCTGCATCGTTCCGGAGAAGCGCGAGGAGCGCACCACCGAAGGCGGGCTCGATGTCGCCGCCGGGCACGCCCACATCCGCCCGTTCGTCGAGAAGCTGGCCGCGGCCGGCTCTCGAGTCTCGCTGTTCATCGAGCCCGATCCGGTTCAGATCGCGGTCGCCGAAGCGCTCGGCGCGTCGGTCATCGAGCTGCACACCGGGCGCTACTGCGATCTCGTCGCGGCCGGAGCGGCCTCAGACGCCGAGCGCGAACTCGACCGCTTGCGTGAGGCCGCCGCGGCTGGCGCCGCGCGCGGCCTGGAGATCCACGCCGGTCACGGCCTGACCTTCGACACCGTCAAGCCGGTCGGGGCCATCGAAGAGGTGCGTGAGCTGAATATCGGCCACTTCCTGATCGGCGAGGCGATCTTCTCCGGCCTCGACAGCGCGGTGAGGCGCATGCGGGACCTGATCGACGAAGCCCGGCGCGAGGCGGCGGCGTGATTCTGGGCGTGGGCACGGACATCATCGATATCCGCCGGATCGAGAATTCGCTGGAGCGCTTCGGCGAGCGGTTCACCAACCGCGTCTTCACCGAGATCGAACGCGCCAAGGCCGACAAGCGCCGGCGGCGCGCCGACACCTACGCCAAACGCTTCGCGGCCAAGGAGGCCTGCGCCAAGGCGCTCGGCACGGGGATCTATCGCGGCGTGATTTGGCGCGACATCGAGGTCTTCAACCGCCCGGGCGGCCAGCCGGGTCTCACGCTGACCGGTAAGGCGGCCGAGCGCCTGAAGAGCCTGACCCCGGCGGGCATGGACGCGGAGGTCCATCTCACGCTCACCGACGATCACCCTTGGGCGCAGGCCTTCGTGATCATCCAGGCGCGCGCGAACGCGACATGAGCGACCGGCTGAGCGATTTCCAGGCGCGCATCGGGCGGCGCTTCGAGGATCCGTCGCTGCTCGAGCGCGCGCTGACGCACGCCAGCCACGGCGATGGGCGTTCGCGGCAGAACTCCAACGAGCGCCTGGAGTTTCTGGGCGACCGGGTTCTCGGCCTTCTGGCCGCAGAGCATCTGTTCGAGGCGTTCGGGGGCCTGGCCGAAGGCGGGCTGGCCCAGCGGTTGAACGCGCTTGTAAACAAGGACGCCTGCGCGCGCGCGGCCCGGCGCTGCGGGCTCGGCGAGGCGCTGCGCCTGTCGGCCGCAGAGGATCGGCTGGGCGGGCGGGAGAAGCCCTCCATCCTGGCTGACGCCTGCGAGGCGGTGATGGGCGCGCTCTATCTCGACGGCGGTGTGGAGGCGGCGCGGGTGTTTTTCGAAACCTTCTGGGCTGAAGAGATGGAGACGCTGGTCAAGCGCCCGCGCGACGCGAAGTCCCGGCTTCAGGAATGGGCGGCCGGCCGCGGCCTCGGCTCGCCGGTCTATGAAACGGTCGAACGCTCAGGCCCGGACCATCGCCCGCGCTTCGTCGTGGAGGTGCGAGTCGACGGCGCCGGCGCGGCGCGCGGCGAGGGCGGATCGAAGCAGGACGCCCAGCGCGAAGCGGCCGCCGCCATGCTCGCCAAGGAACCCCTCGATGAGCGCTGAAACCCCCACGAAGTCCGGCTTCACCGCCGTCATCGGCGCGCCGAACGCTGGCAAGTCAACGCTGGTGAACAGGCTTGTTGGCCGCAAGGTCTCCATCGTCACCCACAAGGTTCAGACCACGCGCTTCCAGGTGCGCGGCGTGATGATGCGCGGCCAGGCGCAGGTCGTTCTGGTGGACACGCCCGGCGTGTTCGCCCCGCGACGCCGCCTCGATCGGGCCATGGTGAAGTCCGCCTGGGAGGGCGCGAACGACGCCGACGCGGTGGTTCATGTGGTCGACGCGCCAGGCGAGCTCGGCTCCAAGCCCGCCGACAATCGCGGCCAGGAGGACGTGCGCCGCGTGATCGACGGTCTGAAGGCCTCCGGCGCGAAAGCGATCCTGGCGCTGAACAAGATTGATCTGATCCGTCGCGACGCACTGCTCGGTCTTGCAGAACGCTTCCACGCAGAAGGTGTCTACGATGCAGTCTTCATGATCTCCGCCCAGACCGGAGACCGGGTGGAGGACCTCGCCGCCGAGCTGGTCGAACGCATGCCGGAGGGCCCCTTCTTCTACGATCCCGACCAGGTGGCCGACCTGCCCGAGCGCCTGCTCGCCTCCGAGATCACCCGCGAGAAGCTCTTCCTGCGCGTCCATGAGGAGCTGCCCTATGAAACCACCGTGGAGACCGAGAGCTGGACCGAGAAGAAGGACGGCTCGGTGCGCATCGAGCAGATCGTCTACGTCTCGCGCGAGGGTCACAAGCCGATCGTGCTCGGTAAGAACGGGCGCACGATCAAGGAGATAGGCCAGAAAGCGCGCGCAGAACTTGAAGCCGAACTCGGACGTACCGTGCACCTCTTCCTCCATGTGGGCGTGCGCCCGAAATGGGGCGAGGAGCGGGCGCGCTACACCGCGCTCGGGCTCGACTTCGACGTCTGAAGCCGCGAGCCTTACGCCCTATGGAATGGAGCGAATCCGGCCGCATCGTCCAGGTGAAGCCCTATGGCGAGACCGGCGCGATCGTGGAGGTGTTCACGCGCGCTCACGGCCGTCATCCCGGCCTGGTGCGCGGCGGGCGCTCGCGCGCCATGCGGCCCGTCCTGCAGCCCGGCAACAAGGTCGCGGCCACGTGGCGGGCGCGCCTCGCCGATCATCTGGGCGCCTATCAGATCGAGCCTGAGGACCTCGGCGCGGGCGGGCTGATGGAGGACCGGCTCGCGCTGTCGGGGCTCAACGCGGCGTGCGCCATGGCGGTCGCCGGCCTGCCCGAGCGCGAGGCCCATCCCATGGTGTTCGACGGGTTCGAGGTGCTCATCGACATGCTCGGCGCGCCCGAGGTCTGGCCTGCGATCTATGTACGGTGGGAGGCGGGGCTGCTCGCCGACCTCGGCTACGGCCTCGATCTGTCCAAATGCGCTGCGACCGGCGCAACGGAAAACCTGGTCTATGTCAGCCCGCGCACGGGCCGCGCGGTCAGCGCTGAGGCCGGCGCGCCCTACCACGACAAGCTTCTGGCGCTTCCTGGCTTCCTGAACGGCGAGGGCGAGCTGAACCCCGGCGACGTGGCGGCTGGCTTAAGGCTCACCGCCCATTTCATCGAACGCCGCGTGCTTTGGCCTGCCGACCGCCTTCTGCCAGAAGCCCGCACGCGCATGATCGAGCGCCTGGAGCAGGCCGGACTGTTGTAAGCCTCGCCATCCTGAATTCCGGGACGGCGTATGGGTTGGCGTCCCTCTCAAAGGCTTTCCCAGCGAAAGCTGGGACCCAGGCGAGCGAAGTGCGCCGGCCTTCAGCGCCTCGATCCATGATCTCCGGGTCCTCACCTTCGTCAGGAAGACTCTGTGGTGGAGATGGCCCCTCCGCTTGGGGAAAAGCAGCGCCGTGGGGGCGAGCCCTGGTGGGCGACGCCTATACTTATCGGTGAGCGAATCGCGAAAGAGAACCCATGGCGGACGTGATCGATTCTGACGGCGGCGGCGAGGGCGGCGGGCGCATCATCGAGGAGCGCTTCGAGGACGCCCTGTCCTCGCGCTATCTCGCCTATGCGCTTTCCACCATCACCCAGCGCGCATTGCCCGACGCGCGCGACGGGCTGAAGCCCGTGCAGCGGCGCATCCTCCATGCGATGCGCCTTCTCAAGCTTGATCCGGACTCCGCCTTTAAGAAAAGCGCGCGCGTGGTCGGCGACGTGATCGGCCGCTTCCACCCGCACGGCGATCAGGCGGTCTATGACGCGCTGGTGCGCTTGGCCCAAGACTTCGCCGCGCGCTATCCGCTGGTCGAAGGGCAGGGCAATTTCGGCAATGTGGACGGAGACGGCGCCGCCGCCATGCGCTACACCGAGGCGCGCCTGACCGAGGCCGCGCGGCTGCTTCTTGAAGATATCGACGCCGGCACGGTCGACTTCCGCGAGACCTATGACGGCGAGGATGAAGAGCCGGTCGTCCTGCCTGGCGCGTTTCCGAACCTTCTGGCGAACGGGGCGAACGGCATTGCGGTGGGCATGGCCACGGCCATTCCGCCGCACAACGCCGCCGAGCTGTGCGACGCCGCGCGCCACCTCATCAAGTTTTCAGGCGCGAAGACCGAGACCTTGATGACCTACGTGCACGGGCCGGACTTTCCCACCGGCGGGGTGTGCGTTGAGCCTCGCGAGAGCATGCTGGAGGCCTATGAGACCGGGCGCGGGGGCTTCCGCGTGCGCGCGAAATGGACCGTGGAGGAGCTCTCGCGCGGCCAGTGGCGCATCGTCGTCACCGAGATTCCCTACCTGGTCCAGAAGGCGCGCCTGATCGAGCGCATCGCGAGCCTGCTCGAAGCCAAGAAGCTGCCGCTGCTCGACGATGTGATGGACGAAAGCGCAGAGGATGTGCGCCTGATCTTCGAGCCGCGCTCGCGCACGGTCGACCCCGATCTTTTGATGGAGTCGTTGTTCAAGCTGACCGATCTGGAGGTGCGCGCGCCGCTGAACCTCAACATCCTCGATCCCAAGGGCGCCCCGCGCGTGGTGGGCCTGAAGGAGGCGTTGCAGATCTGGCTGGAGCACCGCCGCGCGGTCGCGGTGCGCCGGGCCGAGAAGCGCCTGGAGAAGGTCGAGGACCGGCTCGAGGTGCTGGCCGGCTATGCGGTCGTCTATCTCAATCTGGATCGTGTGATCGAGATCATCCGCGAAAGCGACGAACCCAAGCCGGAGCTGATGGCGGAGTTCTCGCTGTCAGAACGCCAGGCCGAGGCGATCCTCAACATGCGCCTGCGCTCTCTGCGCAAGCTTGAGGAGATGGAGATCCGCACTGAGACCGAGCGCCTTCGCGGCGAGCGCGACGAGCTGACCGCGCTGATCGGCTCTGAAGGCCTGCAGTGGAAAAAGGTCGATGGCGAGATCGCCGCGGTGAAGAAGAGCTTCGGCGAGGCCACCGAGATCGGCCGCCGGCGCACCGCGTTCGGCGACGCGCCGGCCGCGGACGTCGCCGAGATGGTCGAGGAGGCGCTCACCCCGCGCGAGCCGGTCACGGTGGTGCTGTCGGAAAAGGGCTGGATCCGCGCCCTGAAAGGTCATGTCGACGACCTCTCCACGCTGAAGCACAAGGAGGGCGACGAGACCGCCTTCGCGGTGAAGTGCGAGACCACCGACAAGCTGGTCCTGTTCGCCACGGACGGACGCTTCTACACGCTCGACGCGGGCAAGCTGCCCGGCGGGCGTGGCTTCGGCGAGCCGGTGCGCCTGCAGGTCGATCTGCCCGAAGACGCCGCCGTGGTCTCACTGCGCAAGCACGAGCCCGAGCGCGAGCTTCTGGTGGCCTCTGAAACGGGCCACGGCTTCCGGATCAAGGAGGCCGAGGTGCTGGCCTCCAAGCGCGCCGGGCGCCAGGTGCTGAACCTGCCCGGCGGCGGCGAGGCGCTGTGCGCGCTGATCGCCGAGGGCGACCGCGTGGCGGTGCTGGGCGAAAACCGCAAGCTGCTGATCTTCCCGCTGGAGGAAATCCCGGAGATGGCGCGCGGCAAGGGCGTGAGGCTGTTCGGCGGCAAGAACGCCGCGATCGCCGACATCGCCGTGTTCTCCGCCGAAGCGGGATTGGTGCGCACCGACAGCGCCGGTCGCCGACACCCGATCGAGGACTGGCGCAACTACGAGGCCAAGCGCGCCCAGGCCGGGCGCATCGCGCCGCGCGGCTTCGGCAAGGCGAGCCGCTTCGATGCGAGCTGAGCGCGCGTCCGCGACGCGGTTCCGGATCGCGGCTTCGCCGCGTCCGGGAATTCAGCGCGAGGGTCCATGAAGTCCCGGACGATGCGCAGCATTGATCCGGGACCCTAGCTTTAGGATCATGAAGTCCCGGACGATGCGCAGCATCGATCCGGGACCTCACGGCGGACAGGGGCCGCGCGCCTGTGAGGCCGGCATGGCTTGGCGCGCGCAGCGGCGCGGGGTAATCAGGAACCGCTTGTTCGGTGAAGGAGGCGCGCCATGGAGCTGTGGATCATTCTCGGCCTGATCGTGCTCGTCGGCCTTGTCGTCACGCTGATCTACAACCGGCTGGTCGCTTTGCGCCAGACCACCCACCAGGCCTGGGGCGATATCGACGTCCAGCTGACGCAGCGCCATGAGCTGGTGCCGAACCTCGTCGCCACGGTCAAAGGCTATGCCGACCATGAGCGGGAGACGCTGGACAGCGTCACCAAGGCGCGCCAGCAGGCCGTGGACGCGGACTCCATCAAGGACTTGGCCCGGGCCGAGAACATGCTCACCGGCGCGCTGCGCCAGCTCTTTGCGGTGGCTGAAGCCTATCCCGACCTAAAGGCTGACAAGAATTTCCTGTCTCTGCAGAACGAGCTCGCCGACCTTGAAAACAAGATAGCCGCCGCGCGGCGCTTCTTCAACAACGCCGTGGCCGAGTACAACACCGCGATCGAGCAGTTCCCGGCGGTGGTTCTGGCCAACAGCTTCGGGTTCCAGGCGCGCGACTTCTTCGAGGTCGCAGCCAGCGAGCGCGCCCGGGTTGAAAGCCCGCCGAGCGTGTCGTTCTAGCCCAGGGGACTCGGCTACTCCGGCTTGTCCGACGTTCGATGCTCGGATCCTGCGGCTTCGGCCTCGTGGGAGGCCTCAGCGAGCAGCGGGCCGTAGGATTGGGCGTAGAGATACCAGACCGCTGAGAATAGCGAGGCGATCACCGGGCCGAGCACGAGCCCGATCGGTCCGAACAGGGCCAGGCCGCCCAGCGTGGCCAAAAGCACCATCAGGTCGGGCAGCTTGGCGTCCTTGCCCACCAGCATGGGCCGCAGAAGATTGTCCACGAGCCCGACCACCACCGCGCCCCACGCAGCGAGCAGAACGCCGGCCGGAAGCTGATCGTTGAAGCCGAGCCAGATCGCGGCGGGGCCCCAGATAAGCGGCGGGCCGATGCCGGGAACGATAGAGAGGACCCCGGCGATCATCCCCCAGAAGGCCGCGCCCGGAACGCCGGCGACGGCCAGCGCGCCGCCGGTCAGCCCGCCCTGGATGAGGGCGATCACGAAGGTGCCCTTCACCGTGGCGCGCACGGTGGACAGGGTGCGCCGCGCGAGCATCGCGCGCTCGCTCGGCGGCAGCGGCATCAGGTCGAGGCCGCTGCGCGCGACGCGCTCGCCATGGGTCAGGAAGTAGAACAGCGCAAACAGAAGAACGACGAGATTAAGGAAGACGCCGAGCGTTGAGCCGGTCGCGCGGGTGAGGGCGTCCACGGTCAACCGGCCGGCGCTGGAGACCAGATCGCCGAGCTGGGCGGCGATCTCGGCCTGATAGGGCGCGATGGCGTCTCGGAACGGGATCCATTCGGGCAGCGCGCCGATGCCGCCCTCTCGGAAGGCGCGCACCTGCTGCTGCACCCAGGGCGTCGCGGCGTTGACCACGTCGACGGCCTGCTCGGCCACGATTGCGAGGATGGCCAGCAGGGGTATGACGATGATCACGGTCGCGATCACGAGCACGCTCGCCGCGGCCGGAATGCGACGACCGAGAAATATCCGCGTCAGCATGCGCTGGGCGGGCATCAGGAAGAGCGTCAGCACCGCGGCCAGGAACAGCGCGTCCAGATAGCTGCGGATCATCCACAGGAAGACCGCGCTGACCGCGAGCGCCAGGATGAGGATGAACAGGCGCTGCAGCGCGACGCGGGCGCGTCCGCTGACGCCGTGGGGGCCGGGCTCGTCGCGCTCCTCAGTCATACAGCACGCCCGGCAGCCAGGTTGCGAGCCAGGGCAGAGCCGCGACCGTGGTGATCGCGACGAGCTGGATCACAACGAAGGGCGCGGCTCCGCGATAGATCGCGCCCGTGGTCACCTCAGGCGGGGCGACGCCGCGCAGGTAAAACAGCGCGAACCCGAAGGGCGGGGTGAGAAAGCTTGTCTGCAGGTTCAGCGCCATCATCACGCCGAGCCAGACCGGATCGACCCCCATCATCAACAAGACCGGCGCCACGATCGGCACCACCACGAAGGTGATCTCGATGAAGTCGAGGAAGAAGCCGAGCAGAAACATCACGAGCATCACGGCGGCCAGAGCGCCGAACACGCCGCCGGGCACCGCCTCAAGCGCGTGGCGCACGCTCTCGTCTCCGCCAAGCTCGCGAAAGACAAGCGCGAACAGCGAGGCGCCGATCAGGATCACGAAGACCATCGAGGAGATCTGCGCGGTTGCGGTCATCACCTCGTCGAGCACGCCTGAGCGCTTCAGCCGGAACAGCGCGTAGATCACGCCGGCTCCGGCCGCGCCGGCCAGCGCATAGGCGGCGGTCATCGCCGCAGGCGATCCGCCCGCGCGCAGGTCCACGAACACCGTCGAGCCGATCAGCGCCAGCAGCGCGATCGCGCCGAGCAGCGAGAGCATCGCGCCGAAGCGCGGATTGTCCTCTCGCCCGGCGTTGCGGAAGCCGGCCAGAAGCGTGGCGCCGAGCGCGCCGACGCCGGCGGCCTCGGTGGGCGTAGCGAGCCCGGACAGGATCGAGCCCAGAACCGCGATGATGAGCAGCAGCGGGGGCGCGAGCGCGTTGGCGAGCTGGAGCCAGCTCAAGCGCAGCTCACCGCGCGGCACCGCCGGCGATCCGGACGGGCGCAGCACCGCAGAGCCGACCTGGTAGAGCACGTAGACGCCGACCAGCAAGACGCCCGGGATCAGCGCTCCGGCGAACAGATCGCCCACTGAGACCACGTCAGGGGAGAAGATCCCTTGTGCGCGCTGCGCCTCGGCGTAGGCGGAGGACAGCTGATCGCCGAGCAGCACGAGCACGATGGAGGGCGGGATGATCTGTCCGAGCGTGCCGGCCGCCGCGATCGAGCCAGACGCCAGGGCCGGGTCGTAGCCCCGGCGCAGCATGGTCGGCAGCGAGAGAAGCCCCATGGTCACGACCGTCGCGCCGACGATGCCGGTCGACGCGGCGAGCAGCGCGCCCACGATGACCACGGAGATGCCCAGCCCGCCCCGCAGCGAGCCGAACAGCGCGCCCATCGCCTCGAGCAGCTCCTCGGCGACCTTGGACTTCTCCAGCATGACGCCCATGAAGACGAAAAGCGGCACCGCCACGAGGATGGATTTGTCCATCTCCATGATGTTGCCGTAGATGCGCTGCGGGAAGGCGCGCAGGTGGAGCGGGTCGAACACGTCCAGCGCCAGGCCCAGAAGCGCGAACGCGATGCCCACCCCGGCCAGCGTGAACGCCACCGGATAGCCCCGAAGGAGCGCGGCGAACGCCGCGATGAACATCAAGAAGGGCAGGAGTTCCAGAAACATCGCCATGGCGCGCTAAAGCTCCGCCTCGGCCGCGGCGGGCCGTGAGGGCTCGCGTTCACCGGCGAGTTTCAGCGCCGCGCGCGCGGCCATGGCCGCGCCTTGGGCGGCGAGCAGCACCGCGAAGACGGGGATGGCGGTCTTCAGCGCGAACACGAGCGGCAGGCCGTCGCTCTCGCGCGATTTCTCAAGGATGCGCCACGCCCCGCCCACATAGCCGCGCGAGGTGATCAGGATCAGCCAGCACATGGGGATCAGCGCCAGATAAGCGCCGAGAATGTCGGTCCAGGCCTTCGCGCCGTCTGAGAGCTTGGAATAGATGATGTCCACGCGCACATGTCCGCCGGCCAGCAACGTCGCCGAGGCGGAGAGCAGGAAAAGCAGGGCGTGCAGATAGATCACGCTCTCTTGCAGCTTGGTGGAGGAGTAGCCGAACACGTAGCGCTGGATCACGATCGTGGCGGTCACCAGAACGAGCGCCAGAGCGAACCATCGCGCCGCATCGCCGATCGCCACGGTCACCGTTTCGACCGCGCGCACGAGCCCGCCCATGGCGCGCACCAGGCCGGAGGGCGGCGCGCCCGCGAGCGTCCACAGCGCGACGAGGAGCGGCAGGAGCAAAAGCGGGCTCACAACCCAGCCGATCCAGCCGAGCGCGGTTCCGGCGGTCGCGGCGATCGCGGGCAGGGACGCGCTCGCCCACGCCTGCAGGGCGCCGTTGGTCGCGCCGTCGATCGCGATCGCGGCGAAACTCGCTGCGATGATCGCCAGTATCAGGACGTCGCCGGCGCGCATGGGCGGCTCCTAGCGGCCGAGGACGAACTCGCGTTTCTGGAAGTAGGGCGCTTCTGATACGTTCGCCCAGTCCCGGCCGCGCCGACGCGCCTCGTAATAGCTGTCATAGACACGCCGCGAGAGCGGGTCGGCGTTGGCGGTGTCGGCGACGACCTGTTCGGCGATGCGGCCCACCTCGCGCCAGATCTCGTCGGAGAAGCTGCGCAGCTGAACCCCGTGCTCGCCGGTCAGGGTGCGCAGCGCCAGGCCGTTCTGGTGCGTGAATTCGGCGAGCGACTGATTGTTCGCCGCCCGGCAGGCCGCGCGCACGATCGCCTGGTGCTCGGTCGGCAGGCTGTCCCAGACGCCGCGATTGATCCCGACCGCCAGGGCCGAGCCAGGCTCGTGGAAGCCGGGGCCGTAGTAGAACGGCGCCTCGCGGTAAAAGCCGAAGGCGAGATCGTTCCAGGGGCCGACCCACTCGGTCGCATCGATCGCGCCGGACTGCAGCGACTGGTAGATCTCACCGCCGGACAGGGCGACCGCCGCGCCGCCGAGCTCTCGGATGATCGACCCGCCAAGGCCGGGGATGCGCATGCGAAGCCCGCGGAAGTCCTCAAGCGAGTTGACCTCCTGCTTGAACCAGCCGCCCATCTGGTGGCCGGTATTGCCGGCCTGGAAAGCGATCAGGTTGAACTGGCCGGCCAGTTCGTCCCACAGCTCCTGTCCGCCGCCGTACTCGATCCACGCCATGATCTCGTGCGCGGTCATGCCCAGCGGGACGGCGCAGAAGAAGTTGTAGGCCGGAGAGCGGCCCTGCCAGTAATACTCAGCGCCGTGATACATGTCGGCGACGCCGTTGGAGACCGCGTCGAACACCTCGAACGCGCCCACCACCTCGCCCGCGCCGAGCACCTCGACCTCAAGCTCGCCTGCGGACATCTCGTTGATGAATTGGGCGGTGCGTTCAGCAGCCGTGCCAAGGCCGGGAAAGCCCGGCGGCCAGGTCGTGACCATGCGCAGACGGCGCGTCTGACGGCGATTGACCGCCGGGGCGGCCGCGCTGCGCTCGCCTGAGCCTTCCTGGGAACACGCCGAAGCCGCGCCGGCGGCCACGATCGCGGCCCCGCTTAAAAACGTACGCCGATCCATCTTCAGTCCTCCCCCGTGCGCGACTTGGTCCGCGGCCCGCATTCTGGCGGCGGGCGGCTCGGCGGCGCGCGCGTCAACCTTGTCCTTCAGTCTCGTCCTTCGGCCTCGCCGTCGGCGTCCTCTCCGGTGAGGCGGCGCCAGCCGGACGGCTCCAGGATCTCCAAAGGCTTGTAGCGGGCCTTGTAGTCCATCTTCGGGCTGCCTTGCACCCAATAACCAAGATAAACGAAGGGCAGGCCGGCCTGCTCGGCGCGCACGATGTGATCCAGGATCATGAATGCGCCTGGGCTGTCGCGCTCAAGCTCCGGCTCGAAGAAGCTGTAGACCATGGAGAAGCCGTCGACGAGCTCATCCACGAGGGCGCAGGCCATCAGCCGGCCGTCATCGTCGCGATACTCCACGATGTCGGTGCGCTGGGCGCCTTCCTCGACCATGCCGGCGTACTCGAAAAAGTCCATGCCGGCCATGTCGCCGTCGCCGTGGCGCGCGTCCAGATAGCGCGACAGGACCGCGTACTGCTCCGGCGTCGCTTCCGGCGCGGCCGGCTGACGATTGAGTCTGGCGTTGCGCTTCAGGACGCGGCGTTGATTGCGCGAGGCGTCGAACTCGGCCACCGGAATGCGCGCGGACTTGCACGCCGAGCAGCGCTCGCATGCGGGCCGATAGAGGATGGACTGGGACCGGCGAAAGCCCGCATGGGTCAGCGCATCGTTCAATCCCGGACCGTCGCCAGGCTCCAGCTTGGTGAAGACTTTCCGCTCCAGCCGACCGGGCAGATAGGGACATCTGGCCGGAGCGGTCAGGAAAAAGGGCAACTGTTTGGTCGAAAACGGATGCGTCACGAGACGGTCCTAATGCGTTGCGCGGCCGGCGAATCCCGATGGCCTCGCCTGAGCCTCACTGTAGACCACCCCCGCCGATCGAAAAATTCAAGATCAGGTACACGGTGTATACGCCCCAGATGAGGAGCGAGAGCGGCGCGCCGGCCTTGACGTAGTCGAAAAACTTGTACTTGCCGGGCCCCATGACGAGCAGATTGGTCTGATAGCCCAAGGGCGTGGCGAAGCAGGTGTTCGCTGCGAACAACACCGTCAACGCGAACAGGGCCGGATCCGATCCCGTCTGCACCGCAGCGCCGACGGCGATGGGCGTGAAAAGGATCGCGGTGGCGTTGTTCGACAAGACGTTGGTCAGCAGCATGACCAGGAAAAACAGCGCCGAGAGCAGCGCCACGGTGCCGAACGGCGAAAATGCCCAGACCACGCCGAAGGCGAGCAGGTCCGCCCCGCCGACCGCCTGCAGGCTGGTTCCCAGCGCGAAAGCCGAGCCGATCAGCAGGTAGAGCTTCTGATCGAAGGCGCGCGCGGCCTGGCGCGCGTTGAGGCAGCCCGCCGCCAGCATCGCCGCCGCGCCGGTCACAGAGGCGACCACGATCGGCGTCAGCCCGCTCGCCGCGGCCAGGATCACCCCCGCGAAGATCGCCCGCGCGATGTTGGCCCGGCGTGGATCAGGCAGGTCGCTGGTCGCCCATTCCATCAAAAGAAGGTCGCGGTCGGCGCGCAGGCGCCGCATCGCCTCGGCCGAGCCGAACAGCAGCAAGACGTCGCCCGCCTCGAGGCGGATTTCGCTCATGCGCGCGCGCAGCATGCGAGAGCGTCGCTGAACGCCCAGCACCACCGCGCCGACCGCATGGCGAAACCCGATCTGGCGGATCGAGCGCCCCACCAGGCGCGAGCCGGGCGAGACGACCGCTTCGGTCACCGCCAGGCGCTCGCCGGGCGAGGGGGTCTCGCCGGGCCCGGCCGCCCGCAGAACGCCCTTCATGAAGGCGGCCCGGCTGGAGATCAGGTCGGTCAGCGCCTTGCGCGTCGCGGCCATAATGACCAGGTCGCCCGGCTGCAACGAGACGTCGTCGAACGGCGGCAGGAAGGCGGTTTCGCCGCGCTGGATCATGCGGACTGTGACGTCCGGCAGGTCCGGGAACATGCCCGCCACGGGCTGCTGACCCACCAGCGGGTGATCGCGCGAGACCTCGATCTGAGCGACATATTGCTTGCCCGCGCCACCGGTGATCTCGCTCTCCATGCCGGCGCGCAGCGGCAGAAGCTTGGGCATCACGAAGGCGATGTAGAGCAGCCCTGCGGCGGCGAGATAAAGCCCCGGGAAGGTCGGCTCGAAGAAGCCGAGCGTGCGCCCGGATTCCTTCAGAACGTCGGCGACCAGAAGATTGGTGGACGAGCCGATCAGCGTCGTCATGCCCGCCAGCACGCACACGAAGCTCAGCGGCATCATCAGCTTGGACGGGCTGTCCTTCATGCGCGCGGCGATCGCGCCGAGTATGGGCACGAACATCACCACCACCGGGGTGTTGTTCAAAAACGCCGAGACCACGAAGGCGAAGGCGAACAACAGCCCGATCGTGAGCAGCGGGCGCACGTCGAACAGGTCGAGGATGCGCCGCGTCGGGCCTTCAAGCGCGCCGGTCTGGAAGATGCCCTGGCCCACCACCAGGAGCGCCATGATGGTGATCAGCGCCGGATTGGCGAAGCCGGCCAGAAGCTCGCCGGGGCCGGGATCGTCCGGCGCGCCGAAGAAGTGAAAGAAGATCAGCGCCGCGGCGACGACGAAGCCGGACACGACTTCGAGCGCGTAGCGTTCCCAGCAATAAAACGCCACCGCCACGGCCACGCCGATGACCACGGCCCATAGTCGCCAGTCATAGATGGCCGACAGCGCTTCCATGAAGCCCCCCGCGTGCCGCGCAACATCGCGCAATTGATCCGCCACCTTAGCGGGCGGTTCGCGCCAGGCGAAAGGGCGTGGGGCAGGCGTGGCTAGCGGCCCTGTCCGGGGGGCAGCACCGGCGCTTCGCGAAGCAGCACGATGGAGAGCCTGCGGTTGCCCGCCATGTACGGGTCGTCGGGGAAAAGGGGCTCCGACGCGGCCTTGCCGCGCACTTCATAGACCCGCTCGCCCTTGAGTCCGGTCTCGCGCAGCACTTCCAGCGCAGCGTTGGCCCGGGCCGAGGAGAGCTCCCAGTTCGACGGGCCCGAAGCCGGAGCGGGCGAGGCGTCGGTGTGGCCCGCGATGGAGACCCGGTTGGGAAGCTGACGCGCTACTTCGCCCACTGCGCGAAGCAGCACGACGGCGCGTTCGTTCGGCTCGGTCGAGCCCGGATCGAACATGGTGCGGCCTTCCTCGTCGATCAGCTGGATGCGAAGCCCTTCCGGGGTCTGATCCACGATCACATGGCGCGACAGCTCGGCGAGTTCGGGCATGTCCTGCAGCGCCTGGCGTAGCGACATCTCGGCGCTGGCGAACTCGGCCGTTTCGCGGCGCGCCATGGCGGTCGCGATGGAGTCTTGGGACACTTCCGGGCGCTGGTCGTCACTGGAGGAGGCCGCGTTTGTCGCGCTGTCCGGCGTTTCCTGGGCCTCGTCGGTGACCACGCGCTGCGCGTCGGGCGAGAGCCGCTCGATCACCGAGGAGGTGCCGCGGCCCTGAACCCCGTCATTGCCGAGCGCGGTGCCTGCCAGGATGCCGCCCGAGCCCGAGGTGGACGGGCTCACGCTCGCCGGCGCGAAATAGTCCGCGATGCCGCGTTTTTGCTCCGGCGTGGTGGTGTTGATGAGCCACATCAGAAGGAAGAAGGCCATCATCGCGGTCACGAAGTCCGCATAGGCCACCTTCCAGGCGCCGCCGTGGTGACCATGGTCGCCGCCCTTCTTGACTTTCTTGATGATGAGCGATTGATCCGAGGCCATGTCCGCCCGCCTTTAAACCTGAGCCTCGGATAAAACCGGTTTTGGGTTAAAGCCGCGTTTCCGCCCCTGATACGTCTGGAGATCCGCTTGACTGACACGCGCGCGCTGCGCGACGCCCTTGCGTCCTATCCCACGGGCGTCGTGCTCGTCACCGTGCCTGGAGCCGACGGCCCTCGGGCGATGACGGTGAACTCCTTCGCCTCTGTCTCGCTCGACCCGCCCCTGATCCTGTGGTCGGTGGCCAAGGCCTCTGATCGCTATCGGCTCTTTGTCGACGCGGCCACCTTCGCGGTGAACGTGCTCGGCGCAGATCAGGAGGATTTGGCCGCGGCGTGCGCCAAAGACGACGATCTGGTCGCGGCCGGCGCGAGGGTGCGTAACGGCGCGTCCGGCGCCCCGCTCGTGGCCGGCGCGATCGCCTGGTTCGAATGCCGCCGCGAGGCCGTGCATCCGGGCGGCGATCACGACATCATCGTGGGGCGGGTCACCGATTTCGCCCAGGACGCCCAGCGTCCGGCGCTGACCTTCCACCGCTCCGCCTTCGGGCGCTCAGACTGAGCCATCAAGGAGCCGACGACATGGCCAAGACCGCATTTCTGGGCCTGGGCGTGATGGGTTTTCCCATGGCCGGCCACCTCGCCGCGGCGGGCCATGACGTAACAGTCTGGAACCGCTCCGAAGCCAAGCGCCGCGACTGGACCGCGCGCCATGCGGGCGAGGCGACCGACACCATCGAGGCCGCCGTGAGGGATCGCGAGATCGTGTTCATGTGCCTCGGCGATGATCCGGACGTGCGCGCGGTCGCTGAGCCGGCGCTGGAGGCCATGCCGGACAAGGCGATCCTGGTCGATCACACCACCGCCTCGCCGGGCCTGGCGCGCGAGCTCGCCCACGCCGCGCGCTACGCCGGCGCGATCGGTTTCGTCGACGCGCCGGTCTCGGGCGGTCAGGCGGGCGCTGAGAACGGTCAGCTCTCCATCATGTGCGGCGGCGACGAAGCCGCCTTCAAGGCGGCCGAGCCCGTGATGGCCTGTTACGCCAAGGCGATCACCTATGCGGGCGAGGCGGGCTCGGGCCAGCTGGTGAAGATGGTCAACCAGATCTGCATCGCAGGCCTGGTGCAGGGGCTGTCCGAAGGGCTGCACTTCGCCAAGCGCGCCGGGCTCGACCCGGAGACTGTGATCGCCGCGGTCTCCAAGGGCGCCGCGCAGAGCTGGCAGATGGAAAATCGCTGGCGGACAATGGTCGATGACGAGTTCGATTTCGGGTTCGCCGTCGATTGGATGCGCAAGGATCTTCGTATCGCACTTGAAGAAGCACGCAATCTCGGCGCGACGCTGCCCGTCACCGCGCTCATCGATCAGTTCTACGCCGACGTCCAGGCCCAGGGCGGCGGACGCTGGGACACCTCCAGCCTGATCGCCAGGCTGGAACGCGGCGCAGGCTAGGCCCGGCCCGTGCGCCTGATCGAGCTTTCCTTTCCTGACGGCGACCGGGTTCAGCCGATCCTGAAGGCGACGCTGAAGACCGAGCCGGCGGACTATTCGCTGTCAGAGCCGGACGATCGCGGGCGTCGCCTGTTGCGGCTGGTCTTCCATGAGGGCGACGGGCAAAAGGCGGTCGACGCGATTCAGGCGCTTTTGGACGATCAGACCGACTGGCGCCTCATCGTGGTGCCGGTCGAAGCCTCGCTGCCCAAGCCGGAAGAGCCGAGCGAGGGGGAGAGGAAGCGCACCCGCACGCTCGCGCTGCGCGAGGAGCTTTACGCCGACGTCGCGCGCGGGGCGAAGCTCAACGCCGACTTCCTGCTCCTGACCGCGCTTTCGACCGTGGTGGTCGTGTTCGGGCTGGCCGCCGACAATATCGCGGCCGTAATCGGGGCTATGGTGATCGCGCCGCTTCTGGGGCCGATCCTGGCCTTCTCCTTCGCTTCCGCGCTCGGCGATCTTGATCTGATGGGCAAGGCGGGGCGGACCGCGCTCGCCGGTCTGGGTCTCGGCCTGGCGCTCAGCGCCGCGATCGGGCTGGCGTTCGACCCCAACCTTACAAGCCAGGAATTGATGAGCCGCACCGTGGTGGGGCTCGATTCCACGGCGCTTGCGCTCGCCGCCGGCGCGGCCGCCGCATTGTCGATCGCAACCGGGCTGCCGGCCGCGCTCGTGGGCGTCATGGTCGCGGTCGCGCTGCTGCCGCCGGCCGCGGCCGCCGGGCTTTTCTCCGGCGCGGGCGAGCTGAATCTCGCCGCGCGCGCGGCGCTCTTGCTCGCGATCAACGTGGTCAGCGTCAATCTCGCCGCGCTCGGGGTCTATTGGGCCAAGGGCGTGCGCCCGCGCACCTGGCTGGAGCGTCGCTCGGCCAAGCGCTCGGTCTATGTCAACGCGGCCGTCTGGGCGACGCTGATCATTGCGCTTTCCGCGCTTGCGGCGCATTTCGCCGCCACGGCGGCCTGAGCCGATGGACGTCGATCAGATCTTCGCCGCGCTCGATTACGCCGGCGTCTTCCTGTTCGCGCTGTCAGGCGGGATACTCGCCGCGCGCAAGGCGCTGGATCCGTTCGGCGCCTCGGTGCTCGGCGCGGCGGCGGGCATGGGCGGGGGCACGTTGCGCGATCTGTTTCTCGGCGATCTTCCGGTCTACTGGGTCGATGCGCCGGAATATCTCGCCGTCGCCGTGATCGGCGGGATCGCCGGCTATTACGGCTCCGAGCTGGTGCGAGGCGAAACCGGAGCGCGCCGCCGCGCGCTGGTCTGGGCCGACGCAGCCGGGCTCTCGGTGTTCTGCGTCATCGGCGCGGAGGCCGGGCTCGCCGCGGGCGCGCACTGGTCGATCGCGGTGCTCACCGGCGTGATGAGCGCGGCCTTCGGCGGGCTGATCCGCGACATCATCGTCAACGAGGTGCCGCTGGTCCTGCGCGCCGACGTTTACGCGTTGGTGGCGCTGGCCGGCTCGGCCGGCTTCGTCGCCGCGGTGTCGCTGGGCGTCCCGGATACGATCGCGGCTCCAGCGGCGGCGTTGATCACCTTCGCGCTGCGCGGCGGCGTGATCGTCTTCAACCTGTCGCTTCCCGGCCTGGCGCGCATCGACTAGCGAACTTCTCCGTCCCAGGCGCGTTGAGCGCGCCATGGAGATGCTTCGCCCGATCCTCGGTTCGCCCTGGCTCTTCGCGGCGCTCGCCGGCCAGTCCCTGCTCGCCGTCCTCATCCTGATCCGGGACATGCGCACGGTGAACGCTGGAACGCCCGGCCTCATGAAATGGGTCTGGGGCTTCACCGTGGCCTATTTGGGCCTGTTCGGGCTGGCGGTCTACTGGACCACGGGCCGGCCGAAAATCAGCGATGATGCGGACTGGCGCCGCGGCGCGCGCTCCACCGCACACTGTTATTCAGGCTGCGGGGCGGGCGAGATCGCCGGGGTGATCATCGCGGTCGGCGTTCTATCCCTGTCGAACCTTTACGTCGCTGCGATCACCTTCGCGCTCGCCTACACCGCCGGCATCGTGCTGACCGTGGGCCCGATGATGCAGGAGGGCGTCGGGTTCGGGACCGCGCTGCGCGACGCGATCTACGCTGAGACCGCCTCGATCGTCGTCATGGAGGCCGTCGCCATCGGCGCTGATCTCTATCTCGCCCAGGGCGCCCACATGGGCGACATCCGCTTCTGGACCGCGCTGATCGTGTCGCTGACGCTTGGCTATCTGGCGGCCTGGCCGATCAACATCGCGCTCATCAAGATGGGCGTGAAGGGCGGCATGGGCGATCCGCGAGAGCATGCCTCGGCGTGAGTGGCTCAGTTCTGAAGCGCTTGCGCCGCCTCGCGGGCGAAATAGGTCAGGATCCCGTCGGCCCCGGCGCGCTTAAAGCTCGCCAGGCTCTCCAGCATCACCCGGTCGCCGTCGATCCAGCCGTTCGCGCCGGCCGCGCGGATCATGGCGTACTCGCCGGACACCTGAAACACGAGCGTGGGAAGCGCGAGTTCCGCTTTCAGCTTGGCGACGATGTCGAGATAGGGCAGGCCAGGCTTGACCATGATCATGTCCGCGCCTTCCTCAACGTCCATGACGGCCTCGCGCACGGCTTCGGCCGCGTTGCCGGGGTCCATCTGATAGGTCTTCTTGTCGCCGACGAGCGCCTGGGCCGAGCCGATCGCGTCGCGATAGGGCCCGTAGAAGCCAGAGGCGTATTTCGCCGCATAGGACAAAATCATCGCGTCGTGGTGACCGGCCTGGTCCAGCGCGGCGCGGATCGCGCCCACGCGCCCGTCCATCATGTCGGACGGCGCGATCACGTCGCACCCGGCCTCGGCCTGGACGAGCGCCTGTTGGCACAGCACCGCGACGGTTTCGTCGTTGAGCACGCGCCCGTCCTTCACCACCCCGTCATGGCCGTGCGTGGTGAACGGATCAAGCGCGACGTCGCACATCACGCCGAGCTCAGGGGCGGCGTCCTTGATCGCCCTGATTGCGCGCGGAATAAGCCCGTCCCGGTTCAACGCCTCCGCGCCCTCGGCGTCCTTGCGCGCGGGATCGATGTGGGGGAACAGGGCCACGGCCGGTATGCCGAGCCCGTACGCCTCGCGCGCGGCGGCCGCCACGCTCGTCACGCTCATGCGCGTGACGCCGGGCATGGAGACGACGGGCTCGTCCTCGCCGTCGGTCACGATGAGGGTCCAGACCAGGTCGTCGGGAACCAGCCGCGTCTCGCGCACGATGCGGCGGGACCAGTCATGGGCGCGGGGGCGTCGCAGTCGCGTGGTGGGAAAGGAAGGCATTGCGTTTATCTCGCTTGACCAGTGCGAACCTTGCCCGCGGCGCGGGCGTCGGCTAGGCGTTCGCCCGCCTCTTTAAGGAGATTTTCCGTGCATTTCGAGCTGACCGAGGACCAGACCCTCGTCCAGGACGCCGCCCGGCGCTTCGCCGAGGAGCGATTAAAGCCCAACGCGGCCCAATGGGACGAGGATAAATTCTTCCCCCTCGACGTGATGAAGGACAGCGCCGAGCTGGGATTCGCCGGCATCTATACGCGCGACGATGTGGGCGGATCGGGCATGGGCCGGGTCGAGGCCGCGCTGATCTTTGAAGCGCTCTCGCGCGGATGCGTTTCCACGGCGGCCTTCATCTCAATCCACAACATGGTCTCCTGGATGATCGATCAGTGGGGCTCGGACGAGCAGCGCCAGCGCTGGCTGCCGGACCTCACCGCAATGAACATGCTCGGCTCCTATTGCCTGACCGAGCCCGGCTCGGGCTCCGATGCGGCGAGCCTTCGCACCAAGGCGGTGCGCGACGGCGACCATTATGTGCTGAACGGCTCGAAAGCCTTCATCTCCGGGGCGGGCGTCTCCGGGGTCTATATCGTGATGTGCCGCACAGGCGAGCCGGGCCCGAAGGGCATTTCGGCGGTCGTGGTCGAGAAGGACGCGCCCGGGCTCTCTTTCGGAGCCAACGAGAAGAAGATGGGCTGGAACTCTCAGCCCACCGCCGTGGTCAGCTTCGAGGACTGCCGCGTGCCGGTGAATAATCGCCTCGGCGAGGAGGGGCAGGGCTTCTCGATCGCTATGAACGGGCTGAACGGCGGGCGGATCAATATCGGCGCCTGCTCGCTCGGCGGCGCGACCGAGGCGTTCGAGCTGGCCCGCGAATACGTGAAGGGCCGCGAGCAGTTCGGCAATCCGATCGCGCAATTCCAGGGCACGCAGTTCAAGCTCGCCGACATGGCGACCGAGCTGGAGGCCTCGCGACTGATCCTCTATCGCGCAGCGGCCGCGCTTGACGCGAAAGATCCCTCCGCGCCGAAATACTGCGCCATGGCCAAGCGCTTCGCGACCGATCTCGGCTCCAAGATCGCCAACGACGCGCTGCAGCTGCACGGCGGCTACGGCTATCTGAAGGATTATCCGATCGAGCGCATCGTGCGCGATCTGCGTGTCCATCAGATCCTGGAAGGCACCAACGAAATCATGCGCACGATCATCGCGAAGGATCTTCTACGTTGATCGGCGCGTGTGCGATCGTCGACGCTGCACACCCTGCTACCGTAGCGACCACGGCCCCGAGGTGGTATGGCGTCGCGCGCCTGACCTTCGACATTGTTCCCGCCATCGGCGCCGCACTGGTGCTGCCGCGCCGTCGGCGCCGCCTGACAGGAAGCTTTCATGAGTGAACAAGCCCACGTGGTCGTCCGCCGCGCCGGCGATATCGGCCGCATCACGCTGAGCCGCGCCAAGGCTTTGAACGCGCTGACCTGGGAGATGGTCTCGGCGATGACCGAGGCGCTCGTCGCCTGGCGCGACGACGACACGGTCAAGGCCGTGGTCGTGGACGGAGAGGGCGAAAAGGGCTTTTGCGCAGGCGGCGACATCAAGCTGCTGGCCGAATCCGGCAAGGCCGGGGACGACCGCGCCTGGCGATTCTGGCGCGACGAGTACCGCCTGAACGCGCTGATCCACGAATATCCCAAACCCTATCTTGCCCTGATCGACGGGGTGACCATGGGCGGCGGCGTCGGCGTGTCGGTGCACGGCTCTCACCGCGTCGCGGGCGACCGCACGCTGTTCGCCATGCCCGAGACCGGCATCGGCTTCCACCCCGATGTCGGCGGCGCGTGGTTTCTGCCCAAGCTGCCCGGCGAGATGGGGACCTGGATGGGCCTGACGGGCGCCCGGTTGAAGACCGCCGACGCCATCGCGGCTGGCGTCGCCACTCACTACGTGCCGAGCGAGCGCACCGACGCGCTGCTTGACCGGCTCGAGACTGAGACGCTGGACGCGGACGGCGAACGCGTCGAGGCGCTGCTGGCGGACTTCGCCGGGGATGCAGGTCAGTCCGACCTCGCGCTCGTCGGCGGGCTGATCGACGCCGCCTTCGAGGGCGACGATCTCGACGAGATCCTGGCCCGGCTCGACGGGGCGGGCGACGCCTGGTCGACCAAGCAGGCCGACACGCTGCGCACGAAGTCGCCGACCTCGGCCGCCTTGACGCTGAAGGCGTTGCGCAAGGGCGCCGAGCTGTCCTTCCGCGAGGTGATGACCCAGGACCTGCGCGTCTCCATGCGCCGGCTCCAGGAGGGCTCTGACTTCTACGAGGGCGTGCGAGCGGTCATCCTCGACAAGGACAACGCGCCGCAATGGGGCCCGCGCGCCGATGAAGAGACGCTTGAGCGTCACTTCGCGCCGCTCGACGAGGATCTGGAGATGAGCTTCATCCAGGAGCGCAAGTCATGACCGAGATCGCCTTCATCGGCCTCGGCAATATGGGTTCGGGCATGGCTGCGAACCTGATCAAGGCCGGCCACGCCGTGCGGGCGTACGACCTCAACGCCGAGGCCGTCAAAGCGCTCGCCGACAAGGGCGCGCGCGCCGCTGAAAGCCTTGAGGCGGCGGTGTCCGGCGCGGATGCGGTCGTGACCATGCTGCCCGCCGGGCCGCACGTGCGCTCGGTCTACCAAGGCGAGGGCGGGATCCTCTCGCTCGCCAAGTCCGACGCGGTTCTGATCGACTGCTCCACGATCGACGTCGAGACCGCCAGAACCGTCGGCGCGGCCGCGGCCGAGGCCGGTTACGCCTTCGTCGAGGCGCCGGTGTCAGGCGGCGTTGCGGCGGCTGAGGGCGGCACGCTCACCTTCATGGTCGGCGGACCGGAGCCGGCGTTCGAAAAGGCGCAGGTGATCCTGGACGCCATGGGCAAGGCGGTGATCCACGCCGGCGACGCCGGCTCGGGCCAGGCCGCGAAGATCTGCAACAACATGCTGCTCGCCATCCACATGGTCGGCACGTGCGAGGCGCTGAACCTCGCCGAGCGGCTGGGCCTCGATCAGCAGGCCTTCTTCGATATCGCGTCCCAGGCCTCCGGTCAGAACTGGTCGCTCACGAGCTATTGCCCGGTTCCGGGCCCGGTCCCGGCCGCGCCGTCGAATCGCGACTACAAGCCGGGATTCGCCGCGCCGATGATGCTGAAGGACCTGCGTCTGGCCATGGACGCGGCGCGCGGCTCGAACGCCTCAACGCCCATGGGCGCGCAGGCCGAGGCCATCTACACCCTGTTCAACCAGATCGGCGGAGAGACGCTCGATTTCTCCGGCGTCTACAAGCTGATATCCGGGCGCATGGACGACGCTCCGCCCACGGAGTGACGCCGCTCCGCACGCTGAGTTTAATTTGCGAGGCGTTGTCAGAAGATAGGCGCGACAAACGGTCCGCTCACCCTGCCGTGACGCACGCTGCGACCTATGTCATTTATCGTCCAAACCTGTTCGGACACCAGGCGCAAGAAGGCCGTCATGGATTACAACGCCGCATTCAAAGCCTCCGTCGCCCGCGTCCGGGCCGAAGGGCGCTATCGCGTTTTCGCGAATCTTTTGCGCAAGCGCGGCGAGTTTCCCAAGGCGCGCCTGCGCGACGAGACCGGCGAAGTGCGCGAGGTTACGGTCTGGTGCTCGAACGATTATCTCGGGATGGGACAAAGCCCGTGCGTGGTCGGGGCGATCAAGAACGCGCTCGACGATGTCGGCGCCGGGGCGGGCGGAACCCGCAACATTTCAGGCACGACGAACTATCACGTGGAGCTGGAGCGCTCGCTCGCCGACCTGCACGACAAGGAGGCCGCGCTCCTTTTCACCTCCGGCTACATCGCCAACCAGGCCACGCTCGCTACGCTCGGCAAGATCCTGCCCGGCCTGATCATCTTCTCAGACGCGCTGAACCACGCCTCGATGATCGAGGGCGTGAAGCAGGCCGGCTGCGAGAAGCATGTCTGGCGGCATAACGACCTTGAACACCTCGAAGCGCTGCTGCGCGTCGCGCCGGCCGATGCGCCGAAGCTCATCGCGCTGGAGTCGGTCTATTCCATGGACGGCGATATCGGGCCGCTCGCAGCGGTCTGCGATCTCGCCGACAAGTATGACGCTCTGACCTATCTCGACGAGGTGCACGCGGTCGGCCTTTACGGGCTCCGCGGCGGCGGCGTGGCCGAGCGCGACGGGCTCGCGGACCGGTTCGACATCATCGAAGGCACGCTCGGCAAGGCGTTCGGCGTGATGGGCGGATACATCGCGGCCGACGCGGTGATCTGCGACGCGATCCGCTCGTGGGCGCCGGGCTTCATCTTCACCACCTCGCTCGCGCCCTCGATTGCGGCGGGCGCGCGCGCCAGCGTGGAGTATCTGAAGTCGGCCGATCATTTGCGCCAGCAGCACCAGGAGCGCGCCGCCACGCTGAAGCGCCGGCTCGCCGAAGCCGGCATTCCGGTGATGGAGAGCGAGACGCACATCGTGCCGGTCCATGTGGGCGATCCGGTTTTGTGCAAGCGGATGACCGACGCGCTTCTGGACGAGCACGGCATCTACGTGCAGCCGATCAACTATCCCACCGTGCCCAGGGGGACCGAGCGCATGCGCCTGACCCCGACGCCGCTGCACGGCGACTCCATGTTCGACGAGCTGATCGAGGCCATTGGGGCGGTCTACGCCAAGTACGCCGAGGCGCGCGTCGCGTGAGCAAGCCGGGCCGGAGAACCTACGGCCGGGACATCATTTTCGAATTTCAGTCCGTCGGCGACTTTGTGCGGGTCGCTGCGGTTGACGTGAAGACGGGTGAGGAAGTCGTGATCTCCGGCCCGGTCGGCTCTCTGCAAGCCGACTTGGAGCGGGTGGCCGCGCGCAAGCTTCTCAAAAAGCTCGGCCTTGATCCCGATAGCCAAGACGAAAAAACGCCCCGGCGCGGCGGCCGGGGCGTTATCGTCTGAGCAGTCGCTGTCGCGAGCGCGCTTACTTCTTGCGCCCGCCACGGCCAAGGCCGATCTGCTTGGCGAAGTCCGAGCGGCGGCGCGAATAGCTCGGCGCGACCATCGGATAGTCGGCCGGCAGGCCCCACTTGCGGCGATAGTCTTCCGGCGACATGTCGTATTGCGAGCGGAGATAACGCTTGAGCATCTTGAGCTTCTTGCCGTCCTCCAGGCAGACGATGTAATCGTCGGCCACGGACTTCGACACCGGAACGGCCGGCTTGGATTTGACTTCCGGCTTGGTGTCCCCGCCGGCGATCTCCTTCATGGTGGAGTGCACCGACTTGATGAGCTCGGAGACGTTCTCCGCCGGAACGGAATTGTGCGTGAGGAAGGACGCGACGATGTCCGTCGTCATCCGCATGAGTTCTTCGTTGTCGACGGTCTGCTGCGTCTCTTCGGTCATGATTTTATCCTGCTGAAAATGCGAACAGCGCGAATCAATGCGCTTCGTTGTTCGTATAAGTTACCGTATCCGTGTAAGCAAGTATTCTTTTGAAGTGTTTACATGGCGCTTACACCATTCCACCTCAGGGCGAGTTGATCGCCACATGCTGACCATTCAGCGCCGCCGCGGTTGTCCCGAGCGCCCGCGCGCCGTATGTCTAGCGGCGCAGCTTCACAGGAGAGACTTATGGCCGACGCCCCGCAGCACGACGCCGCGTCCGGGTTCTTCAGCGACGCTTTGGCCGCGCGCGATCCCGAGATCGCCGAGGCGGTTTCAAAGGAGATTCGCCGCCAGCAGACCCAGATCGAGCTGATCGCGTCGGAGAACATCGTCTCGCGCGCGGTGTTGGAGGCGCAAGGCTCGCCGCTGACCAACAAGTACGCCGAGGGCTATCCTGGCAAGCGCTACTACGGCGGCTGCGAATTCGTCGACATCGCTGAAGAGCTGGCGATCGAGCGCGCGAAGAAGCTGTTCGGCGCGGCTTACGCCAACGTTCAGCCGAACTCGGGCAGCCAAGCCAATCAGGCGGTGTTCCTCGCGCTCCTGAAGCCCGGCGACAAGATCTTGGGGCTCGACCTCGCTGCGGGCGGGCACCTGACCCACGGCGCGAAGCCGAACCTGTCGGGCAAGTGGTTCGAGGCCCACAGTTACGGCGTCCGCAAGGACGACGCGCTGATCGATTATGACGCCCTGCGCGAGCAGGCGCGCGAGCTTCAGCCGCAGATGATCATTGCGGGCGGTTCGGCCTATCCGCGCGTGATCGACTTCAAGGCGTTCCGCGAGATCGCCGATGAGGTGGGCGCGTATCTTCTGGTCGACATGGCTCACTTCGCCGGCCTCGTAGCCGGCGGCGCCTATCCAAGCCCGGTCGAGTACGCCGACGTGTGCACCACGACGACGCACAAGACGCTGCGCGGCCCGCGCGGCGGTCTGATCGTGTCCAAGCGCGAAGACCTGGCCAGGAAGCTGAACTCGGCGGTGTTCCCCGGGCTTCAAGGCGGACCGCTTATGCACGTGATCGCAGCAAAGGCGGTGGCCTTTGGGGAAGCGCTGAAGCCGGACTTCAAGACTTACGCCCACGCCATCATCGAAAACTGCCGAGCGATGTCCGGCGCTCTGTCCGATGCGGGCTATGATCTGGTCTCCGGCGGCACCGACAGCCACGTGGCGCTTGTCGATCTGCGCCCGAAGAGCCTGACCGGCGACATCTCCGAAGCCGCGCTGGAACGCGCCCACATCACCTGCAACAAGAACGGCGTGCCGTTCGACCCGGAAAAGCCGATGGTGACCTCGGGCCTGCGCATTGGCGCGCCGGCCGGCACCACGCGCGGGTTCGGCGCGGCGGAGTTCCGCCGGGTCGGCGAGCTGATGGTGGAGGTGCTCGACGCGCTCAGCCGCAATCGCGACGGCGACGCCGAGGTCGAAGCCCGGGTGCGCGAGGAGGTGATCGCGCTGTGCGACCGCTTCCCGATCTATCCCGAGCTCGGCTGAGGGCCTTTAGGAGTAGACCGCGGTGCGCTGTCCCTTCTGCGCCCATCCCGACACCCAGGTGAAGGACTCCCGTCCCGCAGAGGACGGCCAGGCGATCCGTCGCCGGCGCCAGTGCCCGTCCTGCGGGGCGCGCTTCACCACGTTTGAGCGGGTGCAGCTGCGTGACCTTCACGTGGTCAAGCGCGACGGAAAGCGGGTGCAGTTCGATCGCGACAAGCTGATGCGCTCGGTGCTCCTGGCTACTCAGAAGCGCGCCATCGACCGCGACCGCATCGAACAGATGGTGTCCGGCATCGTGCGCCGGCTTGAGAGCGGCGGCGAGCCGGACGTGCCGTCGGAGTATATCGGCGAGCTGATCATGGAGGGGCTGCGCAATCTCGATACGGTCGCTTATGTGCGTTACGCCTCGGTCTACAAGGATTTCCGCGAAGTCTCGGACTTCTCCGACTTCATCAAGGGCGAGCAGCTGTCCGCCGACGGCGAAGCCGACGAGGGCGGCGAACAGGCATGAGCCGCGCGCGGGCGCGAGTGACTTTGAAGCTCGCCACCTCGCTCGACGGCCGCATCGCGCTTCAATCGGGCGCCTCGAAGTGGATCACGGGCGCAAAGGCCCGCGACGCCGTGCATGGGCTTCGCGCGAGCCATGACGCGGTGTTGACCGGGTCCGGCACGGTCCTGGCCGACGATCCGGCCATGACGGCGCGCCCTGGCGGAGCGCTGTCGAAGCGCCAGCCGCAGCGCGTGGTCCTGGACTCAAATCTCTCAACACCGCCCGGCGCGGCCCTGTTCGACCAACCGGGCGGCGGGCCGGTGATCCTATTCACCACGAAGGCCGATCCGTTGGCGCGCGAAGCGCTTGAAATCTCCGGCGCGTCGGTCAGGTCGGTGGAGCCGGACGCACATGGCCGGCCGGGCTGGGCCGGCGTCATTGAGGCGTTGCGCGAAGCGGGCGCGGGCTCGGTCATGATCGAGGCCGGCGGCCGAATCGCAGCCAGTGCGATCGCGGCCGGGATCGTGGATCGGATCGAGTGGTTTCGCGCCCCGACGCTGATCGGCGCCGACGGCGTCTCGGCGATCGCAGCGCTTGGCCTTGAAGCGCTCGCCGATGCGCCGACTTATCGCCGCGTGAAGGTACGCGAGGTCGGCGACGATCTCTGGGAAAGCTATGAACGCGGAGCGGGGTGATGTTCACCGGTATCGTGACGGCGACGGGCGAGATCGCCCGCATCATGGACGGGCCCGTGCGCCGCTACGAGATCGACGCGCCTTACCCGGCTGAGGACCTCGTGCTGGGCGCCTCGATCGCCCATGACGGCGTCTGCCTCACGCTGGTCGAGATTGAGGCGGAGGGCGAGGGCGCGCGCTACGCCGTGGAGGTCTCTCCGGAAACGCTGGCGCGCACCACGCTCGGCGCCAAGGCCGAGGGCGAAGCGGTCAACCTGGAACGCGCCCTGAAGGTCGGCGACGAGCTTGGCGGGCACATCGTGCAGGGCCATGTGGACGGCGTCGGCGTGGTGGCCGTGCGGCGCGACGAAGACGGCTGGATGCATCTGACGATCGAGGCGCCGGACAGCCTGTCCCGCTTCATCGCGGAGAAGGGCTCCATCGCCGTCGACGGCGTGTCGCTCACCGTCAATGCCGTGGACGGCGCGCGGTTTGAACTCATGATCATCCCCCACACCGCTGACGTGACGACGCTGTCACGCCTTCGCGAGGGCGCGCACGTCAATCTTGAGGTCGACGTCATGGCGCGCTACGCCGCGCGCCTGAGCGAGGCCCCGGCGGGCTGAGGCGATCAGAAGGACGACAAGACCCAGTGACCGCTCAATCTGAAAATTCGAACGCCCCGGCCAGCGCGCTGTCTCCCATCGAGGAGATCATCGAGGACGCGCGAAACGGGCGCATGTTCGTTCTGGTCGACGCAGAGGATCGCGAGAACGAGGGCGATCTCGTCGTGCCCGCCCAGTTCGCAACGCCCGAGGCGGTCAACTTCATGGCCCGCCACGGGCGCGGCCTGATCTGCCTGGCGCTGACGCGCGAGCGCACTGAGGCGCTCGATCTGAAACTCATGGCGCCGGAGAACCGCTCGCGCCAGTCGACCGCCTTCACCGTCTCGATCGAGGCGCGCGAGGGCGTGTCCACGGGCATCTCCGCCTTTGATCGCGCGCGCACGATCCAGGTCGCGGTCGATCCCGAGAAGGGTCGCGAGGACATCGTCAGCCCGGGCCACGTCTTTCCGCTCGCCGCGCGCGACGGCGGGGTGCTCGTGCGCGCCGGGCACACGGAAGCGGCGGTCGACATCGCCCGGCTCGCCGGTATGAACCCGTCCGGCGTGATCTGCGAGATCATGAACGAAGACGGCTCCATGGCGCGCCTGCCCGATCTGGTCGAGTTCGCGCGCGAGCACGATCTTAAGATCGGCGCGATCGCGGACCTGATCGCCTATCGCCGCGAGAAGGACCGGTTTGTTGAACGGCGCATGGAGACCGAGATCGAGATGGCCGGACGCAAGCTGGCCGTCAGCGTGTTCCGCTCCATCGTGGACGACGTTGAGCATGTCGCGCTCGTCAAGGGCGAGGTCGACTCGTCGAAGCCGGTGCGCGTGCGCATGCACAAGGTCAGTTTCGCCGACGACGTCCTGGGCGCGGACGAGGGCCGAGCGGGCCTTGTGCGCCGCGGGATCGAGGCGATTGCGTCCGGCGATGAGCCGGGCGTCATGGTCTTCATCCGCGAGACCAACCGCAACGCCATCGTGGAGCGCTTCGGCGCGCGGCCCTCGGAGGCCGACAGCGAGCGCGAGGCGCGCCGGCTGCGCGAGTACGGCATCGGCGCGCAGATCCTTCTCGATCTGGGCGTCAAACGCATGATCCTGCTCTCGACCGCGCCGCAGACCATCATCGGGCTCGACGGCTACGGGCTCGAAGTCGTCGAGCAGCGCGAAATCGAAGGAACGCCCCATGGCTGAGGCCCCGCGCGTGCTGCTCGTCGCAGCGCCGTTCTACGAAGACATCACCGCCGAACTCATCAGCGGCGCGCGCGCCGCGCTGGAGGAGGCCGGCGCAAGCCATGACACGGTCATGGTGCCCGGCGCGTTCGAGATCCCCGGCGCGATCACCCTCGCCGAGCGCGGCGAGCAGCCCTACGACGCCTATGTGGCGCTCGGCTGCGTTATCCGCGGCGAGACCAGCCATTACGACTATGTGTGCGGGGAGAGCGCACGCGGTCTGATGGAGCTGACGCTGCAGGGCGTCGCGATCGGCTACGGGATTCTCACCGTGGAGAACATTCTTCAGGCGCGCGAACGCGCCCACGTAGAGAAGAAAAACAAGGGCAAGGACGCCGCCGAGGCCGCCCTCGCCATGGCTGCGCTGCGCAGCGAGTTCGGGGTCGAGCGATGAGCCAGTCCGCCGACCGCGCCAGGCTGCGGCGCGCCGCGCGCCTGTCCGCTGTACAGGCCCTCTATCAAATGGAGGTGTCGGGGCAGGGCGCGTCTGCGGTGGTCAAGCAGTTCCTCGATCACCGCTTCGGCCATTCTGACGAGCCCGGCGACTATATCGAGGCGGACGAAGCCTTCTTCGAGGATCTTGTGGCCGGCATCATCGAGGCCCAGCCCAAGGTCGATCCGGTGATCTCCCAGTCCCTCAAGGAGGGGTGGAAGTTTTCCCGCCTCGATTCCACGTTGCGCGCGATCCTGCGCGGGGGCGCGTATGAGCTGGTGAGGCGCGATGACGTGCCCTCGGCCGTGGTGATCGACGAATATGTCGACATCGCCAACGCCTTCTTCGACGGCCCGGAGCCCGGCTTCGTGAACGCCGCCCTCGACGCCATCGCCAGGAAGGTCCGCGGCGACGCCGGGCCCGCCTCGACCGAAAGCGCGCAGTGAGCGCGGGCGAGGGCGAGTTCGCATTCATCAAGCGGCGATTGCGGCCGCTGGCGGGCGAGGGCGCGCTCGACCTCGCCGACGACGCCGCCGTGATTACGCCCGGTGCTGGCGAGCAGATCGTGCTCGCCGCGGACGCGCTCGTGGCGGGGCGTCACTTTCCATCTGACGAAGAACCCGGCGCGGCGGCGCGCAAGGCGCTGCGCGCCAACCTCTCCGACCTGGCCGCCATGGGCGCGCGCCCGCTCGGTTATCTGACCAGCATTGTCTGGCCCGAGACGGCCGACGATGCGATGCGCGCCGCGTTCGCCGACGGGCTCGCGGCCGATCAGGCCCGTTACGCCTGCGCGCTGCTCGGCGGCGACACCACGAGCGGGCCCGGTCCCTTGACGATCGCGATCACGGCGGTCGGCGCAGTCCCGTCAGGGGGTGCGGTCACCCGCGCCGGCGCGAAGCCCGGCGACCGGATCTACGTCACCGGGACCATCGGCGACGCCGGGCTCGGCCTTGCGGTGTATCGCGGCGCGTACGCCCCCTCGGCGACGGCGCGCGCGGCGCTGCTCGAACGCTATCGCCTGCCAGAGCCGCGTCTCGCCTTGGCGCTGGCGTTACGCCGCCACGCCAGTGCTGCGATCGATGTCAGCGACGGGCTGATCGCTGATGCGCGCCATCTCGCCGAGACGAGCCAGGTCGCGCTGACGCTTGATCTGGACCGGCTGCCCCTCTCGGACGCCGCACGCGCTTGGCTGTCTGATCAGGGCGATGAAATCCAGGCGCGCGTATCGCTGGCGAGCTTCGGGGACGACTACGAGCTGATCGCCGCGGCGCCCGCCGACCGCGCCGAGGGGTTCGAAGCCGCCTGCGCCGCGGCCGGCGCGCCTGCGACCTGCATCGGAGAGGCGCGCGAGGGCGCGCCCGGGGTGAGCGTCAGCGCCGGCGGAGGCGTGATTGACGCTGGCGCGGGCGGATTCACGCATTTTTGAGGGTGCCCGGCCTAAACTTGCGCCATGTCGTTCGCACGCACGCTCATTTTTGCTTCGATCGCCGCGCTCGTCAGCGCCGCCCCGTCCTATGCCTTTGGCGAGGGCGGGGGGGCGGAAGGCCCAGGCAACGTCATCAAGGCTCAGTTCGATCTGGTCAACGACGCCGATCTGGAGGCTGAGGCCGCCGCGGAGGAATTCGCCGCGCCGGACTATAACCATGTCGATCTGCCGAAGATGGCCGCACCGATCGTCGAGGACGGCCGGCTGGTCGCCTACGCCTTCATCGGAGCGCGCCTTCGCCTGAAACCCGGCGTCGATGTCTGGCGTGTGCGCGAGCGCAACCACCTGGTGCTCGACGCGCTTGTGAAGGTCTCCCACGCCCATCCGCTGCCGCGCTCGGGCCGGTCCGGTTTCGACATGGGCCCGGTGCGCGAGGCGTGGCTTTCTGCGGCCCGCGAGCATCTGGAGAGCGGCTGGGTCGAGGACATCAACGTGGTCGGCGGCGACATGCGCCTTCTGAGCAACTGAAGCGCATCGTAGGGCCTGCGGATTTTCGACTTTAGCCCGTATTGCGCGGGGCTTACCGCTTGGGCATAGTCCGCGCCATCAACCGGGCGGGGCCCATGGGCCGACTCGCGCTTTCGAGCCGGTCTCCTCCTTCGCGCTCCGACCCTTCCTGATTACGGCTGTTCTCAACGGGGGCTGACACCCATGACCGACCTTTGGCTCTGGCTCGCGATCGGAGCCGGCGTGCTGTCGATCATCTACGGCGCGCTGCAGATCCGATCGATTCTTTCCGCCAGCGCTGGCGATGCGCGCATGCAGGAGATCGCGTCCGCGATCCAGGAGGGCGCCAACGCCTATCTTCGCCGCCAGTACACCACGATCGCCATCGTCGGCGTCGTCGTTCTCGTCGTGGTGGGCTTTCTGCTCGGCCCGATCGTCGCGCTCGGCTTCCTGATCGGCGCGGCGCTCTCCGGGGCGGCGGGCTTCATCGGCATGCTGGTTTCGGTGCGCGCGAACGTGCGCACGACCGAAGCCTCCAAGACCAGCCTGCAGGGCGGTCTGTCCATGGCGTTTCGCGCTGGGGCGGTGACAGGCATGCTCGTGGCCGGTCTCGCGCTGCTCTCCGTGGCGGCCTATTACGCCGTGCTGTCGGGCTTCGGCGATTTCCGCGGTCTTGAAGACAAGCGCTTGGTGATCGACGGCCTGGTGGCGCTCGGCTTCGGCGCGTCTCTGATCTCGATTTTCGCGCGCCTGGGCGGGGGCATCTTCACCAAGGGCGCGGACGTCGGCGGCGACATGGTCGGCAAGGTCGAAGCCGGCATCCCCGAGGACGACCCGCGCAACCCTGCGACCATTGCCGACAATGTGGGCGACAATGTCGGCGACTGCGCCGGCATGGCCGCCGACCTGTTCGAGACCTACGCGGTGACGGTCGTGGCCACCATGGTGCTGGCCTCGATCTTCTTCCGCGACGCGGCCGGCGCGGTCGGCCTCGACGCGATCATGGTCTATCCCCTGGCGATCGGCGCGGTGTGCATCGTCGCCTCGATCATCGGCACCTATTTCGTGCGCCTCGGCAAAGGCTCCACGAACGTGATGGGCGCGCTTTACAAGGGCTTCCTCGCCTCCGCGGTGCTCTCGGTGGCGGGGCTCGGCATAGCCACGCACTTCGTGCTCGGCTTCGGCACGGAGCTCGTCGCCTCGAACGCAATCACGATGACGGGCATGGACCTGTTCCTCTGCGGGCTGATCGGCTTGGCGGTGACCGGTCTGATCGTGTGGATCACCGAGTACTACACCGGGGTGAACTATCGCCCGGTGAAGTCGGTGGCCAAGGCCTCGGAGTCCGGTCACGGCACCAACGTGATTCAGGGCCTGGCCATGTCGCTTGAAGCGACCGCGCTGCCCGCGATCGTGATCATCGTCGCGATCATCTCGACCTTCCAGCTGGCCGGCCTGTTCGGCATCGCCATCGCGGTGACCACGATGCTGGCTCTGGCGGGCATGGTCGTCGCGCTCGACGCGTTCGGCCCGGTGACCGACAACGCCGGCGGCATCGCCGAGATGGCCGAGCTGGAGGGCTCGGTGCGCGACACCACCGACACGCTTGACGCGGTCGGCAACACCACCAAGGCGGTCACCAAGGGCTATGCGATCGGTTCGGCCGGTCTTGGCGCCCTGGTGCTGTTCGCGGCCTATACCGAGGATCTGAAATACTTCGCCTCGAGCCCGGACACCTATCCGTTCTTCGCGGGCGTGACCCCGGACTTCTCGTTGTCCAACCCCTACGTGGTGGTCGGGCTGTTCTTCGGCGGGCTTTTGCCCTTTTTGTTCGGCGGCATGTCGATGACGGCCGTCGGCCGCGCGGCCCAGGCTGTCGTCGAGGAAGTGCGCCGCCAGTTCAAGGAGAAGCCGGGCATCATGAAGGGGGAGGAGAAGCCGGACTACGGACGCGCCGTGGACCTGCTCACCGGCGCCGCGATCCGCGAGATGATCATACCCTCGCTTCTGCCGGTGCTCTCCCCGATTGTTCTGTTCGCGGTGATCTACTTCGTGGCCGACAAGGCTAACGCGCTCGCAGCGACCGGCGCGATGTTGCTCGGCGTGATCGTGACGGGCCTGTTCGTGGCGATCTCCATGACCGCCGGCGGCGGGGCCTGGGACAACGCCAAGAAGTACATCGAAGACGGCAATCACGGCGGCAAGGGCTCTGAAGCCCACAAGGCCGCGGTGACCGGCGACACCGTGGGCGATCCTTACAAGGACACCGCGGGTCCGGCCGTGAACCCGATGATCAAGATCACCAACATCGTCGCGCTCCTGATGCTCGCGGTCCTCGCCGCGCGCTTCTAGAAGACGCGACAGCCTGAAACGAGAAGCCCCGGCTCAGACCTGAGCCGGGGCTTTTTCTTCGCCGAAATGGAAGCTGTAAAACGGGTCTAGCGCGGCCCGCCCTCGGGGCGGGGCCCGCCTGCGCCGCCGGGCAGGTTCTGCTCGCCGCCGAACTGTTCGCCCGGCAGGCGGCCCACATTGCCCAGAAGCTGCTCAAGCAAGGTCAGCTCGCGCCCGCGCGTGGGCGTCTCACGCTCCACCAGCGCCACCACGCGCCCGTCGTCCAGGCCGTATTCCTCGATCTCGCTGACCACGCCGTCCGCGTCGAAGCGCACCGCGAACACGCGGCGTTCACGCGTCGTGGGGCGCAGGTAGGACAGCTCCTCGCGCGTGGCTGAGATGTAGTACCAGGTGTCGGTCTCGAACACGCCGCGCGTGGACGGGCTGCCGAGCTGGGCGAGCACGCTCGCCTGATCGTCCTCGCCGGGGACCAGTTCAGGCGCCTCGTTGTTTGTGTAGCGGAAGCCGTGGGTGCGCAGGGTCGGATTACACCCGGCGATCACCATGGAGCCGGCGATGACGGCGAGGGCGCATCCGGCGCGCAGTCGGCGGTTGAGAGCCATGCAGGGGCCTCCGGTGAATTCGTTCGCGCCGCAGCGGACTTCACCGCCGGGCCGCGTTGACCTAAACGCATCCAAGCTTAGCTTCAAGCGCGCCTGAAGGGAGCCCGTCTTGAACATCTTCCAACGCCTGTTCGGCAAGGATCCGATGGCGCCGGTCGGCGAGCGGCTTTACGGCGAGCTCGTGGAGGCCGCGCGCAAGCCGGCCCTGTACGACGAACGCGGTGCGCCCGATACGGTCGACGGCCGGTTCGACATGATCACCATGCACGCCGTCTTGCTGATCCGCCGGCTTAATGAGGGCGGAGAGGCCGGCCGGGCGGCCGGTCAGGCCGTGTTCGACCGCATGTTCCGGGACATGGACGACGCGCTGCGCGAAATGGGCATCGGCGACACGTCGGTGGGCAAGAAGATCAAGAAAATGGCCGAGGCCTTTTATGGCCGCGCCAACGCTTACAAGACCGCGCTCGACGTCGGCGACGCGGAGGCCTTGAGCGAGACGATCGAGCGCAACATGCTCGACGAGCTGGACGAGGCCGGCCCCGCCGCCCGCCGTCTGGCTGATTACATGATCAAGGCCGACTCAGCGCTGCAACAACAGTCGCCCGAAGCGCTCATCGAAGGCGAGCGCCCGCGCTTCCCCTCAGCGGGCTGAACGCGTCCTGGCGCGCCAGCTTGCCATTTAGACGACGTTCGGTAAGGTCCGCGCGCCTTTCTGGCGGCGCGCATTTCGCGCGCCGGGGACAGCCTACGGCCCTGGACCGGCGGACAGTTTCATGACGCAACCGCTCACCCTCTCCATCGACGCGATGGGCGGCGACCACGCGCCCGAGATCGTCGTCGACGGCGTGGCGGCCTTTCTGAAGGGCCGCCGCCGGCCGGTGCGATTTCTGCTGCACGGCGATGAAGCGCGCATTGCGCCGCTGCTGGCCAGACGCGCCGAGGCCGAGGCCGTGTGCGAGGTCCGTCACACCGAATCAGAAGTCGACATGAGCGCAAAGCCGTCCGAAGCGGTGCGCCGCTCGCGCGGATCGTCGATGTGGAACGCGGTCCACGCCATCAAGGACGGCGAGGCGCACGTGGCCGTGTCGGCGGGCAATACCGGCGCGTTGATGGCGATCTCGAAAGTGATCTTGCGCATGAAGCCCGGCGTGCATCGCCCGGCGATCGCAGCGAGCTGGCCGACACCGAAGGGCTTTTGCACCGTGCTCGACGTCGGCGCCAACGTAGAGTGCGCGCCCGCTCAGCTTGTGGAGTTCGCGATCATGGGCGAGGCCTTCCACCGGGCCGTGCATGGCGCGCCCGCTCCGACGGTCGGCCTGCTCAATGTGGGTCAGGAGGAGCTGAAGGGCGGAGAGGTCGTGCGCGACGCAGACCAGCTCCTGCGCGATGCGGAGCTGGAGATGGACTATCGCGGCTTCGTGGAGGGCGACGACATCTCTATGGGCTCCACCGACGTGGTGGTCACCGACGGGTTCACCGGCAATATCGCGCTGAAAACCGCCGAAGGCACGGCGAAGCTGGTCGGCGGCTTCGTCCGCGACGCCCTGACCAGTTCGATCAGCGCGAAGCTGGGGGCCGGTTTCCTGCGCTTCGGCGCGCTGGACCGGCTGCGCGCGCGTATGGATCCGCGCAACGTCAATGGCGGGGTTTTCCTCGGCCTGAACGGCCTGGTCGTGAAGAGCCATGGCGGCGCGGACGGACCAGGTTACGCGACCGCGCTCAGGATCGCGCTTGAAATGGCCGACAGCCGCTTCCTCACTGAAATCGAAAACAATCTGTCACGGCTGGAGGCGATCCAGGCCGCAGCCCCGTCGCCTCAGGGAGCGTAAGTCCGCGTGACATCTGATCCCGCCCCTGATCCCGCCCCGGTCTCGCGCATCGCAGGCGTCGGCGCCTATCTGCCCGAACGCATCATGACCAACGCCGATCTGATGGAGATCGTCGAGACGAGCGACGCATGGATCCGCGAACGCACCGGCATCTCGCAGCGCCATATCGCCGCCGAGGGCGAGACCACATCCGATCTCGCGGTGAAGGCTGCGCTTGATGCGCTCTCCCACTCCGGTCTCACGCGGGACGACGTCGACCTGATCGTGCTGGCCACGGCGACGCCGGACCTGACCTTTCCCGCCACCGCCACCATGGTCCAAGACAAGCTCGACATGCGCCACGGAGCGGCGTTCGACGTGCATGCGGTCTGCTCGGGCTTTCTCTATGCGCTCAGCGTCGCGGACAACATGGTCGCGCGCGGCCAGTCGAAGGGCGCGCTCGTGATCGGAGCGGAGACCTTCTCGCGCATCCTCGACTGGACCGACCGTACGACCTGCGTGCTGTTCGGCGACGGCGCGGGCGCGGTGGTGCTCAAGCCCCAGGATCCAAGCGAAGGCGAGGGCGTGATCCGCTGCGCGCTGCACTCGGACGGGCGCTTCAAGGATTTGCTGTATGTCGACGGCGGCCCATCGCAAACCCAGACGGTCGGACACCTGCGCATGCAGGGCAACGCCGTTTTCAGGCACGCGATCGAGAAGATCTCCGGCTCCATGGCCGGCCTCATCAAACAGACCGGACACCCGATCGAGGAGATCGACTGGTTCATTCCCCACCAGGCGAATGAGCGCATCCTGCGCGGCGTTGCGAAACGGCTGGGCATTCCGGTTGAGAAGGTCGTCTCCACCGTGGGCCGGCACGGAAACACCTCGGCCGCCTCGATACCGCTGGCGCTCCACGCCGCAATCCATGACGGGCGGGTCAAGCGCGGGGACATGCTGCTAATGGAGGCGCTCGGCGGCGGCTTCACCTGGGGCGCGGCGCTGGCGCGATACTAACCTATGTTACTGGGTTTTGATTGACCGCAGTCAGCGTACGGTCGTAACCTCACCGCGCGGTTTCATTTCGGGGCGACGCGATGACAGAAAAAACTCTCACCCGGGCGGACCTCGCCGAGGCGGTGTTTAGGGAGGTGGGGCTTTCCCGCCAGGAATCGTCTTCGCTCGTTGAACAGACCCTGGATCTCGTCTCCGACACGCTCGTCGAGGGCGATACGGTAAAGCTCTCCTCGTTCGGCTCGTTCGTGCTGCGCGACAAGAACGGGCGCATGGGCCGCAACCCGAAGACGGGCGAAGAAGTCCCGATCGATCCGCGCCGCGTCCTGGTGTTCAAGCCCTCCCAGGTCCTGAAGGACCGAGTCGACGCCGCGCTTTCGAAATAGGCTGCAGCCATGGCCTCTGAGAAGTCCCCGGACGCCTATCGCACGATTTCCGAGGCGGCTGAGGAGACGGGTCTCCCGGCGCATGTGCTGCGGTTTTGGGAATCGAAATTCGCTCAACTCAAGCCGGTCAAGCGCAAGGGCGGCCGGCGCATGTACCGCCCCTCCGACCTGGCGCTCGTTCGGGGCCTGAAGCGGTTGCTCTATGAAGAAGGGCTGACCATCAAGGGCGCCCAGAAATACCTGCGCGAGCACGGCGTGGCTGCGGTCAGCGCCATCGCCGAGGGCGGCGCGGTCGAGCCCGCGGCGACAACCGGCGAGATCGCTCCCAAGCGGCGCAACGCCGTCTCCGGCGGCGCGTCTACGGGCCTTGGCGCGATCGCGGACACGCTGGAGGCGGCCAAAGCCAGGCTTGACTCAACGATCGACAAGACCGCGCAAGATCGCGCCTGAATGCGCGCTTGCCGCAGGCGCGGCGCGGTCCTATAAGGCCGTTCCCCTGCGCAGGGCCGCGATCGCCTTGCGCCTTGGTTCGGAGCGTGGCGCAGCCCGGTTAGCGCACCGGTCTGGGGGACCGGGGGTCGCCGGTTCGAATCCGGCCGCTCCGACCATTTCCTTCTTCTGATCCGTCCGTGTCCGCCGGTTGCGGCGTGGCGACCTTATGGCCACGTCGGGGCCATGACGGATGCAAAGACGCTGTTTCAGAATCTCGGCGCGATCGCATTCGGCGCTCTGTTCATCGTGCTCGGCGGCGTGATCCAGGAGGCGCGCGACGACGCGATCGCGGCGGTCGACCCCCTCAAAGCGCGCATCGTGGCCTCAGGGGTCAGCCGCCAGGAGATCAGCCGGCCCGAGGGCGGCACTCAGATCGTTCACGCCCCTGCGATCCGCTTCGAATACGATGTTGACGGCCAGACCTATTCCAGCGATCGCCTGCGCCCGGCGAGCGAGCCGTTGGGCGAGCGCGCCTGGGCCGAAGACTTCGCATCAGATTATCCCGAGGGCGCGACAGTCACCGTCTGGTATGATCGGAACGCCCCTGGAGACGCGTTTCTTGAGAAGGGCCGGCCTTGGCTGGCCTGGTTCGCGCGCGCGTTCGGCGCGGCGTTCGTCGTGATCGGGCTGGTTCAGCTCCTGCGCGCCATGCGCCGGTGAGCGCGCGTCAGCGCCGCTCGAAATCCGCCGACATGCGCCCTGAGGCGATCATCAACGAGATCGCGGCGATGGAGAACAGGTAGAGCCCCGGCAGGCTCGCTGCGCTGACGCTCGCCTGTCCTGAAAGCAGGAAGACGACCAGGGCCGCGATCAGCACATCCATCATCGACCACTTTCCTAGCCGCTCGATCAGCCGCAGAGCACCCGCAGAACGCGTCGGCGGGAAAACGTGCATGAGCCAGAGCGCGAGCGCCTTTACGCTCGGCGTCAGGATTGAGAACACCAGGATCACGCTGGCCAGAAACGCTTCGCCGGATCGGAAGAGCGACGCGACCGCATCAAGCAGGGAGTAGGTCTGGTTGAAGACCAGAAGCCGGGTCGTCTCCATCATCGGCAGAACAAGCCCGAGCGGCAGCGTGATGAGCGACAGCACCAAAAATGCGCGCGCCGTCGCTCCGCCGGGCCCGTGCGGCCCGAACCGCGCCGCGCCTTGCGGCGTCTGGCCGGTCGAGGGATCAAGCAGGGCGGGGGCGTCCGTCATGGCGTCAGCCTATCCTTGCCCGTCGCGCACGCCTACATGCCGAGCATGCCGGCCACGCGGCCCGAGCCCCACATCTCGTCGCCGAGATGTTCGCCGGCGGCCTGGGCGCGCTTGTAGTAGAGCCCGATATCGTACTCGTCGGTCATGCCGACCCCGCCGAACATCTGGATGCCCTCCGCCGCGGCCAGACGCGAGACCTGACAGGTCTTGGCTTTTGCGGCCGCGCACCACATCGGGGCCTGCGAGGGCTGTTCGTCCAGCGTGCGCAGCGCCTTCATCACCAAAGAGCGGGCCAGCTCCAGCTCGCCGAGCAGGTGCGCTGCGCGGTGCTGAAGCCCCTGGAACGAGCCGATCGGCGCGCCGAACTGCTCGCGGCCTTTGAGATACTCGATCGTTTCAGAGAAGGCCTGTTCGCCGACACCCAAGCTCTCCGCCGCAAGGCACGCCCGGCCAACGTCCAGCACGTGATCGAGCGCGAGCTGGGTGTTATCCGCGCCGTTCATCAGCGCGTCGCCGTCGAGCTTGACGTCATCGAAAACGATGTCGGCGGGCATGTGGCTGTCCACCGTGCGCCGCCCGGTGCGGGTGACCCCGTTCGCCTCGGCGTCGACCAGGAAGAGCGCCGTCGCGCCGTCCTCGGTCTTCGCCGCGACGATGAAGGCGTCCGCGCCCATGCCGCAGGCGACGAAGCGCTTCTTGCCCGACAGGCGAAAGCCGTTGCCGTCTTCCGTCGCGGTCGTCTCGATACGGCCGGGATCATGGCGCGCGCGTTCGTCGACCGCGAAACCGATCACGGTTTCGGCCGCGGCGATTTTCGGCAGCCAGGCGGACTTCTGCGCGTCGCTGCCCGCCAGATTGATGGCGCTTGCGGCCAAAACGCCCGTGGACAGGAAGGGCGAGGCGGTGAGCGAGCGGCCCATCTCAAGCATCACCAGGCCGGCCGCGGTGGCGCCCATGTCGACCCCGCCATGCTCTTCCGGGATCAAGATCCCGGTCCAGCCCATCTCGGCCATGGCGCGCCAGAGATCGGCGGAGTAGCCCAGCGGATCGTCCGCGTCGCGCAGCTTGCGAAGGGCCGAGACGGGCGCAGAGCTGTCGAGGAAGCTGCGCGCGGAATCACGCAGCATCTGTTCTTCGTCGTTCAACACGAAGGTCATGAAAGGCTCCTGAAGCGTGTCTTGGGCCGAAGCCTACTGAGAGGGCAGTTCGAGAACGCGTTTGGCGACGATGTTGAGCTGGATCTCGCTCGTGCCGCCCTCGATCGAGTTGGCGCGAGAGCGAAGCCAGCCGCGCGCGGCGTCCTTGGTTTCATCGTCCGCGCCGTCCCAGACCAGGCCTTCTGAGCCGAGCGCGCTCATGTTGAGCTCGTGGCGGCGCTTGTTCAGCTCGGTGCCGATATACTTCAACAGAGAGGCGCGCGCGCCGACCCCTTCGCCGTGGTCGGCCTCCTCCTTGATCCGGCGCATGGTCGCCTCGAAGGCGAGCCCGTCGACGGTTAGGCGGGCCGCGTCGCCGCGCAACACGGGATCGGCGATCCGGCCTTCGTCGTCGGCCTCGCCGGAGCGCTGCGCCGCGACGAGCGGGTTCAGGCCGCCGAACTGGGCTTCGGACACGATCCCTGCGCGCTCGTGGCTCAACAGGTATTTCGCGATCGTCCAGCCCTGACCGGGCTCGCCGACGGTCTGGGACTGAGGCACGCGCACCTCGTCGAAGAAGGTCTCACAGAAGGGCGATTTGCCCGAGATCAGCTTGATCGGCTTGGTGGAGACGCCCTTAGACTCCATGTCGATCAGGAGAAAGGAGATGCCTTCGTGCTTGGGGGCGTCCGGTTCGGTGCGCACGAGCGCGAAAATCCAGTCGGCCTGGTCGGCGTAGGAGGTCCACACTTTCTGGCCGGTCACCACGAAATCATCGCCCTCGCGCACGCCCTTGGTGCGCAGCGAGGCGAGGTCCGAGCCCGCCCCCGGCTCCGAATAGCCCTGGCACCAGCGGATCTCGCC
>CAZKBB010000015.1:0-13838 GCA_964550935.1 uncultured Caulobacterales bacterium
GATATCTCCCCCCGTTTACGGGGGGAGTGGCCCGAAGGGCCGAGGGGGGCGGCGCTGACCCTCAGCTGGGCGCGGCCCCCTCCGCCCGCTTCGCGGACACTTCCCCCGTACACCGGGGGAGGACATCAGGTCTTCGTCAAGGAAACGACCTCATGCATAAGCCGCTGAAGGGCCTTCGTGTCCTGACCATCGAGCAGTACGGCGCGGCGCCTTACGGCACGCAGCTGCTCGCCGGTCTCGGCGCGGAGGTGATCAAGATCGAGAACCCGGCCTCGGGCGGGGACTCCTCGCGACTGGCCGGTCCGCACTTCCTCGGAGAGGGCGACAGCCAGTTCTTCCAGACCTTCAATCGCGGCAAGAAGTCCGTCGCGCTGGATTTGAAGTCCGATCAGGGCCGGGCCGATTTCGAAGCGCTCGTGGGCACCGCGGACGCGGTGGCGAACAATTTGCGCGGCGACCTGCCGGCGAAGCTGAAGGTCGACTACGCCGCCCTGTCGGCGATCAAGCCGGAGATCGTATGCGCGCACCTGTCCGCCTACGGGCGCGGCAATGAGCGCGAAGCGTGGCCGGGCTATGATTATCTCTTCCAGGCCGAGGCCGGCTTCCTGTCGCTGACCGGCGAGCCGGACGGCCCGCCGGCGCGCTTCGGGCTGTCCATGGTGGACTTCATGACCGGCTCCATGCTCGCCACCACCCTGCTCGCCGCAGTGATCGGCGCGCGCGACACCGGCAAGGGCTGCGACGTCGACGTCTCCCTGCTCGACACCGCGCTGCACCAGCTCTCCTACCCGGCGACCTGGTATCTCAACGAGGGTGAGACCACGACGCGCATGCCGCGCTCCTCCCACCCCAGCGTCGTGCCCTCCCAGCTCTTCAAGACCGCCGACGGCTGGATCTTCCTTATGTGCCAGCTGCCGAAATTCTGGGCGGTGTTCTGCAAGGCGGTCGGGCGCGATGACCTTCTGGAGAATCCCGACTACGCCGAGGTGGCCGACCGGCGCGCCAACCACGCCAAGCTCCAGGCCGAGCTCGACGCCTTGTTCATGGAGAAGGGGTCTGAGGACTGGATCGCGATCCTCGGCGGCAAGGTGCCCGTCGCGCCGGTGCGCGACCTCGCCGAAGCGCTCGACGCCTCGACCGCGCAGCACATGATCGACGAGGTCGAGCATCCAGACCGCCCCGGCGGGTTGAAGCTCCTGCGCGAGCCCTATGCGGTGAACGGCCAGCGCGTCGCGGGCGATCGCGCGCCCAAGCTCGGCGAGCATACCGATGCGGTTTTAAGCGCCGCGCGCGCCGGCAAGCGCGCCGCGGAGTGAGCGCCGGACCGGCTCGTGATAGGCTGACCGGATGAGTGCGCCCAAGGATCATCCCCGGATCGAAATCGATCCCGACGTCATGCTCGGCAAGCCGTGCATCACGGGAACGCGCGTGCCGATCTACCTGATCCTCAGAAAGCTCGCCGCGGGCCTTGGCGAAGCCGAGATCCGCGAGGCCTATCCGGCGCTTGAGGACGGAGACGTTCAAGCCGCCCTCGCGTACGCGGCGGATCATTTCGATGAGCCGGTCGCGGCTGCGGAGTAATGCGCTTCTTCGCTGACGAGTGCGTCGACATGCGGCTCGTGCGCGCGTTGCGCGCCGACGGACATGAGGTGCTCGAACCGGCGCGCGGCGCCTCGGACATTTCAGTGCTGGCCGAAGCCTCGAAGGCCGGCTGCATTCTGCTGACCGCCGACAGCGACTTCGGCGCGCTGTTGGTCCGCGACGGCTTGTCTGCGAGCGGAGTGATCTGTTTCAGATCCGACGACGTAAGCCGATGCCTCGCGGCGGTTCGTGACCATGTCGACGACGCCGAGGGCGCAATCCTCGTCGTCACTGATACCGGCGTGCGCACCCGCCCGCTTTCCCCAGGAGCTTTGTGATGAAACTCACAGGCGTCAAAGTCATCGACCTGTCGGCCTTCCTGCCCGGGCCGCATCTGACGATGACCATGGCCGATCACGGCGCGGACGTGATCATGATCGAACCGGCCAACGGGCTGGGCGAGCCCACGCGCGAGATCGGCTGGAAGACCGATGACGGCGTCTCGGTCTGGTTTCGCAACATCGCGCGCGGCAAGCGCTCCTTGAAGCTGAACCTGAAGGACGAGGACGGACGCGCGCTTCTGCACGCGCTCGTGAGGGACGCCGACGTGGTGGTGGAGGCCTTCCGTCCCGGCGTCGCCGCGCGGCTCGGCGCGGACTACGACACGCTCTGCGCCGTCAATCCGGGCCTTGTTTACTGCTCCATCTCCGCTTTCGGGCAGGCGGGCGCCTATGCGACCAAGCCCGCCCATGACCTCACGGTCCAAGCGCTTGCCGGCCTTGTGGACCTCAATCGCGGGCTGGAGGACGCCAAACCGGCGAGCCCGAACATGCCCGTCGCCGACCTCGCCGCCTCGCTGACCGCGCTGTCGGCGATCTTGATGGCGCTCCTGCGCCGCGCAACGACCGGTGAGGGCGACTTCATCGACATGGCGATGTACGACGCGTGCCTGGCCTGGACGCCGAACGTGACCGGGCCTGTGTTCGCCGATGACGCCCATCCCCCGGTCAAGGACATGCGCTCCTTCGGCGGGGCGGCGATGTACCATGTCTACGAGACTAGGGACGCCCGGCATCTGGTGCTCGGCGGCTCCGAGGTGAAGTTCGCCAAGAACCTTCTTGAGCACCTCGGCCGGCCGGATCTTCTCGAGTACGCCAAGCTGGAGCCGGGCCCGGGCCAGGCGCCCTTGCGCGCCTTCTTCAAGGAGACCTTCGCTCAGAAGACGCTTGAAGACTGGGAGGCCGAGCTCGCTGATGTGGACGTGTGCTGGGCGCCGGTGCGCTCGTTGAAGGACGCCTTCGACGATCCCCACACCGCCGCGCGCGGGCTCGTGTTCGAAGACGCGGACGGGCGCCGCCACGTTGGCCCGGCGATCCGCTTCAAGAATGAGCCCGCCGAGCCCCGGCCCGCCCTGCCCGGCTTCGGCGAGCATTCCGAAGCGCTCGCCCGCGAGGCCGGGCTGAGCGAGGACAAGATCGCGGCGATGAAGGATCGCGGCGTGATCTAGGCCCCCTGCGTGCGGGGGGAGTGGCCCGAAGGGCCGAGGGGGGCGAGGTCCACGCCCTAAACGACCGACGACGGAGGCGTCCCATGACCGGGTTCCCAGCCATGCGCGCCCATGAAGGCGTCTGGGAAGGCGTCTACCGCCATCTCGACGCCGAGGGCCGCGAGATCGACCGACACGACAGCCGCGTCGTGTGCCGGTTCCCCGAAGCCGGCCCGGTCTTCTACGTCCAGGAGATCACCTTCCGCTGGCCTGACGGGCGGGTGCGCGAGAACCGCTTCGACGGCGTCATCGAAGGCGACCGGGTGGTGTTCGACACCGAAACGTTCGAGGGCGCGGCCTGGGAGAGCGGCGATCTCGTGCTGCTTCACTTGAACCGCAAGGACGAACCCGGCGCCTATTTCGTCGAGGTGATCGCCCTGGCCGAAGGCGGGCGCGCCCGCGCGCGCACCTGGCACTGGTTCAAGGACGGCGCCCTTTACCGCCGCACGCTATGCGACGAGCGCCGGGTCTAGCTCTCGCGGGCGTCGGATTCGCGCTTCAGCGTCATCTCGTAGCTGAAGCGGTCGGCCGGGTGGACGTTGTCGGACATGGCGATCATCGCGCCGGAGGCGGCGTGATAGCGCCGGCGCACACGCAGCGCGGGGCTGCCCGGCGCGGCCGAGAGCGCGTCAGCCTCCTCCTCAGACAAGGCGCCGGCCGAGATCGACTGGGTGATGCGCGCCGGCGCGACGCCCTTGTTCTCCTCGATCCAGTCCATCACCAGCCCGTTCAGCTCCACGAACGCCTCGACAGACGGCGAGAGATCGTCGCGCACATAAATGTCGGTGAGCGCGAGCGGCGGCTCGCCCTCCAGACCGCGCAGGCCCTTGATCTTGCGAAAGCGCCCGCCGTCCGGCGCGCCGAGCGCGCGCGCGAGCCCGCCCTGCATCGCCACGGTTTCCTCGGCCAGCGGGGTCAGGCGCGCATCGCGGGCGTAGGCCATGAGATCGTCGACCCCGCCCAGGCGCTGGGCGAAGGCGGCGCGGGTCTCGCGCGCGATCACCACCGTGCCTGCGCCGCGCCGGCGCGCGATCAGCCCGGCGTCGGCCAGGAGCCGCAGCGCCTCGCGCACTGTGTGACGGGACACGTTGTAGGTGTGGCAAAGCACGTGCTCGGTCGGCAGAAGCTCGCCTACGTCCGGTTCGCCGCGCGCGATGCGCGCGCGCAGCGATTCCGCGAGCGCCATGTAGCGCGGGGCGGCGGATCGGGGCTGGGGATCGGTCAAGACGCTCTCCGCATTCGGCTCCACGCCGTTTCGAGCGCCTGTCGGTGCTCGGGCGCGGCGACGCCGATCAGGGCTTCAGCCCGGGCGTCGATATCAAGTCCGCGCAAATCTGCAACCCCATGTTCGGTCACCACGATCTCGACATCCGCCCGGGGAATCGTCACCGCGCCCTCGCTCAGCCGCGGGACGATCCGGGAGCGTTCACCGTATCGCGCCGTCGCGGCAAGAGCGAACACGGCCCGCCCGCCGGGCGCGGCCTGGGCGCCGCGGGCGAAATCGAGAAGCCCGCCACCGCCGGAAACCTGGCGCGGCCCGATGAACTCGGCGTTGGCCTGACCGAACAGATCCACCTCGATCACCGAGTTGATCGCGGTGAAGCGCCTGAGCCTCGACAGCGTCTCGATCGCATGAGTGCGCCCGACCGGGCTCATCGAGAAACGCGCGAAGGCGCCGAGGCGCTCGGCCAGTGCGCGCCCGCCGAGCACCGCGCCGGTGCGCACCGCCTCCACCGCGTCCGCATCAATCAGCGCAACGAGAGGATCGGAGACCATGCCGGAATGGATGCGAAGTCGCTTATGGTTTGACAAGGCGGGCAGCACGGCGAGCTGCACCTTGCCGAGCCCGAACTGCAGCGTGTCGCCGTCCTCGATCAGGCCGGCGACGTGCTCGGCGATCGCCGCGAACGCGCCCGGCAATCGCCCGGCGTCATAGCCGCGCGGCTCGGTCTCGGCCTCCACCACCGCATCGAAGCGCTCAAAGGGTATGGACGCCGCGCTCGGAAGGGGCGCCAGGGCCGGATTGATCTGAGCCACGAGCACGCGCGCGCGCTCCCATACCGCCGGGGTGAAGTCATTCGCCAGCGAGAGCGAGCAATTCCCCTCCCTGTCGGGCGGCGCGACCTGAAGGATCGCCGCGTCGACAAGCGTGTCGCTCAGCCAGCGCCAGGCCTGGGTGTAGGTCAGCGGCTTGAATGCGGCGCGCCCGGCCTCGAACGCCTCCTGAAACTCCGGCGCCAGGAAGATCAGCTCTGATCGGGTCGTGGGATGAAAGCGCGTCCAGTCAGTCCGGTTCACCCCCGGGATCCACACGCCGAAGAAGACCGCGTCGCGCGCCAGCTCGGGATCATGCTCAAAGCCTTCAGCGGCGAGGTAAGGCTCGGCGGCGACGCCGGGCGCGTAGATGCGCGGGTTCGGCCCGGCGCGCTCGCGCAACGTCTCCAGGGCGGACAGAAATTCAGGCGCGCTCAAGCGACATCTCCCCCCGCGCGGGTCTTCCGCGCTTACCGCGGCCATGCTACTCGCTTCTTATGTCCGGACAAAAGCCCTCAACAGCTCTGACGCAGTCGCTCGCCCGCCGCCTCGCCGGCCCGGTGGACGAGGCTGCGCGCGCCCGCGCGGCGCGCCACGTGCTGGACTGGGCGGGTTGCGCGGTCTCGGGGCTCGCGAGCGAAGCCGGCCGCGCCGCCGCGCGCGCCTTCGCCCAGGACGGTTCCGGGCCGTGCGCGGGAACCGCCGGGACCGGCCGGCTCGACGCGCTGTCGGCCGCGCTCGTGAACGGATCGCTCGGCAATGTTCTGGAGATGGATGATGTCGACAAGCGCGCCATCCTGCACCCGGCTCCAAGCGTCATCCCCGCCGCGCTGGCCGCCGCCGAAGACGCCGGCGCGAACGCACCCGCTCTGCTCGACGCGGTGGTGCGCGGCTATGAAGCGGTGATCCGCCTTGGCCGCGCGGTCGGCCCTGGCCATTACGCCTTCTGGCACAACACCGGCACGTGCGGGCCGCTCGGCGCGGCGGCCGCGGCGGCGAGCGTGTTCGGCCTGGACGAGGACGCCGCCGCGCATGCGCTCGCGCTCGCCGCGACGCAGGCGTCAGGGTTCTGGCAGACCCGCCACGAGCCGGCATCCATGGCGAAACAGCTCCACACAGCCAGAGCCGCCCACGCGGGCCTGTCCGCGGCGATGCTGGCGCGCGAAGGCTTCAAGGGTCCGCTAACGGTGCTTGAAGGCGAGCAGGGCTTTTTCGCCGCGACCTGTCCGGGTGCGGACGCGGACGCCGTCATGGATGATCCGGAGGCGGGCTGGCGCCTGTTCGAGGTGAGCTTCAAGCCCTGGCCGGCCTGCCGTCACGCCCACGCCGCAATCGACGCCGCGCTTGACCTGAGGGGCCGCGTCCCGGACGCCGGCGCGATCGAGCGGATCGAGATCGAGACCTACGCCGACGCGGTGATGTTCTGCGACCGCGCCCGGCCCGCCAGCGTGATTGAGGCGAAGTTCTCGCTGCAGCACTCCGTCGCGACCGTAATCTTGAACGGCGCGCCGGATTTGTGGCACTTCGAGCCGGCCGCGTTCGACGCAGAGGCTGCGCGTGCGCTGCAGGCCAGAGCGAAGGTAACAACCGCGCCGCGCTTCGATGCGCTCTACCCGGCCCGCTACGGCGCGGCCGTCACGATCACCCTGAAAGGCGGCGAGCGCCTTCAGGCCGAGGCGCCGGACGCGCTGGGCGATCCGGAAAATCCGTTGACGGAGGACCGGCTGGTCGAGAAGGCGCGCATGCTATGCGAGGCGGGCGGGTTCTCGCCGGCGCAAACCGACGCGCTGATCACCGGAGCGCTTGATCTTTCCGCAGGCGGACGGGTTGAAGCGTTTACGGCCGCTCTCGCCGCCTACCCGGCCGACAAGCGCGAGGCGGCGGCGTGAGTGCGCCGGAGCGTTTCGCCGCCCACGTTCTGGGCCTGCGCCTGGACGACGCGCCGGCCGAGGCGCGCGCAGCGGCCAAGGCGTTTTATCTGGACACGCTGGCGGTCGGCGTCGCCGGGCGGAAGGCCTGGCTCGCCGACGCGGTGCTCGGCGTGGCGCGAGGCTGGGGCGAGGCCGGCGACGGCCCGACCGCTCACGTGTTCGGGCTGGGCGAAGACGGCCGGCTGCCGGCGGCTTCGGCCGCCTTCGTCAACGGGTTCCAGATTCACTGCCAGGAATATGACTGCGTTCATGAGCCAGCAGTCGTCCATCCGATGGCGACCATCGCGGCGGCCTTGAGCGCTGAAGCCGAGGCACGGCCCGTTCCGGGTTCGGACTTTCTGGCCGCGCTGATCGGCGCGGTCGATGTCGCCGCCGGGCTCGGCGTCGCGGTGAAGAGCCCGATCCGCTTCTTCCGCCCCGCCAATGCAGGCGTGTTCGGCGCGACGCTTGGCGTGGCGCGCATGCGCGGGCTCTCGCAAGGCCAGGCGCTGGACGCGCTCGGCTACGCGCTGGCGCAGGCCGCCGGCACGATGCAGGCCCATGTGGAGGGCAAGCCCGCCCTGCCCGTCCAGATCGCCGGCGCGGCGCGCGCGGCGATCACGGCGTGCGATCTCGCCGAAGCCGGCCTTCCCGGTCCCCACGACGTGCTCGAAGGCCCGTTCGGCTATCTGACGCTGTTTGAAGAGGACTGGGATCTGGAGCCGGTGCTGGCCTCGCTGGGCGGGACCTTCCGCATCACGGAAGTCTCCTACAAGCCCTGGCCCACCGGCCGCGCCGCGCAGGGCGGGCTGGGGCTGGTGGAGCGCCTGGCGGCGGACGAGCTGAAGCCCGGCGAGGTGGAGCATGTGCGCCTGATCGCGCCGCCGCTGATCAAGCGCCTGGTCGGCCGTCCCGCCTCCGAGACCATGCAGATCAACTATGCGCGCTTGTGTTTCCCATACCTCGCCGCAACGGCGCTGAGGCGCGGAACGGTCGGGCTCGGCGACTTCACGGCCGAGGCGCTGCGCGATGCGGACACGCTGGCGCTCAGTAAACGGATCGACGTCATTGATGACGGCACGGTGGATCCCGCGGCGTTCTGCCCGGAGACGATCGAGGCGCGCCTGAGCGACGGGACGACGCGAACCGCGGAACTTGATGCGCTTTATGGGTCGCCCGACGATCCGATGACGGATGATGACGTGGCCGCCAAGCGCGCGGCCTGCCTGGCCTTCGGGCTCGGCGAACCCGCGCCGGAGCGCGACGCGGCTTTAAGCGAGACGGTGAACCAGCTTGAGAACCTCGAAGACGCGGGCGCGGCGGCGCGCCTAGCCGCCGGGGTGTGACTATTCGAGATGTAGACGGAGGGACTGATGAGCGACGGCCATAGCAGCTATCTGGAGGCGTGCGACTGGAGCGCGCTCGCACGGCAGCATCCCATAGGCGACGACTTTACGCGCTTCGCCACGACGATCAGCCGGGACGAGCTGCGTTCGCGCCAGAACGCGCTGTTCATCAAGTCCGTCGCGCGGGCCTGGAAGACGCCCTTCTACCGCAAGCTCTGGGGCGAGGCGGGGATCGAAGAGGGCGACATCAAAAGCCTCGACGACCTGACGAGCCTGCCGAGCTTCGACAAGGCGGACATCATGGACTCCATCGCGCGCAATCCTCCGTTCGGGGATTTCGACGGGCTGGACAGCCATGAGGCCGGCCGGCCGAACGTGGTGGTCCACACCACCTCCGGCACCACCGGCACGCCGCAGGTTTTGCTCTTCGGGGCGAAGAGTCGGGAGGTTCAGAACCTGTTGCTCGCCCGGCTCTACCGCTTCCAGGGGCTGCGGCCGGACGACGTGGTCCACTCCGTGTACGGACACGGCATGATCAACGGCGGACACTATGTGCGCGAGGCGGTGATCCACTGGACCAGCGCCATCTTTATGAGCGCGGGCACCGGCGTGGAGACGCGCTCGGCCCGGCAGGTGGAGCTGATCCGCGATTTCGGCGCCACCGTGATCGTGGGCTTCGCCGATTACATCAAGAAGCTCGCCCGCGTGGCCGAGGACGCCGGCATCGACCCGGTCAACGATCTGAACGTGCGCATGGTGTCAGGCCATCTCGGCCGGGAGGACAAGGACAGCCTGTCGAAAGCCTGGGGCGGGGCGGAGTGCTTCGACTGGTACGGCGTGGGCGACACCGGCGTGATCGCCGGCGAAGGCCCGGACCGGTCCGGCCTCTACGTCATGGAGGACGCGCAGTATCTCGAAGTGTGCGACATCGACAGCGGGGCGCCCGTGGCCGACGGCGAGAGCGGCGACATGGTCTGCACCTGTCTGTACAAGGACGATGTCTATCCGATCATCCGCTTCAACACCCACGACGTCACCAAGGTGAAGACCGACGCCAGCCCGCTCGGGGTGACCTTCAAGCGCATCGAGGGCTTCCTGGGCCGCTCCGACAACATGGTGAAGATCCGCGGCATCAACATCTTCCCCCAGGCGATGGGGCCGCTCCTGGAGGAGCACGATGTTTTCGCCGGCGACTTTATCTGCAAAGCTGTCCGGGACGGTGACGGCCGCGACGAGTTCATTGTGGTCTGCGAAGTCAAGGAACAGTCCGAAACCGTGCGCGAGGCCGTCGCCGGCCATCTCAAGACCGCGCTCGGCATCGGCGTCGGCGTCGAGCTCGCCAAGCCCGGCGAGCTGGCGCCGCTGACCCAGACCGAAGTGCGCCAGAAGCCCATCCGACTGATCGACGAACGGTTCAAATGATCGAAGCCCCCGCGCCCGGCGAGCCCGACCCGGCGCCCGCCCCCGACCTGCCACTCACCGCCGTCCAGCGCACTCTGGCCGCGCAGACCGACGGGTTCGCGCTCGGGCGTTGGACGCCGAGCGAGGTGTTGGAGGCCTATGCGCGCCGCATCGCGCGGCTGAACCCGCTTCTGAACGCGGTCGTGGACACAAGGCTCGAGGCCGCGCGCGAAGAGGCGGCCGCCTCCACCGAGCGCTGGGCGCGCGGAGAGCCGCGCTCGGACGTCGACGGGGCGACGGTGCTGGTGAAGGCCAACATCGCCGTGGACGGTCTTCCGTGGACGGCGGGCGTCCAGGCCTATGAGCGCCGCATCGCGCGCGCCGACGCCGAGGCCGTGGCGCGGCTCAAGGCCGCCGGCGCGGTGATCGTCGGTACGCTGAACATGGAGGAAGGCGCGCTCGGCGCCGTCACCGACAATCCCTGGCTTGGGCGATGTCTGAACCCGTGGGGCGCGCCGAACGGCGCACGCGGGGCGAGCGACCTCACCCCCGGCGGCTCATCGGGCGGATCCGGCGCGGCGGCCGCGGCCGGGCTGTCCGCCGCGACGCTGGGCACCGACACGATGGGCTCAGTGCGCATCCCGGCGGCCTATTGCGGGGTCACCGGCCACAAGCCCAGCCGCGGACTGATCCCCACCGGCGGGGTGACGCCGCTGTCCCACACCCTTGATCACGTCGGCCCGCTCACCCGCTCCGCACGCGACCTCGCCGCGCTGACGAACGCGCTCGCGGGCGAACGAATCGACTCGCGCTTCGCCTTCGCCGGGCGCGTGATCGGACGCTGGCGCTTCGAGGATGCGGTCGAGTGCGACGCGGAAGTCTACCGGCTGTACGAGCAGGTTATCGAGCGCGCGCGCGACGCCGGAGCGCGCATCGTGGACGTGAAGCCGAAGCATTATCAGTATGCGAAGTCGCGCCGGCGCGGGCTTTTGATCTCAGAGCTTGAAGGCTGGGCCGAGCACGAGGACGCCATCGAAGCGGTGCCGGACGGCTTCTCGCAGACCTTCCGTGATCTGTTGCACTGGGGCGCGAGCCAGACCGCGGACAAGGCCGAGCGCGGCTACGAGGCGGTGCGCGCCTGCGAGGGCGATGCGCAAGCCTGGTTCGCCGATGTGGACATCGTGCTTGCGCCGACCGCGCTGGAGCCGGCCTTCGACTTCGAGAGCGATCCGCCGGCCGGCCAGGCGGACCTGACCGCCTTCGCCGACTTCGCCGGCGTGCCCGCCACGGCCGTGTGCGCCGGCCTGACCGAGGCGGGGTTGCCGGCCTCGGTTCAGGTGATCGGGCCGACAGGCTTCGACGGTCGCACCATCGCCGCGGCGGCCGCGATCGAAAACGCCGCCGCCGGCCCCTTCATCCCGCCGGGATATTAGGCCGGAAGGCGGGCGCCCTGCCGCGACGCGGCCCCCCGATCGCGGCGCCGCCGCGTCAGGGAGTTTAGCTTCTGGTTCCTGAATTCCCGGACGATGCGCAGCATCGATCCGGGACCTCGCGGCGAGCGGGCGTCAGCGCCTCACCGCAGAGGCGGGGCGTCGGCGAGCCTTGCCGGGCCCAGGAAGACGCCGCCGTTCTGCAGGCGGAAGGGCAGCGCCACGCCGCCGTCGCGGCGCGGCGCCATGAGCGCGGCCAGGCGCAGCGCCTCGCCCTGATCGGCCGAGATCAGCCGGCCCGCCACGAGTGCGTCCACCAGCGCTTCCGGGTCCGACACGGTCACCGACAGGCGCCCGTCCGGCCGCGCCTGGGCGTCGAGCGTCAGATCGCCGTCGCCTTCGAGGCGCGCCGGTCCCCAGACCAGCTGAGCGCCGCGCACGACGAGCCGTCCGCCCCGGCGCGCCCACAGGCCGGCATCGCCGTCGGCGGCGAGCGCGCTCCAGTTCGACAGCGCCGCGTCGAGGCGGAACAAGTCGGCCTCGGCGCCGAACGCGTCGCGCACGCCCGGCTCCAAGACGTTCGGCGCGAAACGAACAGCGCTGGCCTGAAGCCGCAGCGTCATCGCGTCGTCCGCCCCCACTCCGCCGGTCAGGCGAAGGCCCTCCAGCTGCTCCACAAGCGCGGGCGGGCCCTCCAGGGTGGTCACCGTCAGCGCGTCCATCTCAGCGCCGAGCCGGTTTGTGACCCCGTCCTCGGCCGACACCGAGATGCGCGCGGTCTCCGCCTCGAGCCGGTAGCGCGCGCGTTCGCCCTGGATCCGCGTCTCCAGCATCGCCGGCGAGCGCGCCGCGACGATCCAGTGGTTCAGGTCGTAAGGCAGAGCGCCGCCGGCGATCTCCGGCGCGGCGAAGCGCCACCCGCCCTCGCTCAAGGGAGCCTGGATCACCGGCTCGAGCGCGCGCACGTCGAAGCGAAGCGGCCAGCCGCGCACTGAAAGGCGCTCATAGTCGATCTGATAGCCGTCCGCCTCGTGGGCGCCGATGGAGGTCTCCAGCGTCTTGCGAATCTCGCCGGCGGCGTAGACCCAGTAGGCGGTGTAGGCCGCAAGCAGCACAAGCCCGACCGCGAAGGGGGCGAAGACCAGGCGCCGCGTGCGGGTCATGCCGCGCGCGCCGTCTCGGTTGCGCCGCGATAGGCCGGATCGGCCTTCAAGAGCGCCTCGGACGCGGTCTCGATTTCAGTTTCAAGCTGCGACATGAACACGTCCCTTGGCAGGCCCGGGGGGATGGAAGGCAAGAATTCGACCACGATCACGCCGGGCGTGCGCACGATCCCCTTGCCGGGCCAGTGCAGGCCGGAATTCAGCGCGACCGGGGCGCACGGCGCCTTCATGGCGGCGTAGAGCCCGGCCACGCCCGGCTTGTAGCTTTCCTCAGCGCCCGGACTGACGCGCGTGCCTTGCGGGAAGATGACCACCTGCCGGCCTTCCTTGGCGCGCGCCCGCGCGGTCTTCAGCATGGCGCGCATCGTCTTGGAGGCCCCGGCGCGATCGATCGCGATATTGCGCAGCTTCATGGCATACCAGCCAAAGACGGGCAGGTATTTCAGCTCCTTCTTCAGGATGATCGCGGGATCGTCCAGGATCCGCCACAAGGCCAGCGTCTCGAACATGGACTGGTGTTTGGAAGCCACCAGCGCGCCGCCATCGGGAATGTGCTCACGCCCGCGCACCTCGTAGGAGACCCCGCAAAGCAGCTTCAGCGCGCCGAAGACGAGCGTGAGATAAAGCTGGAAACAGCGCCGCGCCCAGCTGCGCGGCCCCAGCAGGGACGGCGCGCAAACAACGCCCATCACCGCCATGAGCGCGTACATCCAGACAACGAAAAGCACCGAGCGCAGCGCCTGCATGGGGGTGATCTCCGTTTCGTCCGGTCAGTCCGCGCCGCGCGCCTGATAGGCCGGGCCGAAGATGTGGACCGCCGCATACTTGAAGTATTCCTGCGCCCAGCGCCGCGCCGCGGCGGCGTTACGCCAAGGCGGGCGGCCGCGCACGCCATAGGCGACGAACCGCACCTGAGGAAGCGCCGCGCGCAGCTCGGCCAGCGCACGCGGCATGTGATAATCCGACGTCACGACGATCAGGCGCTGATAGCCGTTCTCGCGCGCCCAGCGGGCCGTCTCGGCGGCGTTGCCGGCGGTGTCGCGCGCCTGCGCGCCAGCGTCGATGCAGCACTCGAAGAGCGCCGCGCTGGCGCCGGAGGCCTCGCGCACGTCTTCAAGCGGCGCCTCCGGGTTCACCCCGGAGATCAGGAGCCGCGCGCCCCGGCCTTCGTCGAGCAGACGCACCGCCGTGATCACCCGGTCCGCCCCGCCGGTGAGCGCCACGATCGCATCCCCGCGCGCCCCCTCGTCGGGCCCGTAGCCGGAGGCCTCGCGCGCGAACAGCGCAAAGCCGGCCAGCATCGCGACCAGGGCGAAAAAGGCGGCGAAGCGCAGGAGCGGCATAAGGCGCGCCATCAATGCTCAGTTCCCTTCAAGTGCTCCGGCAAGTGCTCCGGTCAATCAGCCTTAACGCGGAGTCCGGCGAAA
>CAZKBB010000015.1:13938-29658 GCA_964550935.1 uncultured Caulobacterales bacterium
CAAGTGCTCCGGCAAGTGCTCCGGTCAATCAGCCTTAACGCGGAGTCCGGCGAAAGCCGGGCGCTCATCCCCATCTGCGCGCCAGCGCCCGGCTGACCGCGCGCCGCGCCGACACCGCAGCCACGAGCGCCGAAGCTAGCGCAGCCAGAGGCGGTATGAACAGCGCGCTCCAACCAAGCTCCAGCGTGGGCAGGAAGAACAGCGCGCCCGCTTGTCCGCCCGCATAGGCCAGGGCGAGCGCCGCCGCGCCGGCGCCGGCCGCGCCCAGAAGCCCCGCCTTCAACCCGAGCGCCAGGAAGCGGCGCTGAAACAACTTGGCGATATACAGGTCCGGCGCGCCGACCATGTGCAGCGCATCGGCCACGTCCCAGCGCGCCGCAAGAGAGGCGCGCGCGGCGAAAGCGATCACCGCCGCGGCCGCCAGCGTCAACAACACCACCAGGCCCAGCGCGAAGTAGCGCACCGCCGCGGCGGCGCGCGCCACCGCGTCGGCCCAGATCTCGTGGGCGTCCACGATCGTCTCGTAACGCGCATCGCTGAGCGCGGCGCGGATCTCGTCGGCCTGGGCCGGCTCGCTCGCGGAGAGGCGCACCTCAACAAGGCGCGGCGCGGGGAAGTCCTCAGGCAGGCCCGCCTCGCCGATCCAGGGCTGAAGCAGCGCCTCAGCCTCCTCGCGCGAGCGCGCTTCGGCCGTCTCAACGCCCGGCGCCGCTGACAGCCGCCCGGCGGCGTCCTGAGCGTCGGCGTCCACGTCCCGGTTGCGCGCGGGCAGGACCTGAACGGTCATCTCGCGCGCGAGCTGGTCGGTCCAACCCTCCGCCGCGCGCCAGGCCCCCAACGCGCCGAGCGCTGAGAGACAGGCCAGGAAAACCAGGATCGAGGCCACCATGAAAAGCGGCCGGTCCCGGCCTTCGTTGGGGGGCAGAAGCGGCGCTGAGGCCTGGCGTGCGGCGTCGGACCGGCTCACGCCGCGCGCCTTGAATGGGTCAGCTTGCCGTCGACCAGCTCCATCACAGGCGCGTCGAGCGAGCGCACCAGCGAGAAGTCGTGGCTGGCGATCAGCACCGTCGTGCCGAGCTTGTTGAGCTCCACGAACAAGCGCAACAGTCGGCGCGCCATCGCCGGGTCCACATTGCCCGTCGGCTCGTCGGCGATCAGGAGATCGGGCTTGGCCACGACCGCGCGCGCGATTGCAGCGCGCTGCTGTTCGCCGCCGGAAAGCGTCGGGGGATAGGCGTCGATGCGCTCGCCCAGCCCCACCCAGGCGAGCAGCTCGGCCACGTCTTCAGCGTAGGCGCGCCGGGGCTGGCCGGCCACGCGCAGCGGCAGGGCGACGTTTTCGAACACGCTCAGGTGATCAAGCAGGCGAAAGTCCTGGAAGATAACGCCGATCCGCCGGCGCAGCGGCGCCACCGCCTCGCGCGGCAAGGTGGCCGCGTCGCGCCCGAACAGGCTGACGAAGCCGCGCGAGGGACGCTCGGCGAGATAGATCAGGCGAAGCAGCGAGGTTTTTCCCGCGCCGGACGGTCCGGTTAGAAACTGGAAACTTCCGCTTGGTAATTCAAACGAGACGCCGTTTAGGATTTCAGGGCCGCGGCCGTAGCGCATGCCGACGCCGTCGAAGCGCACCGTGGGCTCGGCGCTGTCGGTGGAAACGTCTGGCTGCGGCGTCATCGCGGTCCGGCGGCTCCAGGTCGCGGGAAGGCGTAAGCGGCCCGATTGGCCCGCCCGAGGGGCGGAGCGAACTATGCAGGAGCGGCGAGGCGCTCGTCCATGATCATCGCCTGTCCCAGCTGCGACGCCCAGTATCGCGTCGACGAAGAGGCCCTCGCCGCGCGCGGCGGCAAGGTGCGCTGTTCGGCGTGCGCGCATGTCTGGACGGCCGAGGCCGACGCGCTGGCGCTCACCGAGCCCGCCGACGCGCCAGAGCCGGAGCCTGAGGCGTCTGCTGAGCCGACGCCCGAGCCCGAGCCTGAACCCGCCGCGCCGCACCAAGTGATTCGCGCCCGCGCCGAGGCCCGCCGGCGCAGCGCCCGGCTCGCAGCCGAAGGCGCGGCCTGGGCCGGGGTCGCGGCGATGTGCGCGGTCATGCTCGGCGGTGCCTGGCTGTTTCGCGCCGATATCGTCCACGCCATGCCGCGCGCCGCGGCCGCCTATGCGGCGGTCGGGGCGGACGTGAACCCGTGGGGGCTTGAGATCGCCGAGCTCGCGGTGGAGCGCGGCGAGGCCGGCGGCGCCCCGGCGATCATCGTGGAGGGCGTCGTGCGCAACGTCGCCGGGCGCGAACGCGAAACCCGGCCGCTCGCCGCGCGCGTGCTGGATTCAGATGGCGCAGTGCTGGCCGAGTGGACGCTCTCGCTTGAAAGCCCAGCGCTTGATCGCGGCGGCGCGGAGCGCTTCCGCGCCGTCCTTCAGGACCCGCCCGAAGCCGGGGCGGAGATCGAAGTCGTCCTAGACCCGAGGGCGTAAGAGGTCCGCCGGCGGATCGGTCATCGGGGCGGGGCGCTGCAGCTTCAACGCGAAAACAGCCGGCCCTGTCATCCCGGCCGGAACGCAGTGGAGAGCCGAGACCCGCTGAAGGCGCTCACGGCGCCTCCCCGAGTGTTCCCGGCGGGTCCCGGGTCTCGGCTCCGCCTCGCCCGGGATGACAGGAGTGTGTGATCGCGAGGAGGTCCCGGATCGATGCTGCGCATCGCCGAGGAATTCATGATCCCACACCTGAACTCCCGGGCGAAGCGCAGCGAAGAGCCGGACCTCAGTGCGAAAGCGCGCCAGCGTGAAGCGGCTGCGGCATTGACCCGCACGCCGCGTGCGCCTACCCGCCCCGTCCATGCGAAACACCGACACCCGAACGCGCGCGCCGGCGGCAAAGCCCGCGCCGGGGCCTTTGGAGTGGGGCGCGCTGTTCGTTCTCGCTCTGGTGTGGGGCACTGCGTTCTGGTTCATCAAGGTCGGCGTGGAGACCGCCCCGCCGGCCGGGCTTGCATTTGCGCGCCTGGCGCTCGGAGCGATGGCGCTGGCTGCGTTCGCGCTCGTCTCCGGCAAACGGTTTCCGGCGCTCACCGACCGGCGCTGGCTCTGGTTCCTGGCGCTTGGCGCGTTCGGCAATGCGCTGCCCTTCTGGTTGATCGCAGTGGGTCAGCAGACCGTGCCCTCAGGGCTTGCAGGCATTCTGGTGGGCGCGATGCCGCTGATCACGATCGCCGCGGCGCATTTCGTCATCCCGGCCGAGCGCCTCACCCTGCCCAAGCTGGCCGGCTTCGTGCTCGGCTTCATCGGCGTGGTCGTGCTGATCGGGCCCAGCGCGCTGGCCGACCTTGGCGGGCCGGCCTTCCTCTCGCAGCTGGCGATCCTGGCGGCTGCGGCGAGCTACGCCACCAACGCCATCCTCGCCCAGCTGGCGCCGGAGACCCCGCCGCAGGTGTCAGGCGCTTGCATGCTGATCGGCGCCGCGCTTTTGGCTGCGCCGCTCGGCGTCTACGAGCTCGTCACCGCGGCGAGCGCGCCGAGCCTGGCCTCGGCCGGGGCGATCGTCTGGCTCGGCCTGTTCCCGACCGGGCTCGCGGCGCTGGTCTACATGAACCTGGTGCGCCGCGCGGGGGCGGGCTTCATCGCGTTGACCAACTACATGGTGCCGGTCGTCGCTGCGCTGACCGGCGCGATCGCGGGCGAGCGGCTGGGCCCGGAGGCCTTCGCCGGGCTCGCGATCATTCTCCTCGCACTGGCGATCGCCCGAAGGCGCCGGCGTCTCTGATCGGCCAGGCGTGATCGACCGGCCCGTGCCCGGCGCCGAAGCCCGGCCCGCGCCGGATCGCCTCGTGCAGATAGTCCCCGGCCTGCTCAACCGCACGATCAAGGCTTATGCCTTGCGCGATGAGGGCCGCGCAGGCGCTCGCCAGCGTGCAGCCGGTACCGTGCGTGTGGCGCACGTTGAGGCGCGGGCGCGAGAAGATGCGCATGCCGTTGCGCGTGACCAGAACGTCGATGATTTCAGCCGAATCAATATGCCCGCCCTTGATCAGCGCGGCCTTGGCGCCGAGCTCCAGAAGCGCCTCGCCGGCGGCGCGCTGGCCGTCGACGTCCTCGACCTCGATCCCGGTCAGGCGGTGGGCCTCCGGCGCGTTCGGCGTCACGAGATAGCTCAGCGGCGCCAAGCGCCCGCGCATCGCCGTCATGGCCTCGTCGGGAACGAGGATCGCGCCGGAGGCCGCGACCATCACCGGATCGAGGATCAGCGGCAGGGCGCTCTCCTCCACCGTCCTGGCGACCGCCTCGATCACGTCGGCGTCGGGCAGCATGCCGGTCTTGATCGCATCCGCGCCGATGTCGGCGAGCACCGCGCGCATCTGACCCTCCACGATCGCCAGCGGCGCCGGGTGGACGGCCTGAACCTCCACCGTGTTCTGAACCGTGAGCGCGGTGATCGCCGTGGCGGCGTAGCCGCCGAGAACGGTGATGGTCTTGATGTCGGCCTGGATCCCGGCGCCGCCGCCGGAATCGGACCCGGCCACGACCAAGACGCGTCCGCGCGGCGCGCTCTGATCAAAGGTCGAGGGGTCGGTGTCGCTCATCGAAGGGGCTCCGTCTCAAAAGGGTCGTATGGGCGAGATTTCCGGGGCGTGTTTAGACGCTCCGGCCCGCACGGGCCATCGCCCGTTCGCGGCCCGCCGAGCTGTGGCGAGAACGCAACAAAGCTGTGTCTGGTTCGCCTCGGTATTGGGTTAACACTGGCGTTAGGCTCGCCATGGGCGTACGGACCACGCCGCGACAGGCACGTCTTCCGCGCGCCGGTCAAGATCTGGAGATGACCGCACCCATGAACGCGTATTCGAGCTGAACGCGGCGCGCCGGCGACAAGCCGGACAAGGCGAGCGCCGCCGCCGGGACTGACGATCCGCGAAACCCGCGGAGCCGCATCCCCGTCGTCCCGCCTGCACCGCACCATCACGCTCACACGCTTCAGCGCCGCGCGGCCCCTTGTTCTCGGCCGCCACGGGGACGGACATGACAGACTTCACCGACGACCAGAGCCTTGACGACGCCGAGCGCTTGCGCCGGGACGCCGACGACCCGGCCGCGAAGGGCCGTGTGCTGGCGACCACGAAGGTGCTCGCCTTCCTGTTCCGCCAGTGGGCCCGCCGGCCGTGGTTCTTCGCCGCGCTTGTGGGCTTCACCCTGCTCGCCACGCTCGCCGACGTGATGATCCCGGTCGCGGCGGGAAACCTGATCGACGCCCTGACCGGCGGCGCGGGCGGCCACTGGGCGGCCTACACCGTGTTCATCGCGCTGGCCTTCGCGGTCAGCGCGGCGCGCCAGGTCGCGGTGCGCTTCGAGATCCGCTTCTCCTCGGCGAACATGGCCGACATGACGAGCGAAACCTTCGCCCGGGTGCAGCGCTTTTCGCTGGACTGGCACGCCAACACCTTCGCCGGCTCGGTCGTGCGCAAGATCACGCGCGGCATGTGGGCCTACGACACCGTGACCGCGACGCTGTGGTTCGGGCTGATCCCGTCCGTGCTCGTGATGGTCGGGCTCGGCGTCTACATGTTCTTTACCTGGCCGCTCGTCGGGCTCTATGCGCTCAGCGTCATCGCGATGTTCATGGCGGTGTCGGTATGGATGTCGGTGGCGTACGTGCGCCCGCAGAACATCCGCTCCAACGCGATCGATTCAGAACTCGGCGGCGCGATCGCCGATGCGGTCGGCGGCATCGCCAGCGTGAAGAGCTTCGGCGCTGAAGGCCGCGAGGCGGACCGATTCCACACCCTCGCCTGGCGCTGGCGGGGAGAAACGAAGAAGACCTGGCTGCGCTTCGTGAACACCTGGCTCGTCCAGATGGTCGCGATCCTTCTGCTGCAGGCCGGCCTGACGGGGCTCCTGATCCGGCTCTGGGCGCAAGGCGAGGCGACGCCCGGCGCGGTCGTGTTCGCGATCACAGCCTTCCTGACGATGTCAGGGTATATGCGCCGCTTCGGCGAAGAAGTGCAGAACGTCCAGCGCGGGCTGGACGAGATTCAGGACCTCGCCAAGTATGCCGAGACGCCCGAACAGGTCGCCGACCGCCCCGGCGCGCCGGCGTTTCGCCCGGGCGCAGGCGGGATTGGCTTCGACCGGGTGCGCTTCGCCTACGAGAATGCGGCCGCGCCGATCTATGAGGACTTCTCCCTCGAGATCGCGCCGGGCGAAACGGTGGCGCTCGTCGGCCCGACCGGCGCAGGCAAGTCGACCTTCGTGAAGCTGTTGCAGCGCTTCTATGACGTGCAGGACGGCGCGGTGCGCATTGATGGTCAGGACGTGCGCTCGGTTACGCAGGCGAGCCTGCGCGCCGCGATCGCCCTGGTGCCCCAGGACCCGGCGCTGTTCCACCGCACGATCGGGGAGAACATCGCCTACGCCAGGCCCGGCGCGAGCCCGGAAGACATCGTCGAGGCGGCCAGGCGCGCGCGCGCACACGACTTCATCGCCGCCCTGCCGAAAGGCTATGACACGCTGGTGGGCGAGCGCGGGGTGAAGCTGTCCGGCGGCGAGCGCCAGCGCGTGGCGATCGCGCGGGCGATCCTGGCCGATGCGCCGATCCTGGTGCTCGACGAGGCGACGTCCTCGCTCGATAACGAGACCGAGCGCGAGGTCCAGGCGGCCATGGCCGAGTTGATGCGCGGGCGCACCGCGATCGTGATCGCCCACCGGCTCTCCACCATCAAGGACGCCGACCGCATCCTGGTGTTCGACCAGGGCCGCATCGTGGAGCAAGGCCGCCACGCCGACCTCGCCGCGCGCGATGACGGCCTCTACGCCCGCCTCGCCGCCCTCGCGCAGGCGGGATAGCCGGTAACCGGCGCGATTACGCTGGAAAACGGCGCGGGCCTGGGCTAAGACAAACGCACGCTTGGCGTGCATATCGCGCGCACGGCGTGGCGAAGTGTCCGACCCTTGCTTGTTGAAGCGACGAGCGTCGGCGGCGCGCGGATGTCGTGCAGACACCGCCGGGTGAGCGCCGCCGGGCCGCGGCCGCGCCGGGCTAAGCCCGCTCGCGTCGCGCCGCCATGACGGGACGGACATGACCGATTTCACTTCTGATGCGCAGGACGCGCAGCCGCCGCTTCCGACCAGCCGGGTGCTTGTTTACCTTGCGCGGCAATGGCGCCGCCGGCCGGTCATGTTCTCGGTGATGGCGACCTGCTCCGCGCTCGGCACGGTCGCGGACGTGTTCATCCCGGTCGCCGCCGGTGGGCTGGTCGACGCGCTCGCGAGCGCGCCGGAGGATCGCGCCGAGGCGGGACACTGGCTGGCTTATCTGATCTTCATCTCAGCCGCGCTCGCCGTGGCCGGGTTCCGTCAGGCCGGCATACGCTGCGAGATGCGCTTCTCCACTGCGAACATGGCCGACATCGTGAGCGAAGCCTTCGCCAAGGTGCAGCGCTTCTCTCTGGACTGGCACGCGAACACATTCGCCGGCTCGATCGTGCGCAAGGTGACCCGCGGCATGTGGGCCTATGACAGCGCCACGGCGATGCTGTGGTTCGGCGTGATCCCGTCAGTCAGCGTGATGGTGGGCCTGTGCCTGTACATGCTGTTCACCTGGCCGCTCGTCGGCCTTTATGCGCTGACGATCGTGATCGGCTTCATGATCGGGTCGATCTGGCTGTCGGTGAGCTATGTCCGCCCGCAGAATATCCGATCCAACACGTTGGATTCAGAGCTGGGCGGGGCGGTCGCGGATTCCGTCGGCTCGATCGCTACGGTGAAGAGCTTCGGGGCCGAGGCGCGCGAGCTCGACCGGTTCCGCGATCTCGCCTGGCGATGGCGCGAGCAGGCCAAGCGCACTTGGCTGCGTTTCGCCAATGTCTGGCTGTTTCAACAGGCCTGCGTGTTCGCGCTCCAGGCCGGACTGACAGGGTTTCTCATATCGATGTGGCAACGCGGCGAGGCGACGCCCGGCGCGGTCGTGTTCGCGATCACGGCCTTCCTGACCATGGCCGGCTATATGCGCCGCTTCGGCGACGAGGTGCAGCAGGTCCAGCGCGGACTGGACGAGATGCAGGATCTCGCCCGCTTCGAGGACACCCTCGAGCAGGTCGCCGACCCCCGGTTCGCGCCGGCCTTCAAGCGCGGCCCCGGCGCGGTGGAGTTCGACCGGGTCACGTTCGGGTACGACAACGCCGCCGGACCTTTGTATCGCGACTTCTCCCTCAAGATCGCACCGGGCGAGAGCGTCGCTCTGGTCGGGCCCACCGGCGCAGGCAAGTCGACCTTCGTGAAGCTGTTGCAGCGCTTCTATGACGTGCAGGACGGCGCGGTGCGCATTGATGGTCAGGACGTGCGCTCGGTTACGCAGGCGAGCCTGCGCGCCGCGATCGCCCTGGTGCCCCAGGACCCGGCGCTGTTCCACCGCACGATCGGGGAGAACATCGCCTACGCCAGGCCCGGCGCGAGCCCGGAAGACATCGTCGAGGCGGCCAGGCGCGCGCGCGCACACGACTTCATCGCCGCCCTGCCGAAAGGCTATGACACGCTGGTGGGCGAGCGCGGGGTGAAGCTGTCCGGCGGCGAGCGCCAGCGCGTGGCGATCGCGCGGGCGATCCTGGCCGATGCGCCGATCCTGGTGCTCGACGAGGCGACGTCCTCGCTCGATAACGAGACCGAGCGCGAGGTCCAGGCGGCCATGGCCGAGTTGATGCGCGGGCGCACCGCGATCGTGATCGCCCACCGGCTCTCCACCATCAAGGACGCCGACCGCATCCTGGTGTTCGACCAGGGCCGCATCGTGGAGCAAGGCCGCCACGCCGACCTCGCCGCGAGAAACGACGGCCTCTACGCCCGCCTCGCCGCCCTCGCGCAGGCGTAAGGCTGGCGGAAACTCAAAACTCCCGCACGATGGACAGGTCGGTGCGCTGGTCAGCGTTTTCGAAGCCGGGTTCAGGCTCGAACTCGTAGCGGTAGCGGTATTTCAGCTCCAGCGACCAGAGCTCGCCGAGCCCGGTGGAAAGGGTGAAGAGCTGATCGGCGCGCGAGCGATCCGCGAGGAGCACGTCGGTCTCTGACGCGAAGGCGAGCGCGTCGGTCAGCTGCAGGGCGAGGTCCGAGCCCAGATTGAGGGCGGCCTCGGTCGTCACAGCGCCGGCCTGATTGATGAAGCGCGCGCCCGGACCGGCGCGCAGCGTCCAGTTCGCGCCCTCCCGCTCGATCGCGCGATAGCCCGCGCCCGCGCCGAGGAAGCCCGTCCAGTCAAAGCCGGACAGCTGGTCCTGCTCGTAGTCGAGCTGGGCGTAGGCCGTCCAGCGCTCGCCGGTCTCGCGCTCGCCGCGCGCGCCGAACAAGAACGCGTCGCGCCCCACCGCGCCGTCAACCTCGGAGTAGGCGTACTCGGTTTTCGCCTCGAAGCCCCATCCGGCCAGCGCGCGCTCCACGCTTAAGCCCAAGACGTAATCCTGTCGGTCTGAATTGCCCGTGTCGAACCGCGCCGCGAGCGAGGCCCTTCCGGTCCACAGATCCGAGTCCCCGCGCGCCACGGTGCGGGCGGCCGCCACGGGAAGGGCGCGCCAGGCCGGCGCGCCGTCTTGGGCGCCTTCGTCAGCGCTCCCAGGCGTGCTCGCATCGGCGTCCGGCGCGTTAAGGCCAAGAAGCGCACGCGCCTCGGCCCCGCGCTCGGGCGACAGGGCGGACGCCGCCGCCGCGATGTCGCCGGGCGCGGCGGCGAGGCTGAGCACGCGCACGGCGTCGGCGAAGTCGCCCTCGGACCGGCTTTGCGCGGCCGCCTCCAGAACGCAGGCGAGCGCGGGGTCGAGCGCGGCGTGGGCGGGTGCTGCGGCGGCGAGCAGCGCGCCGGCGGCCAGGGCCGGTCTGATGAGGACGGTCATGTTGCGGCGTCTCCCCCTGGAGCGGCTGTTTCACACCGGCGGCAACATTGCGTAGGCTTGCTTGGCGTCAACCGTTTCACGCCCCGGGCCGATGGCCCGCGCGCAGCCAGCGAGGCGAGCCATGAGCGCTGAAGACCGCGCCGCGACCATCACCGAAGAGCTTGTCCCGTCCTGGGCGGGCGATGTCTATTTCGCCGTCGGGCTGATCGCGGCCGCGGTCTTCCTGGTGCTGGATCTGTTCACCGGCGCGATGCCGGGCATGGCGATCCTGAAGGCGCTGGGCATCGTGATGCTCGCCGCCTACGCGCTGTTTCGCGGCGCGCCCTTCGTGGCGCTGGCGCTCGGGTTATCGGCGTGCGGGGACTTCATGCTGGAGCTGGGCGCTGAAGGCCTGACCCTCGGCATCGCCTTCTTCGCCGCCGCCCATGTGACCTATCTCGCGATCTTGAGCGCGCGCATCATCCGGGGCGGCTTGCGGCGCGACGGGCTGGTGCTCGCCGCGGCGCTGTTCGCGTTCGGCGCGGCGATGTGGGTCTGGCTGCGCCCGGGGATGGGCGCGCTGGAGCTCGAAGCGACGGCGTATCTGGCGATCATACTCATCATGGCGATGGCGGCCGGGCTGGCGCCGGGGCCGCGCCTGATCGTGGCGGGCGCGCTCCTGTTCGTGATCTCGGACTCGATCCTGGCCGCGCGCTGGTTCCAGGACGCCTTCATCTTCGAAGGCGCGCTCGACTGGGGCGGGGCCCTGGTGTGGTTCACCTATGCCGCCGCCCAGGCCGGCCTGGCGCGCGGCCTGGCCGAGACGCAGCCCGCAGCACGCGGCTGATCGCATAGATGAACCTCTCCCTCTTCGCCTGAGAGGAGGAGAGGACCCGTCCGGTTCGTCCCGGCCGGCGCCTTAATGCTCTGTAATGTGCAAGTTCGCGTGCGTGCGTTAGTTTCCCGATCAAACCAATCGGGGAGACTTCCATGAAACGACTGCTCACCACCGCCGCGGCCGGGGCGCTTCTGACCGGGCTCGCCGCCGCGGGCGCGAGCGCTCAGACCGAGCTGCTGCGCTATCCCGACATCCACGGCGATCAGGTCGTGTTCGTCTATGGCGGCGATCTCTGGCTCGCCTCCGATCAGGGCGGCGCGGCGCGCCGGCTGACCTCTCATCCGGGGCTTGAGCTTTTCCCGAAATTCTCCCCCGACGGCTCCATGATCGCCTTCACCGGCCAGTATGGGGGGGACGAGCAGGTCTATGTGATCCCGGTCTCCGGGGGCGAGCCGACCCAGCTGACCTGGTATCCCGCCTCCGGCCCGCTGCCGGCGCGCTGGGGCTATGACAACCAGGTCTACGGCTGGACACCGGACGGCGAGGGCGTGCTGCACCGTTCGCTGCGCGACGGCTACTCGTTGACCGACAGCCGGCTTTACGCCGCGCCGGTGGACGGCGGCCTGCCCGAGCCGCTGCCCATGCCCATCGCGGGCGCGGGCGCGATCTCGCCGGACGGCTCTGAAGTGCTCTACTCGCCGCTGTTCCGTGATTTCCGCACCTGGAAGCGCTATGAGGGCGGCTGGGCGCAGGACCTGCACACCTTCGATGTGGAGACCAACCAGTCCGCCAACATCACCGACCACGTGCGCACCGATCGCGACCCGATGTATGTGGGCGGTGAGATCTATTTCGCCTCCGACCGCGACGACTATCTGAACCTCTACCGCTATGACCGCGACAGCGGCGAGGCGGTCCAGGTCACCGAATACGACGGCCGGGACGTGCGCTGGCCCTCCACCGACGGCGAAGACCGCATCGTCTACGAGCTGCAGGGCGTGCTGCGCGTGCTCGACGTGAACAGCGGCGAGGACCGCGCCCTCACGATCGAGGTGGGCGACGACGCCGGCCTGACGCGCGAGCATCGCGTCGAAGTGGGCGGGCGCGTCAATGATTTCGGCCTGTCTCCGGCCGGCGAGCGCATGGTGGCGGACGCGCGCGGCGAGGTCTTCTCCGTGCCGGTCGAGGACGGGGTCACCCGCAACCTCACCAACACGCCGGGCGCCCATGAGCGCGAGGTGGCCTGGAGCCCGGACGGGTCGGAGATCGCCTACATCTCCGACGAGACCGGCGAGGAGGAGCTGTGGGTGCGCGACGCGGAAGGCGTGGAGCCGCCGCGCCAGCTCACGCGCAACTCCTCGATCCGCTATTACTCCCCGGTCTGGTCGCCGGACGGCGAGCGCATCGCGCTCGGCGGCGCCTACGGCCAGATCTGGGTGGTCGACGCCGAGAGCGGGCGCATGAGCGAGGCCGGCGACGACAAGGGCTTCGCCGTCCACGACTTCTCCTGGAGCCCGGACGGGCGCTGGCTCGCCTTCTCCTCAGCCGAAGCGAACGGATTCCGCTCGATCTTGATCCACGACACCGAGAGCGGCGACACGCGCCAGGTCACCAGCGAGCGCTTCTCCGAATACAATCCGGTTTTCTCAGCGGACGGTGCGCACCTGTTCTACCTGTCCGACCGCGAGTTCGCCCCGCAGATCGGCTCGTTCGAGTGGAACTACATGGTCGACCGGGAGACCGGGGTGTACGCGCTCGCCCTGACCGAGGACGCGCCCAACCCCTTCCTGCCGAAAAATGACGAGGCGTCCGATCCGGACGGCGAGGGCGGAAGCGAGGACGGCGAGGACGAGGGCGAGCTTTCCGTCGAAATCGAGTTCGACGGGCTCGCAGACCGGGTGATCCGCGCGCCGATCGATGCGGACAATTATGGCGGGCTTTCCGCAACCGGCTCGCACCTGCTCTACGTGCGCTCGGGCCCGTTTTATTACGGTCGCCAGTCAGACATCCAGCCGAGCCTGCACGCCTTCGACCTGCAAAGCCGCGAGAGCGCCGAGCTGGCCTCGGGCGTTCAGGGCTATTCGCTATCGGCGGACGGCTCGCACGTCCTGGTTCGAACCACGTCCGGCTTCCAGCGCTACAAGGTGCAGGACCAGCCACAGGAGCCGGCCTCGGTGGACACCTCCAACATGGAGGCGGTGCGCGTGAAGGCCGCCGAATTCGAGCAAATCTTCGACGAGGTCTGGCGGCGCTTTCGCGACTATTTTTACGTGGAGACCATGCACGGCTATGACTGGGAAGCGATCCGCGAGCAGTATCGCCCGCTGGTCGACGATGTCGCGCACCGCTCAGACCTCAACTACGTGATCGGCGAGATGATCGCGGAGCTGAACGCCGGCCACGCCTACATCCAGGGCGGCGAGGAAGGCCTGCCCGACCGTCCCCAGGTCGCGCTTCTGGGCGCGCGCTTCGAGGTGGAGAACGGGCGCTACCGCATCGCTGAGATCATGGACGGCCACAACGCGGAGCCGAAATACCGCTCGCCTCTGGCCGAGGTCGGCGTGAACGTGTCCGAGGGCGATTACCTGCTCGCCATCAACGGGCGCCCGCTCAACGCGCAGACCAACCCGTTCAGCCTGCTCTCCGGCGCCGCCGACCAGCTCGTCGAGCTGCGCGTGGCGAGCCGGGCCGACGGGCGCGACGCGCGCACCGTCATCGTCGATCCGCTCTCCAGCGAGGATGACCTGATCTACCTGGCCTGGGTGGAGGAGAACCGGCGCAAGGTCGAGGAGGCGACCGATGGCCGCGTGGGCTATCTGCACATCCCCGACATGGGCGCGGACGGCGTCTATGAGTGGATCAAGAACTTCTACGGCCAGATGCGCAAGGAAGGCCTGGTCATCGACGTGCGCGGCAATGGCGGCGGCAACGTCTCCCAGATGATCATCAACCGGCTGACCCGAGAGCTTCTGTTCACCGGCTTTGCGCGCGGCATCGATGTGGCCGAGAGCTATCCCGACCAGATGTTCATCGGCCCGATGGCTGCGATCCTGGACGAGGATTCCGCCTCCGACGGGGACATCTTCCCGGCCGCCTTCCAGAAGGCCGGGCTCGGCCCGCTCATCGGCAAGCGTTCCTGGGGCGGGGTGATCGGCATCACCAGCCACGGCGCGCTGATGGACGGCGGTCTGGTCTTCGTGCCCCAGTTCGGCTTCGCCGACGAGAACGGCGAATGGACGATCGAGGGCTACGGCGTCGATCCGGACATCGAGGTGGAGAACCCGCCCTCGGCCGTCATCGAGGGCCGCGATCCCCAGCTGGAGCGCGCCATCCAGGAGGTCTTGAACCAAATGGAGACCCAGCGCACCCAGCTGCCCGAACGCGCCGATCCGCCGGTGCGCACGCCGGATCAGGACTGAGCGGCATCGGCCCGTCTTCCCCCGGGAAGACGGGCCGTCAAGGGGGGCGCGCACCCACGCCGAGGTCCCGGATCGGCGCTTGCGCATCGTCCGGGAACTCATGTGTGGGCGGACGCTGAACTCCCGGACGCGGCGCAGCCGCGATCCGGGACCTCGGGGCTGAAGGGCGCCTAAGTGAACGCCTGAATCCCCGTCTGGGCGCGGCCGAGGATGAGAGCGTGCACGTCGTGCGTGCCCTCATAGGTGTTGACCGTCTCCAGATTAATCGCGTGGCGGAGCACGTGGTATTCCTCAGCGATGCCGTTGCCGCCGTGGATGTCGCGCGCCTCGCGGGCGATCTCCAGCGCCTTGCCGCAGTTATTGCGCTTCATCATTGAGATCGCCTCGGGCACGAAGGCGCCGTCGTCGAGCAGGCGGCCGATCCGCAACGCGCCCTGATAGCCGAGCGCGATGTCGGTCTGCATGTCGGCGAGCTTCTTCTGAACGAGCTGGGTGCCCGCGATCGGCTTGCCGAACACCTCGCGCTCCATGGCGTAGTCGCGCGCCGCGCGCCAGCAGAACTCCGCCGCGCCCATGGAGCCCCAGGCGATGCCGTAGCGCGCCTTGTTCAGGCAGGAGAACGGCCCGCGCAGACCTTTCACCTTGGGCAGAAGCGCGTCCTCGCCGACCTCCACGTCGGTTAGCGAGATCGATCCGGTGATCGAGGCGCGAAGGCTCATCTTGCCCTCGATCTTCGGCCCGTCGAAGCCGGGCAGGCTCGCATCCACCACGAAGCCGCGGATCTCGCCGTCGAGCTTGGCCCACACGATCGCCACATCGGCGATGGGCGAGTTTGTGATCCACATCTTCGCCCCGTTAAGGACGTAGCCCGCATCGGTTTTCTTAGCGGTGGTGCGCATCGCGCCCGGGTCCGACCCGCCGTCAGGCTCGGTCAGGCCGAAACAGCCCACCGCCTCGCCCGAGGCGAGCTTGGGCAGCCAGCGCTCCTTCTGGGCGTCGGACCCGAACGCCTCGATCGGGTACATCACCAGCGAGGACTGAACGCTCATCGCGGAGCGGTAGCCGGAATCGACCGCCTCCACCTCGCGCGCGATCAGGCCGTAGGCGACATGGCTGAGCCCTGAGCCGCCGTATTGTTCGGCCACCATCGCGCCGAGAAGCCCGAGCTCGCCCATCTCGGTCATGATGGCCCGGTCGAAGCGCTCCTCGCGCCAGGCCTCAACAACGCGCGGGAGCAGCTTGTCGCGCGCATAGCCGCGCGCAGTCTCCGCGATCATGCGCTCTTCTTCCGACAGTTGCCGGTTCAGATGAAGCGGGTCCTCCCAGTCGAAGGCGATCTGGGGGTCGTTCGCGGCGTCGAGCGCGGCCATGGCGTGTCCTTCCTGTGCCGGCGGGCGTTAGCGCCGGTGTACGCGAGGCGGAGCTAGCCCGGCAAGGCGGCGGTTGAAGCCGCGGCGGTATGCGGCGCCGCGTCGCGCCGGGTGCGGTTCGACTTTACCGCGCGAAATTTATGGTTAACAATTTCCTATCCGGCGCCCCTCAATACGCCGCGCTCCCCTCGGCGCGACGTGCGACGGACGGGGGACGGACGTGATCGCGCGCCCGCACGCGGCCGTCCCCCAGGCGC
>CAZKBB010000015.1:29758-41120 GCA_964550935.1 uncultured Caulobacterales bacterium
GACGGACGGGGGACGGACGTGATCGCGCGCCCGCACGCGGCCGTCCCCCAGGCGCCGGGTCCGGGGCGGCCTTCACTCCTGAAAAACGCCGCGTTCGCGCATGCCCTCGATGACGGCGCGCTGGCGCGCCAGCGCCTCCTCTTGAGACAGCATCGCGCGACCGGCCATGGCGTTGGGTTCAGCCGAGCCGCCCGCCTCGTAGCCTGGTTCGAACGCCTCGGTCGGCAAGCGGGTGAGCACATTGGCCATGCCGGTGCGCGCCCGCGTCGCGCGCAACGCGGGCGGGTCGATCACGGCGTTGGCGTTGAGGCTCTCCCCGCTTTCGGCCTCGGCGAGCACCTTGCCGTTCCAGTCCACGATCTTGCTCATCGCGTCGGTGGAGGCCGCCGGCACCGGCGTTCCTATGATCTCAGCGGAGTTCGCCGAGACCACATAGGCCATGGACTCGATCGCGCGGGCGCGTTTGGCGATGTCCTTCACGGTGAGGGCCGGGCTGCCGACTTCGGAAGTGGGATGGAGCAGGATCTCAGCGCCCTTAAGCGCATGCATGCGCGCGATCTCGGGATAGAGGATCTCCTCCGACGCGATCGTGCCCAGAACCCCGATCTCTGTGTCGGCCACCGGGAACACGGCGTCATAGCCGTAGGCGTCCAGATAGGCGTCCCACACATCGTAAGGCGTCGGGGTATAGAGCGAGATCATGCGGCGATAGCGCAGCACCGTCTCGCCTGAGGGCGCGATGACGAAATTGGCCTGGAAATAAAGCTCGGGAAAATTCGCATCGTTTTCGTAGAGATTACCCGCGAGGAACACGCCGAAGCGCTCCGCGATCGCGGCGAGGGCCTCATACTCCGGCCCGTCGATGTCGATGGAGGCCTTCGCCTTCCACTCCTGGCGGCTTTCGCGCAAGGCAAAGCCCGTCAGGAAGTATTCCGGCAGGCAGACGAGCTTCAGCTCGGTCCCATTAAAGGTGCGGAGGAAGGCCTTCGTGGTGGCGATCTGCCGGCCGATGCGTGCGATGGAGGCGGCCATGCGCTCGCGCGCGGCCTCCACCGTGGCGTCCTGGTTGACCGCGTCGCACACGACCTGAAGCGCGCAGGCCGAGTAGCGCGGATCGGTTTCAGCGCCGCGCGCCGCGCCGGGCAGGGCCGAGGACGCGGCGAGCGCGCCAGCGCCGGTGAGGATCTCACGCCGTGTCGACATGGCCGAACTCCTTCAATTCCATCGCGGTCATCATTCGAACATCTCTGCAACCCGGCTCACCCCGGCGCTGACGATCTCGCCGTCGCCGCCGAGCGTGGAGAGCATCTCCTCCAGAGCGGCGATCCGGAAAGGCTGGCCGGCGATGAAGGGGGTGAGCGTGAAGCCGAGGACCTGCGCGCCATAACGCGCACGCTCGCTCTTCAGGAAGGCCGCGGCCTCCAGGATCTGATCGCGCCAGACCGCCTCGTCCTGCTTGCGCTCGAACAACAGCTTGAAATCGTCGAGCTCGTTGTGGATCGGCACGGCGTGGAGCGGGCCGTTGGCCGTGCGCATCGCGACGGGGACCTGATCGGTCTCCCAGTCCAGCACGGCGGTGAAGCCGAACTCGGTCAGAAGGTCGGGCGTCGCGAAGCTCTCCTGGCGCGCCGGGCTCATCCAGGCGGTCGGCGTCAGCCCCGCCGCCTCGAAGGCCGAGCGCGTCCGCTCCACCATGGCGCGCTCCTCGGCTTGCGTGAGGCCGGAGTGATGGATCGCATCGCCGTGAAGCCCCGCCGCGGCGATCTCGTGACCGTCCTCGGCGATCGCCTCGATCAGCGGGCGGGCCCGGGTGAGGAGCGCCGCGCTGACCGGAAACGTCGCGGTCACGCCGGCGGCTTTCAGCGCCTTCAGAATGCGGAACACGCCCACACGGTTTCCATAGTCGCGCGTGGTGAAGTGGCGCAGGTCCGGATAGGGCGTGACCATGCCGGCGGGGTGGTTGAACGGGTCTTTCGCCGGGTCGATCGGGTGAAACTCGCAGGGAACCACCACCGCGAGCGCGAGCTTTCCGCCGCCGGGCAGGCTCGCCTTCGCGCGGTTCTTGGACAGTCGCCAGTCATGGCGGTCCATGTCCTGGCCGTAGCCGCGCTTTGGGTACTCAAGATAACTCGGATCGAGGCTCATCGGGGGGTCTCCTCGCGGCGTTCGGCGGTCCACAGCATCAGGAAGTCCCGGCCCACCGACAGCGTCTGGCCTGCGATGACGCCGGAGGCGGTGAGCCGGCCGGAATGGATATACGCGCCGGACCCGTCCTCGGTGGTCGCGGTGAAGGCGACGGCGCCGCCGCGTGCGGCCGCGCGCGCCTCAATGAAGGACGAGCCGTAGAATCCTCCCAAGAGCGCGCCGTCTTCGGCGGGCTCGATCACCATGGCGGTCTTGCTCGGCGGCGCCTCGGCGCTGAAGTGGAGCGCCACGTCCCAGGTCCCGGCCAGATCCGCCCCGGACAGATCGGCCGCGCCGGACTGGAGCGCGAGCGCGGCAAGCACTGAGAGGGCGGCGTTCATCGGGGCTGTCTCCGGTCTAGACGGCGACCACCAGACGCCGCCCGGCGAGGCTTCGGTCGCGCGAGAACAGCCGCGCGCCCTCCGCCTCGGCCTGAACAAGAAGCATCTCGTCGAACGGATCGGAATGAGGCAGCGGCGGGTCGAGCCGTCCGCAGGCGTGCTCGGGTCGGAAATCGAGCAGCGGAACGCCGAGCTCCTGAAGCATGGCGCGCACCATGTCTGGCGCCGCGGGCCCCTTTCGCGCGCCCGAAGCGCGCCGCGCGTTCCACTTCAACCGGATCTCCCACAACGACAACGCACTGACGCGCAGCGCCGAACGGCGTCGCGCAAGAAACCAAGCTTCGCCGCGCGAAAGACGGACCGGCGCACCGGCCAGCGCGTAGACATAATGGGTGTCGAGAACGAGCTTCACCGCGCGCCGGCGTCGTCTTAGTCCGGCCGATCAAGCCCCAAGACTGAGCGGCTGAAGGCCGGATCATCGAAGGCCTCGGTCCACTCGGGCCAATCGCCGGACGTCGCGCCGAGCCGCTGTTTCGCAGCAGCGATGTCCTCAAACAGATCCGCCTCACGACCTTCGTCCGCGGCAAGGCCGAACAGCGCTTCGCGCGCCAGGGCTTCGACGGACTTGCCCTCTTGCCGGGCGCGGCGGCGCAGCGCGTCATGGACGTGGTCCGGCAGGTTTCGGATCGTGATCGCGGACACGGGCTCGCCTCCGAAGCGAAAATGATAGCACACGACGAGATCATGAGGCGTCGGCCGTGGCGAAGCCTGTCCCGCCGGTCGCCAGCCCCTTGGCTTCAAGGTCGCTCTGGACATCGTCCCAATAGGTCTCGCGCCAGTGCTCGGCGATCTGCGAGCCGGTAGTGATCCAGACGTCGTCGGCGTGCTCGCTCACATGCTTCAGCGCGGCCTCGAAAGCGCGCAGGCGGTGGGGCTGGCTGACGAGATAGGCGTGCAGCGGGATGCACATCACCGCGCCGCTCTCCTCGCTCTCCTTCAACAGCTGGTCGAACTGGCGCTTCAACACGTCGGCGTAGCGCCAGGGATCCATCGCCAGCGCGCCGTAGGTGATGACGTCGTTGACCTCCAGCGAATAGGGCATGGAGCACAGCTTGCCGGTCTTGGTCTTCACCGGCTGGGGCTGGTCGTCCTGGAACAGGTCGCACGTGTACCAGAAGTCATGCTCGGCGATGAGGTCCAGCGTTCGCTCGGTGTGGGTCAGGGCCGGGGCGAGATAGCCGCGAATGCGCTGGCCGGTGGCCCTTTCGACGGTCTCGATCGAGTCCTCGATCACCGCGCGTTCCTGGGCCTCGTCCATCTCGTAGGAGAAGCGCGTGTTGTAGATCCCGTGGGAGAAGAACTCCCAGCCGCGTTCATTGCAGGCCTCGATGATCTCCGGGCAGTGATCGCACATCGCCACGTTCAGGCTCACCGAGCCGCGCATGGCGTATTTGTCCATCAGCTCCATCAGCCGCCAGTGGCCGACCCGGTTGCCGTAATCGCGCTGGGAATAGCCGGTCACGTCCGGCGCCGGGCGCGGCCAGCCGGGGCGCTTGGGGTTCTTCGGCGGATCGAACTCGTAGAACTCGATGTTCGGCGCGATCCAGAAGGCGAGCTTCTTGCCCCCGGGCCAGCGGATGACCGGACGGTCGCGATACGGGTTGTAGTCGTAAAGATTCGGGTCTGCGGTCATGGTTGGAGCCTGCCTGGTGCGTCCTTCGAGACGGCCCTTACGGGCCTCCTCAGGATGAGGGATGAAGGGTGCGCGGTGTCCCTCTCAGATCACTTTTCGCCGAGTTTCCTCATCCTGAGGAGTGAGCGAAGCGAACGTCTCGAAGGACGCCTCCCTCACGCCGCTTCGGCGCGATAGCCGTTCAGCCAGTCATAGACCTCCTTCACCTCGACCACGTCGGCGTATTTGAGCTGCAGGTCGGTGAGGTTGGCGAAGTGATAGCTCTCGTGCTTGTCGGCGACGCACTCCATGGGAACGATGGTGCGATAGCCATGGCTGAGCGCATCGACCGCCGTGGCGCGCACGCAGCCCGAGGTCGATCCGCCGGTGACCACGACCGTGTCGACCTTGTGCCAGACCAGAAAGCTCGCCAGCGGGGTTTCGAAGAAGGCCGAGGGCATGCGCTTGTCGTAGACCGCGTCAACGCGCGGATCGATCTCAAGGCGGTCGTCGAACGCGTGGCGTTCAGAGCCGTACTTGATGTTCTGAAGGCTGTCGGGCGTATCGGTGCGCGTGCCCCAGACCCCGGCGTCGGCGGCGTTCTCCATGTAAGCGACGCGCGTCCAGACCACCGGCAGGCCCTTGGCGCGGGCCTGCTTGGAGATCTCGTTGATGTGCAGCATCTGGTCGGGGTCGGTGACGTAGCCGGTCTTGAACAGGTCCGGGCGCGTGTAGGACTTCTGCGGGTCCACGTTCACGATCGCGAGCTTGTCCCCGAAGCCGAAGCGCGCGCGCGAGGGATTGGCGCGCACCTCCTCGAAGATCTCCCGGGCGGTCTTGTCCGAACGCGTCATGGTGGGTTCGAGGCGGGGGGTGTCGGTCATGGTCTCGTCGTCTCTTTGGCGGCTTCGTCAGACGTGCGATGTCCTCCCGCGTCAAACGGGGGAGGTGCTCGCGAAGCGGGCGGAGGGAGCGATGGCGAAGACCGACGCCCCCCTCGGCCCTTCGGGCCACTCCCCCCGCGAGCGGGGGGAGACAGTTGCTAGTTCACCCGATCATACAGGTTCGGCGTCTCGTTCGGCGGGGCGAAGATCACCTCTCCGGTCTGCGCGTCGCGCCCGGCTTCGCTGTGGGTGAAGCGCTCCGGGGCGATGGTGAACTCGCCCAGAATGATCATCTCGCGGCCCGAGCGGCTCGACGTGATCCGGCAGGCGCCGTCTTCGATCGTTCCGGTCCACCCCTGCCCGGCGCGCGACCAGTCGAAATCGCAGCCCGGCTCGAAACGCACCAGATCCGACTCGCCGAGCGCGTCCAGCGCGCCAGCCTCGAAGGCGCCGGCCATCGCCTCGCCGTCGGCGGGCACGTAGACGGCCATGTCCACCCCGCCTTCGGGATCGGGTTCGAACCCGTACACGCGCTGGCGATACAGCTCGCCGTCCGGCCCGCCCACGCGCAGCTGGGCGTAGATCAATGCGCCCGGCGCCGCGCCGGCTTCGAAGCGCTCGTGCACGACGTGCAGGTGCGGGCGCATGGGGTCGGTCTCCGCCTCCACCTGAGCGGCGTTGTCCCAGCGCCCCTCCAGCATGGCGGCGAGCTCGCCGGCCGGCCCGGCCGCGCCTGTCAGCGCGAGTGCGATCGCGATCATGCGTCCACCTCTCGTTCAGCCCCTAGCGGTCCATCGCCCACACGCCCTTGTCGGCGAGATAACGCGCCGCGTCCCGGGTGTCGGTGGGCTGATAGTCCTCGAACAGGTTCGGCGGGAAGCGGTTGCGGTAGGCGTCGAAGATCGGCCGGTAAAGATCCATGTGCACGTACGGGATCACGTGTCGGCGGCGATAGGCCTCCATGGGCAGGTTCACCGTAATGATCGTCTCGTGCTCGGAGTTCGCCTCGTCGATCAGCGCGCCGTCCGGGCCGTAGACCGCCGAGCCGCCGGCCCCGCCATTGTCTTCCAGGAAGTTCGGATTTCCGGGGCTGACCGCGTTGTTCACGATCGCGGTGTAGACGCCGTTGTAGAGGCTGGTCGCCTGGATATCGACCGGCGTGAACCCGCCAGTCGCGGTGCGCAGGAAGATCTCCCCGCCCTTCATGGCGAAGGCGCGGAACAGCTCCGGCTCGCGCTGCACCGCGCTGGTGACGATGTTGCCCAGCGGGGTGCGCGTGACCGGCATGACGTGATCGAGCCCGTACATCTCGATGTACGGGTCGAGCACGTCGTAGATCGTGGTGGTGAACAGCTCGAAGCCCGGGCCGAACACGGCCTTGATGTTGCGCGCCTTCCAGTGCGTGTCCACGATCTCGCCGTCCGGCCCCATGATCGTGGTGATCGACAGGATATGGTTCGGCCAGGCCTCGTCGCGCGCGTAGGAGCCGAACACGATGTGGCAGCCGTGCTCGCGGGCCTTCTCGGCGATCTGCTCGGTCTCTTCGCCGGGGATCTCGATCGCGGCGCGCAGCACCTCCGGCCGGCCCCACCAGGACTGGTAGCCGGTGATCGGGAACTCGTGGAAGAACAGGATGTCCTTCTTGCCGCCCCAGCCCTGAGCGGCGTCGATCAGCTCCTTCATGTGATCGACATTGGCCTGGCGCGTGCGCGCCAGCGTGCGCGAGGAGCTCACATCGACCCCGCGCACCCGGCTCTGCAGCACGCCCAGGCGCACCACCGGCTTGGCGAGCGGAACCTTCGCATAGTCGCCGTCGGCGGGAACGTTGGGATCAAGCCCGCGATCGGGAAGCGCGCCCGGCTGAGGCGCGGCCTCGGCGCCGCCCGCCTCCTGGGCGCCTGCGCGCGAGCCGAGCGCGCCGAGCGCGCTGGCTGCGATGGCGGCCTGGAACAGTTTGCGGCGATTGATGTCGTCGATGCTCATCGGTCTTACTCCCCCTGTTGCAGAGCGCGGATCTCGGCGAGATCGGCCGGCGGATCGCGCCAGAGCGGCGCTTCGGCCTCGATGTAGGCGCGGAAGCGTTCGGGCACGGCTTCATAGTCCTCCACCCGCCAGGTGATCAGGTGCAGCACCGCCATCTGACCGCCGGCCCAGGGCGGCAGCTGGCCCACTCGCGCCCAGGAAAGCTGATGGGGCTCCTCCACCGACCCGTCGGGATGGATGAAGAAGTCGTAGTTCTCCCACGCCTCGATGCGCCGGTCCGGGCCGATCGGGATGTCCAGGAAGACCGGCGCGGTGAACACGTAGGTGTCGCCGAGCTTGCGCCAGCTCATCTTGTCGTCCTCGAAGGTCTGGAGCCGCGCGCCCGCGCCCTGCTCGACCACGGTCTTCATCTGCCCGTCTTCCAGCGTGTAGGTGATGAACTGATAGGGATAAGCGACCGGCTGGACCGGCATGCCGTTCATCTCCTCGATGACGTCGCCGGTCTCAGGGTCGCGATAAACGTAGATCTTGCGGTTGTACTGGTGGGCGACCGGAACGTCCTCGCCTTCCGGCCGGAAGCTCGTCGAGGCGTCGTAACCCTCCATCTCGAACAGCAGCTCGCCGGACGGAAAGGCCCGCACCGTGCCAGTGGAGTACCAGTAGACCGGCTCGCCGGTTCCCGCGCGCGCATCCACCCAGACATCGAACACCGCCGGCGTGAACGGCCCGGTCTGGTGGGTCTGGGCGAGCGCGCCAGCGCCCAGCGTGATCGAAAGCCCGAAAGCCAGTCCGGCGGCGACGCCTCGCATCGAATTCCCTCCCCTGTCTTGCGCGTTTCGCGCTTGGTCCTTTCATCCTCGATCATATCGAACGCAACCGCGCGGAAAAGGAAAAGATATATCTTTTGCGTTCACCGGCACGGGCGTTAAGGTCCGTTTCATGAAACCGACACGCAGGGGCTTCGCGCTTGTCCGGAGGGGGGACGCGGAGCGTTTGGGGGCCTTGGCCGGATACGTCTTCCATGGGGTCTGAGGACAACGCCGCGGGCGTCGTGATCGCGACGCTCATCGCCTACAAGGCGGTCCTGATCGGGATCGGGCTCTGGGCGGCGCGTCTGAACAAGTCCGAAAGCGACTTCTTCCTGGGCGGGCGCGGGCTCGGGCCCTGGGTGGCCGGGCTCTCCTACGCGGCCTCGACATCCTCGGCCTGGGTTCTGATCGGGTTTTCAGGCTTCGTGTTCACCGTCGGGGTCTCCGCGCTGTGGATGGTGCCAGGCATCTGGGCGGGCTATGTCGTGGTGTGGCTCTGGTTCGGTCCGCGCCTGCGCGCCGAAGCCGCCGCGCTCAATCACGTCACCATGAGCGACTTCATGGGCGCAGGCGCGAGCCCGGCCTGGCGCGCCGCGATCTCCGGGCTCGCCGGCGGGCTCGTCCTGTTCACCTTCGTCTTCTACATCGCGGCCCAGTTCGGCGCCGCGGCCATCGCGTTCGAGAGCCAGTTCCAGCTCGGCGCGACGGAGAGCGTTTTGCTCGGCGCCGGCGTGATCTTGATCTACGGGCTTCTGGGCGGGTTCTGGGCGGTCTCGATCACCGACACGCTGCAGGGCGCGATGATGGCGCTGATCGCGGTGGTGCTGCCGGCGTTGGCGCTGATCGCGGCCGGAGGCCCGGCAGGGGTCGCGGCGACGCTGACCGAGACCATGCCGGCGGCCTACACCGACCCGTTCGGCGGGCGGGCCGGGCTGCTATTCCTGGGCTTCTCGGTGGGGATCGCCTCGATCGGGCTCGGCACGTTCGGCCAGCCTCATCTGCTCGCGCGCCTGATGGCGGTGAAGGACGAGCGCGCGCGCCGCCAGGGCTTCGTCGTGGCGATGAGCTGGGGCGTGCTCGTTTATATCGGCATGGCGACGCTCGCGCTGTCGGGCCGGGCGCTTCTGGGCGGGCTCGACGACGCCGAGGCGCTGTTCTACGAGGTCGCCGGCGCGCTCCTGCCTCCGGTGCTGGCCGGCATCGTCATCGCCGCGATCCTGTCGGCGGTGATGAGCACGGTGGACTCGCTTCTGGTCGCCGCCTCGGCCGCGGCCGCGCATGATCTGCGCATCGTCAAGCTCCTGAAAGGCCGCGAGGTCCTGGTCAGCCGCGCGGTGATGGCGACGATCTGCGCGGTGGCGGTGGTGCTGACTTTGTCCCTGCCCGCGACCGTGTTCGACCGGGTGCTGTTCTCCTGGTCCGCGCTCGGGGCGGCGTTCGGGCCGATCGTCGTGGCGCGGGTGGCGGGCGTGGAGCCGCGCGGACCCGCGATCGTCCTGGCGATCCTGGCGGGCTTCTTCACGACCGTGACCTTCTACGTGTTCGGCCAGCTCGGCCCTGTCGAGGACGCGGGCGGGATCGCCGGCGCGCTCGCCGCCCTCGCCGCGCTTCCCGGCGATCCCTTCGAACGCGTGGTCCCCTGGATCGCGCCGCTTCTGATATGCTTCCTGTGGCGGAGCCCCGCACGCGCGGGCTCGCCGGCGTCAACGGAGACACCGTCATGACCCTTTCGCGCAGCCTGTTCATCGCCGCCGGCGCCGGTATCGCCGGCCTCGCCCTCGGCCTCATCATGGGCCACGGCGCCAGTACATCGCGCGCCTCGGCGCAGGGCGCGGTGGCGGACGCCGTGGACGCCGAGGCGTCAGCGAACCCGGCCTACATGGTCGTCATGGGCACGGTGTACGACCGCGCCGCCTTCGGCGCGGGCTACGCGGCCAAACTGCCCCCGCTCTATGCGCGCCATGGCGGCGAGTATGTCGCGGTGACCGGCGATGTGGAGACGCTGGAGGGCGAGCCCGGCTTTGAGAGCGCGGTGATCTCGCGCTGGCCGAGCGCGGACGCCGCGCGCGCCTTCTGGAACGATCCGGAGTATCGCGAACTCGCCGACGCGCGTATCGACAATGAGTGGGGCGAGTTCGAGGTGGTCCTGGTGGAAGGCCTGGCCGCGCCCCAGCAGGAGACCGAGCTCGGCCGCCAGGCGCGCGACGCCGCGGACGGCGAGTGAGCGCGGCCGGGCGCGAGGCCCCCGTCATAGAAACGGAGCGCCTGCGCCTGCGCGCCAGCGAGGCGCGCGACTTCGACGACGCGGCCCGGCTTTGGGGCGACGCTGAGGTCACGCGCCATATCGGCGGGACGCCCTCCACGCGCTCTGAAAGCTGGCTGCGCATGCTGCGCTTTCCCGGCCTCTGGTCGCTGCTCGGCTACGGCTACTGGACGCTGGAGACCCGCGACGGCGCGTTCGCCGGCCAAGTCGGGCTGGCCGAATTCAAGCGCGACATGACCCCGGACATCTCCGGCATGCCCGAGAGCGGCTGGGTTTTGAGCCCGGCCGCCCATGGGCGCGGCTACGCCACCGAGGCGATGCGCGCCGTGCTCGGCTGGGCCGATGACACGCTCGACGATCCCGAGACCTGCTGCCTCATCACCCCGGAGAACCACGCCTCGATCCGCGTCGCGGAGAAGCTCGGCTATGCGCTCTGGCGCGAGGGCGCCATCCGCGACGAGCGCTGCCTGGTGTTCAAACGCCCCCGCGGCGGGTGACGGGAGGGGGCTTTTGGGCTCTCAAGGCCTCTCATTTGAGTCTTCCCAGCGAAAGCTGGGACCCAGGAGATCGGAGGGCGCCGGCCTCTCCCCAGAGCACCCCATGATCTCTAGGTCCTGAATTTCGTCAGGAAGACTCTTGGGGACGGCGGCGCTCGTCCGTCCGCGGGGACGGCGCTCCCCCTTCGCAAGCCAAGCCCCCGGCGCTATCCTCGCGCCATGATCCGTTGCGCCCTCATTCTCCTTCTCCTCGTCACCGGAGCCGCCATGGCCGAGCGTCCGCCCCAGGTCGAGCCCGGCCGCACCGTGTTCGCGGTGCTCGCCGAGGACGATCCCGCCATGGCGCATGTGCGCGAGGACGCGGTCGCCCGGCATCTGGCCTATGTGGAGGATCATATCGCGCGCTACGCCGTGGCCGGTCCTCTGATCGACGAGACCGGCGCGATGACGCGCTCGCTGTTTCTGATCTACGCGCAGGATGAGGCGGACGCCCGCGCGTTCATGGCCGGCGATCCTTACTTGGCCGAGGGCCTTTACGCGACGACGGTCTATCGCCGCTTCACCCCTGCGGCGGGAGACTGGATAGGCGGGGTGATCTGGCCGGAGACCTCGTCCGCGCCGGGGCGCTGAGCTAGCGCGTCTCCCAATAGGGCCGGCGCCCGGTCAGGTTCAGCCTGAGCGGATCGGGCTTTGAGACGCGTCCGGACAGAGCGAGCACCGCCACCGTCA
>CAZKBB010000015.1:41220-49912 GCA_964550935.1 uncultured Caulobacterales bacterium
CCAGTCCATCTGGTGGACTCCCATGACGAGCCCGTCGGCGACATCGACATAGCGCGACTGCGAGAAGGTCAGGCGCACGTCGAGATGCTGGCCTTCATTGTTGCGCCAATAGGCTTTGAGCGCGGTCCAGTCGGTGAAGGCCGCGTCGATCTCCTCGGCGAGATAGACCGGCGCGCGGGTCTCGTCCCAAAAGGTCTTCAGCCTCGCCGCATCGTTCTCGGCCCAGGCCGCGGCGTAGTCGCGCATCAGCGCGTCGAGGTCGGATGCAGCCTGGTGCGCCATGGTCTCAGCCCTCTTCGCGGAACGCGCCCAGCGGGGCTGGGGCGCCGGTGTTGGCGATCAGCGCCTTGCGCCGGAAAAACCGGGTGAAGCCCGCCGCGCCCATGCGCGAGGGGCCGAGGCCGGAGGCCTTGAAGCTCTGCTTCTCAGCCTCGTAGAAAAGCGCGGTGAGCGCGGCGTCGTTCAGCGAGACCGCGCCCGCCTCCAGCAGGCGCGCGATCGCTTCGGCTTCGGTCAGATCACTGGCGAACACCGCCGCGGACAGGCCGAACTCGGTGTCGTTGGCGAGCGCGACGGCCTCCTCGATCGTGTCGAACGCCATCACCGGCATGACCGGCCCGAAGGTCTCCTCGCGCATCACCGCCATGTCGTGGGTGACGTTGGAGAGGACGGTGGGGCGGATCCACCTGCCCCCGCCGTGATGCTCCACCTCGCCGCCGGTGCGCACGATCGCACCCTTGGAGACCGCATCCTTGATCTGGGCCTCGATGATGTCGGCCTGGCGGTCGAAGATGATCGGGCCGATCTCGCCCTGAGTGATGTCGGGAAAGTTCAGCCGCACCGCCTTCGCCGCAGCGGTCAGCCGGTCCAGGAAGGCGTCATGGAGCGGCTTGGCGACGTAGATCCGCTCGATCGACTGGCACGCCTGCCCGGTGGACAGGACCGAGCCGCGCAGCGCCGCGCTCACCGCCTGGTCCAGATCGGCGCTTTCGGTGACGATCAGCGGGTCCTTGCCGCCGAGCTCCAGAAAAGCCGGGATCAGACGCTCAGCGGCCGATGCGGCGACTTTCTTGCCCGTGGGCACCGAGCCGGTGAAGCAGACAAGATCGGACCGCGCGATGAGCGCCTGACCGGTCTCGCCCGCGCCCGGCGTGAAGGCCAGAAGATCCGAGAGCCCGGCCGCTTCGATCGTGCGGTTCAGCGGCTCGGCGAAGCGCGGGGTCACTTCAGAGGGCTTCACGATCACCGCGCACCCCGCCGCCAGCGCCGGGATCGCGTCGATTAGAGACAGGGTGAGCGGGAAGTTCCAGGGGCTGATCACGCCGACGAGGCCGAAGGGCACGTATTGGCCGGAATGCTTCAGCGACGGGTTGGAGCGGCCCTCGACCCAGTCGGCCTTCGGGGCCAGCATCGGCGCGGACACCGCCCAGCCGCGGATCGAGGCGATCGCGCCCTGCACCTCAAGGCGCGCCACGCGGCGCCGTCCCGTATCGGTCTCCAGCGCGCTGGCGACGGCGTCGATATCGGCCTCGATCGCATCGGCCCAGGCCGACAGCCGCGCCAGCCGGTCCTCGATCGCCAGCGCCGCCCAGGCCGGCTGCGCCGCGCGCAGGCGCTTCGCCGCCTGGTCGAGCGCAGCCCCGTCGGCCGGCGTGAAGGCGTAGTCGCGCTCGCCGGTGCGCGGGTTGCGGACTTCGATCGTGGCGCTCATGAGTCCGCTCCCAGGCCCAGTGCGCCGGGATTGACCACGTCATCGGGGTCGAGCGCGGCCTTGAGCGCTTTCAGGAGCGCCAGGGCCTCGGCGGAGCGGGTCTGCGCGAAGGGATAGGCGCGCCCGATCTGGAAGTGCGCCGCGCCGTGTCGGGTGAAGATGTCGATCACGCCCGCGCGCGCCTCGCGCACCAGATCGCCGGCGGCGGGGTTTTCAGGCCGGGGCTTCAACGTCTTCAGATAGCCCGGCTCAACCGAGCGCTCGTGCAGCTCGAACAGGGCTTCAGGCCACAGGAAGACCGGCTCGATCAGATAGCCGGTCGTTGCGAGCGTGGTGGTCAGGAAGCCGGTCGTCACGCCTTCGGCCTCGAACCGCTCGGCGAGGGTGTCGAAATAGGCGTCGATCTCCGCGAGGACCTCCGGCCCCTTGGAGACCGGAACGACGCCGTGAACCGGCACCCAGCGCTCGGCCTGCGGCCCGATCATGTTGTTGAGCGGGGTGAACGGGTTGGCGCGGATCACCTTCGGGATCGTCGCCTCCACCTCGCGCCCGCCATGGCGCTCGGCGATGGCGCGGGCTTCGCGGATCGCGTCCTCGGCGCCGGCCTCGGCGGCGTCTTCGGCGACGACATGCAGGTTGAAGTCCGCCTCGCCAAGGAAATTGCGCCCGGCGAGCGCCATCTTCGCGCCCTCCTTCAGACCCTTCATCAGGCCGCGCTGACCGGTGACCACCTTGGCGAGCGTCTTCGCGTCCGCCATGATCGAGGCGCGCTTCATGCGCACGGTCGTCAGGCCGGGATCGAAGCCGAACACCTCGCAGAACCGGCCTGAGCGCGCCAGAGCGCTCATCGCCTCGGCCATGGCGTCGCGATCGTCGAAGGAGAAGCTCGCCCAGCGCTCGTGCGCCGGGGCGGGGATTAGCCTCAGCGTGACCTCGGTCTTCACGCCCAGCGCGCCGGCGTCGCCGCAGAACAGGCCCGTGAGGTCCGGGCCGTAGTGGCGGAAGAAGGGCGCCGCGCCCTCGGCGCCGGCCGTTCCGGTGCGCAGGATCGAACCGTCGGGCAGCGCCACGCTCACCGACAGGACGCTTTCGGCGGTGGGGCCATGAGTGCCGGCGCCGAAGAAGGCGTTGTTCTGCGACACCCCGCCGCCGATCGTCGAGGAGAGGCCCGAGAGCGGTCCCCAGAACGGGGTGCGAAGCCCGGTCGGCTTCAAGGCGGCGTGCAGATCGGCCCAGGTGCACCCGGCCTCCACGCGTACATACATGTCCTCGGCGTTGACCTCGAGCACGCGGTTCAAGCGCGCGGTGTCGAAGGCGACCCCGCCGTCCTGCTCGCTCAAGTAAGCGCTGGTGTAGGACATGCCCCCGCCGCGCGGATAGACCGGCGCGCCGGCCTCGGCGCAGGCCTTCAGACACCCCGCGGCTTCCCCCTCGCTGCCGGGCGAAACGATGAGATCGACGAGCCCGCCCTTGGAGAAGACGTCTTGGGAGAAGACCCGGCGCTCGGCCTCGCGCGCCTCCACGTGGGCCTCGCCGACAAGGCCGGCGAGCCTTGCGGCGAGGGCCTGCGCTGAGGCGCCTGTGTCGTTTAGAAGGGCGTCGGCCATGACTGTCTCCTGTCAGAAGCTGGGCGTGTAGACGCCAAGGACCGAAGCGGCGACGACGCAGCCCCAGATCACCAGAACGAAGATTTTCGCACGCCCCAGGCTCGCTGCGATCGCGGCGTCTTCGCCCTCCCCGGCCGTCCCGGCCGCAAGCGCGCCGATGGCCGGCCCGAACGGCGTGAGCATGACCCGGATCATGAGCCCTGACAAAACCGCCAGCGCCAGAAGCGCCCACTTGACCGCGATGAAGCCCGGCATAGCAAACGCGCCGGCGACCTGCGCCCCGGCCGCGACGATCAAGCCGCCCGCCAGCGCGAGGCGCACGGCGAGATCGATGGGCTTCAAGACGCCCTGCGGTCCCCGCTTGAGATGGATCGCCCAGGCCAGGCCCGCCCAGGCGAGCCCGGCGGCGTACCCGGCCGGGATCAGCCAATCCGGCCAGCCGAGCCAGCCCTTCGAGATCGCCAGCGCCAGCCCCGTGGGCAGCGCGAAGATCAGCGCCATGCGCGGGGCCATGTCCACGTCGGCGACGATCTTCGCCGCGGTCAGGCGCGCGGCCGGCGATTTCGACGGGTCGGTGACGATCGAGGAGGCGTAGAAGGCGCCCAGGTCCCCGCCGAGCCAGTAGACCAGCACGAAGAGATGCAGAAGCAGGTGAAGTTCGGCCATGTGCGCGCGCGTCGCTTTCCGTCAAATGATATAGATGTATATCTTTTGATCGGGCCGAAAATCCAGAGGGGATCGCGCCATGTCAGGCCAGTTCGGCGTCGCTCCAGTCGGAGTCCGGGCGCGAATCCCGGCGCACCATGCGCATGTGATAGCGGAAGCGCTCGGGCCGGTAGAAGGCGGTGATGTGTTGGATCGCCCGGCCGTTCCCGTCGCGCATGATGCGCACGATCTTCAACAGCGGCGAGCCCGGCGCGATCTTGAGCGCGCCGGCGATGTGCGGTTCGGCCGCAGCCGCGGTGATGGTCTGGTCGGCCTCCACCGCCTCCGCGCCGGCGCGACGCAACAGCTCCAGCATGGGCCGGGTCTCCAGATCGGCGCGCGTGTAGCGCTTGGCGATGTCCAGCGGCACGTGGCTGACGAGGTAGGAGAAGGTGTCGTCCTCAAGCCTGCGCAGGCGCACCGAGCGCTGCACCATGTCGCCGGGATCGATCGCCATCGCGCCGGCGAGTTCCTCCTCGGCGGGGATGTCGGCGAGATCGAGAAGGCTGACCTCGGTCTCCAGACCCATGCGCTTGAGCGCGCCGAACAGCGTGTCGAACCGGCCCTGCACGACCGGCACGCCGGCGTTGTGGGTGACCAGCGTGCCGCGCCCGCGATGGCGCGTGACGAGGCCGTGGGCGGCCAGCTCGTTCATCGCGCGCTTGACCGTGATGCGCGAGACGTCGAACAGGCGCGCGAGCTCCTGCTCGCCCGGCAGGATGGAGCCCGTGGCGAACTCGCCTGCGCGAATCCGATCGCGCAGGACGAGGAAAATCTGGTGATAAAGCGGCGTGGGCTGGCTTTCGTCGATCAGATCCGGCGAAAGTCGCAGGCCCGGCGCGCCGGCCGCGTGCTCGGCCATGTCCGGCGGCTCCTCCCAAGGCGTGCGATCTGATGTTTAGCGTGTTTCGCTTCAAAGGCCAGCGCGGAAAGGACAAATCCGACATGAATGCAGACCGCGGCGCATCCGCGCCCGACACCGCCCCCGCCTACACTGCGCTCGCCCTGCAGACGCTGTGCGAGGCGGTGAACGCGCACGAGTCCCCCGAGGACGCGCGCGCCGCCATGGCCGCCTCCATCGCGCGCATCAGGCGCGAGATCGCCGGCTCCATCGCCTTCATCGGCCCCGACGTGAAGCTCGTGGTGCTGCCTGAGTATGCACTGACCGGCTTTCCCATGGGCGAGAGCGCTGAAGCCTGGAAGGCCAAGGCCGCGCTCGACGCCGACGGGCCTGAGTTCGAGGCCATGGCCGGAATCGCGCAGGATTTCGGCGTCCATCTGGCCTGGAACGGCTATGAGACCGATCCGCACTTCCCAGACCTTTACTTCCAGGCCTGCATCGTGATCGATCCGTCCGGCGCGCAAGTGCTGCGCTATCGCCGCCTGATCTCCATGTACGCGCCGAGCCCGTGGGACGTGATCGATCCTTATCTCGACGCCTATGGCGAGGATGCGCTGTTTCCGGTCGCCGACACGGCCGTCGGCCGGCTCGCCGCGATCGCGTCGGAAGAGATCCTCTATCCAGAGATCGCACGCCTGCACGCGCTGAAGGGCGCGGAGGTGTTCGTGCATTCCTCCTCCGAGGTCTCGAGCCCGCAGGCGACGCCGAAGAACATCGCCAAGCAGGCCCGCGCGATCGACAATCTCGCCTATGTGGTCTCGGCCAACACCGGGGGCATGACCGGCACGCCGATCCCGCAATCGAGCGCCGACCGGGGCTCGAAGATCGTCGATCCGCGCGGGCTCATCATCGCAGAGGCCGCGACGGGCCCGTCCATGTGCGCCTATGGCGAGGTGGATCTGGCGTTGGTGCGCCGGCTGCGGCGCAAGACCGCCATGGGCAATCTCCTCGCCCGCCAGCCCGCCCAGCTTTATGCGCGCGAATACGCCCGCCACGACGTGCATCCGTCCGGCACGCTCATCCAGGACGGCCGCGTCGCCCAGCCCGACAAGAGCTTCTACCGCGACCGCCAGGCCCAGGTGATCGAGGGCCTGGCGAAACGCGGCGTGATCTAGCCGCCTACCTCACCCGGTGTTCCTTGATCAGGGTGCGCATGTACATCTCGTCGTCGCGGAACCAGTGCCAGGTGCGGCCGCGCTTGTTTCCGTCGGCGCTCAGCTGGATCATCTCGTAGAGATATTCCCCCGGCAGGTCCTTGCGCACCCAGGTCAGGCAGATCGAGCGCGAATCGATTTCCCACGCGCAGCCCTCGATCCGCTCGGTGTCCCACCAGATGCGGCCCTCGGCGTATTTGGCGGGGAAGACGTGCTCCTCCTCCTTGCCGTCGGCCCAGACATATTTGTTGGTCTGGTGGTAGTCCCACTCCCCCTCTTCCGGAAAGCGGCAAGTCAGATGGGACTTGTGCTCGTCGATGGGTTCACCATCGACGCCGACATACGAATAGGTTCCCGCCCATTCGCCGGCATGGCGGGCGAGCACGGGCATTCTCCAGCGGATCAGGCGCATGGGCCTCCCCTCCTCGGCTTGTGCGTGTCATGGTCCGTGGGCGGAGAAACGCCGCGCGCGCCGCCCTTGCGCGGCGAAAAGATATATCATTTGCTACGCGCGGCCAGACCCGGCCGCACGCCGATTCACACCGATGTCAGGAGCGCGGCCATGAGCGAGCCCGCAGCGGCCCCGGCCGACGACCTTTACCTCGAACGCAACGGCGCGGCCGCCCATCTGGTGCTGAACCGGCCGGCCAAGCGCAACGCCGTCACCGAGGCGATGTGGGCGGCGATCCCCGGCCTGCTCGCCGAGGCCGAAGCCGATGCGAAGGTCCGCCTTCTGGTGGTGCGCGGGGAAGGCGGCGCGTTCGCGGCCGGCGCAGACATCTCCGAGTTCGAGACGGTGTACGCCACCCCCGAGCGCGCGGCAGCCTATTCGCGCGCCATCGCAGCCGCGCTCGACGGGCTGGCCACGTTTCCAAAGCCCACGCTCGCGGCGATCCGCGGGGCCTGCGTCGGCGGGGGGTGCGGCATCGCGCTGGCGTGCGATCTGCGCTTCGCCGCCGAGGGCTCCAGGTTCGGCATCACGCCGGGCAAGCTGGGCCTCGTCTACACGCTCAACGACACGCGCCGGCTGGTCGACGCGGTCGGCATCAGCGCGGCCAAGGACATCCTGTTCACCGGCCGGCTGATCGAGGCCGAGGAGGCGCTGCGCCTTCGACTGATCGACCGTCTGGTCGAGCCGGACGCGCTGGAGGCCGAGGCCGCGGCCTACGCCGACCTTGTCGGCGCGGCCTCCGGCCGGTCGGCGCGGGTGACCAAGGCGATCATGGCGCGCATCATCGCCGGCCAGACCGAGGATGACGACGCCACGCGCGCGATGTTTCTGGACGCCTTCCAGGGCGCGGACTTTCAGGAGGGTTACCGGGCCTTTCTGGACAAGCGCAAGCCGGTCTTCCCGGACGATTGAGCCGATAATTTCAGTATACGGAGAGGCGACATGCCCAAGCTCTACAACGCCGATCTTTCGCCCTACGCCGCACGGGTGCGCCTGGCGCTACGCTGGAAGGGGCTGAGCGAGGCGGTGACGCTCGCCGATCCCCCGGGCGGGTTGAAGTCGCAGACCTATCTCCAGCTCAACCCGACCGGCAAGGTGCCCTCTCTGGAGCTGGATACCGGCTTCGTCCTGCCCGAGAGCGAGCTGATCGTGGAGTATCTCGACGAGGCCTACCCCGAGCGCCCGCTTCGCCCTGAGGAGCCGGAGCGCCGCGCGAAGGCCCGCCTGATCGCAAGGCTCGCCGATCTGTACGTGGCGCCGGGCCTCGGCCCGCTCTTCGGCCAGGCCGACCCGACCGCGCGCGACGAAAAGAAGGTCGAGGCCGGCTTCTCCACCATGAACGCGGCGCTGAGCTATCTGGAGCATTATCTGGACGCGGACGCCCCCTGGGCGCTGGGCGATCGTCCGTCTACGGCTGATTGCGCGTTGATCCCGCTGTTCTGGTTCGTCAACTGGGCCGAGGGCGTGTTCAAGCGCGAGGGCGCGTTGAAGGCGTTTCCCAAATGCGCCGCGCTCCACGCCCATGCTCAACACGACGCCGACGCGAAGGCTGTCACCGACGAGATCGCTGCGGCCATGACCGCGCGCTTCGGGGGCTGACGCGCAAAACCGTTCACGCCGGGCGCCGGCCCGCGTTAGAACTGGCGTCCATGACGCGCATGCCCGCCATCGCCATCGCCTACGACTTCGACGGCACGCTGTCTCCCGGCTCGATGCAGGAGCATTCCTTCATCCCGGAGATCGGCGAGGCGAAGGAGGCGTTCTGGTCGCGCGTGAACGGCGAGGCGGCCCGGCTCGGGGCGGACAACATCCTCGTCTACATGCACGAGATGGTGAAGGCGGCCCGGCGCGAGAGCGTGCGCTTCCGCCGCGACGACATCGCCCGCCACGGCCGCGACATCGCGCTGTTTCCCGGCGTGGAGGACTGGTTTGAACGCATGAACGCGCACGGCGCGAGGCAAGGCGTGGCGGTGGAGCACTACATCATCTCCTCAGGGCTGAAGGAGATGATCGAGGCGACCGCGATCGGGGACCGCTTCGCGGCCATCTTCGCCTCGGAGTTCAAGTACGACCCGAACGACGTGCCCGAATGGGCCGCCGCGGCGGTCAACTACACCAACAAGACCCAGTTCCTGTTCCGCATCAACAAGGGCGCGCTCGACC
>CAZKBB010000016.1:0-47711 GCA_964550935.1 uncultured Caulobacterales bacterium
GCTGTTCCTTGTTCATCAGCGGGCCGACGTCGCGCACCGGGCGGATATCGACCTGGGAGCCCGGCAGGAAGGCCGAGGCGCCGCCGAGATCCACGGTGAAGCCGCCCTTCACGCGGCCCACGATCGCGCCGGTGACGGGCTCTTTCTTCTCGAAGGTCTCCTCGAGGCGATCCCAGGCCTCTTCGCGGCGCGCCTTGTCGCGCGAGAGGACCGCTTCGCCGAGCGCGTTCTCGATGCGCTCCAGATAGACCTCGACATCCTCGCCGGGTTTGGGCGCTTCAGCGCCGGGGCCGGTGAACTCGCGCATGGGCACGCGGCCCTCGGTCTTCAGGCCCACGTCGATCACGACAAGGTCGTTCTCCACCGCAGTCACGCGGCCTTTGACCACGGAGCCTTCGGCCAGGTCGTTGCTGGCCAGGCTCGCTTCGAGCATGTCGGCGAAGTCGTCGCGGCTCGGGGCCGTCTGGGAGGCGTCGGTCATGTGTTCGGGATGCTCCAGGGAAAGTCGAATTCCGGCCGGCCGGTTGTATCCGGCGGTCTTGCCGCTCGGGTCGCGCCGTCTTGTTCATCCGTCCGCGTCCGCGAACGGCCGGAACTGCTCCAATAACGAAAGCGCTTCGAAACGCCGTCTCGTCCGCCGCGACCCGTTGAGGACCGGGCGGCGCGGGTCTCGTCGCGCCGGGTTCCACGCATGCGCCGGTCTTCGGCGCGGGCGCGGCCTTACACCAAAGACGCCAAGCGGGCAAGCGCGCGGGCGAGTCCGGACAGGGCTGCTCGCGCCGCTCAGACAGGCTCGAGAGCCGCGCCGAGGCTCGCCATATCGGCCATGAAACCGGGATAACTCGTCGCGATCATGGCGACGTCGTCCACCGCCATCCCCCCGCGCGCACCGAGCCCCAGCACGAGCCCTGACATCGCCAGGCGGTGATCGTGCAGCGTCTCCACCCGTCCGCCGCCGGCGACGCCGTCCGGTCCGGCGCCGTCCACGATCAGCCCGTCGGCTTCCAGGGTCGCGCCGACCCCGGCCGCCTGCAGCATGGCGGCGGACGCGGCGAGCCGGTCGCTCTCCTTCGCGCGCAGCTCCTCCAGCCCGCGCATGTGCGTGCGCCCGCTGGCGAAGGCGGCCGCGACCGACAGGATCGGATATTCGTCGATCATGGAGGGCGCGCGCTCCGGAGCGACGTCGACGCCCGTCAGCGCGCTGGAGCGCGCGGTGATGTCGACCAGCGCCTCGCCGCAGCGCTCGCCGGCGGGGGTGAAGGTGAGGTCCGCGCCCATCTCCGCCAGCGTCTCGTAGAGCCCGAACCGGGCCGGGTTCGTCATCACGCCGCGCACGGTGACCGCGCTGGCCGGCGTGACGAGGGCGGCGACGATCGCGAAGGCGGCCGAGGAGGGATCGCCCGGCACCGCGATATCGGCGGCGTGAAGCCGCGCCGGTCCGTTCACAGTCGCGATCAGGCTCGCGCCCTCACGCGACACGCTCAGGCTTGCGCCAAACAAGGGGGCCATCTTTTCAGTGTGATCGCGCGTGGCGCTGGGCTCGACGATCTTCGTCTCGCCGTCAGCCCCGAGCCCGGCCAGAAGGATGGCGCTCTTCACCTGAGCCGACGCCACAGGCGGAGTGTAGCGGATCGGCGTGAGCGGCGCGCGCCCGTGAAGCGTCACAGGCAAGCGCCCGCCCTCGGCCGGCTCGGCCCGCGCGCCCATCTCGACCAGCGGGTCGAGCACGCGCGCCATGGGCCGGCGCGACAGGCTGTCATCCCCGGTGAAGCGCGCGCTCAGATCAAAGCGCGCCGCCGCGCCCATCAGAAGCCGCGCGCCGGTTCCTGAATTGCCCAGATCAAGCGGGCCGGCCGGGCTCGACCAGCGGCCCTCGCTCACGATCGTCCACTCGCCCGGCCCGGCGCGCCTCACCTCGGCCCCGAGCGCCGCGACCGCGTTCGCCGTGGCGGCGACGTCGGCGCTTTCCAACAGGTTTTTCACCCGGCTTTCGCCCTCGGCCAACGCGGCAAAGATCAGTGCGCGATGCGAGATCGACTTGTCCGGCGCTGCGGCGATCCGCCCTGACAGGCCTCGCGCAGGGCGCGCGGCGCGCGCGCCGGATTCGACGGTGGCGTTAGGCTGGCTCATGGCGATCCGGTGACGGCGCGTCCGGGGGCTTGCGGCGGAGGCGGGAAAGGGTTTTGACAGGACCGGGAGAACGTGGCAACTCGCGCGCCGATTTTGCGGCCCCGCCTCGAAGGAAGACAGCTGTGGCGAAACCTGACCTTGGAACGAAACGCGTTTGCCCCGAAACGGGCAAGAAATTCTACGATCTGAACAAGGACCCGGTCGTGTCGCCGTTCACGGGCAAGGAGTATCCGGTCTCCGTCTTCGAGGAGGCCAAGGCCGCGCCGCCCCCGAGAAAGGCCGCCAAGCCCAAGCCGGCGCCCAAGGAAAAGCCTGAGGACGACGAAGACGAGGCCGACGCCGCCCCGGCCGAGGACGAGTCCGACGACGACACCGACGACGACACCGGCGACGATGAAGCCAAGATCGACGAGCCGCCGCTCAAAGTCGCCAGCACCGACGACGACGATGATGACGACGACAGCGACGACCTGCCCGAGGGCTTTTCCGACGACGATGATGACGAGTCCAGCTCGAGCGACGACCTGCTCGAAGATGACGATGATGATTTCGACGCCGACATCGCCGTCGACGACGACGACGAGACCAGCTGATCCGGCCCTGGAGAGGGCTGCGCGCGGCGCGCGCAAAACACTTGATCGCGGTGCGCGGCCTGACTAAGTTCCGCGCTCGCTCAGGCCCGGGGCGGCGTCCCAACGCCGCCGTGACCGGCCCGGAACGCGACATCCGCCGGCCCTTGCGCCGGATCGGAACGGGGCCATAGCTCAGTTGGGAGAGCGCTTGAATGGCATTCAAGAGGTCGGCGGTTCGATTCCGCCTGGCTCCACCATTTCCCAAGTCCTCCCTCGCGTCCGCTCGGTCGGTCCTCGCTGAAGCTGCGGGCGGGCGGGCGCCCTTGCGAACCCTGGCGGGTTCGAACTTGCTTCATCCAGCTCCACCATCCTTCGCTCAGCTCACGCACGCTTCGGCCAGGCGAGCCGACATCAATCATTCGAGCTAAGGGTGTCTCGCCGAAGCCGGAAGGCGAAGGCGGGGCGGTGTTTCCAGTTCTTCCGCGCGTCCGCTCGGTCGGTCCTTGCTCACGCTGCGGGCGGGCGGTCGCCCTTGCGGACCCTTGCGGGTTCGGGGCCGTCGCACAGTGCTGTGACGCCGCGCCACGGCGGCTTGACCGGCGCAACTAGCGATGGTAGCTGCAAAAATAAGTCGCGCATAGAGCGCACCGTCCGCCCGCACCGGTTCAACCCGCCCTCAGGATGACGTGTCGAATGCTTTCATCGCCGTTCGACACGCTTTCCTTGACCCCGGCGGCCGTGGTGTTCGATTGCGACGGCTTGCTCATGGACACCGAGGCGTGCTGGACGGTGGCGGAGACCGAACTGTTCGCCCGGCGCGGCTTGTCGTTCGGCGTGGAGGAGAAGCGCGCGCTGATCGGAAAATCCGTCCCGGATGCGGCCGCCGCGCTTCAAACGCTCCTGAAGGACACCGCGTCGCCGCGTCAACTTGCGACTGAACTCCTGGCGGCGGTGGAGCGCGCCCTGGAGGCGCGAAGCGACCCGATGACGGGCGCTCACGCCGTGCTCAAGCGCATCCCCGAGGCTATTCCCGTCTGCGTCGCGAGCAATTCGCCGACCCGTCTGCTCCGGGCCGCGATCGCGCGCGGTGGCTTTAAGCGCCGCTTCGAGTTCCTCATTTCCAACGAGGAGGTCGAGCGCCCCAAGCCGCACCCGGACATCTATATCGAGGCGGCGCGCCGGCTCGGCGCCGATCCCTCGGCCTGCGTCGCGTTCGAGGACTCCGAAAGCGGCTGCCGCGCGGCGGCTGACGCGGGTTTCGTGGTCGTCGGCGTGCCCTACTTGCCGGGCTCCAAGCTCAGCGCCCATGTCCTCGCTGATCGCCTGGACGCGCGAGATCTCATCGCCGCGGTGTCGAAATGGCGCGTCGCTTAGCCGACCGCCGGCCGCCCTCGCCACGCGCGGACCTCGTGGTCCGGCTCGTTGAGGCCGGCCTGTCCCCAGCTCAGGCCGCTCGGGATGTAGACCACATGCTTGAGATCGCCTCGGAGCCGGGCGTCAGGGGGGCGCTTTCGCATAGCGCGGCGCTGGAGGCGTGGACCGAGGCCCGCGCGGCGGCTGTTCCGTTCGGCTACGTCACTGGTCGTACGAAGTTCTGCCAGTACTGGTTCAAGGTGGAGGCCGGCGTGCTCGTTTCCTTAATTGGAGGAATTTCGCCGAACATTCCGGTTGCAGACTCCGTTTCGCACTTGACCGCGGCGACAGGCGGTCCGGGCCGTCATCGAACTGCAGGTCTTGACACAAGTCAATGCGTTAAGTTGTATCAAATCCCGATACTCGCGTAACATTAGTGTCGAGACTTGGGTCCAGTTCGACCGGACCGTTCATCTCTCGCAGAAAAGGAGGCGAGTAATGTTGTTCAAGAAGCAAAAGACGCGCAGCAAGGTGCCGTCGCTCAAGGTCCTTGAGGCGTGCGACTTCCGGCGCGTGGCCGGAGGCGTCGGCACGAATGGTCAGGCGACGTCCGAGCATGGTCTGCGCGGCCAGGTCGGGCTGCGCCACACCGCCGGCGCCAGCGCCGACGTCTAACGCGCCGGCTCGGGGAGTTCGGCGAATGTCGGCAGACGAGTTCTCGTCGGCGGGCGCTCACGAGCTCCCTGAGCTTGCGATCCGGTTCCTTCGTTTTGCAGACGACGCCGTCGAGCCGCGTCCGGCCGACGCGGAGTTGAGCGGCGCGGTTTCACTGCGCGCGCGTCGGTTCTGCAGCCCATTCCTCGCCGCATCGTCGCTAGGCTGGTTCGTCTACCCCCCGATCGACTTCTCGCTGGTCTGGACGGGATCGGAATTCTATTGGCGCCCGAACGGCGACCCGCATTGGGTGGTCTGTGAGCGGGTCTATCTGCCGGGCTTCGTGGAGCGGTTCCAGTCCGTCGCACCGGAGGCCAACCAGCTGGATGCGACGGCGTTTCTGGAGATCTTTCCGGAGCAGGGGGCGATTCAGGTCTGGTCCGGCTGGGCGGCGCGCACCAACCCGGGTTGGACACTGTGGAGCTGCGCGCCGATCAACCGGCCTGGCCCGTCAGCGTATCGCGTCCTCAATGCGGTCATAGAGAGCGATTGGTGGCCCGGCCCGGTGATTACTGTTTTGCAGTTCCAAAAGACCGACATTCCGGTGAATTTCCGTCGGCGGCGGCCGATGTTCCAGATCGTTCCGATGCCCTATGCCGTGCAGAACGCGGTCGAGCGCTGCGAACAGACGATCGTTCCAGGCCTGGAGGCCTTCGACGAGGACGATTGGCGCCGGCATGGAGAGCTTTACGAGCGGCGCAACTCCGGATCCGCGGGCGAGTACGCGCGCCGCGCCCGCCAGCGCGCCCAACGCGACCGGAACGGACGCTAAGCTGTCCGGTCTTGGGAGACCTATCGAGCATGCCACATCTCTCGGTCGAACGGCGTCTGGAGCTTGTTCGTCTCGCCTGCCGGGCGAGCGTCGCTCATTTTTCTGGTCAAGAGGCGCCAGACATCGACGGTGTCGGGTTGGAGCTGGATGATCTCCAATTCTTGCTCATTGAGAACTTCGACAGCGCGATTTATCTGCCCTACGACCCGAGCGCCCCCGCTCAGCGGCTCTACGACGCTCTGTGGCGCGAACAACGCCTCGCTGAAGCGGAGCTGGCCTCGGCGCTAAGCGGCGCCGAATTCGACTGGGCCGTGGTCCAGGGGATGGAGGCCGGCGCCAACGCGTTTCGCGGCGAAGCTTTCTCCAGGCGCGGCGATATCGATCTCTTGGTCACCGCGCAAAGCATGACTGCGGTCGAAGACGTGTTGCGCTCGCTCGGCATGGCTCAGCTTGCGCTTAATGAAGTGACGAAAGAGCCGGTCGAGGTGACCCCTGAATACGCCGCGGCCGTGGAACGCGATCAGTATTTCGGGAAGCGGTTCAGCTACTCTTTCGTCAGGCCGTTGGACGTCGCCGACGATGTCCTTGAGGTCATGCCGGACATGCTCACCCCGATGTTCCGCGACAATGGGGGCGTGAAGGCGTTCGTGAGCGTGGAGCCGGTTATGGACTACAGCGAACGCATGACCGCTGAACGCGTTCTGCACGACGCACGCGTACCGGAGCGCCGCTATCTCGTCGCTGAGGCGAATTTCGTCATCTCGGCGAAGCGGCTGATCGACGGCTTGGCGGCCGGAGACAACAAGCTGCGTCTCGTTTGCGAACTCTGCGTGCGGCGGGCGCAGGGGCCGGACTGGACCCGAGTGGAGCAATTCGCGCAGCGATGGGGTGAAGCCGAGGCGCTGGACGCCGCGCTCGGCCTCGTCGGCTACGCCATGAGCGCGGCGGCGGCGGATCGCCCCCCCCGCCGCACTCGGCGGTTATCTTGAGCGCGCCGCGTGAGCGCATCCCCAGCCCGGGTCCGGCTATTCGCGGCGGCGGGCCGGCGCCCGATGCGCACGGTGGTGTTCTCCAGCGGCGGCCCAGGAAACTTCAAGGCCGCGGTGGAGCTGTCAGCGGAGGCGCCGTCGCTCATTCAGGTCAATCTTCTGGTCACGGATCGGACCGGAACCGCATCGGCCGGCCTCGCCCAGGACATCGGGATACCCAAGCTCGCCCTCGACTTCGATGACGTCTGCCGCGAACGCCCGGACGGTGAGGCCCCAGAGGCGCGACGCGAAGCGTTTCACGACCGGATGCTTAACAATATCGAAGCGTTCGAGCGCCAGCTCGGCGCCCCGCTTGACTTCGGCGTGCTCGCTTACCGTCGATTGGTGACCGGCCGCCTGCTGGCGCGCTTCGACAGCCGGCTCATCAACCAGCACCCCGCCGATCTCTCGATCATGGATCAGCGCGGCGCTCGTCTTTACACCGGGATCAGCGGGCTGCGCCGCAGTCTTGAGGACCGACGGGGCGGTGCGCGCACGACGACCATGCTCGTTGATGAAGGCTTGGACACCGGCGAGATCATCTCACGGGGTCCGTATCGCCCTCTCGACGGCGATCCAGACGATGCCACCGCCCGCGAAACCCATGAGCAGCGTCAGAAGCGACAGAGTGATTGGCCGAGCCTGAAATTCGCGCTCGCCGCGATCGCCAGCGGCGCGCTCGAACGGTCGATGACACGGCCCTACCGTTTCTTCCTTGAGGGCGAACCCGTTTCGCCATCCGGCGTCCCGTTGACGGATTCCGACGCGTATCGCCGCTTCATTCGCGAAAATTAGCCCGCGCTTGAGGAGCGGCGGCCGATATGCCGACACCTTCAGCTCGCCTCACGGCTCAAAAATCATCTGTGAGCCGTGTGACGAAGCCGTCTGGTTCCGCCGGCCCACGACGCGCCTTAAGGGTTCACCGAGGGTCGGTTCGCCGCCGACCATGCGGCGTCCCACGCGCTTTACGCGTCGTGACGGCGCCGCGCGGCGCTTGGCCCTTGAAGCGTCGGCGCGCGGCCCCCATTTCCAGTGCAAGCCGAAGACGCCGCAAAAGGCGTGGGATCTGGAAATGGAACAGCACCAGCAAAATCCGCTTGAGGACCAGGGCAGGTCGACACCGCTCGTTTATGTGCGCTCGATCGCCGGGGCTGAACTGCTTGAGCAGATTTCGAAAAGCGAAATCCAGGCGCAGGGCGTCCGGATAGACCCTGAGGATACGCTCTACGCCATTCATGACGAGCATGGCCGTCAGGTCGGCGTGTTCTCCGACCGCGACGCCGCCTTCGCCAGCGCGCGCCAGCACGGCGCCGAACCGGTGAGCGTGCACTGAACCGACGGACGCAAGGCGCGCCTTGCGTTCAACAGGATAGACGCCGCGGGCCGTCCCCCGCCCGCCGCGTCGACGATCGCGCCCCAGACGTCCTCCCCCGGACCTTGAACGGAGCGCGATACAAGCGCCCCCGGCCGCATCCCTCCCCCAAGGCGGGCGGGGGCGCGTTCGTTTCAAGCCTTCAGTTGAGTGCGCGCCGCGAACGCGGCTAGAAGCGCGCCATGAAGGGTTATTTCGCAATCGGCGTTGAAGGCGTGTCCAAGGCGATGAATCTCGGCGCGGTCATGCGCACCGCGTACGCCTTCGGCGCGAGCTTCATCTTCACTGTCGACGCCGCCGCGAAGGCGCGTGAGGTTTTCCGCGCCGACACCGCGCGCACGGCGAACAATCTGCCCTGGTACGACTGGGGCGGAATCGACGAGATGGTGCTGCCCAAGGGCTGCGCGCTCGTCGGCGTGGAGCTGACCGATGAGGCGGTGGAGCTGCCGAGCTTTCGCCATCCTCGCGCGGCCGCCTACGTGCTTGGACGCGAGCGCGGCGATCTGAGCCCCGCCATGCTGGAGCGCTGCGCCCACGTGGTGAAGATCCCCGCGAAGTTCTGCGTCAACCTGTCGGTCGCCGCCGCGATCACGCTTTATGACCGCACGCTGTGCCTTGGCGGGTTTCCCGAACGCCCCGTCATGCCCGGCGGCCCGTTGGAGGCGCGCGAGCATGTCTGGGGCGCGCCCAGGCGCCGGACCGACCCGACCGTTTAGGCGTCGGGGCCCGGGATGAGGCGCGCGCGGATCGTGCCGTCGAGCGCCAGCACCGTGTCCAGAAAATCCGCCGGGATCGAGCCCTCAAGATCTGCGATGGCGTAGCCAAACTCGCCCTCGGTCTGAAGATACTGGCTCGCCACGTTCGCGCCGGCGCGCTCGGCGGCGTCGTTGAGCCGGCGCAGATAGCCCGGCTGGTTGCGGTGCGGGGCGGCCAGGCGCGTGCGCCCGGGCCGGATCGGGCCCGGCTCCACCTGGGGAAAGTTCACCGCGTGCATCGTGCCGCCCTCGAACAGGTAGCGCGCGATCTTCACCGCCGCATCTTGGCCGATCGCGGCCTGGGCCTCGGCGGTGGACCCGCCGATATGCGGCGTCAAAAGCACGTTCGGGCAGCCCATGAGCGGGCTTTCGAAGCGCTCGTCCTTCGACTTCGGCTCCTTGGGAAACACGTCCACTGCGGCGCCGGCGAGATGGCCGGACTGCAAAGCGTCCGCCAGCGCGTCGACGTCGACGAGATCGCCGCGCGCCTGGTTGATCAGAACCGCGCCCTTTTTCATGAGCGCGATTTCCTTGCGCCCGATCATGCCACGCGTGCGCTCGGTGGAGGGCACGTGCAGGGTCACCGCGTCGCACTCTCGAAGCAGCATCTCCAGCGAGTCGCATTCGCGCGCATTGCCGTGCGCGAGCTTCATCTCGACGTCGAAATAGTAAACGTGCATGCCCAGCGCTGAGGCGATCACGGAGAGCTGAGCGCCGATATTGCCGTAGCCGACGATGCCCAGCTTCTTCTTGCGCACCTCATAGGCGCCTTCGGCTGTCTTCAGCCAGTCGCCGCGGTCGATCGCGAACATCTTCTCCGGGATGCGCCGCATCAGCATGATGACCGAGGCGATGGTCAGCTCCGCAACCGAGCGCGTATTGCCAAAGGGCGCGTTGAACACCGGCACGCCGCGCCGCGCGGCGGCCTCCAGGTCGACCTGGTTGGTGCCGATGCAGAAGCAGCCGATGGCGAGCAGGTTCTCCGCCGCCGCGATCAGCTCGGCGTCGGCCTGGGTGCGCGAACGAATGCCGAGCACATGAGCGTCGGGAATGCGCTTTAGGAGGTCCGCGCGATCGGGCGAGCCCGGCCGGCGCTCGATCTCCACCAGCCCTGAGCCCTGCAGGGTCTGGTCGGCGTCGGGATGCACGTTTTCAACGAGGAGGGCCTTGAAGGCGTCGCTCATGGATCGGTCTTCCGGTTTGCTGCGGCGCGGCAAGCATGCGCCTGAGCGCGTCAAAAGCAACAGGGCGCTTGCCGTGTGGGCGCCTGTCGCTTAACTGCGCGCAACCGCGCCCTCTTGTCCGCAGCAGAGATGACCGCTCGACCCGCGCACGCGCCGGCCCCGTTTTTCGGGCCGAATCTGGAAGCCGACCTGATCGCAGGCCTCGCCGAGCGCGGCTGGGTCTACGCCCCGAAGGCGCTGGAGCCCGAACTGGTCGCCGCGCTGCGCGCCGACGCGCTGGCCCGGGACGCGGCCGGCGCCACCCGCGCGGGACGCATCGGCCGGGCGCGCGCCGAGCATCGCGAGGACGCCGTGCGCCGGGCGCGCATCGCCTGGCTCGACGGCGCGACGCCGGCGCAGGCGCGCTTTCTTGAAGGCTGCGAGGCGCTGCGCGTGGCGATCAATCGTGCGCTGTTCGCCGGCCTGTTCGAGTTCGAGGCCCATTTCGCGGTCTATCCGGAAGGCGGTTTCTACAAGCGCCACCTCGACGCCTTCGCCCGGCCCGCGCCCGGCGGGGAGGCCGGCCCGGCCGCCGCGCTCGGCGCGCAGGCCGGACGCTCCCGGGTGATCTCTCTCGTGGCCTACCTCAATGAGCGCTGGGACGAGGCGGACGGCGGGCGCCTCGCGGTGTGGGAGACCTGTCCGATCGGCCCGGACGGACGCGCGGATCTCGCCGCTCTGGACGGCGTCGCCCCGGCCGCGGAGATCGCGCCTGAACCCGGCGCGCTCGCCCTGATGATGTCGGAGACCATCCCCCACGAGGTACGCCCCGCCTTCGCTCCGCGCATCGCCATCGCCGGCTGGTTCCGCGTCAACGCCTCGGTCGGCGGCGTGGTCGACCCGCTGCGCTAAAGCGAACCTCGGCGCGTTCGGCGCGTTGTTCGTCCATGACCGAAAAGCTCGACGCCTCGCTCGATTTCGACCGCATCGACACGATCATCCGTGCCGAGATCGCCAATGCGCGCGCCGCGCTAGATGCGATCCCCAATCACCCCATCGACGGCGTGCACGAGGCGCGCAAGGCGATCAAGAAGGCGCGCGCCGATGCGCGCTTGATCCGCAAGGGCGACAAGGCGTGCTCCAAGGCGATCAACGACGCCGGCCGCCAGGCCTCCCATGCGCTGGGCCCCGCGCGCGACGCCGACAGCCTGATCGAGATCGCCCACGCCGAAGCCTTGCGCACCAGGGACGCCGACGCCGCGGCCGAGCTGCGCGCCATGGCGCACGAGGCTCTGGACGAGGCGCGCGGCCATGACCGCGAGGCCGCGGCCGATGAGGCGCGCGCCTGGCTGGATCGCATGGAGGCGCGCACCGCGCGCATCGAGATCGACGCGCCCGACAAGGCGATGGCCAAGGGCCTTGCGCGCAACTGGAAGCGCGCATGCAAGCGGCTTGAGGACGCCGAGGACGATCCCGACCGCGAGGCGATGCACGAGCTTCGAAAGCGCGCCAAGGACTGGCGCTATGACGTGGTGTCTCTGAAGCGCGTCTGGCCCGGCGGCGTGAAGCGGAAAAAATCCAAGATCAAGCGGCTGACCAAGCTGCTGGGTGATCTGCACGATATCGACCGGATCGCGGGCCTGCTCGAAGACCGGTCCGGCGACGCCGCGAAGGAGGCGCGCAAGGCGGTATGCAGACGCCGCGAGGCGCTATGCGAGGAGGCGCTCAATCTCGCCGGAAAGGTGTTCGACGTGAAGCCGTCCAAGGCCAGGGACACGCTGAAGGACGCGGCCTGAGCCCTCAGCCGGACTTACGCGCGTCCTTCACCGCCTTGGGCGCAGGCGTCTTGTCCTTGTATTTGCAGATGTCCGCGACGGCGCAGCGCCAGCATTCAGGCTTTCGCGCCTTGCACACATAGCGCCCGTGCAGGATAAGCCAGTGATGGGCGCCCTTTCGGTAGGCCTCCGGCGTGATCTTTTCCAGCCGCGCCTCGACCGCGTCCGGCGTCTCGCCGGGGGCGAGCTTGGTGCGGTTTGAGACGCGGAAGATGTGGGTGTCCACTGCGATGGTGGCCTGACCGAACGCCTCGTTCAGCACCACGTTGGCTGTCTTGCGCCCGACGCCGGGCAGCTTGACCAGATCCTCGCGCGTATCCGGCACCGCGCCGTCGAAATCCTCAAGGATCATCTTCGACAGAGCGATCACGTTCTTCGCCTTGTTGCGGAACAGCCCGATCGTCTTGATGTGCTCGCGCACGCCCGTTTCGCCGAGTTCCAGCATGGCTTCAGGCGTGTCGGCCTCGGCGAAGAGCCGGCGGGTGGCCTTGTTCACGCCGACATCCGTGGCCTGCGCCGACAGTGCGACGGCGACCACGAGCGTATAGGGCGAGTGGTATTCCAGCTCGGTCTTGGGCTCGGGCAGCGCCTCGGCCAGGCGCGCATAAAGCTCCTCGGCCTGCTCGCGGTTCAGCCCCGGCGTGGCGCGCTTTTTCGACTTCCGCTCGGCCATGGCGAGCGAGGTAGCGGGCGGGGGCGGGATGGGCAAGCGTTGGTGTCGCAACTCTCTCCCCTTCGCGAAGGCGAGGGGCCCGGCCGGAAATGCGCCATGCTGTCATCCCGGCCGGAACGCAGTGGAGCGCCGGGACCTGCTGCAGGCGCTTAGGGGGCGCCCCAAGTGGTCCCGGCGGGTCCCGGGTCGCTGACGCGCCCGGGATGACAGGGTGGTGGGCGACCGCGCCGAGGTCCCGGGGTCTTCGCTCCGCTCCGCCCGGGAATTCATGAGACGCGTTCTGAATTCCCGGACGCGGCGAAGCCGCGATCCGGGACCTCGGCGCGGAAAAGCGCCGACCCTGATATCGCGGCTTTCCGGCGCGCCCGGGATGACAGGGCGCGGCCTGCGCGCCATAAGGCGGCGTCTTTCCACGCGCTTTGAGCCCCGCCCATGAAGCCTGATCCCGCCCGCCTGAGCCTGGAGGCCTATCCGGTGCGCATCGCCGTGCCGACGCGGTTTCGCGATCTTGATACGCTCGGCCACATCAACAATGTCGCGATCGGCTCGTTCTACGAGGAGGGCCGCGCGGCGTTGAACCGGCGCGCCTTTCCGCACGGCATGAGAAAAGAGCACGGCATGCGGCTTCTGATCGCCGACGTGCACATCGCCTATCTCGCCGAAGCCCATTACCCCGGCGATATCGAGGTGGGCGCGGGGATCGAGCGCATGGGGCGGTCGAGCTACACGATCGCGCTCGCCCTGTTTCAGAACGGGGCCTGCGTGGGGACGTGCGAGACCGTGCTGGTCAACACCGACGGCGCGGCCGCCGCACCCATTCCGGAAGATGGGCGCGCCTCGCTTGAGCGCTTCCTGATGGAGGCGGGTCCGGCGGGGGTCTAGTCCGGCTCGCGGCTTAGTCCGGCTTGCCCATCACCAGCGTGCCGTTCGTGCCGCCGAACCCGAAGGAGTTCGACAGGACCGTGTCCACGGCCTGCTCCTTGGTCTTTGTGACGATCGGCAGGAAGGCGAGTTCGGGGTCGATTTCCTCGATATTGATCGAGGGCGCCACGAAGCCGTCGCGCATCATCAACAGCCCGTAGATCGCCTCCTGAACGCCTGCTCCGCCGAGGCAGTGGCCGGTCATGGCCTTGGTGCCGGAGACGAGCGGCATGTCCTCGCCGAACACGTCGCGGATCGCCTTGGCCTCGGCGATGTCCCCGACCGGCGTCGCGGTGGCGTGGGGGTTGATGTAGTCGATCTTGCGGCCCTTGAGCGGCTCCAGCGCGAGCTGCATGGAGCGCGCCGCCCCCTCGCCGGACGGGGCGACCATGTCATAGCCGTCCGACGTCGCGCCGTAGCCCAGGATCTCGCCGTAGAGCGTCGCGCCGCGCGCCTTGGCGCGCTCATACTCTTCAAGCACGACGATGCCGCCCCCGCCCGCGATCACGAAGCCGTCGCGCGTGCGGCAGAAGGGCCGGCTCGCGGTCTCGGGCGTGTCGTTGTAGGTCGAACTCATCGCGCCCATGGCGTCGAACAGGTTGGACAGCGACCAGGCGAGCTCCTCCCCGCCGCCGGCGAAGATCACGTCCTGCTTGCCCCAGGCGATCTGCTCCGCGCCCGCGCCGATGCAGTGCAGAGAGGTCGTGCAGGCCGAGCTGATCGAATAGTTCAGCCCCTTGATCTTGAACGGGGTGGCGAGGGTGGCCGAAGCCGTCGAGCACATCGCCTTGGGCACCGCGAAGGGTCCGACCCGGCGCGGGCCTTTCTCCCGGGTCACGTCCGCGGAGGACACGATCGCCTCGGTCGAGGGACCGCCGGTGCCGACGATCAGGCCGGTGCGCTCGTGGCTCACCTCGTCCGCTTCGAGCCTGGCGTCGGCGATGGCCTGTTCCATCGCCATGTAGCACCAGCCCGAGCCCTCGCCCATGAAGCGATAGGCGCGCTTGTCCACATGGTCCTTCGCCGCGACCGGCGGCCGCGCATGGACCTGACACTTGAAACCGAGCTCGGCGTATTCCGGCGCGGCGACCACGCCGGAGCGGCCCGCGCGCAGGCTCTGCGAGACCGCGTCGGCGTTCTCGCCGATGGAGGAAACGATGCCGATGCCGGTGACGACGACGCGCCTCATGACGCTCCTTCCGCTTTGGACATGTCTTCAGGCTTGAACAGGCCGACGCGCAGGTCGCGCGCGATGTAGATGGTCTGGCCGTCGGCCTCCACGCGGCCGTCGGCGATGCCGAGCACGAGCTTGCGCATGATCACGCGCTTTAAGTCGATGCAATAGCGCACCTGCTTGATGTCGGGCGTGACCTGGCCGGAGAATTTCACTTCGCCCACGCCGAGCGCGCGGCCCTTTCCGGGCGCGCCGGACCAGCCCAGGAAAAAGCCGACCAGCTGCCACATGGCGTCCAGGCCCAGACAGCCCGGCATCACCGGGTCGCCTTCGAAGTGGCAACCGAAAAACCAGTGATCGGGACGCACGTCCAGCTCCGCGATGACCGCGCCTTTGCCGTGTTCGCCCCCATCCACGGAGATATGGCTGATCCGGTCGACCATCAACATGGGCGGAAGCGGCAGCTGGGCGTTGCCCGGCCCGAACAGCTCGCCGTGCCCGCAAGCGATCAGCGCGTCGTGATCGTAGGCGTTTTCGTTGCGTGCGGCCTCGGCCATGGCGCGCCCTTCCTCGGCTTGGCGTCCGGGGGCGCGATCGCGCGGCCCTGGTGTGTGAATGCGCGCCGGCGCGAGGGCCGACGCGCATTGGAACTGGGCTGCGCACTATGTCGCGCCGCGCGCCCGGGTTGAAGGGGGATGTCGCAGCCGTAGGCGTTTAGCGCAAGCCCTCGCCGGAGGCCGGCGCGGCGGAGGCGATCTCGGCGCGCTCGTGATCGCACCCGGCTTCGGCCTCGCCGGGCGCGCGCCCGGTCTCGTGGGCGTAGACGCCCCAAAGCGCCTCGGCCTCGGCCCAGCCGCGCAGATCGTCCGCCTCCACCCGGCACCAGCCGAGCCGGCACCGCTCCAGCCAGAGCACCGCGCCCGGCTCTGCGGTCGCCTCCTGCACGGCGTCGGCTTCGGGCCGCGCGCGCAGCGCGGTCTCCTCCAGCGCGCGCACGGCGCGCCGACCGGACAGGGTGCGCCGGTGCATCCACACCGTCTCGCCTTCGGGATCGCGGACCTGGCGCCAGTCCGCGGTCTCCGCGACGACCTGGACGGGCAGGCCCTGGCGCGTATAGACCCAGCGCACCGGGTGGCCGAGCGAGGGACCGGCGCGCCCGTTCACTTCGGCGAACTTCAGCGAGACGAACCTTGGAACGGGCAAGCCTGAATGGGTGTCGCAGGTCTCAGCCAGCGCCGGCGCGGCGCCGGCGAGCGCAAGGCAAAGGGCTGTGAGACCGGATCGAAGCATGGCGGCCAGTCTCGCCGCCCCAGAGTGAATCGCCGGTTAAGCCGGTCGCATCGCTGGACATCGCGCCCGCCGCGCCCGATCTTCCGCGCCGAACGGCAACCGGGAGACCGCTCATGATCCGCACGCTCGCCGCCGCCTCAGGCCTCGCCGCAGTCCAGGCTCTGGCGCTCAGCGCCGCATCGCTCGCCCAGGACGGGCCTGAGGTGCAGACCACCGATCTTGGAAACGGGCTCTACCAGCTCTCCACCGGTATGGCCGGCAATGTCGGGATCAGCGTGGGCCCGGACGGGGTGTTCATGATCGACACCCAGTTCGACTCCGCCGCGCCCGCGCTCGACACCGCCCAGCGCGAAGTCTCCGGCGACCGGGCTGTGGATCTGGTGCTGAACACCCATCTCCACGGCGACCATGTGCGCGGCAACGCCTATTTCGCCGAACTCGGCGCGCAGATCATGGCGCACCCGCGCGTGCGCCCGGCGCTGATGGACCCGGCGACCTCCCAGCTCACAGGGTCCACGCCGGAGCCGCTCTCGGGCGGCTATCTGCCGACCATCGCGGTGACGGACGGTAACGAGATCCCCATGAACGGGCTCACCGCGCGCCTGCACCACGAGCCGGATGCGCACACCAACACCGACATCTGGGTGCACTGGCCCGAGGCGGACGTGATCCACGCCGGCGACCTGTTGTTCTCCGGGCTGTTCCCGTTCATCGATCTGGACAATGGCGGCACGGTGGACGGCTTCATCGCCGGCATGCGGTCCATCGTCGATGCGGCCGGGCCGGAGACCACGATCATCGCCGGGCACGGTCCGCTCTCCACCAAAACCGATCTGGAAGCCTCCATCGCCATGCTCACCGAGGCCAAGGCCGCGGTCGCCGCGCTGGTCGACGAGGGCGCCGACCTGCAGGCCGTGCAGGCCGCCGAGCCGCTGAGCGCGTTCGAGGCGGACTGGAACTGGGGCTTTATCACCTCCGAGCGCATGACGTGGACGCTGTATCGCGACATCACCGGAAAAACCGAGTAATCTCGCGCGCATGGCGAAACGCGCGACGCCGAAGACCCTCGCGGTCCGCGTGGCGGTCCTGCCCGTCGGGTCGGGGCTGATGCTCGGGGCGCTGTTCGCGATGGCGCTGAACAGCGTCGTGGCGGGCTTCGCCGTGGGCCTCGTCATCGCGGCCGCCTTCGCCGGCTTTCTCTACATCGCCGAGACCCAGTCCGCCGCGAAGACGCGCAAGTAGACCAGCGCCTCCGTCGCGGGTTCGAGCTGTCCTCAGCGACCGGTCGGACGCGCGACGTCGGCGCAGTCCGCGCAGGAAGGATCGCGCGCCACGGCGACGACGCGCGCCGCGCCGGACAGTCCGTCGAACACCATCAGCCGGCCGAGGAGCGGCTCGCCCGCGCCGGCGGCGAGCTTGATCGCCTCCAGCGCCATGACCGAGCCGGCCACGCCCGTCAGCGCGCCGACGATGCCCACTTCAGCGCAGCGCTCCGCGTCCGGCGGCGTCTGCGGCACCAGGCAGCGATAGCAGGGCGCAGCCTCGCCGAGATGGGGGGCGAACACGCCGATCTGAGCGTCCCAGCGCCCGACCGCGCCGGAGATCAGAGGGACCCCGGCCGCGATACAGGCTGCGTTCACCGCGAAGCGCGTTTCGAAGTCGTCGCACCCGTCCAGCACCAGATCGCAGCCCTTAACGAGGCCCGGCAGCGTGTCCGGCGCGGCGGCGACGGCGCGCGCGTCGATCTCCACCGCCGGGTCGAGCGCGGTGAGCGTCTCCTTCGCGGCCTCGGTCTTGGCCCGGCCCACGTCGGCGGAGCGAAACAGGATCTGGCGCTGGAGATTGTCGAGGCTCACCCGGTCAGGATCGGCGATGCGGATCGCGCCGATCCCGGCGGCGGCGAGGTAGAGCGCGGCCGGCGCGCCGAGCCCGCCCGCGCCGACGATGAGCGCGCGCGCCGCGCCGAGGCGCGCCTGCCCCGGCCCGCCGATCTCCTTCAACAGGATGTGGCGTGCATGCCGCTCCACGTCGGTCTGGCGGGCGGGCGAGGCGGCGGTTTCGCGCATCGGGCGGGCTTTGCTCGTAAAAGGCGTTTCAAGTTCGGTTCATGCGGTTAGCATAGACTGGTCAGGCAGGTGAGATCAGGGGAGGCGCGCATGTCTCGACGGTCAACCATCATCCGCGCGGTCGCGGCCGGAATGCTCGGCGCAATGGTGCTGAGCGCGTGCGAAACCGCTGAAGGGTATCGACAGCGCACCGCGCTCTACATGGGCGCGACGTCGGACGCGCTCATCCTCGACTGGGGCAAGCCGATCGCGGTCGACACGCTGTCGGACGGCTCGGAGGTCTGGACCTACTTCGTCGAGGAGCGCAACGTCCGCGAGGGTTATTACCGCACTGTCCCGCGCGAGGAACGTGTCACCTATATCGACGAGGACGGCTACGAGCGCACGCGCATCGTGGAGTACGAAGACACCGTCTACGAGCCCCCGCGCGAGTGGTGGGAGGAGTGCGAGACGCGCTTCGTCATCTCGCCCGCCGGGATCGTGAAAGACTTCCGCTTCGACGGTTCGGCCTGCGTGGCGACCGAGATCGAGGACTAGGCGAGCGCCGGGCGCCTTGCGGGTTCCAAGCGAACGGGAACGCGTCCATGCTCGAACGGCCCAGCCGTTCACTCCAGGACCGCCCGCTTGCCCTCTATCTCGCAAATGGCCTCGCCGCGCGCGGCGCTTTCGCCCGCCCAGGCCGCGGTGGTCGAGTACGCCCGCTCCGCGCGCGCCAATCTCTTTCTCACCGGACCGGCGGGCACGGGCAAGACCACCGTCACGCGCGCGCTGCTCGATCAGCTGCCCAACGCGGCCGTTCTGGCGCCCACCGGCGTCGCCGCCATGCAGGCCGGCGGGCAGACCCTGCACAGCTTTTTCCGCCTGCCCCCGCGCCTGATCACGCCCGCCGACGTCAGACGCCTGCGCGGGGCGCGCGCGGTCCGCGCGCTCGCCACCCTGGTGATCGACGAGATCTCCATGGTGCGCGCGGACCTGATGCAGGGCGTGGACTACGCACTGCGGCTCAATCGCGGCATTGATGCGCCATTCGGAGGCGTCCAGGTGATCGTGGTCGGCGACCTCGCCCAGCTGCCCCCCGTGGTGCGCGGCGAGGAGGCGGGCTTTCTGGAGGAGCATTTCGGCGGGCCGTTCTTCTTCCACGCGCCGGCCTTTCGAGAGGCCGGCTTCGTGATGGCCGAGCTGTCGGAGATCCACCGCCAGAGCGATCCGGAGTTCATCGACCTGTTGAACGCGGTGCGCGAGGCGAGCCTGCGCTCTGAACACATGCGCCTTCTTGAAGACTGCGTCAGCGGGCGCAACGGGTTCGAGGCCAGCGCCACCCACGTGGTGTTGAGCGGCACCAACGCGGTGGCCAACTCCATCAACGCCAAGCGCCTGGCCGAGCTGTCCGGCGACACCCACGCCTTCACCGCCAAGGTGGAGGGCGAGTTCGATTCAAAGCTGTTTCCCACCGACGAGCCGCTGCTGTTGAAACGCGGGGCGCGGGTCATGCTGATCCGCAACGACCCGGCCGGGCGCTGGGTCAACGGCTCGCTCGGCGTGGTCGAGGACGCCGCCGGCGGGCGCGCGGACGTCAGGCTGGACGCCACCGGCGAGACCCACACGGTCGAGCCGCAGAAGTGGGAGCGAATCCGCTACGGCGTGGACGCGGACACCAACGCGCTGAAGAAGGAGGCGACCGGCGGGTTCACCCAGCTGCCGCTGCGCCTGGCCTGGGCGACCACGATCCACAAGGCCCAGGGCCTGACGCTGGACCGGGTCTTCATCGACGTCTCCCGGCCGCTCTTCGCGCACGGCCAGGCCTATGTGGCGCTGTCGCGCGCGCGCTCGCTGGAAGGGCTGGAGCTGTCCCGGCCGCTGCGCCCTGAGGACATCGTGATCGATGAGCGCCTGTTCGACGTGGCGAGCTTCTGCGACCCGGCCCCGCCTGAGCTGCAGGGCTGATTGACCCGCGCCGCCCTGGCGCTAGCTCGCTGTCGCGATGACGCAGTCCATGACATCCCTGCGCGAGGGCTATCGCGCGATCGTGTTCGGCGCGACCGGCGGGCTCGGGCGCGCCTTCATCCGCGCGCTCGACGCCGATCCGCGCTGCGCGGGCGTGTTCGCCGCCTCGCGCTCAGGCGCAGGCGTGGCGGGTGCTGAAGGGGTGAGCTTCGACCTCGCCGACGAAGCCTCGATCGAGGCGGCGATCGAGCACGCCTTCGAAGACGGCCCGGTTCATCTCGCCATCGCCGCGACCGGCGTGCTCCATGACGAGCGAATCGGGCCTGAAAAGACCTGGCGGCACTTGAGCGCCGAGGCGCTGCACCACGCCTATGCGGTCAACGCGGTCGGCCCGGCGCTGATCGCCAAGCACGCCCTGTCGCGCTTTCCTGCGAAGACGCGCTGCATCTACGCCGCGCTGTCCGCGCGCGTGGGTTCGATCTCGGACAACCGGCTGGGCGGCTGGCACGCCTATCGCGCCTCGAAGGCCGCGCTGAACCAGCTGATCCGCACGAGCGCCATCGAGCTGGCGCGCAAGCGCCCCGAGGCGCTGTGCGTCGGGCTGCACCCCGGCACGGTGGACACCGGCCTGTCCGAGCCGTTTCAGGCCAACGTGCCCGACGGCAAGCTGTTCTCGCCGGAGTATTCGGCCGGCAAGCTCCTTGAGGTGCTCGACGGCCTGCCTGCGGAGCGTTCGGGCCGTTTGTTCGACTATGCCGGCCTGGAGATCGACCCGTAAGGAGGCCCCGCCATGGCCGAGCCGCCCGAAGATCCCGCCCGCGCCGTGCTCGACGCGCTGACGCGTGCGGCCAACGACAAGCGCTCCGCCCTGCGCTGGCCGGTGCTCGCCACGGCCGGACGCGACGGCGGTGCTGAGGCGCGCATCCTCGTCGTGCGCCATTTCGACCGCGAGGCCCGGATCATCGAGCTTCACACCCACAAGCGCTCGCCCAAGGTCGCCGCCCTGCGCGCCGACCCGGCCTGCGAACTTCTCTTCTTCGACAAGTCCCACATGACCCAGCTGCGTGTGGCGGGCTCGGCGCGCGTGCATGTGGACGACGAGACCGCCGACGAGGCCTGGGATCGCGCCCCGAAGTCCAGCTGGCCGGACTACGCCGGGCCGCAGCCGGGCGCGCCGCTTGAAGGCGATGAGGACTACGATCCCGGCGAGGACGGTGCGCGCGCCCGCGCGGGCTTCGCCGCGATCCGCATCCAGATCGAGCAGGCCGACCGGCTGAAAGTCGCGCGCGACGGCCATGTGCGCCACGCCGTCGACTTCACGAAACCGGCGCCGCAGGCGCGGCGCACGAGGCCTTGAGTTTTAGGCTAGATCGGCTAGATTATTTGGATGAGCTGGAAACTGGCTGACGCAAAAAACCGCTTGAGCGAGGTCGTTCGTCGCGCCCTGACCGAAGGTCCGCAGCGAATTTCACGCCGCGACGACGCCGTCGTTGTGATGGCCGAGCGGGACTACGAGTCGCTGCGAGGCGAGCCTTTAACGTTCGAGCGCTTTTTGCTTGAGCGAACGCCCCGCGGCGCAGACCTCGACATTACGCGCGACCCCGGCGAGGGCCGCCCTGTTGATCTGTGACCGGCGTTCTTCTCGATACCAACGTCGTATCGGAGCTTGCGCGCAGCGTTCCCGCTCCCGAGGTCCGACGGTTTCTCGCAGATCTCGCCCCGTCGTCGGCCTTCATCAGCGCCATGACGCTCGGTGAACTGACGCAGGGCGTCTTGAGCTTGCCGCACGGCGGGCGGCGCGCCGACTTAGAACGCTGGCTGCAGACAATCGAAGACCGCTTCGCCGGCAGCGTGCTCGCCTTCGACGGAGAAACCGCCTCGATATGGGGCGATCTCATGGCCCGAAGCCGGTTGTCAGGCACGAAGGCGCCTGCAATCGACGCTCAGATCGCCGCCACCGCAATAAGACGCGGCTTAACGCTCGCGACGCGAAACACACGAGATTTTCAGATGCTACCGGTCCGCTTGATCAACCCTTGGGAGCCCGCCCCATGACCGCGCATATCGATCCCGAACGCGCCGCGTTCGAGGCCTTCAAGGCGCTCGACCGCGACCAACCGGTCGAGATGCTCAACCTGATCAAGCTGCGCGACAGGGCCGCCTACGCCGAGGGCCGGGCGGAGAGCGGGCTTGAGGCTTACAAGGCCTATGGCCGCCGGTCCGCGCCGATCTTCCAGCGCGTGGGCGGCGAGATCATCTGGCGCGGCGCGCCTCAGGTGATGCTGATCGGACCGCAGGACGAGCTCTGGGACCTGGCCTTCATCGCGCGCTATCCCACCGCTTCGGCCTTCCTGGAGATGGTCACCGACCCGGTCTACCAGTCAGAGGCCGTGCCCCATCGCCAGGCCGCGCTCGCGGACAGCCGCCTCATCCGCTGCGCGCCCCAGGACGCCGGCGCCGGCTTCGCTTGAGGGCTCACTCGCCGAAGCGGGCGCGCCAGCGCGCGACCTCGGCGTCGGAGATGTCGCTGCGATAGCATTTCGGCGAGGCGCCGCCCGGCCGGCTATAGGCGCTGCGCGCGCCGCAACGCCGGCCCGCCCGGTCTGTGTTGTAGGGGCAGGGGCAGGAGCCCGAATACGCCGCGATCGAGCTGGCGATGATCCGGTCGCGGATCTGATCGTCGCTGAGCCGCGCCTGAAAGAGCGCCGAGGCCGGCTGCGGCTCGGCCGGCGCGCCCGCGCCTGCGGCCGCCAGAAGAAGCGAGGCGAAGAGGGCGTGGATCATGCTCGACCTCCGATCTCTATCGACCCGCAATGCCCGCACAAGTTGTTTTCGCCTTCAAGCGCTTTCCCTTCACCGGGGCGCTTCGCCTGCGGACTTCCCGTGTCCGGCGAGGCCATGCGGCTTGAGCGCAAGGCTTCGTTAAGGTTCAATCCGTGACGGGTTTTCAGGCCGGCTTGTGCGGCTTGTATCCGGCTTGCTGCGCTTGGGGGGCGCGAGGGGGATGAGATCAGCCGCCAGGCTCGCGCGCGCGTCAGTCGCCGCGCTTTTGCTCCTCATGGGCGCCGGCGCCGCCGCGAGCGCTCAGGCGCGCGCCGACAACCCTGAGCCCGTCACGGTCGGAGTGTTCGGAGACAGCCTCGCCGACGGTCTGTGGACCGGGCTCTACCGGGCCTTCCGCAGCGATCCGCGCGTGGCCGAGGTGGATCAGCTGAGCCAGGTCTCCACCGGCGTCTCCAACTGGCGCTACGTCCATGTGGGCGAGGCCACGCGCGCGCAGCTGGCCACCCGCGACATCGCCGTCGCGGTGGTGATGTTCGGCGCCAACGATATTCAGGGCCTTGTCCATCAAGGCCGGGTCCACCCCTTCCGCACGGAAGGCTGGGAGCGGGTCTATCGCGCCCGCGTGCGCGAGATCGTGCGTACGCTTCAGGACCATGGCGCGCTGGTCTACTGGGTCGGCCTGCCGCGCATGCGGTCTGAGCGTTACGACGCCAACACGGTCTTTTTGAACCGGCTCCACCGCGAGGAGGCCGAAGCGCTGGGCGCGGCCTTCATCGCGACGCGCGCGATCACCTCCGCGCCGGACGGGAGCTATGCGGCCTACTTGAGCGACGCCTCGGGCCGGGCGCGACTGATGCGCGCCGATGACGGGGTGCACTTCACGCTGCGGGGGTATCAGCGCCTCGCCGCGCCGGTCGCAGGCGCAATCGAAGCCGATCTGGACGAGGCCATGCAGCGGCGCGAACGCCGCCGGCGCGTCGCGGCCTTCCTGCAGACGACGCCGGCCTTCGACGGGGCGCGCCGGCTGGACGAGGCGGTCATCGCGGCGCGCTTCGACGAGGCCGACTGGCTGTGCCGGCCGGCCGAGCCCGGCGAGATCGAGGCGCTCGATCCGTTCGCAGACGGGCGACGGCGCTGATGCTGTTTCCCACCTTCGTCTTCGCGCTCTTCTTCCTGACGGTGTTCACCATCGCCTGGGGGCTGGAGCGCGAAAACGGGCGGCGCAAGCTCTTCCTCCTGGCCGCGAGCTATGTGTTCTACGGCTGGTGGGACTGGCGCTTCTGCGCGCTCCTTCTGGCCTCCTCGCTCCTGAACTGGCTGGTGGGGCGGCTGATCCACTTAACGCCGGGGGACGCGGGCCGCACCGCCTGGATGATCCTCGGCGTCGTGATCAATCTCGCCGTTCTGGCGACGTTCAAATATTACGGCTTTTTCCTGGAGAGCCTGGGCGCGCTGCTGGTCGATCTCGGGATCGAGCGGGACATGCTGTTCCTGCAGATCGTCCTGCCGGTGGGCATCTCGTTCTACACCTTCCAGGGCATCTCCTACGTGGTCGACGTCAAGCGCGGTCATGCTTCGGGCGATGTCGGGCTCGTGGACGCGATGCTCTACATCTCCTTCTTCCCCCAGCTCGTGGCCGGCCCGATCGTGCGCGCGGCGGACTTCCTTCCCCAGCTGCGCCGTACCCCGCGCCTGTCGCGCGAGGCCGCCGCGCTCGGGCTTTTGCTCATCGTGTGGGGGCTGTTGAAGAAGACGGTGATCGCCGCGGAGCTCGCCGAGGGGCTGGTCGATCCGGTGTTTTTCGATCCGCGCGCCTACGGCGCGGGCGATCTCGCGCTTGCGGTCTACGGCTACGCCGTGCAGATCTATTGCGACTTCTCGGCCTATTCCGACATCGCGATCGGGTGCGCGGCGCTTTTGGGCTATCGCTTCCAGCGCAATTTCGACCAGCCCTACCGCGCGCGCTCCTTCCAGGATTTCTGGCGGCGCTGGCACATCTCGCTGTCGACCTGGCTGCGCGACTATCTCTACATCCCGCTCGGCGGCTCCAGGGGCGGGACGGTCGCGACCTATCGCAACCTCTTTGTGACCATGCTGCTCGGCGGGCTGTGGCACGGCGCGGCGTGGACCTTCGTGGCCTGGGGCGCGCTCCATGGCGCGGCGCTGGCGATCGAGCGCGCGCTCGGCCTGGCCAGGTCCGCGCGCAGCCTGATCAGCCTCATCGTGGTGTTCCACGTGGTGTGCCTCGGCTGGATCCTGTTTCGCAGCCCCGACTTCGCGCTGGCGGCTGAGTATCTTTCCGGCTTCGCCCGCCTCGATCAGCCGCTCGAGGCCGCAACGCCCTTCCTCGCCGGGCTTGTCGCGCTGGGGCTCGCCCTTCACGCCCTGCCGCGGCGCGGCATCGAGGCCGCCGCGCGGGGCTTGGCTCAACTGCCGAGCCCCGCGGCCGCCGCGCTGCTCGTCGCCGCCTTTCTGGCGGTCGAGGCGATGCGCCCGGCCGGCGTCGCGCCCTTCATCTACTTCCAGTTCTAAGCCCGGAGCCCGCCCATGCGCCCCGATCCCGAACGCGACCGCCTCTACACAGAGCCCGAGGACGAGGTGCGCGCGGCGCGCAACCGGATCTGGTCGGGCCGGGTCCTGGCGCTCGGCGCGATCGCCATGGTGATGCTCAACGCCGACAACGTGGAGCGGTGGGCGGCGAGCCAGCCTCCGCTCTGGGCGATCGAAACCGTGCGTTTAACGCTCTCGACCTGGTCGGATCGCATGGAGGCGGCCGGCCTCGACGCGCCGCGCGAGGCGCTGGCGCGCGATTACGAGCAGCTGAAGCGGACGCGCTGGGAGGATCTCGGCGCTGAGGAGACGGAGCGGTGAGTCACTCGTCCGGGCCGCACCGCGCATAGCCGCCGGCCGCGAGCCGGCCGGTCATGTAGTCCGGCGCGTCGATCTCGCGATAAACCGTCACGGTGTAGTCGCCCGCCGGCGGAGACAGGCGCAGCGGTTTCACCTCCGACTGATAGACCGGGTCGGCCCAGAAGGCGCGCGCGGCCTCAAGCGAGGGGAAGCGCACCATCAAGCTCACGTAGTCCTCGGGCGGATCGCCCTCGAACACAGCCACCGGGCGCGGGGCGTTGAGATAATAGCCGCCGAGCGCGGGGTAGAGCCCGCTTCGCTCCAGCGCGGCGGAGTAGGCCGCCATGCGTTCGGCATCGAGCGTCTCGCCTGCGATCACCATGATGACCGGATCGCACGGCGCCGCCGCCGCGCCGGCCCCCAGGGGATCAGGGGCGGCGGCGCAGGCGGCGGTTACGCCCGCACTGCAGACGATCGCAGCACGGGCGATGCGGGCGATGATCACGGCGCGACCGGTTCGTAGACTTCAACCGGAAGACCGTCGGGCGTTTCGATCACCGCCGCGCGCACAAGACCAAGACCGGGCGACATCGCTTCGACCGTCTCCGGCGCGGCTTCCCCGGCGAACTCGGCGTAGCGTCGCAACAGGGCGTCCAGGTCGTCAGCCTCAAAGCTCCACATCGCGACGCCGCGCTGCTCAAAGCCGAGCTCGGTGGGGCTTTTGGGCCCCTCAAGCAGCGCCATGACGACGAGATAGCCGGTGCGCGCGCCGGGGCTGAACCATTGCTGGAAGGCGACCTCCTCGCCGCGGCGCAGCCCCACCATGCCGCCGTTCGGGCCCGAGGCGCGGAAGCTGATGTCGCGGCGCTGCTCAAGGCCGAGAACATCGGCGTAAAAGCGCGTGTGCGCGGCCAGATCGTCCACCAGCACGCTGGCGTAGGCGACCCCGCCCACGCCGAGCGCCGGATCGATCGGCCCCACCGGCTGCATGGGTCCGCGATTGACCGCCAGCACCAGGATGTCGTCCGGCGCCTTGAAGTGGATCTCGCTCACCTCGTAGGTCGTGCCGTCCGCGCGCGGAAAGTCCATGTACATGACGCCTGCGGTGGACTCGAATCCAAGCGCCTGCGCGATCTCGAAGCGCCGGGCGAGATCCTCGCCGGCGAAGCCGAAGCCGAGCGGCCCGACTGGCCGGCTGTCATAGCCCGGGCGCATGACGGCCGTGTCCGGGTCGCCCTGCACCGCGCGCACGATCGCCGCGCCGGGCGCGGCCGGGTGGCGGAACAGCGCCATCTCCAGATCGCCCTCGCCCGGCACGCCCCAGCGCGCGCGCTGGGCCTCGGCGTCGGCGCCGGACAGCGTGACGAGTTCGGCGCTCATATCCATCGCGCCTTGCAGGAAGCGCCGGGTCGCGTCGAGATCCCCGCTCATGAGGGTGAGCGCGCGCATCGGGGAGATCGTGGCGTCCTCGACGCTGGAGACCGGGACCATGGGGTCCGGCGCGTCGGTTTGCGCGCCCGCGACGCCGAGCGCCATCGACGCTGCGATCCCAGCGGTCATCGTTCGAAGTATCCAAGCCGCCATGTCATAGGCTCCAGTCTAGCGTTCGTAGCGAAGCCGGAGATACCAGGTCTGCGGCGGCGCGAAGAAGATCACGCCGCCCCCGCCGGCCGAGGCGCGGCGCTGGTAGAGCTCGTCGGTCAGGTTGCGGCCGCCCAGGCTGACCGACCACCGATCATCGCGAAGGGCATAGGTCGCCTCCGCGCCGAGCGTGGTGTAGGCCTCCTGAAAGGCGAAGGGCGTGTTCACCGTCGACATGAAGTAGTCCCCATTATGGGTGAGGTTCGCGGTCAGGGTCAGGTCAGACCCGTCAGCGAAGTCGATGCGGTAATCCGCCCCGGCTCTCGCGGTGACGTCGGCGACATACTTCAGACGGTTCTCGGTCGTTCCCGGAACCTCCGACGGAGCCACGACGGAGCGCACGAACTCGTCGTCGGTGAAGCCGGCTGAGACATACAGCGTCAGCGCGTCGGTCGGCCGCGCGGTCAGCTCCACCTCAAGCCCCTGCAGGCGCACATCGTTCGTGAGCACCTGGAAGGTGCCCGCCGTGGCCAGCACAGTGGAGGGCAGGTCGGTGTAGTCGGAGTAGAAATAAGTCAGGTTCGCGGTCAGGCGGCCGTTGAAGAACTGCGAGCGCAGCCCGGCCTCGTAATTGTCCACGACGGTCGGATCGAACGGCACGCGCGCGGAGCCCTCGCTGAACGGGAAGCTCTGATACGCCCCGGCCTGGAAGCCGCGCGCGTAGCTGAAGAACACCGAGACGTCCTCGGCGAGGTCGATATCGAGGATGGCGCGGGGCGTGAACTCCGACCAGCTGTCCTCCACCGATATGTCGTAGGGGCCGCCCAGCGAGAACAGGCCGGGCACGCTCTCAAGCTCGCGGTCCAGCTCCTTCTCGTCGTAGGTGTAGCGCCCGCCGAGGCTGAACTCGACGCGGTCGGTGAACGAATAGGTCGCCTCCGCGTACACCGCGGCCGAGCGCGTGGTCTGGTCCAGATAAAACTGGTTGCCGAACTTGAACGCGGCCGAGCCGGAGAACCGGCCGAACAGGTCCTCGCTCTCGTTGTTCTCGTTCATCAAGAACACGCCCGCGACCCAGCTGAGCGGGCCGTCCCCGTTGGAGGCGGCCTGAAGCTCCAGCGTGGCGGTGCGGTTTCTCCAGTCGCGCACATAGTCGAAGCCCGCCGAGCGCGTGAAGGCGACGCCGTTTTGATCGACCAGGCTCTGCCCGCTGTCCGCGCCGTCGGTGTCGAGGCCCTGGGCCAGATCGAAGCCGCGATAGCCGAGGATCGCGGTGTAAGTCGCGAAATCGCCGTCCCAGGTGGCGTTCGCCATAGCGCCGAAGCCGTCGAAGGTCTGCGGGGTGCGCAGCGTGGGCGCGGCCAGGCGCGGGCCGTAGAGCGGGCGGGCCTGATTTATGTTTCCGCTGGAATCGAGGCTGGCCGACGGCGCACCGCTGATGGCCGGCGTGCCCGACTGAGGCCCGCTGTCGTCCAGCGTCAGATCGGCGGTCATGTAGACGGTGAGCGGGCTTTGCGGGTCCCAAAGACCGGCCAGGCGCACGGTCTGGCGGTCGACCGCGTTGTAGTCGGTCGGCCGGTCGTTCAGCGGGTCGGACGCGAAGGCGTCCTGAATGTATCCGTCGCGATTGCGCGAGATCACGTCGAGCTTCGCCGCGAACGTCTCGCTGAGCGGTCCTGAGAAGGACGCGCGCGCATCGATGCGGTCTGCGGTGCCGGCGGTGACGTCGGCGACCACCCGCGCCTCGTCGAGCGAGGGGCGCACCGTCTCATACTTGATTGCGCCGCCGGTGGAGTTGCGCCCGTAGAGCGTGCCCTGCGGTCCGCGCAGCACCTCGACGCGTTCGAACTCGATGATGTCGAACACCGCGCCGGGCGCCTTGGTGTAGGGCACCCCGTCCAGATAGATGCCGATCGGCTGCTCTGAGGCGGCCTGGCTGTCGTCCTGCCCGGCGCCGCGCAGATAGATCTGCGCCACGCCGCCGCCGGTGATCTCCGCGACCGACAGGGTCGGGACGACGGCGTTGAGGTCGAGCAGGTCGTCGACCTGCTGGGTTTCCAGCGCCTGGGCGGAGAAGGCTGAGACCGCGACCGGCGCGTCCTGCAGGGATTCTTCGCGCCGGCGGGCTGTCACGGTGATGACGTCGCGCAGATCGTCTCCGACGCTGGGTTCGCCGTCCTGAGCGAACGCCGCCGGGGCGCCCGCGCCCGTCATCGCAATCGCCGCCGCGCCGGCGAGCCAGTGAAGTTTCCGAACCATGACCTGAGCCTCCCCTAAAATCCGGACAAATTAGAGGTCTTTCAGCTGTGCAAAACAACTAGGATAATTTAGAAAAGTTTGTTCTAAAAATCCGAACAGCGAGAGTCCGCGATGGATCGCCTAAAATTGCTCGAAGCCTTCGTCAGGGTCGCCGAGACCGGCAGCATCTCGCGCGCAGCCGCCTCGCTCCGGGTCTCTAAATCGGTCGTCTCCCAGCGTCTGTCCCAGCTTGAGGATGCGCTCGGACAATCCTTGCTCCACCGCACGACGCGGCGGATTTCGCTGACCGAGGCGGGCTCGGGCGCCTATCCGGCGTGCGCGGACATCGTGGCGCGCGTGCGCGATCTGGAAAACACGCTGCGCGAGACGCCCGGCTCGCTCTCAGGACGCCTGCGCGTGGCCGCCGCGATCGATATCGGGGTGAGCGAACTTGCGGCGGCCGCGTCGAAGTTCTACCGGCTCCATGACCAGCTGGATGTGGAGATCATCGCGTCAGACAGCGCTGTGAGCCCGGCCGATGACGGGTTCGACTTCACGCTGCACTACCGCAAGCTCTCCGATCCGCGCCTGGTTCAGCACCGCGTGGCGTCGATCGGGACCGGGGTTTACGCCGCCCCAGCCTATCTGTCGCGGCGCGGCGAACCGCAGGACCCTGACGCGCTCAGCGCCCATGACTGCCTTGGCTACTCGCAACAGGTCACGGTGAATGACTGGGACGCCACGCAGTGGACCTTTCTGCGCCCGGGCGAGATCCGCAAAGCCGCGGTGCGCCTGAAGGCGCGCTCGAACTCCGGCCTCGTCCTGCGCCGTTTCGCCGAGGACGGGCTGGGTCTGGCGGTCCTGCCTCACCGGCGCGCGCATGATGCGGTCAAGGCGGGGCGGCTGCGCCGCGTCTTGCCCGAGTGGCGCGCGCCGACCCTTGAATTGTTCGCCAGCTGCGCGCGCGCCCAGGCGGACACATTGAAGATGAGGGCCTTCGTCAGCTTCCTGAGCGCGCACTTCAAGGGCGCTGAGACGCCGGCGGCCGGCGCGGTTGAAACCAGCCCGGCCTAGCGAACGCGGTCCCGTCGGCCGCACGGCGTTGGAGCGCGCCCGCGGCCGGGTTAAGCTTATTCAACGCTCCCGCCGTCGCGCGGAACGAGGGATGATGGAGGGAAAGCGCGATGGCCGGCGGCGCGATTGATCTGATCGGCGACTTCATCACAGTGGAGACGGTCGGTGCGCTTCTGCTCGGCGCGGTTCCAGTCTGGCTTGGGGCGATGCTGGGCGCCGCGCGGCGCAAGGCGCGGCTGATGGACGATGTCGCGCGCGAAATCCTGGCGGTTCAGTACGACCTTTACGCCCGCGCCAATCTTCAGCCCTGGGGCGTCGACGATGCGCGCCATGACTGGATGCTTCAGCCGCTTAAGCGCGAGATCGACGAGATCGTGCATCGCATCCGCCGCGAAACGCTCTCCGCCGACGCCGAGGGCGCCGCGCTCGATTACCGCGAGGCGGTCGGCAAGTTCATCGCGAAGTGGGCGCGCACCAAGGCGCGCCGATCTGGCGAGGGCGGGTTCTGGGAGGCCTACGCCGCCACAGAAGAGGCGGCCGTGCGCGTCGTCGGCGCGCTTGGGCGAAGCGGCAAGTACCGCAATCTCATCAAGCGGTTGCGCGAGGAAGATCGCCCGACCGACAGGGATGACCAACGCCCCTATCATCGCGGTGACGACGAAGATGACGGCGCTTCAAACCCGCCGCGCCTTCCGATCGCCTGATCTCAGGCGGCTTTGGCCGTCAGACCGGCCACCGCGCGCGAGGCCGGCCCCAGACGATCAATCAACAGATCGACCGCATCGGCGCGCACCAGAAAGCGCGCGCCGTCGCGCGCCAGATCGATATCGCCGTCGACGAGCGCATCGAGCACCATCAAGATCTGACGCTCCTGCACGGTCGCCGGCGTACCCGCCGAGCCCAGCTGGACCGGACGGCGCGCATATCGCGCGATGATGTCACCCGCGCGCCCCAAAGACCACGCCGCCACGCGTCCGGCCGCGCGACCGGGCGTTTCGTGCAATGCGTCGGCGGCGCGGGTTTCGGCGGTCGCGTCGCCGGACAGGCGGGCGCGGAGAAGATCAAGATCGGGACGGGTCGAAGACGGATGATCAAAAGCCATGCGTGAGAGATTGCAACGCATTCGCGATTTTACAAGCAGCGATGGACGCGCCGCGTCGCCGCGCCGCACCCGAAATAGAAAAACGCGCCGAAGCAGAACGCTCCGGCGCGGTTTCGATATCAGGCCGAGGCCGCTTTCTGCGCGGCGCGGGCGGGATCTTCGCGATACTCGCCGCACCAGTCGCTCGCCGCGACGGTCGGCCATTCGGCCTTTCGGTCGCGGTCGGACGGCTGGGGCGCGTAGCGGCGGCACTCGTGATCGGCGGCGTTAAAGAAGCTGCACGTTTCGCACTGCATCGGTGTCTCCATCGTCGCTTACTGGCGTATACGCGCCGACGTAGAAGAAGTTCCAACGAAATCAATTTCTTGCAAGTGATAGTCAACCGCGGTCGGTGGCGGAAGCGATGCGAGCGACGTCCACGAGCGCGAGGACCGGCCGAGCGGACAAAAAGGAGATCGGAAAACTGGTGCCGCCTGCGTGACTCGAACACGCGACCTACGCATTACGAATGCGTTGCTCTACCAGCTGAGCTAAGGCGGCGCCGGGCGCGCACGTATAATCGCGCCGCGGCCGCGAGACAAGCCGCGAAAGCGGCGGGTTCGACGGCGCGCGGCCCCTAACCCGCCTTGGTGCTTTTGAAGCGGGCGAGTTCTTCGATGAGGGGGCGGGCGAGGCCTTCGAACAGGGTCTTCAGGCCCTCGCTGGGGCGCGCGTCCGGGCTGTCGTTGCGGATCACCAGATGGGCGTGTTCGCGCGAGGGCGCGGTCCAGGCGTGGTGCATCGGCCGGACGGTGGAGAGATACTGAGCCACGACCGACTGCGGGGTGCGCCCGCGCTCGTTCACGTCGCGCAGAAGCCGGCGCGCCAGGCGCACGTCGTCGGGCGCCTCGACATAGACGCGCAGGTCGAACAGGTCGCGCAGGGCCGGGTCGGCGAACAGGTGGATGCCCTCCACGATGATCACGTCCGCGGGCGGGATCGGCCGCGTGTCGGCGCGGCGGCGATGGATGGAGAAGTCGTAGATCGGCCCGGCGACGGTCTCCCCGCGCTTGAGCGCCGCCAGCTGCTCGGCGAGCAGGGCGTGATCGCGCGCTTCGGGATGGTCGAAATTAAACCGCGCCGCGTCGAAATCCGGCTTCGCGCCGTGGTCGCCGTAGTAATCATCCTCGGCCAGCACGAGGGCTGACAGCGGCGCGGCGGCGCGCGCGGCGGCGTGGGCGATCTCGGTCTTGCCCGAGGCCGAGCCGCCGCTGACCCCGATGGTCAGGCGGTCGCGGACAGGCTCGCTGGCGGCGGCGGAAACGGTCGCGGTCATGGCCGCGTGTTAGCCGCTCTAGCGCTCCTCGTCGACGCCTGGATCGTCCGGCGCGCGGCCCGGCTTGAAATAGGGCGAGACGGGCTCGTGGCGGCGCGGCGTCTCCGGCGCACCGCCGGGCGCGGGCGTGGTCTCCGGCGCGTCCGGGGTGCGGCCCGCCGCGTCCGGCTCGGACCGGGTTGTCTTGCGTTTGCCCGGCGCCGCGAGAAGCGCCGTTTCGGGCACCGCCTCAGCAGCGATCTCATAGCGCTCGTGACGCGGGTGGATCAGCTCGGCCTCGTCGCCGAAGGCGAACACCATGCGCCGCCAGTCCGCCTCCGAAAAGGCGAAGGCCGCCCCGCTCGCGTCGATATCGGACCAGTCCGGCTCGCCCGGCGCATGGGCCGCGCGCGCCATGTAGCGCCGGGCGGCCTCTTCGCGCTCTTCAAGACGCGCCAGCCGCGCGGCGAGCGCCAGAAGCCTCGCGCTGGGGGCGGGGACGGTCAGCAGCGGCTCCAGCTCAGCGCGCGCGGCGTCGGGGTCTTCCCCCTCGAGGGAAAGATCCGCGCGCAGGATCGCGCTCTCGCGATGGTGCGGGTTCAGATCGGCGAGGGTTCGCAGTCGCGCGGCGCGCTTGGGCTTGGAGTCCGACTTTCGAAGCGCGGCGTAGGCGCGCGCGATCGCCGGGTGGGGCCGGGCCTTCCAGGCCGACTCCATCAGCTCCGCGGCGCGCTTGTGGCGGCGCTTGGCGGCGAGCAGCCGGCCCGCCGCGGCGGCGGCCGGGGGAAAGTCCGGCGCGATCGAGGCGGCCTTCTCGGCGAGCTCGGCGGCCTTGTCCGGGTCGGCCTTTTCAAGCTCCATCGCCTGAACGGTCAACAGCACGGCGCGACGCCGGCGCGCCGGTTCGGGCCGGATATGACCGCGGCGTTCACCCTCCTTGAGGGTGTCGAGCGCGTCGGCCCAGCGCGCCTGCGCGATCTGGGCGTCGAACAGGGCGTGGAAGGCCCACTCCACCGTGCGGGTCTCCTTAAAGGCGTCCCCGGCGTGGATCAGCGCGCGGGCCGGATCGCCGCGGGCTTCAGCGGCGGCGGCCAGGCCCTTGCGCGCCACCAGGCGCGTGCGCGGATCCTCCAGCATCGCCTCGTAATGCGCTTCGGCGCTTTGCAGATCGCCGGCGGCTTCGGCCGCGCGCGCCGCCAGAAGCCGCGACAGGGCGGGCCGGTCCAGCATGGCGTCGGCGCGCGCGGCATGGCGTACGGCCAGTTCGCCCTGGCCGGAGGCGGCCGCGATCAGCGCGCGCTCCAACGCGTCGAAGCCCTGCTCGCGACGGCGACGGCCGCGAAAGCGCTTCCAGGCGTCCGGCGCGGTCCAGGCCAGGATCACCACGCGCCAGATCAGCACCAGAAGGAAGGTGAAGACGATCAGGAGCGCGGCGCCCAGCGCGGCGGAGGTCTCCGCGCGCCAGCCCAGGAACTCGATCGTCAGCGACCCGGGGTTGAGCGTCAGCCAGACCGCCGCGATCGCGGTCGCCACGCACAGGACGACGGTGAGGATCAGGCGGATCATCGGGCGGTCTCCTCCACCAGCGTTTCACGCATGGCGCCGAGCGCGGCCTCCAGTTGCAGCCGGTCGCGCGCGCGCGCGATCCAGGGCGAGACCGCCTCGCCCGGCGCGCCTTCAAGGCCTGCGGCGGCGTCGACCGCGCCGTCGAGATCGCCCTCGGCGAGCCGGGCGCTCGCGCTGTCGATCAGACCTTGCGCGTCCTCGCCGGCCTCGCCCGCGGCGGGGCTGACCGCAACCAGGCCGAAGAAGGAGCGTCGCCGGCCTGCGGCTTCGAGCGCGGCCTCGCGCGGGAAGCTCTCGCGCAGCGCCTCGCGGGTCGGCGCGCCGTTGCGCGCGATGGACTCCAGCGCCTCGATCTGCGGCGCGTTCGCCCAGACGCGGGCCAGAGCCGCGCGTTCGGCCTCGAACGGATCGCCGGAGCGCGCCGCGTCGGCGAGCGCGGCGAGGGCGAGCGCGCGTTCGCCGGTCTGCGCGTCAGGGCCTTCGCGCGCGGCCTCGGCCGCGTCGCCGGCTTGGCGGGCGAGCGTTTCGGCGCGTTCGGCCCGGCTTGCGGCGGCGTCGATGCGCGCTTGAGCCTCGTCCAGGCGCGTGGCCAGCCTCGCGACCCGGTCGGACAGCTCATCAAGGCGGGCGCGCACCGCGTCGAGCGCGGCGACGGGCGCGGCCCCGCCCTCGGCCTGGGCCGGCGCCCGACTCTCCACAGCGGCGACGGCCGATTGCGCGCCGCGCGCGGCATCGAGCGCGGTCGCGGCCGAGCTTTGCGCGCTGTCGGCGGCCTGGCGCGCGGTCCGCACGGCGGTTTCAAGCGCCCCGACCCGATCGCGCAGGCCGGCGACGTCCGGCGCGTCGCCCGACGCGCCAGCGCCGCCCGACGGCGCGTCTTCGAGCGCCGAGACGCGCTGGTTCAAATCGGCGAGCGCGTCGGCGCGCAGATCGAGCGCGCCGAGCTCCTCCTCCACCGCGGCGATGCGCGATTGCAGCGCGTCGAGCTCGCGCTGGCTCGCCATCTGACGCTCCAGCTCCACGATGCGCGCCGAGAGGGTGGCCGAGCCCTCCGGCTGGCGCAGCGCGCCTGGCGCGTAGCGCTCGATCACGAAGGCGGTCGCGCCGCCGATCGCCGCGGCGAGCAGCGCCAGGGCGACCGCGCCGATCCAGCCCGGGCCGGAGCCTGTCTTACCCGGTTCCGGCGCGTCGTCTGAGGCCGGCTCGAACTCGGCGTCGACCGGCTCGGGTTCGCCCTCTGGCGTGTCGGGCTGGCTGTCTTTGTCGGCCATGGGACTATCCGCTTGAAGCGTGAGACGTCGCCGAAGCGATACGCGCGGGAGTCTAGGCGTGTTCCCCCGGCTGCGCCAACACGACAACACGGTCCCGCCTGCCGGTCACCGCAACGGTGCGACCTGAGCGAGCGCTTCAAGCAAGGCAGCCTCATCGGGCGAAGGCGCGATCGCAAGCGAGCGCACGCCCGCTTGGCGCAAAGGCGTCGCCGCCGCCTCTGAGATCGCCGCGGACGGGGTTGCGCGCGCGGCGTCGCGAAGCCCGGCCGCATCGGCGAGCGCGATCCAGCGCCGCGCTCCGGCGGCGGAATGGATCATGACCGCGGCGAGATCGCCCGCGCCGAGCGCGCGCGTCGCAGCCCTGCTCAGTTCGGCGACCGGGCTCATGCGATAGACGACCGCCTCGACACAGGCGACGCCCGCGCCGGCCAGTGCGCCTGAAAGGTCACCGGCGGCGTCCTCGCCGCGCACGTGAGCCACGCCGGACACGCCCGACTTGACGATGACGCGCGCCAGCGCCGCGACATCGCCCGATGCGCTCGTCACCTTGGTGAAGCCCGCCTCACGCGCGGCCTCGCCCGTGGCCTCGCCCACGGCGAAGATCGCCACGTTGCGACCGATCGCCGTGGCGTACAACGCACGTGCGGCATGCGCGCTGGTCAGCGCGATCGCCGGGGCGGTCTTCAACGCCGCGCCCAGGGCCTCCGGCGTCATCAGCGGCTCGCGCACCGCCACCGGCGCGACGAGCGGCGCGTAGCCGAGCGCCTGCGCCCGGGCGGCGGTGCGCGACGCGCCGGGCTCTGAGCGGGTGATCAGGACCAGGGGCTGAGCCGCGCTCATCCGGTCTCCGCGATGGCCCGGCGCAGGGCTTCGCCGCCGTCTGCGCCGACCTCGGCGCCGAGCGCGCGGCCGAGCCGGTCGGCGGCGTCGAATGGATCAGATCCGAGTTCGGCTTCGCCCGACGCGCCCCAGCGCGTCGCGCCGTCCGGCGTCAGCGCTTCGCCGCGCAGGGACAAGGTCTCGCCCTGAATGACGGCGTAGGCGGCGATGGGCGTACGGCACGAGCCGTCGAGCGCGGCGAGGAAGGCGCGCTCGGCGACCGCACAGATCCGCGTCGGCGGGTGATCGATGCGCGCGAGCGCGGCGCGCGCCTCCTCATCGTCGGAGCGGATCTCCATGCCCACCGCGCCCTGGGCGCAGGCGGGAAGCATCTCGTCGGGCTCGAGCGCGGGCCGCTCGGCTTCCGCCCGGCCCAGGCGGCGCAGCCCGGCGCGCGCCAGGAAGGTGGCGTCGGCCTCGCCGGCCTTCAGCTTGGCCAGGCGCGTATCCACATTGCCGCGCATCAGGACCGGCTTCAGATCGGGGCGCACGTTCAGCGCCTGGGCCTGACGCCGGATCGAGGCGGTGCCGAGCCTTGCGCCTTCGGGCAGGTCGGCGAGCCGGGCCGCGCCGTCGCTGGACAACAGCACGTCGCGCGGATCCTCGCGTTCCATCATGGCGGCGATCTCCAGGCCCGGCGGCAGCGTCGTGGGCACGTCCTTCATGGAGTGCACCGCGAAGGCCGCCTCGCCGTTGAGCAGCGCGACCTCCAGCTCCTTCGTGAACAGGCCCTTGCCCCCGGCCGCCAGAAGCGCGCGGTCGGTGATCTGATCGCCCGTCGTCGTCATGCCGAGGATCGGGAAGGCCTCCCGCCCGTCGAGCCCGTGGGCGTCGGCGAGCGCGGCCTGCAGGGCGTGGGCCTGCGCCAGGGCGAGCGGGGAGGTGCGTGTGGCGATGGCGAGGGGACGGTTCGGCACGGGGCTTCAGCCTTTCAAAGCGCGGGTCGACGCGAGCGGGCGCGATGGCGCGCCTGGTTGCCGCGGGCGTGAACAGGCGCTAACGCACTCCATGATGGCGTTACCGCAAGCCTCCCCGAACAGGCAACCTGATGATAGCGCGCGCGCGGGCGCGCCGGTCACGGTTCTCGGTCTGGAATCAAGCTGCGACGATTCCGCGGCCGCGATCGTGCGCCTGCATCCGGACGGGCGCGCCGAGGTGCTCGCCGAGACGGTGCGCGCGCAAACCGACGATCATGCGCCTTATGGCGGGGTGGTGCCCGAGATCGCCGCGCGCGCCCACGCCGAGATCATCGACACGCTCGCCGCCCAGGTGCTTGGCGAGGCGGGGCTGTCGCTCGACGAGGTCGACGCGATCGCAGCGACCGCCGGGCCGGGCCTGATCGGCGGGGTGATGGCCGCCCTGATGACCGCCAAAGGCCTCGCCTACGGCGCGGGTAAGCCGCTGGTCGCGGTGAACCATCTTGAAGGCCATGCGCTTTCGCCGCGCCTGACCGAGCCCTTGGACTTTCCCTATTTGCTGCTGCTGGTCTCGGGCGGGCATACCCAGCTCGTCTCGGTGGAAGGCGTGGGCGTGATGCGCCGTCTCGGCTCCACGATCGACGATGCGGCCGGGGAGGCGTTCGACAAGACCTCCAAGATCCTGGGTCTCGGCTTTCCGGGAGGCCCCGCGGTGGAGGCGGCGGCGCGCGAGGCTGGCGATCCGTCGCGCTTTGCGCTGCCGCGCATGCTCTCGCGCGATCCCAGCTGCAACGTCTCCTTCGCGGGGCTCAAGACCGCGGCGAAGCGGGCCTGGGACGGGCTCCAGACGCCAGGCGAGGTCGATCGCAACGATCTCGCCGCCGGCGTGCAGGCCGAGATCGCGCGTCACCTGGCCGAGCGTTCAAGCCGCGCCATGGCGGTGTTCCTGAAAGATCATGCGCCTGATGCGCCGGTCTTCGTGGCGGCCGGCGGGGTCGCCGCGAACGCCGCCGTGCGCCAGGCGCTGCAGTCGGCGGCCGCCGAACACGGCTTCACCTTCATCGCGCCGCCCGAGAAATACTGCACCGACAACGCCGCCATGATCGCGCTGGCTGGCGCGGAGCGCTTTCGCCGCGGCCTCGTGGACGGGCTCGACGCGGCGGCGCGCGCCCGCTGGCCGCTGGATGAAGACGCCGCGAGCGCCGATCCGGCCTCGGGCGGCGGACGCAAGGGGCCCAAGGCCTGACGCGGGCCGGCAGCGGGGGAGCGGCTATGTCCAAGATCGAGCATGTGGGCGTGATCGGCGCGGGCGCTTGGGGAACCGCGCTGGCGCTGGCCGCAGCGCGCGCCGGGCGACGGGTCACGCTGCAGGCCCACGAGCGCGAAACCGCGCAGGCGATCAATGAGACGCGTGAGAACCCGGACTTCCTCCCCGATGTGACGCTGCCCGAGGCGATCACGGCGACGACCGCGCTTGAGGATCTCGCCGGCGCCGGCGCGGTTCTGGCCGTCGCCCCGGCCCAGCATCTGCGCGGCGTTCTCAACGCCTATGCGCCCTATCATCAAGACGACCGCGCGGTCGTCCTGTGCGCCAAGGGGATCGAGCGCGGCACGCTGAAGCTGATGAGCGAGGTGCTCGCCGAGACGATCCCGCACGCCGTCCCCGCCGCCCTGTCAGGGCCCAGCTTCGCGGCCGACGTGGCGCGCGGCCTGCCCACGGCGGTGACGCTCGCCTGCGAGGACGCCGCGCTGGGCGAGACGCTGATGGGCGCGATCGGCTCGCCGGGCTTCCGGCCCTATCTCGCCGACGATCTGGTCGGGGTCGAGATCGGCGGGGCGGTGAAGAACGTGCTCGCCATCGCGGCGGGCATCGTGGAGGGCAAGGGGCTCGGCAAGTCCGCCCACGCCGCCCTGATCTCGCGAGGCTTTGCAGAGATGGGCCGGCTCGCCGAGGCGCTGGGCGCCAAGCGCGAGACGCTGGCGGGGTTGTGCGGGCTCGGCGATCTGGTGCTGACCTGCTCCTCGCCGCAATCGCGCAACATGTCCTGCGGGCTGGCGCTGGGGCGCGGCGAGGCGCTGGAGACCATTCTGGGCGCGCGACGCGCCGTGACCGAGGGCGTCGCCACGGCGCCCGGCGTCGTGGCGCTGGCCCATCGCCACGGCGTGGAGATGCCGATCTGCGAGGCGGTGGACGCGGTGCTCTCGGGGCGCCTTGATGTGGACGCGGCCATCGAAGCCCTGCTCGCCCGCCCGTTCAAACCCGAAGCCGTCTGAGCCGCCGATACGAGGATGACGCCCAATGCTCTTCGCTGTGACCTGCACTGACCGGGAAGGCGCGCTCCAAACGCGCCTGGATAACCGCGCCGCGCATCTGGAGTGGGCGGGCGCTGACGGCTCGCCGGTGAAGATGGGCGGGCCGCTTCTGGACCGGGAGGGGTCGCCGGCCGGCTCGCTCCTGATCGTGGAGGCCGAGGACGAGGCGGCCCTGCGCGCATTGCTCGCCGAGGACCCTTACGCCAAGGCGGGCCTGTTCCAGGACGTGTTCTGGATGCCGTTCAAGTGGACTCTGAACGCGCCGGAGGATCTCGCCGCATGAGCCTGCCCGAGCCTGGAACCGATCTTGGCGCGCTAGACGATCTCGCCGATCCCGGCGCGAAGCCGGCCGATTGGGCGGGTACGCCGGTCCTGCTGGCGCGCTCGGGCGAGACCGTGCGCGCCTATGTGAACGTGTGCCCGCACCAGGGCCGCCCGCTCTCCCTGCCCTCGGGCAAGACGCTGGTGAGCGAGGCGAAGTTCATCGTCTGCCCGTTTCACGGGGCGAGCTTCGAGATCGACAGCGGCGCCTGCGCCGGCGGCCCTGCGGGCAAGGCCGGGCTCAAGCCGGTCCCGGTCGAGGTGAGGAACGGGCGCATCCTTGCGGCGTGAGACAGGCTCAGGGCTGATCGCCCTCGCCCTCGCCGCCGCCCAGCATGCGTGACAGCAGCGCGGCGGCCTGCAACGCCTCCACCGTGTCAGCCGCGCCCTGAAGGCCGGAGACCACGGCCTCTTCGGTCTGGATCACGCAGACCGTGCCGTCGCGCAGGCGGAACACGCCCGCGCCCGCGCGGCTCGCGTCGCGGCGCAGATTGTGGCGCATGAACTCGGCCACCGCCGTGTCGAAGGGCTGGCGCACGTCCTGGGGCAGGCTCGGCGTGTGGACGGTGAGGGCGCGCGCCTCGCCGGCGGCGTTCTTGAAGGCCAGACGCACGCGCGCATCCGGTCCGCGCGCGGCGAAGGCCGAACCGGCCGGGATCGGCTCGGCGAAGGCCTCGCTCTCACGATCCGCCTCGATCGCCTGACAGGCCGCAGTCGCCTGGGGCCGGAGATCGATGTCGGTGAAGTCCGCCCCTTCAGTCCATTCCGGCGCGACGCCGCGGTCCTGCGGCGTCGGCTCGTCGTCGTCGGACGCGGCGGCGCGGTCGGCCCCGATGGTTTCAGCGTTTTCGGCGGTTTCAGCCGCGGCGGCGCTCTCGTCCTCGCCCGTATCGGGCGCGCCGCAGGCGGACAGCGCCAGCGCCACAGCGCCGAGCGTGGCGGTGAGGGCAAGCTTGGTCATGGGTCACGCTCCCAAAACGATGAACTCGGCGCGCGTGCTTGTAATGCGAGCGCGCGCACGCGGGAAGCGCCGCGGTGGCTGTGTCGCGAAAGCTCTATGAAGCCCGCCCTGAAGCTAGTCCGGCAGCCGGCCGCGGAAGCCGCCGAGGAACCCGCTCCGTCAGGCCTTGAAGAAGGCCTCGACCTGCTTGATCAGGCTCGCCTTGGCGGCCTTGACGATCTCCGCGCCCTTCTCCGGCGTCGCCTGGGACGGGTCCGAGCCGATCCGGCCGTCCGGGAAGGCCTTGCGGTAGTCCGCCGCGTCGGTGAAGTCGCCCTCCGGCGCGATCTTCGGGCTCATCTCGACGTTTTTCTGAGCGTGCGGGTATCCGTAATAGGTCACCGAGACTTCCGAGGCGGTGGCGTGGCTGCCCTCGCCCACCGGAAAGATCGACTTGCACACGTCCATCACGCCGGGAAGCGTGAACCAGTTGTCGGATTTGAGCTTGTAGGGGCAGGCCTCGCCGTCCAGCGACCAGTTGGCGTAGGCCTCCGCGAAGGCGGCCTGGATGGTGGCGATGTTTCCGCCATGCCCGTTCAGGAAGTAGATGCGCTCAAAGCCGTGACGCGCGAGCGAGTCGATCCAGTCGTTCATCGCCGCCACCATGGTGGAGGGACGCAGCGTCATGGAGCCGGGAAAGCCGAGGTGATGCTGGGCCACGCCGACGTTGAAGGTCGGCCCCACCAGGAAGCCCGCCGCCTCCCCGGCCTCGCGCGCGATAATCTCCGGGCACAGCGCGTCGGTGCCGATCAGCCCGTTCGGCCCGTGCTGCTCGGTCGAGCCGATCGGGATCACGATCCCCTTGGAGCGCTTCAGATAAGCCTCGACCTCGGGCCAGGACGACAGGTGCAGTTGCATGGATGGGGCCTCCTCGATGCGCCGGCGCGCATGCACCGCGCGCATCCTGAGCATCAAAGCGCCGAACGCAAGGGGGGCGACGAAGGTCGACCGCCGCCCCGCCTTGCCATGGCGCGCCCCGCTCCCCCATGCTCGGCTTCAAAACACATGCAAGGGAGGTGGCTTCATGGCCGTCGGCGAGACGATACCGGTCCCGGACAGCTTCAAGGACGCCGCGATCACGCCTGAGCGCTACGCGGACATGTATCGCCGCTCCATCGAGGAGCCCGAGGCGTTCTGGCGCGAGGAGCTGCAGCGGCTGGACTGGATCAAGACGCCGGACAAGATCGCGGATTGGACCTACGGTTCGGGCGGGCCGGAGCCGGGGGTCTCGATCAAGTGGTTCGAGGACGGCGTGTTGAACGTGTCGGCGAACTGCATCGACCGGCATCTGCCTGAAAAGGCCAACAAGACCGCGCTGATCTGGGAGGGCGACAACCCGGCCTATCACCACGCGATCACCTATGCGCAGCTGAAGAACCATGTGGGCCGCTTCGCCAACGAGCTGAAAAAGATCGGAGTGAAGAAGGGCGACCGGGTCACGCTCTACATGCCGATGATCCCGGAGGCGGCCTACGCCATGCTGGCGTGCGCGCGCATCGGCGCGGTTCACTCGGTCGTGTTCGGCGGCTTCTCGCCTGACGCGCTCGCCGGCCGCATCAATGACTGCGAAAGCGCCTTCGTCGTCACCGCCGACCAGGGCGTGCGCGGGGGCAAGGGCGTGCCCCTGAAGGAGAACGTGGACAGGGCGCTGCAGCACGCCCCCGGCGTGAAGGCGGTGCTGTGCGTGCGCCATACCGGGGCTCAAGTCCCGTGGGTGGAGGGGCGCGACCATTGGCACCACGAGCTCGCCCTTCAGGTCGACGCGAACTGCGAGCCCGAGCCGATGAACGCGGAGGATCCGCTCTTCATCCTCTACACCTCAGGCTCCACGGGTAAGCCGAAGGGGGTCTTGCACACCACCGGCGGCTATCTGTTGTGGGCGGCGATGACCCACGCCTATACCTTCGATCACCGCGATACCGATGTCTTCTGGTGTACGGCCGATGTCGGCTGGGTCACCGGGCACAGCTATATCGTCTACGGCCCGCTTGCGAACGCGGCGACCAGCCTCATGTTCGAGGGCGTACCCACCTGGCCGGGGCCTGACCGGATGTGGCGCATCGTGGCGAAGCATCACGTCACGGTGCTTTACACCGCCCCCACCGCGATCCGCGCGCTGATGCGCGAGGGCGAGGCGCCGGTGAAGACACATGACCGCTCCAGCCTGCGGCTCCTGGGCTCGGTGGGAGAGCCGATCAACCCGGAGGCCTGGCGCTGGTATCACGAGGTGGTCGGAGACGGGCGCTGCCCGGTCGTGGACACCTGGTGGCAGACCGAAACCGGCGGGCATCTGATCACGCCTCTTCCCGGCGCCCATGACCTTAAACCGGGCTCGGCGAGCTTTCCGATGTTCGGGATCCGCCCCGGGCTCGTGGACAATGACGGCAACCCCTTGCCCGACGAGGGCGAGGCTGAGGGCAATCTGGTGCTCAAGGGCTCCTGGCCCGCCCAGATGCGCACGGTCTACGGCGACCACAAGCGCTTTGAGGAGACGTATTTCTCCGCCTACGCCGGGCTCTACTTCACCGGCGACGGCGCGCGGCGCGACGCGGACGGCTACTGGTGGATCACAGGGCGCGTGGACGACGTTTTGAACGTCTCCGGCCACCGGCTCGGCACCGCGGAGATCGAAAGCGCGCTGGTCGCCCACAACCTCGTCGCCGAAGCGGCCGTGGTCGGCTATCCCCACGACATCAAGGGCCAGGGCGTCTACGCCTACGTCACCTTGAAGGCGGGGCTAGAGCCTACCGAAGAGACCGAAACCGCGCTCAAACTCCATGTGCGCGAGGAGATCGGCCCGATCGCGACCCCCGACGTGATCCAGTTCGCCCCCGCCCTGCCGAAAACCCGCTCGGGCAAGATCATGCGCCGCATCCTGCGCAAGATCGCCGAAGGCGAGGTCGACAAGCTCGGCGACACCTCCACCCTCGCCGACCCCGGCGTCGTGGAAGACCTGATCGAGGGCCGGAAACTGGCGGAGGAGTGACCGCCCGGCGCTGAGCTGGACGCTTGTCCAAAGCGTGCGTACCTTCGAGCCGACGGCCGATACGGGGCTGAGATCCCGGCGGCGAAGGGGAGGAGAGCGTCATGACCGTGATTCACCGGGGGTGCGTGTTCGCGGTGGCGGCGCTCGTCGTGTCCGCCTGCGGCGGGGATCAGGGGCGCGACGTCGCCGGCTTCGACCGGGACTATCAGGACACGCTGATGGCCGCGCTGCTCGATGCTGAGCCCGGCGACGTGATCGAGATCCCCGCGGGCGAGTTTCTGATCGAGCGAGGGCTGTCCCTGTCCGGCGTGGACGGGGTGACGATCCGCGGCGCCGGCATGGGCGAGACGATCCTCTCCTTCGCTGAACAGCGCCAGGGCGCGGAAGGGCTTTTGGTCTCCGGCGCGGACGATTTCACGATCGAGCATCTCGCAATCGAGGACACGATCGGCGACGCGCTGAAGATCACCGACGGGACCGACATCATCATCCGCGGCGTGCGCGTGGAGTGGACCAACGGCCCCTCCACCGAGAACGGGGCCTACGGGCTCTACCCGGTTCAGTCCGCGAACATCCTGATCGAGAACTCCGTCGCGATCGGCGCCTCGGACGCGGGCATCTATGTGGGCCAGTCCGACAACATCGTGATCCGCAACAACCGCGCGGAGTCCAACGTGGCCGGCATCGAGATCGAGAACTCCAACCGCGCCGACGTCTACGGCAATATCGCGACCAACAACACCGGCGGCATCCTCGTGTTCAACATGCCCAACCTGCCGCGCCCGGGCTCGGGCACGCGCGTGTTTGACAACCAGGTGGTGGAGAACAACACCGCCAATTTCGGCCATGAAGGCACGCCGGTGGCCAGCGTTCCGGCGGGATCGGGGATCCTGGTCAACTCGAACGACGATGTTGAGATCTTCGACAACACGCTGCGCGATAATCGCACCGCGCACGTCATCGTCTCCTCGCTGCACACCGCCGGGTTCTCAGAGCTCGGCGCGTCTGAGGATTTCGACGCGTATCCCGAAGGCGTGCACATCCACTCCAACAGCTATGAAGGCGGGGGCGGCAATCCGGACAATCTCGAGCTTCAGGCCCTGCGCATCGCCATGTTCGGCCCCACCGGGCGCATCCCCGGCGTGATGTGGGACGGCTATGTGGACGAGGACAAGTTCGTCGACGGCGCGCTGCCCGCCGATCTGCGCCTTTGCGTGGAGGACGCCGAGGTGCTGAACGTGGACGGGCCGAACGGATTCGCCGATCCGCGCATGGTCACCGAGGCGCACCGCTGCAGCCATGAGCGTCTGGCGCCGGTCGAGCTGGCCTTCGCCGAGGCGCGCGCCGGGTGAGGCGCGAGACGCGCCGTCCGGGGCGCCTCCTTGCGCTCCTGATCGCCGCGGCGCTCGGCGCCTGCGCGCCGGAAGCCGCGGGGCCCGAGGCGCGCGACGGCGGAGTGGAGACGCCGGTCTTCCATGCCGGCGCCGATCCGGGCGACGTTCTTGGCTGGGGCCAGTTCCGCATCGAGGCGGGCCGGCTGGTCCTGAACGAAGGCGTCACGCCTTACGCGCTGAACACCGAACTGTTTTCCGATCACGCGCTGAAGCTGCGCACGGTTTGGCTGCCCCAGGGCGCCGAGCCGGCCGGCTACGACGAGCGCGAAACGTTTGACTTTCCGGTCGGCGCGGTGATCACCAAGACCTTCTACTACCCCCGCGCCGGGGGCGGCTTTGAGCGCGTGTCTCGTGGCGCGCCGATGGCCCATTTCGACGGCCGCGCGCTCGATCTCTCGCAGGTGCGTCTGATTGAGACGCGGGTCCTGGTGCGCCGCGAGGCGGGCTGGGACGCGATCCCTTACGTTTGGAGCGAGGATCAGTCGGCTGCGCCGCGCGAGCGCATCGGCGCCTTCATCGAGCTGACCCTCGCCGAGGCCGGGGCGGGCCGCGCCTTCGACTACATGGTCCCGAACGTGAACCAGTGCGCAGGCTGCCATGAGACCGAAAGCGGCGCCGGGATCCGGCCGATCGGGCCGAAGGCGCGCCATCTCAACCGCGACTTCGATTACGTGTCAGGCGCCGCGAACCAGCTGAGCGTCTGGCGCGCGCACGGTCTCCTTGAGAGGGGACCCGCGCCTGAGGCCGCGCCGGCGAACGCGGCCTGGAGCGGCCAGGACGTTCCGCTGGCGAGCCTGGAGGCGACCGCGCGCGGCTATCTGGACATCAATTGCGCGCACTGTCACTCGCGCACCGGCCCTGCGGACACCTCAGGGCTTTATCTGGAACCCTGGGAGCCGACGGGGCCCAATCTCGGCCTGTGCAAGCCGCCGATCGCGGCCGGGCGCGGAACCGGCGGGCGGCGCTTCGCCATCGTGCCGGGCGATGCGGACGCGTCGATCCTGCATCATCGCGTCGCCAGCGACCGGGCCGACATCATGATGCCCGAGCTCGGCCGCGCGCTGGTCCATGAAGAGGGCGCGGATCTTCTCGCGGCCTGGATCGAGAGCCTGCCCGGCGATTGCAGCTAGGTCCGCCTTCCGGCATCCTCATCGCCGCCGGGGCCGAGGGGCCGACCGTGACCGGGAGCACCACCACCATGACGCGCCTTCGCGCCGCCGCCCTTCGCGCCATCGCTCTGGGCGCGGCGGGCCTCGCCCTGTCCGCCTGCGCCACCGAGCCGGTCTGCCGTGAGCCCGACTCGGCCGAGCGCGCCCTGTTCACCGCGATCGTCGCCCACGACGAGGACGCGCTCGCGCGCGCGCTCAGCCCGTCCGCAGGCGCGCTGAAGCGCCGCCTCGGCGCCCTTCAGGACAACCCGCAGCTCGCCGCCCAGGTGTTCGGGCTGCGCATGGGCGAGCCCTCGGTGCGCACGGTCCTGATGCAGCCGCCGGTGTGCGTTTACGACGCCGACGGCGGGAACGGCGCGCGGCTGTCCTTCGTGATGCCGAGCGCGCGCTTCACCGCGCTTCAGGACCCCGGCCGGGCGGGCGCGGAGGTCGGCCGGCCCGGCCTGGATCACGCCGCGTGCCGCTTCGAGGAGGTCGGCGACGTCTGGCGGCTGACGGACGCCTGCCTGACCACGTTCGCGCGCTCTGGTCCGGCCAGCTGACGCCCAGCCGCGTCCCTGAACAGATCGCGGCGGAACCCGGCGCGGCGTCCAAGGCGTTATCCATGTCGAGTTTGACGGCAAACGCGAGGGAGGCCGCTTATGCGCCCCGATCCCGACAAGGTGCTTTGGGTCGCCGTTTTTGACGGCGGCAAGGCGCTGATCTTTCAAAATGACGGCTTCGACGACGCAGTGAACCTGCGTCTTCTGGCCCGTTACGACAACGACAACCCGCCTGATCGCGAACAGACCACCGATGCGCCGGGGCGCTATGAAGATTCAGGCGGCGGCGCGAAGGGCGTGCCGGCCGACGTGGCCGCAGGCCGCTCCTCGGTGGAGCAGACCGACCGGCACGAGCTGGAGAAGATGCGCTTCACCGACCGGCTGATGGATCGGCTGGGCCGTGACGCGGAGGCGCATCTGTTCGACCGGCTGATCCTGATCTCTGCGGACCGGACTCTGGGCGAAGCGCGCGAGCGCTATACCGATCGGCTTGAGCGCCGCATCATCCACGAAGAGCCCAAAGACGTGACCAACGAGCCGTCCGACAAGCTTGAGGCGCGCGTCCAGACCCTCCTGTCAGAGCTGCCGAGCCCGACCCCGCATTCCCACGCCGAGGTCTCAGGCCCGGGCGATCGCTGAACGCGGCGAGGCGGTGCGGGGCGCACTAG
>CAZKBB010000017.1:0-46562 GCA_964550935.1 uncultured Caulobacterales bacterium
CCGACATCGACGTGGAGAGCCATTGCGAGCACCACATGGCGCCGATCCTGGGCAATGCGTGCGTCGCCTACATGCCCGACAAGGCCGTGGTGGGCATCTCCAAGATCGCCAAGGTGGTCGAGGCCTTCTCCAAGCGCCTGCAGACCCAGGAGACCATGACCGCCCAGATCGCCGACGCCATCGAAGAGGCGATGCGCCCGCGCGGCGTGGCGGTGTTCGTGGACGCCAAGCACCAGTGCATGACCACGCGCGGGGTTCATCACCCCAACGTCTCCACGATCACGACCACCTTCACCGGCGAGTTCCGCGCCAACGCCGAACTGCGCGAACGCTTCCTGCGCATGTGCGAGAAGTCGAAGCGGTAGACGCCGCGGCGGTCCTGTTTCGAAAACCCCTCCAGCGCGCGCCGGAGGGGTTTTTCGTTCAGCCCTAAGCGATCCGCTCCACCTCAGGCACGGGGCCGCCGGCGGCGGGGCGCACGCGCCAGCGCGAGTCCGTTTCGGTCTGGAACTCGCGCGACTTGATGTCGGAGACCGCGATGAAGTCGGCGACGGCCTCCTCGCGCGTCAGCGTCAAAAGGACATAGCCGCGCTTATAGACCTCGTGGTGCTTGATGTGCGGGTTCGCATCGACCGTGTAGGCGCCGAAATCCACCCCCGGCGCGGTGACGAACTCGTAGTCGGACGGGCTGGTCACGGAGGTCACGCCGAACTCGGTCCCCACGCGCTCGCCCGCCTTGGTCTTCAGATCGAGCGTCCAGTAATTGTGGCTGTCGCCGGTAAGCACGATGACGTCCGCGTTCGCGCCGCGCAGGGCGTCGTAGAAGCGCTCGCGTTCGGCCGGGAAGCCGTCCCAGGTGTCCAGGGTCAGCGGGATGTCGAACCGGGTACGCTGGGCGAAGGCCCAGACCTCCCCGCCGATCGCGCGCATGCCCATGCGCAGCCACCAGGGGGTGACGCTGGAATAGTCCGGCGAGATCGCCTCTCCGATCAGCACCTGGTTGGCCAGGATCCGCCAGGGCTTGCCCGCCTCGACCGAAGCGGCGAGGGCGCCGGAGACGGCGTCCATCTGCTCTGAACCGAGCAGCGTGCGGTCCGGCGCGCCGACCTCCTCCTCCAGCCAGCGGCGCACTTGCGCGCGCACGTCCGGGTCCTCCGGATCGGCGTCGGCGGCGACCGGGAAGCGGGAGTACTCGATCTCGGGAGACCGGGCGTGGAGCCGGGTCTCCAGAAAGACCAGCGTGGCCAGATCGCCGATCTCCAGCGCGCCGTAACGCTTCGTGTTCGGGTCGGGCTCGCGCGCGGGCAGCCAGTCGTAATAGGCGCGCAGCGCCGTATCGCGCCGTTCAAACCAGTCGCCCTCGCCCTCCTGGTGGTTCTCCGCGCCGGTGCGGTAGGCGTTGTTGGCGGTCTCGTGGTCGTCCCAGATCGTGATCCATGGCGCGGCGGCCTTCATCGCCTGAAGGTCGGGATCGGAGGAATACTGCGCGTGGCGCAGCGCGTAGTCGGCGTAAGTCAAAAGCTCGTGGGGCGGCTGGGACATGCGGCTCAGGCGCTCGGCGTCTTCGGAGGCGTAGCCGTCGTCGGCGTATTCGTAGAGGTAGTCGCCCAGGTGCAGCACCAGATCGACGTCGCCGCGCTCGGCTGCGGCGCGATAGGCGTTGAAGAAGCCGGCCGGATAGTTGGCGCAGGAGAAAGCCGCGATCCGATAGCTGTCGATCGGGCCGTCGGGCAGGGTGCGCGTCGTTCCGATCGGCGAGCGCTCGATGGTGTCGCCGCCGCCCAGCGTCTCGAAGCGATAGGCGTAGGCCCGCCCCGGCTGCAGGCCGTCTGCGAGGATTTTCACCGTCGCCGCCGGGCTTCCAGGGCGCGCCGCGGCCTCGGCTTCGGCCTCGAACACGGGATCGGCGAGCGTCTCGCTTTCGGACACCGTCACGCGCACGCGCCGGGTCTCGCCTTCAGGCAAGGCCAGCGCGGTCCAGAGCATGACGCTCGTCTGGTCAGGGTCGCCGGAGGCGACGCCGTGCTTGAACAGGCCTTCCGGGACCGGCAGCGGGGCTTGCGCCTGCGGTCCGCGCGAACACGCCGCGGCGGTGAGCCCGGCTCCGGCGGCGAGCGTCTGACGCCGCGTCAGCGGGCGAAGGGCGAAGCGGCGCGAGGTCTGGGCGTCGAACGGCATGGCTAGGGTCCCTCGAAAGTTGGCGTTCGGATCATCCTAGGATGAGACCGGCCGGAACGCGCCCCCTCAAGCACGCTCCGGCCGGCCCTCGGCGCCGTCCCCCCGGGCGGCGTCCCCTCGGTCGTCCGCCCGGCGCCGGACCCCGCAAGCCCGGCGCCGGAGCGCTTAAAAGTCGACGCCGACGCGCAGGCCCACCGTGCGCGGCGCGCCCGCGATGAAGGTCGGCAGGCCGAATGCGTCGCCGGTATTGCCCGCGTCGATGATGTAGTTTTCATCCAGCAGGTTATCGACGAACGCGACGGCGTACCAGGTCTCACCCGGCGCGTCATACCGGATCTTGAAGTCGACGATGCCGTAATCGCCCTGGACTTCGTCCTGGATGGTGTCGGCGTCCTGCAGCTCGGGGCGGTCATTGTTGTTATCGAAAAAGACCTCCGACTGCCAGGTCCAGGTCGGGATGAGGGACAGACGCCCGACCGGCAGGTCGAACTCGCCCAGCGCACCGATGGAGAACGCGTACTCCGGCGACAGGCGGAACCGGTTGTTGGCGAATTCCTGGGTGTTGCCGTCTTCGTCGGTCTCGTCGAACTCGGCGAAGTTGAAGGCGTAGGTGGCGAAGAGCGAGAGGTGCTCGTTGACGCGGGTGTCAAGCTGGCTTTCAAGGCCCCATTGGGTGGCGCGCCCGGCGTTGTCGGTGACGAAGCGCGCGCTGTTCGGCTCGAAACGGCCGGTCTGGAAGTTCTGGTACTCGGCATAGAAGACCGAGGCCTGAAGGGTCGTGTTGTCCGCCGTCCAGAACGCGCCCAGTTCGAAGTTGTCGACGATCTCCGCGTCCACGATCCGGAACAGGTCCGGCTCGGTGCTGTCGAAGGTCACCACTTCGGGGCGGCGGCCGCGGGCATAGCTCGCCCAGGCGTTCAGATTGTCCGACACGTCATACTGCGCCACCAGGCGCCAGGTGAAATCGTCGAAGGTTTCGGTGTCGGAGAAGACGCGCTGCCCGCCCGGCGTCGGCGGCAGGAACAGGGTCGGCCCCGGGGTGAGCGCGGTCACCGGCGAGCCCGGCGCGGTGCTGCCGGAGTAGATGCTCGCTTCCTTTTCCTCATACGTCCAACGCAGACCTGCGGTGAGGTCCAGCCGGTCGGTGGCGGAGACGGTCACGTCGCCGAACACGTCGAAGGCGGTCGTCTGGCCGAAGTTCGCCGACTCTTCCAGATAGAAATCCGGCAGCGGCACGATCTGGGCGAAGGCCGGGTTGATGAAGCCGGGCAGGATCGCCGGGACGAAGACGCCGACCGGATCAAACGGGTTGTCAAAGCCCTGAGCGTTGGGCACGCCGAACAACGACAGACCGGCTTCCACCTGCGCGACGGACGCGCCGGCCAGGCCGGCGATCGTCGGCGCGAAGATCGCCTGGACCACCTGCGGGTTGGCCGCCAGCGGAATGCGCTGCTGGCCGCTTTCATAGAAATAGGACGCGCCGAAGAAGCCGGTGACCGGTCCGCCCGCATCGTAATTGAAGCGCGCTTCCTGGCTCCACTGGCGGCCGGTGGCGTCTTCACCCACCACCAGAAGCTCGCCGCCGAAGCCGTCCGGATCAAAGATCTCCAACGATTCAAACGCGCGCCAGCCGGAGATGGAGTTCAGCGACCAGGCGTCGTTGATGGCGTAATCGGCGATCGCCGTGACGCCGTAAACCTGACGGTCGATGCCCAGCGGGGCGCCGCCTTCAAAGCCGCCGAACGCATTCAGCGCGGCGGGGTCCCACGGCTCGCCGATGTCGACGCCCGGCAGCGGCGGCAGGGAGTTGGAGCGGAAGCTCGTCCCGCCTTCAGGCGTATCGGTCTGATAGTTGCCGATCACGTCCAGCGAGAAATTCGCGGTCGGCTCCCAGCGGGCCGAGGCGCGCACGGCCGACAACTCAACGCCGTTGAGCGCTTCGCCGCCGAGGCGGTTCTCCACATAGCCGTCGCGCTGCTTGTGGGCGCCGGCGAAGCGCAGGGCGAGCGTGTCTGTGACCGGAAGGTTCACATGGGCGCGCGCTTCGTACCGGTTATAGTCGCCGATGGTGCCTTCGATGGAGGCGGTGTAGCCCTCCAGATCGGCCTTGTTCTGAATCACGTTGATGGCCCCGATCAGGGCGCCGCGCCCGAAAAGGGTCGCCTGCGGGCCTTTGACGACCTCCACGCGCTCAATGTCGAACAGCTCCACATAGGCGCCGCGGGCGCGCGAGATGGACACGCCGTCCTGGAACACCGCAACGCGCGCCTCGCCGGTGGCCGCGCCGTCGTCGGAGGTGATGCCGCGGATCACGAAGCCCGGGTTGTTCGGCGACTGCTCTTGAACCTCAAGGCCCGGCACGAAGTCGGACAGCTCGTCGAACTGTTCGATGCCAAGGATCTCGAGGCGTTCCTGCGAGTAGGCGGTCAGGTTGATCGGGACATCCGCGATGGACTGTTCGCGCTTCTGCGCGGTCACGGTGATGACTTCAGTCGCGCCGAAGCCTTCGGTCTGGGCCATAGCCGGCGTGGCGTGAAGGGCGGCGGCGGACAGGGCGGCGAGCGCAGCACCGGCGCTCAGGCGGGCCTTGGTCACGGTCATGGGTCGATCCTTGATAACGCGTCTCGCGCGTCCCCACTGGCCGCGCGCTCGGCTCTGCGATACCCATGCTCCGTGACGCTTCTCAATCAGCTGAGCGACAGATTTTTGACGCGCTGCAGCGAGTGCGTGCTGCGTTGCAAAAGCGCCACGGCGGTAGGGACTTACACATGAGCGAGATGCGGCTTCAGCCCCCAGACGACGCCGCCGACCGTCGCGAGGCGCACGCGCAGCAAGCCGACGCCGGCGCGCGCCTCGATCGATGGATGGCGCAGACCTGGCCCGACCTGTCGCGCTCGCGCTGCAAGGCGCTGGTGGAGGCGGGCCGCCTCGCGCTCGACGGCGAGGCGCTCGACGATCCAAGCGCGAAGGTGCGCGAGGGCGGGGTCTATGCGCTCTCCATCCCCGCGCCTGTCGAGGCGACGCCGAAGCCTGAAGCGATCCCGCTCGAGGTTCTGTTCGAGGACGCGCATCTCATCGTGGTGAACAAGCCCGCCGGCATGGCGGTGCACCCGGCGGTCGGCCACTGGACCGGCACGCTGGTCCACGCGCTCCTGCACCGATGCGCGGGCACGCTCTCGGGCATCGGCGGGGTGGAGCGGCCAGGCATCGTCCATCGGCTCGACAAGGACACCTCCGGGGTGATGGTCGCGGCCAAGACCGACGCCGCCCACAAGGCGCTTTCGGAGCAGTTCGCGGCCCACTCGGTCGAGCGCGCCTATATCGCCTTCACCCGCGCCGCGCCGCGCCCGCGCGCAGGGACGGTGGACGCCAGGCTGAAACGCTCCGATGCGGACCGCAAGAAAATGGCGGTGATCCGCGATGCGAAGTCGAGCGCGGGCAAGCATGCGGTGACGCACTACGAGACCCTGGCGGTCTACGGCCAGATCGAGGGCGCGCCGGTGGGCACGCCCATGGCCGCGAAGCTGAAATGCGTGCTGGAGACCGGCAGGACCCACCAGATCCGCGCCCACATGGCCCATATCGGCTGTCCGCTGCTCGGCGATCCGGTCTATGGCAAGGGCCGCTCAAAGCATCTGGCTTGGACCCCCGACGGTGGGGAATTCAAGGACTTCCGCCGCCAGGCGCTGCACGCGGCGGTCCTCGGCTTCGACCATCCCCGCACCGGCGAACGCCTCAGCTTCGAAACCCTGCTTCCCAAGGACATGCAGCGCCTGGAGGGGTTTCTGGAGCGGTTGTGAGGGGGAAGGGACGCGCCCTTCCGCGCCGAGGTCCCGGATCGCGGCTTCGCCGCGTCCGAGAATCCAATCCGCCTCTCATGACTTCCCGGGCGGCGCGTGAGCGAAGACCCGGGGCCTCATCGCGATTCGCCGCTGCGCGGTCACGACGCTTGCGGCCGCTCCCGCTCGATGAGATTCAGGCTCCAGCGGTGCGCCTTGAACACGAAGTCGAGAATATCGCCCAGCACCGGGACCGCGCCGATCACCATGTCCATCGCGGTCGCTGCGGTGATGCGCGCATAGGTCCAGGGCCCGAGCCCGCAGGCCTTCGCCGCCGAGAGCATGACGATCCCGCCGGCCAGGCTGACGAGCGCGCCGACGCCCGGGAGCAGGCCCAGCAGTCCGTCCAGACCAAAGCGCACGCCGGCCACTTCGAAGCGGTCGTCGAGCAACCTGGCCCAGGCCCGCGCGCGTTCCAGCTCGGGCGGGGCGTCAGTGTGCGCAGCGGAGGGTTGTTCGGTCATGGCGCGCCAACGCCGGGCGCGCGCGCCGGTTCCCCTGCGAGAACGCGTCGCAGGGGCGAAGAATCCTTACGTCAGGCGCTTGGCCGGTCTCGCGCGCTTGTATATCCAAGGGTGATCCCGGTCCGCGCCCGCTGAAGGAGCTTCGCGCATGAAAGGCGATCCCACCGTCATCGAGCACCTGAACAAGGCGCTGAAGCTCGAGCTGACCACCGTGAACCAGTACTTCCTCCACGCGCGCATGTTCCGCGACTGGGGCCTGCACCGCATCGCCAAGATCGAGTACGAGGAATCCATCGACGAGATGAAGCACGCCGACGCGCTGATCGAGCGCATCCTGTTCCTGGAGGGCCTGCCCAACGTGCAGGACCTCGGCAAGGTGCGCATCGGCGAGACGCTGAAGGAGTGCCTGGAGCTCGATCTGGAAGCCGAGCGCATCGCCCACCCGGTCTACAAGGACGCCATCGCCCATTGCGAGAGCGTGGGCGACTACGTCTCGCGCCAGCTCTTCGACCAGATCCTGAAGTCCGAGGAGGAGCATATCGACTTCCTCGAAACCCAGCTCGCCCTGATCAAGGCGATCGGCGAAGAGAAATTCATGCAGACCATGATCGGAGAGCCCGAAGCGGGCTAGGCGCGCCCTGAAGCCGCGCCGCCGCGTCTATCGCGCTTGCGCGCGCGCCTGCGCCCGGTTAGACCGGCGTTGAGCGTTATGATGTAACATCCGCCTGCCGCCTGGAGCGCCCGCGCCTTGTCCCTTCCCGCCGCCGCAGTCTCGGCCTTGCCGGCAATCGCGTTCGCGGGGCTCGCCGCGCTGGTGTGCCTGATCGCGCTCTTGCTGGTGCGCGTGGCCTCGGGCTTCACGCGCGCCAATGCGCCGCTGTTCGCGGGCTTTGCGGCGGGGATGGTGATCGCGGTGTCGATCCTGCACCTCATGCCCGAGGCGCTGGCCATGACCGAAGGCGCGCCGGTGCTGATCCTTCTGGGCTTCGCGTTCGGCTTCGTCCTGCAGCGCGGCATCGAGGCCGGCGCGGCGATGCGCGGGATCGGGGCCGAGCGCCGCGTGCGCCTGCTCGCGATCGCCCCGGTGATCGCGATCGCGGCCCACTCGATGGTCGACGGCGCGGTTTACGCGGTCAGCTTCTCGATCGACGCCTTCCTCGGCATCCAGGCCGTCGCCGGGCTGATCGTGCATGAGTTTCCCGAGACCGTGATCTGCTTCGTGCTGCTCCAGCGCGCGGGCCTCTCCGATCGCGGCGCGGCGATCGGCGCCTTCGCGGCGGCGGGCCTGACGACGCTCGGCGCGGCCAGCCTCGCCGCCCCCTTCACCGCTCAGCTCGATGAGGCCACGCTCGGCGACATGTTCGCGGTCGTGGCCGGGCTCCTGCTTCATGTGGGCGCGGCGCATCTTCTGGCGCAGGCCGGCGATCGCGGCTGGGCGCTCGGCGCGCCGGCGGTGGTCGCGGGCGGCGTGGCGGCCTTCGCCATGTCCGCGCTGCACGATCATGAAGGCCATGGGCACGGCGCTCATGAACATGGCGCTCATGAGCATGGCGAGCATGGGTCTCCGCACGCGGGTGGCGCGCACGACGATCGCCATGATCACGCCTCAGAGCCCCGCCATATCGACGACCTGCGCCTGGTCCGCGTCGACCCGGACGCGCCTGAGGAGGGAGAGCCGCAATGACCCTGTTCCTGATCGCCCCGATGGCCGCGCTCGCGCTGGCCGTTCACGAGCCCCACGATCACGCCCATGAGGGCCATGATCATGGGCATGACCACGCCCACGACCACGATCACGACCACGACCACGCTCATGATCATGGCGCCGCGGCCGGGCTCGGTGCGCACGTGCACGGCCTGGCGATGATGGACGCCGCCGCGGACGCAGAGGGCGCGCTGGAGATCATTCTGCAGAGCGCGGCCTGGAACATGGTCGGCTTCGAGCGTGCGCCCGAGGGCGAGGCTGAGATCGCCGCCGCCGAGGCCGCCGCCGAAGCGCTCGCCGGGTCCGCCGCGCCCGCGCCGTCCGAGCGCGCGCAGTGCGCGCTGGACGAGGCGCTCGTCGAGGGCGGTCCGGCCGAGGGCGACTATGTCGTGACCTGGCGCTTCACCTGTAATTCGATCGAGCGCCTGGGCGCGCTCGACGCGGGCGCGCTCTTCGCCGCGTTCGACCGGCTTGAGCGGGTGGAGGCGACCTTCTTCGCCGGCGCGCGCGCGGTGACGGCCGAGCTCGACCGCGACGACGCGGCGCTGTCGATCGACTAGGCGCGTTTCAGGCCGGACCTGGCGGCGCGGCGCCCGGCGCTTGAAGCGCGCGGCCGGCGTGCGCATGTTTGCGGCCATGACGGTCCTTGATCTGATCCGCCCCGCCCTGGCCGCGTGCGCGCTCTCGCTCGCCGCCGGCGCCCCGCTTCACGCCGCCGAAGCCGATCCGCCGCGCTCTGAAGCGGTCAAGCAGCTGCAATGGGTCGACCTGCTGCCGCCGGGCGAGGTGGAGAACATCTCCCGCCTGCAGCAGATGCAGGCCGCAAGCTCCATGGGGGTTGATCACTTCGGCTCCGAGCAGATGCCCCAGATCAAGACCTTCAATACGGTCGACGCGCTGAACGGGGAGACCGTCGCCCTGCCGGGCTATGTGCTGCCGTTCGACTTCTCCGGCTCGGGCGAGGTCTCGCGCTTTTTGCTCGTGCCTTTCGTGGGCGCATGCATCCACGTGCCCCCGCCTCCGCCGAACCAGCTGGTCTATGTCACGAGCGAGGAGTCCGTGCCGGTCTCGGGGCTCTGGGACGCGGTGATCGTGACCGGCGTGATGCGCACCGCGCGCCAGGAAAGCGACATCGCCGATGCGGCCTATACGCTCGAGCTGACCGATATAAGCCCTTACCGCCGCTAGGCCTCGCGCCAGGTCCGTCGTCTGCGCGCGGCGCCGTCTCGCCGCGTTTCGATCCCGCTTCGGGCCGATTTCCGCGCCAATCCTGACCCCGGACCCGCCCGGTTAGCACCATTCTTGCGCCGGGCGGTCCGGGGCCCGCCATGGCTGTGTCAGCGCGGCACATTCGCAAGAGGGGGGCGATTGGGCGCCGGCGCTGCCCCGTGGCGGGTCCCACCTCCTCAACCGGAGCGTAGAAGGCCGCCCTGCAGGGATCTGCAAGGCGGCCTTGTTTCTTTCGCGCGGGCGCGCCCCCTTCGGCCCTTCTGGCCGCTCCCCCCGCAGGCGGGGGAGACACAGCACCGGCGCGTACCGATGTCCTCCCCCGCGTGCGGGCGAGGTGTCGGCGGAGCCGACGGAGGGGGCCCGTCAGAACGGCTTCACGCTCGCGAAGAAGCAGGTCGCCGCGATCAGCACCCAGTAGAGATAGGCCACGCCGCGCCCGATCCCGATCGAACGTTCGAGCTTGGTCTCGGCCTCGGCGTTCGGACCTGCGGCGAGGATGCGGAACTTGTCCTGCCACTCATGCATGATCAGGCGCAGGATCACCCCGATGATCAGCGCCAGCCCGTAGGTGAGCACCTTGGCCGAGTACCACGCCTGGCCCGGGCCGGCGTTGAACGGCCCCCAGCCTGCGAGCGAGGTCAGCCCGGTGATGATGAGCGTCGGGATGAGAAGATAACGGGTCCAGTCCTCGATCCGGTTCAGCGTCGACCAGATCGGCTTGCCGCGCGCCACGAACGCGCCCCAGGTCACGCCCATCCAGGCCGCCCAGACGAGCCACATTCCCACCAGCCACAGCCCGCCCAGCGGCTGCACGCCCCACAGATAACCCATGTGCAGGCCAAGCGGCAGGAGCGTGATGATGCCCGTGCGCGCCAGAATGTCGATGCGGTAGGCGGTGTCCATGTGGCGCATGCGCTCGTCATAGGACAGGCGCGGATTGACCACCTTGTAGGAGGTCTGGAACACCCCCCACTCCCCGCCCAGCCAGTACACCATCGCCAGGATGTGCAGCCAGCGCAGGATCTCCAGCTCATAGGTCGCGATGAAATCGACCATATGCGTCCTCCCCCGGGGCCTGGATTGCGCATTTGCGGCGCGAAAGCCCCTAGCCGTCGTAAATGATATACCATTTACACAGGGCCACGCGCTCTTGGCCAGCGCCAGCGTGTCGCAGGCGGTGGGGCGTGATCGCCGCGACGTCGCGGGTCTTCGCTCACGCGCCGCCCGGGAGTTCATGAGAGGCGGATTGAATTCCCGGACGCGGCGAAGCCGCGATCCGGGACCTTGGGCCGGAAAAGCGCCTTTAGCCCGCCGGAGCGGTCTTTTGATCGCCTGCGACCGCGTCGGCGACTGCGCCGGTCACGAAGCGCGCGGCGTCTTCGAAGCAGGAGCCGCAGCGCGGTTTCGCGCCGCACGCCTTGAACGCGCTCGGCACGTCGGTGGCGCCGGATTGGGCGGCGGACTTGAAGTCCCGGCAGCGAAGCGCGTTGCAGATGCAGACATACATGGGCGCGGCTCTTGATCGGTTGCGACGCGGCGCGTCAGAGGCGTCTGCAAATCAGTCTCAACACGCTGCGTCTGTTGCGAATGAAAGTCAATTAAGAACTACGCCGACAATCGCTGCGCGGCGCTGCGGCGCATGGGCGCAGGGCGTGCCCCGGCGGCGGTGTCGGCCGCGCGTCCGCCGCTGCGTCGTCTTGCGCAAGGCGGGGTCTATATGGTGCAATGCAATATTGTCCGTACAAATCTGGCGCGACCGGTCGAGAATTTCGCCCCAGGGTCCCGCGCCCGGCGGGCCTGCCGATAAGGTCTGTCGCGACAGCGGACGCAAAACGGGTGGGACGCGCAAGACGCGCCCCGGTGAAGGAGACGCCGCCATGCTCAAGTTCACGAAGGTGGACCAGCACTATCCCGAAAAGCGCACGGCCGAGGACCGCCGCGGCGATTTCGAGGAGATCTACGCGCCCTTCAAACCGGACGCGGCTGAAGACCAGGCTGCGCGCTGCTCGCAATGCGGCGTGCCGTTCTGTCAGTCCGGCTGCCCGCTGCACAACGACATCCCCGACTGGCTGATGCTGGCCGCGGAAGGGCGCATGGAGGAGGCCTATGAGCGCTCCTCGGCGACCTCGACCATGCCGGAGATCTGCGGGCGCATCTGCCCCCAGGACCGTTTGTGCGAAGGCGCATGCGTGATCGAGCAATCCGGCCACGGCTCGGTCACCATCGGGTCGGTGGAGACCTGGATCACCGAGACCGCCTGGGAGAACGGCTGGATCAAGCCGATCAAGCCGGCGAGCGAGAGCGGCTTCTCGGTCGGGGTCATCGGGTCCGGGCCCGCGGGCCTGTCCGCGGCGGAGCGCCTGCGCGAACAGGGCCACCAGGTGACGATCTACGACCGGTATGACCGCGCGGGCGGGCTGTTGGTCTACGGCATCCCGAACTTCAAGCTCGACAAGGACGTGGTGGTGCGCCGCACCGAGCGCCTCAAGGAGAGCGGGGTGCGCTTCGAGCTGAACTTCACCGTGGGCGAAGACGCCACGTTGGAGGATCTGCGCGCACGGCACGACGCCCTTTTGATCGCGACCGGCGCCTATAAGGCGCGCGCGCTGACCTGCCCGGGCGGGGGCGGGCGCGGCCTGGTGCCCGCGCTTGAGTATCTCACTGCGTCAAACCGGCGCGGCTTCGGCGAGACGATCGAGGATAACGGCCGGCTCGACGCGCGCGGCAAGCGCGTCGTGGTGATCGGCGGCGGGGACACCGCGATGGACTGCGTGCGTACCGCGGTGCGCCAGGGCGCGGACGCGGTCAGCTGTCTTTACCGGCGCGACCGGGAGAACATGCCCGGCTCTGCGCGCGAGGTGAAACACGCTGAAGAAGAAGGCGTGGTGTTTGAATGGCTCGCCGCGCCGGCGGCCATCCTCGGCGATGCGGAGACGGCCACCGGCGTTCGCGCCCAGCGCATGCAGCTCGGCGCGGCCGACGCGGACGGGCGACGCCGGCCCGAACCCATGGAGGGCGGCGAGTTCGATCTCGACGCCGATCTTGTCATCGCCGCGCTCGGCTTCGAGCCGGAGGACCTGCCCAAGCTGTTCGGCGCGCCGGAGCTGCGCGTCAGCCCGCGCGGCACGATCCGCACCGACCGCCGGCGCGAGACCGAGCTGAAGGGCGTCTACGCCGCCGGGGACATCATCCGCGGCGCCTCGCTCGTGGTGTGGGCGGTGCGCGACGGCATCGATGCGGCCCGCTCCATCAATGAGGACCTCGCCGCCAAGGCCGAAGCCGCCGCCGAGGCGGCCCCGATGCAAGCGGAGCCCGCCGAATGAGCCCGTTCGACCATGCCGGTCCCGGCCGGGGCGCGCCCTGGCGCCCTGAAGCCTATGAAGCTGAACGCGCGCGCCTGATCGAAGCGCGCTCGATCGAGCCTGACGCGGACCGCGACGCGTGCGGGGTGGGACTGGTCGCTGCGATCGACGGCAAGCCGCGCCGCGACGTGGTCGTGCTCGCCATCAATTCGCTCAAGGCCGTCTGGCACCGCGGCGCGGTGGACGCGGACGGGCGCACCGGCGACGGGGCGGGCGTGCGCATCGGCGTGCCCCAGGACTTCTTCAAGGCCGAAGTCGCGCGCACCGGCCACCAGGCCGGCGACGGGCCGGTCGCGGTGGGCATGGTGTTCCTGCCGCGCACCGACTTCGCCGCGCAGGAGCGCGCGCGCACCATCGTGGAGACCGAGATCCTGCGCGCCGGGTTTCGCCTGTTCGGCTGGCGCCAGCCTCCGGTGAACCCGACCGTGCTCGGCGAGAAGGCCGCCGCGACGCGGCCTGCGATCGAGCAGATCCTGTTCGCCGACATGCGCGGGCGCGACGCCCAGCTTCTCGATCGCCTGCTCTACATCGTGCGCCGGCGCATCGAGGCGCGCGCGAGAGAGCACGCCATCCCGGGCTTCTACATCGCGTCGCTGTCCACGCGCGACATCATCTACAAGGGCATGTTCCTCGCCGAGGCGATCGACGAGTTCTATCCCGACTTAAAGGACGATCGCTTCGTCTCGCCCTTCGCGATCTTCCACCAGCGCTACTCCACGAACACCTTCCCGGAGTGGAAGCTGGCTCAGCCCTTCCGCATGCTCGCCCATAACGGCGAGATCAACACGCTCAAGGGCAACCGCAACTGGATGAAGAGCCATGAGATCCTCATGGCCTCGGAAGCCTTCGGCGAGGACGCCGAGGCGATCAAGCCGGTGATCCAGGCCGGCTCCTCGGACTCCGCCGCGCTGGACCAGGTGTTCGAGGTGCTGGTGCGCGCCGGGCGAACCCCGCCCATGGCCAAGGCGCTCCTGATCCCGGAAGCGTGGTCGAAGCGCGCCGGCATCATGCCGGCGGCCCATCGCGGGCTCTATGAGTACTGCAACTCGGTGATCGAGCCCTGGGACGGGCCGGCCGCGATCGCCGCGTGCGACGGGCGCTGGGCGATCGCCGGGCTCGACCGCAACGGGCTGCGCCCGCTGCGCTGGAGCCTGACCGAGGACGGGCTTCTGGCGGTCGGCTCGGAGACCGGCATGACCCCGGTCGACCCGGCCACGGTGACGCGCCGCGGGATGGTCGAGCCGGGGCGCATGATCGGCGTTGATCTGGACACCGGGACCTTCCACGACGCGGACTCGCTGCTCGACGAGCTGGCCGGCAAGCACCCCTATGAAGCTTGGCTCGCCAACGTGCGCGACATCGAGGCCGAGGTCGGCCCGGGCGATGAGCCCATCCTGTACCCGGACGAGGAGCGCCTGCGCCGCCAGGCCGCCGCCGGGCTCACGCTTGAGGAGATCGAGATCATCCTTTCGCCCATGGCCGAGACCGGTAAGGAGGCGATCGGCTCGATGGGCGACGACAGCCCGCTGGCGGTTCTGTCGAACCGCTATCGGCCGATCTATCACTATTTCAGGCAGAACTTCTCCCAGGTCACCAACCCGCCCATCGACCCTCTGCGCGAGGGCCGGGTGATGAGCCTGAAGACACGGTTCAAGAACCTCGGCAACATCTTGGCCCAGGACGAGACCCAGACCGACGTGTTCGTGCTGGACAGTCCGATCCTGACCAACGGCATGCATGAGCGCCTGCGCGACTTTCTGGGCGACGGCGTGGTGGAGGTGGACTGCACCTTCCCGGCCAAGGACGCGACGGGCACGGGGCGCGCGCTGATGCAGGCGGTCCACCGCATTCGAGAGGCCGCGGCCGAGGCCGTGCGCGGCGGGGCGGCGCACATCGTCATGACCGATGAGGCGCAGGGCCCTGAGCGCTGCCCCGTCCCGATGGCGCTCGCGATCGGCGCGACGCACGCGTATCTGACCGGGGAGGGGCTTCGCACCTACACCTCGCTCAACGCGCGCGCCGCGGACGCCTCGGACGCCCACGCCTGCGCGGTGTTGATCGGGCTCGGTGCGACCACCGTGAACCCGTACATGGCCTTCGAGACGATCGCGACGCGCGAGGTGCGCGGGCTGAAAGGCCTGAGCGTCAACGACAAGGCGCTGAACATGAAGGCCGCCTTCGATGCGGGCCTTCTCAAGATCATGTCCAAGATGGGCATCTCGGTGATCTCGTCCTATCGCGGCGGGTGCAATTTCGAGCTCCTGGGGCTCTCCCGCGCGCTCGCGGACGAGTATCTCGGCGGGGTCACCAGCCGCATCTCCGGCGTCGGGCTGGCGGGGCTGGAGACCAAGCTCTCAGAGCTGCACGACTGGGCCTGGCGCGACCGCGACGCGGTGCGCCTGCCTGTGGGCGGCTTCTATCGCCAGCGCTCCTCCGGCGAGGCCCATGCGGTGGAGGCCGAAAGCGTCTACGCGCTGCAGAAGGCCGTGCGCGAAGAGGATTACGCGAGCTATCGCCGCTTCATCGAGATCCATGAGGCGCGCGATCCGATCCAGCTGCGCGATCTTCTCGACATGCGCGCGCTCGGCGCCTCGATCGAGGTGGGCGCGTGCGAGAGCGTCAACGAGATCCGCCAGCGCTTCGTCACGCCGGGCATGAGCCTGGGCGCGCTGTCGCCGGAAGCCCATGGCGCGCTCAACATCGCCATGAACAGGATCGGGGCGAAGTCGGTCTCCGGCGAGGGCGGCGAGGACCCCAAGCGCTACACCCCGCTGCCCAACGGCGACAACATGAACTCCGCGGTCAAGCAGGTCGCCTCGGGCCGCTTCGGCGTGACGGCGGAGTATCTCAACCAGTGCCGCGAGATCGAGATCAAGGTGGCCCAGGGCGCCAAGCCCGGCGAGGGCGGCCAGCTGCCCGGCTTCAAGGTGACCGAGTTCATCGCGAAGATGCGCCACGCCACGCCGGGCACGACGCTGATCTCGCCCCCGCCGCACCACGACATCTACTCGATCGAGGATCTGGCCCAGCTCATTTACGATCTGAAACAGATCAACCCGGATGCCCGGGTCTGCGTGAAGCTGGTTTCCGCGGCCGGCGTGGGCGCGGTCGCGGCGGGCGTGGCCAAAGCCGACGCTGACGTGATCTTGATCTCGGGCAATGTGGGCGGCACCGGCGCCAGCCCTCAGACCTCGATCAAGTTCGCCGGCGCGCCGCTTGAGCTCGGCCTGTCCGAAGCCCACCAGGTGCTCTCGCTCAACGGGCTGCGCGAGCGGGTCACGCTGCGCGCGGACGGCGGCATACGCTCAGGACGCGATGTCGTGATCGCGGCCATGCTGGGCGCTGAGGAGTTCGGGATCGGCACCACCAGCCTGATTGCGCTGGGTTGCCTCATGGTGCGCCAGTGCCATTCCAACACCTGCCCGGTGGGCGTGTGCACCCAGGACGAGGCGCTGCGCGACCGGTTCGCCGGCCTGCCCGACCACGCGGTGAACCTGATGACCTTTATCGCGCGGGACACCCGCGAGATTCTGGCGCGTCTCGGCGCGAAGTCGCTGGAGGACGTCATCGGCCGGGCGGACCTTCTCGAACAGGTCAGCCGCGGTTCGGACCATCTCGACGATCTCGATCTGAACCCGCTTCTGGTGCGCGTCGATCCGCACGGGCGTCCGCCGCGCTCGGACCGCACCTCGCGCAACCCGGTCGCCCCGAGCCTGGACGAGCAGATCCTGAAGGACGCCGACCCGGTCTTCTCCCGGCGCGAGAAGATGCAGCTGGTCTATGACGTGCGAAACACCGACCGCGCGGTGGGCGCGCGGGTCTCCTCCAAGATCGTGCGCACGTTCGGGCGCGACGGTCTGGACGAGGGCCAGCTGACCCTGCGACTGCGCGGCTCGGCCGGCCAGTCGCTCGGCGCGTTCTCCGCGGCCGGGCTGGTGATCGATCTGGAAGGCGACGCCAACGACTATGTGGGCAAGGGTCTGTCCGGCGCGGTCATCGCGGTCCGGCCCTTCGGCGGGTCGCGCGCGTTCGAGCCGGGCGACGCCATTATCGGCAACACCGTGCTCTACGGCGCGACGTCGGGCCGTCTGTTCGCGGCCGGCCGGGCCGGTCAGCGCTTCGCGGTGCGCAACTCCGGCGCCCACGTCGTGATCGAAGGCTGCGGCGCGAACGGGTGCGAATACATGACCGGCGGGCTGGCGGTGATCCTTGGATCGGTCGGCGACAACTTCGCCGCCGGCATGACCGGGGGCGAGGCCTTCGTGCTCGACGAGGACGGCGGGCTGGAGCCGCGGCTCAACCCTGACAACGTCTTCCTCGCGGAGATGGACGCCGAGGCGGAAGGCCGCTGCAGGGCGTTGATTGAGGAGCACGCCAGGCGCACCGGCTCTCTGCACGCGCGCGCCATTTTCAACGACTGGGACAAGCGCAAGACCGCGATCCGGCACGTCGTGCCGTTCGAGGCCGTGCGCATCGAGGCCGGCGGCCGCAAGAAGCGCGCTTAGAGCGCAATCCGAAAAGCGGGAACCGATTTTCGGATTAGTTGCGCAAAAAACGAAGAGTGTAGAGCGCCCGAGCTGATCCCTTCAGAGCCAATGGCGCTCTAGGCCGCCTCGCCGTAGCAAATTTCGTCGGCCAGAGCTTCGAGCTGCGGCTTGGCGAAGTAGTAGCCCTGGAACAGATGCACGCCGAGCTCGCGCATGGTGCGGTGCTCTGCGGCCTCCTCCACGCCTTCGGCGACCACGGCGATGTCGAACTTCGCGCACATCTGTGCGACATTCTCGACCACCGTTTTCTGGACGCGGCTCTTGTGCACGCCCTGGACCAGCTTGGCGTCCAGCTTGACGATGTCGGGCATTACGGACGCGAACAGGGTCAGGCCCGACGAGCCTGCGCCGAAATCGTCGATCGCGACGGTGAAGCCCATGTCCTTGTAGGATTTCAGGATCATCAGGAAGTGGTCGAGATCCTCGATCGCCTCGTGCTCGGTCATCTCGAACATGATGCGCTTGATGGGAAAGTTCGCCGCCTCGGCCGCGGCGATCGTGGTGCGCAAGCATGTCTCAGGGTTATAGACCGCGTTCGGCATCGTATTGAGCGACAGCATGGGCCCGGACTCGCCCATCAGCCGCGCGGCGGCCTTCACCGCGCCGATGCGGCACCGCCGATCGAAGGCGTGAAGATGTTCTTCTCCGATCTCGGAGAGCACGGCGCCGGCGTTTTGCCCCTCGGGGCCGCGCACGAGCGCTTCATGGGCGAAGACGGTTCTCGACCGGTCGTCGACGATCGGCTGAAACGCGAACTTCAGCTCGGTCGGGATCGGCTGGGCGCAGGCGCATTTCGGCTGGGCGGACATGGCGGGTTCCCGCGAGGATGGCTGACCCGACCAAGTTCGAGATAAAACCCTAAATTACAGTGAATTTGCGCAATCCCGGCTTGGCCGCGCTATCGCGCCGGGGCTTTGTCCTGCAGCCCGTCACCGGCGAGACAGGGCCCGCCGAGCATGGCGCCGCAGGCCAGGGTCGGCGCGCGCACGACCTCGGCCGGGAGACCGTGCGTCAGATTGAAGCGCAAGGGGGAAATCGCGGCGAACCTCGGGAGTGAGCGTTATGCGGCAGCCGCCGCTACGCCCCTGCGGGTCCGGGTTGCAGGGGCGCGCCGACGCCTTCGCAGGTCGGTCAAATCAAGGCTATCCTGACGCCATGACGCCGCGCCGCATCACCTTGGGCCAGTCCGAGATCGCCTACCGCGTGGCGCGTTCGGCGCGCCGGCGCACGATCGGGCTGAAGGTGGGCGAGGACGGGCTGACGGTCGTCCTGCCCGCCCGCGCGCGCGAGCATGAGGCCGAGCGCGCGGTGCGCGCGAAGGCCGGCTGGGTGCTCGCCAAGCTGCGCGCGGTCGCCGAGCGCCCGGTCCAGCCGGAGTTGCAAGGGATGGACGGTGAGACGATCGGCTATCTCGGCGCGCCGCTCAGGCTGTGCGTCATCCCTTACGAGAAGGCGCGCACGCGCGTGGCCCATCTTCAGGACCGGCTTGAGGTCCGCGTGGACGCCGCCCTCGACGACGCTATGCGCGCGTCGGCTGTGGTGCGCGCGGTCAAGCGCTGGCGGCGCGAGACCGCGCTGGAGCTCATGGGTCCGAAGGTGGAGCGCTACGCCGCCGCGCTTGGGGAGCGCGCGCCGAAGGTGCTGATCCGCGAGCAAGCCAAGCGCTGGGGCAGTTGCTCGTCGGACCGGGTGATCCGGATGAACGCGCGGCTTCTGGCGTTTTCGCCCGATCTGGTGGAGTATGTCTGCGCGCATGAGGCCTGCCACCTGGTCGAGATGAACCATTCGAAGCGATATTACGCGCTGCTTGAGCGCCTCCTGCCGGACCACCGCGCCCGTTCCGCCGCGCTGGCCGCCGCCGCCCCTGTGGGGGCGCGCTACTAGACTTTCCTCATCGCTGCTTGTTTTCCGCCTTATTGACGCCGCGCGCGCGGCGCCGCATGGCGCGTGGACGGCCGACCGCCCGCGCCAGGACCGGATGAGACCATGACCGCCGCATCGCCCGCCGAAAGATTCTACCGGGAGCGCCGACTGCCGCCTTACGTGTTCGCGGAAGTGAACCGGATGAAGCTCGCCTATCGCCACGAGGGCCGCGACATCATCGATTTCGGCATGGGCAATCCCGATCTCGCCCCCGCGCCGCACATCGTGGACAAGCTCAAGGAGGTCGCCTCAGACCCGCGCGCGCATCGCTACTCCGCCAGCCAGGGCGTCACCTCGCTCAGGAAGGCTCTGGCGCGCTACTACGCGCGGCGCTTCGACGTCTCGCTCGACGCCGATCGAGAGGTGTGCGTCACCCTGGGCTCGAAGGAAGGGCTGGCCAATCTGGCCCAGGCCATCACCGCGCCGGGCGACGTGATCCTGGTTCCCGACCCGTCCTATCCGATCCACATGTTCGGCTTCATCATCGCCGGCGCGGCGGTGCGGCCCGTGGCGTGGAGCGAGCCGGAGACATTTTTGCGCGAGGCCGCGCACGCCTGCCGGCGCTCCATCCCCGCGCCCTCCGCTTTGGTGTTGAACTTTCCCGCCAACCCCACCGCGGAGGTGGTCGATCCGGGCTTCTACGAAGAGGCGGTCAAGCTCGCCAAGCGCGAGGACCTCGTCCTGATCTCCGACCTCGCCTACTCGGAGATTTTCTTCGAGGGCGAGGCGCCGAGCTCGATCCTTCAGGTGAAGGGCGCGCGCGATGTGGCGGTGGAGTTCACCTCGATGTCGAAGACCTACTCCATGCCCGGCTGGCGCATCGGCTTCGCGGCCGGCTCGGCGCGCCTGATCGACGCTCTGAAGCGGGTGAAGTCCTATCTCGACTACGGCGCCTTCACGCCGGTCCAGATCGCCGCGGTCGCCGCCCTCGACGGGCCGCAGGATCACGTGGCGGAGGCGCGCGCGATCTACAAGAAGCGCCGCGACGTGCTGGTGGAGAGCTTTAAGCGCGCGGGCTTTCCCGTGCCGGCTCCGGCTGCGACCATGTTCGCCTGGGCGCCGATCCCGGAACCCTGGCGCGATCTCGGTTCTGTGGAGTTCTCCAAGCGGCTCCTGGAGGATACCGGCGTCGCCGTCGCGCCGGGTCTCGGCTTCGGCGAGCGCGGCGACGGCCATGTGCGCCTGGCGCTGGTCGAGAACGAGCAGCGCATCCGCCAGGCCGCGCGCAACATGAAGGCGTTCTTTTCAAATCCTTGAGCCCGGCGCGCGGATGCGGAGGGTAACGCGGCGTTCACCGCGTTTCTTTTCGGGGCGTTAAGAGGGGGCGTGTAGGACTGCATCGGCTGTAATGGGAGCCGATCGCATGATCGCACGCCGTTTGAAACCCGTCCTCGCCGTGGCGACGCGCTTTGCAAAGTCGCGCGCCGGCAATGTCGCGGTGACCTTCGCGCTATCGCTCGCGCCGTTGACCGCGGGCGTCGGCGGCGCGGTGGATTACACCCGTGCGGTCACGCTTGGTTCTGAAATCCAGAACGCGCTTGATTCCGGCGTGCTCGCCGCAGCCAGCCTGACCCAGACGCGCGAGCCCGAAGCGGTCGTTCGCTCCTATGTGGAGGCGGCGCTGTCCGATCACCAGGAGCTGATCGCGGGGCTGAGCGTCACCGTCACCGCGGAGACCAACGTCAATGCGCGCGAGGTCCAGGCTGAGGCGCGCGTGGTCATGCCGACCGTGCTTCTGGGCCTGGCCGGCATCAACACCTTCACGATCACGCGCACCTCCGAAGCCATCGAGGAGGTGCGCAATATCGAGATCTCTCTCGTGCTGGATATCTCCTCGTCCATGGGCGGGAACCGGATCGATTCGCTGCGCGACGCTGCGATCGAGTTCGTCGAGACGGTGCTGGACGGCGACACCGAGGACCTCACCTCGATCTCCGTCGTGCCTTATGGTGGCACGGTGAAGCTGGATCAGACCTTCTATCGCTTCATCACGAGCGACCCGACCTACGCTCCGGACGGGTTGAACTATGAGATTCCGGTCCCGGACGCAGACGACTGGAACGGCTGCATCGAGCTTTACGGCGACGAGGTCGCCGAGATGGAACTGACCCCCGGCGGCCACGGCGTGATCCCGCAGTTCACCGTCTGGCACCCCGGCAATGACTGGTGCCCGGATTTCAACGGGGCGCAATCTGTCTTTTTGTCCAACGACGTCGGCCAGCTGACCGGCCTGATCGGCAACTTCGACAACCCGATCCTGTCGGACGGCACAGGCACCGACATCGCGATCGGTTGGGGCATGCGCGCGCTCGATCCGTCCTGGCGTGGCGGGCTGAACGGCGGCGGCGCCTTCACCGACCGCCCCGCGCCGTTCGACGACGACGAGACCATGAAGGTGCTTGTGGTGATGACCGACGGCGGCATCACCCAGCAGCGCCGGCCGGAGGACGAGTTCGAGGACTTCGAGGACGACCCCCATGTCGGCACGGGCGGCACGGACGATTTGTACAACAAGAACACCGCGCGCAGTAATTTCCTGTCGGTGTGCGACTACGCCAAGGATAACGGCGTTCAGGTCTACTCCATCGCCTTCCAGGTCAACGGTTCCTCGAACCGTCAGCTGATGGAGGACTGCGCCTCGCGCCAGGCGAATTACTACGAGATCTCCGACCTCGACATCGCGGCGGCGTTCTCCGCCATCGCGGCCGATCTCGAAGCGCTCCGCCTGGCGCGCTAGACGTCAGCGATCGCGCGACGCGGCCGCGCGGCCGAGCGCTCTGTGCATCCGGTTCGCGTCGCGCATGCCCGCCGAGAAGCTGCGCGAGCCGAGCTCCAGGCCGACCCGGGCGCCCTCGGCGGCGACCTTCATGATGTCCTCGTCCTTCACCTTGTCGCGATCCTCGATCGAGAAGCGCTCCGTCAGCGCCGCGATCGCGCCGCCGAACGCGACGTCGAGCATGGGCTCCATGTTCACGAAGGGCAGGATCTCCTGCTGGCGGCGCAGCTGGGCGCGCGTCAGCTTGCGCCTTGGCCACCACGGATCGATGGTTTCGCTGACCCACTCAAGCTCGTGCTCCAGCCACGGCCGGATAGCCCATAGCGCAAGCTCGCGGCTTTGACACGCGCTGGTCGCCTTGCCGAAGGCGTCGCGCGCATGCTTGCCGATCTTCCAGAGCCAGCTTGCTTTGGCCTCGTTCACCTTGATTTTGGGATAGGTCAACACCGCCTCCATCGCGCGCTCATGGAACGCGGTGAACCAGAGCTGGCGGACGCGAATGCATGAGATCGTCTCCGGCGGAGAGAGCCAGATCGCCAAGTTCACGTAGTAGTCGATGATCTTGTCCAGCGCCGCCTGGCCTGAGGCGGAGAACAGGAAGCCGGTCTCGGTCGGCGTCCCCGCCGGGAAGCCGACGCCGACCAGGTTCATGTTCACGAAGTGGTGCCATGTGGCGTCGGTCACCACGCGGCCCACATCGGCCCGGTGGCCGTCATAGGCGCAAATCGCGCCGAACGCATGGCCGTCAGCGGGCGTCTTGTTCCCGGAGTCCGCCCCGTCGACCACGTCCGACCAGGCGATGATCTCGGGCAAGGGGCGCACGCCGCCATGCTCGGGGTATTCGGTCATGGATGGGCTGGACGGGACGACGCACTCGCCCTCGTGCGGGTGATCGGGCAGCACATCGATCACCCCGTTTGAGCCGCACAGCACGGGATGTGGAAATTCATAGCGCCAGAGGCCGCCATAGGCGCGGTACATGCGCGGGCGGATCACCTGGGGCACGTCGTCGGACTGGTCGTTGATGTCGAACTGTCCGTTCACGCCCGGCCGGTTGGTGTCGTTGCGCCGCGCGCCGGTCATCGACACCTCGTCCACATCGTTGTCGTTCAGGTCGGTCGGCGCCCAAAGCCGCATCGAGCCGACCCGCGGCAGGCAGGCGCACAGCGCCCGCCCGATGAAGCCGTGGTCTCCGGTGGCGAACACCCCGCCGCCGCGCGCCATATGGCCTTCGATCGCCTCGAGCTCGCCGTCGCCGAGCCGGTCGGGTGGATAGTTCGGGCGGTTGTACGAGGTGGCGTGGCCGAACAGGAAGACCACGTCGTACATATCGGGCGTGAAGTGGTCGGTGTCGTCGAACTTGAACCCGCCGATCGAACGCACGACCGCGTCCTCGCCCTCCATGATCGCGGCGCCCGAGTGATTGGAGAGGTGCGCGACCGTTATCCTGAACCGGGAGAAGGTGGGCTGATTGTTCTTCAGCGACTCAACGAAGGTGCGAAGCCCCCCATTGCCCAGGTTGAAATCGAGAGCCCCGTCGGTGACGACGAGAATGTTCACCGTGCACGGCCTCATGATCGGATGAATGTATTCCGGCTCGAAGGTCTCGTACCACCAGCGCTTCTGGGCGATCTCGCGGACGTGTTTGAGCCGGTTGGCGAAAAGGTCGGTCATGGCGGTCCTCCCCGGACATGCGACGCGAGGGGGTGCGCCGCTTCTATCCAAGGTTGTTATAACCGAAATTAAATGCGCTCTTAAATTGTAAATCGGCGGAAAGAAACGCCGCGCCGGACGGTCCGGCGCGGCGCTTGGCGGCGGTGTCGACGCCGAGGCGCTTACTCGGTCTCCTCCATCATGGCGTCACGCAGGGCGCGGAATTCATTGCCCTCGTACCAGTTCGGCCAGTCGTCCGAGTTGGCGACATCGAGGATGACGCGGTTCATCACCTGCCCGTCCGCGACCATGCCGGAGACGTCCCAGGTCCCGTCATACTCGTCGGCGGGCTTGTGATAGGCCTCCGCGACGTAGGCCGCCGAGCGCTGCTCGCCGAAGCTTTCGCCCCGCTCCACATGGTCCCAGCCGTTGTCGGTGTAGAGCATCGGCACGCCCTTGCGCGCGAGCGTGACGTGGTCTGAGCGGTAGAAGAAGCCGGCCTCAGGCGTGCGGTCCGGAGTGATGTAGCGCCCGAGCGCGTCGAGTTCGGCCTGCAGACGGTCCTCCAGCTCGGACGCGCCGTAGCCGATGACGAGGATGTCGTTGGTCTCGCCCACCGGCAGCATGGCGTCGAAGTTGAACCCGGCCACGGTCTTGTCGAGCGGGATGATCGGGTTCTCCGCATACCATTGCGAGCCCAGAAGACCGGACTCCTCGGCCGTCACTGCGAGCAGCAGGATCGAGCGGTCCGGCCCGTCCTCCATGGCCGCGAGCGCCTCGGCCTGCTCCAGGATCATCGCGACGCCGGTCGCGTTGTCGACCGCGCCGTTATAGGTCTGGTCCTCGCCGGCGAAGTTCAGGCGCTGGCCCAGATGGTCCCAGTGCGCCATCAAGATGATGTGCTCGTCGGCGGTCTCATCGCCGGCCAGGCGGCCGACCACGTTATCCGAGGTGAGCCGGCGCAGATCGGTCATCAGCGTGGCGTCCAGCGTCGCGCCGGGCAGGGCCATGGCCTCGAAGCCCTCCTGCGCGGCGTCCTCGGCGAGCGCGTCGAAGTCGAGCCCGGCCTGTTCGAACAGGGCGCGCGCGGTGTCGAGCTGGATCCAGGACTGCACGTCGACGAGTTCAAGATCGCCCTCGCGCTGCAGCCCGAACTGGGCGCCCGACCAGGAGGAGTAGACCACCTCCCACGGATAGGAGGCCGGCTCGGTCTGGTGCACGATGATCGCGCCCTCCGCGCCCTGGCGCGCGGCCTCCTCGTACTTGTAGGTCCAGCGCCCGTAATAGGTCATGGCGCGGCCGTTGAACCGGTCGCTCTGCGGGTTCGCGAAGCCGGGATCGTTGACCAGGATGACGGCCGTCTTGCCGGCCATGTCCAGGCCCTCATAGTCGTTCCAGCCGTATTCCGGCGCGACGATCCCGTAGCCCACGAAGACCAGCTCGGAGCCCTCCAGAACGACCTCTTCCTCCGGGTTCTGGGTCCAGTAGACCGCGTCCGCGCCGAGCGCGAGGTTCATGGCCTCGCCGTTCACGGTGATGTCGAAGCGGGAGTCCTCTTCGCGCAGGGTGGATTCCAGAAGCGGGACCGGCTGGAACCAGGTCCCGTCGATCCCGGCCGGCTCCAGCCCGGCGCGCGCCATCTCCTCGGCGATCCAGCCCGCGGCGAGTTCGCCCTTGTCGTCGGCGGGCGCGCGGCCCTCGAAGCGGTCGTCGGCGAGCGCCTCGATGCGGTAATGGAAGTCCTCCGCCGCGATCGCGTCGCGTGTCTCGCGGTGATAGGGCCAGGCCTCGGCGGCTTCGCCGGCGGCGGCTTCGGGCGAGGCCGGGGCGTCGTTCACTTCGGTCGTCTCGCCGGTCTCGCTCTCGGCGTCCGGCATGGCGGGCGGCTCGGCCTCGTCGGCGCGTTCAGAGGCGGGCTCGGCGCAGGCCGCGAGCATGAGCGCCGCGGCGCCGGCGACCAGTTGATATCGTAACATTGTAACGCTCTCCCAGGCGGTTAGGGATGCATGGTGCATCGCGCGAGGCGCAGCGCAAGCCGCCTGGCCGCTGCTCGCCGCGAGGCTCGCTGGACACCGCACGCGCGCCGCGTCCATGCTCTCGCCTTGATGAGAGGCCGGCGCGAAGACCGGCCCGCAGGGAGGAGACGCGCCCGCGCGACAAGCCGGGCGCGGCGCGCATGGCCGACGCCGCCACGCTCGACGCGATCCGCATTACGCTCGATCCGGGCGCGCGCGCCGCGCTGCCCGTGATCCTCGGCGTGATCATGTTCTCCGTCGCGCTCACTCTGCGCGTGGAGGACTTCGCCTTCCTGAAGTCACAGCCGCTGCGCTTTCTAGGCGCGGCCGCCGCGCAGGTGCTGGCCCTGCCTTGCGCGACGCTGCTGTTGATCCTGGCGCTCGACCCGCTCCCCTCGATCGCGCTGGGCATGATCGTGGTGGCGTGCTGTCCCGGCGGGAACGTGTCGAATTTCTTCACCCATCTCGCCCGGGGCGATGCCGCGTTCTCGGTTTCGCTGACGGCGACCTCCTCGCTCGGCGCGGCGCTTTTGACCCCGATCTCGATCTTCTTCTGGGCGAGCGTCTATCCGCCGACATCGGCGTTGATCACCGAGATCGACGTCCAGCCCGCCCCCTTCCTGATCCAGACCACCACTATCCTGGCCATACCGCTCGCGCTCGGCATGGCGCTGGCGCACGCCGCGCCGGCGATCGCCGCGCGCATCCGCCCGGCCCTGTCGGGCCTGTCGCTGGCCGCGCTCGTGGCGATCTGCATCGTCGGGCTGCAGGGCAATTGGGCGCTGTTCCTCACCGCGGGCGCGGCGACCTTGCCGATCGTGGTCGCGCACAACGCCATGGCCTTCCTGCTCGGCGCGGCGTGGGGGCGCATGCTCGCCTTCGGCCCTGCGCGCCGGCGCTCCATGACCTTCGAGGTGGGCATCCAGAATTCAGGCCTGGGCCTGGTCATCCTGCTCGGCCAGTTCGAGGGCCTGGGCGGCGCGGCCGCGATCACCGCGCTTTGGGGCGTCTGGCACTTGATCAGCGGGCTGGCGCTCTCCGGGGGCTTCCGCGCGCTCGACGCGGTCCAGGCCCGCGCCAAGCCCCGCAGCGCGCAGTAGCGCCCCCTTGAGGCGAGGGCGCGCCGGGGCGATAATTGGACGCGCGTCCCAGATGCGAGCGGGCGAAGATCCGCCCCGGCGCGCGACAGCGGGAGGAGCCCCATGCAGTACGATCTCCTGATCACCGGCGGCCTGGTCGTCGACGGAACCGGCGCGGCGCCGTTCAGGGCCGACATCGCGGTGAAGAACGGTCGCATCGCCGCCGTCGAGCCGGCGCTCGACGGCGAGGCTGCTGAAACGATCGACGCGGCGGGCTGCCTCGTCACGCCGGGCTTCATCGATCTGCACACCCACTATGACGGCCAGGCGACCTGGGACGACCGGCTGGAGCCCTCGATCCGCCACGGCGTGACCACCGCGGTGATCGGCAATTGCGGGGTCGGCTTCGCGCCGGTGAAGGCGTCCGACACCGACCGGCTCGTGCGCCTGATGGAGGGGGTGGAGGACATCCCCGGCACCGCGCTGAGCGAGGGGCTGAGCTGGAACTGGGAAAGCTTCCCGGATTATCTCGACGCGCTCGAAGCGACCCCGCGCACCATGGACATCGCGGCCATGGTCACCCACGACCCGCTGCGCGTCTACGTCATGGACGAGCGCGCAGGCTTCGAGGATCAGGCCAGCGAGGACGAGATCGCGCGCATGCGCGATCTGGTGCGCGAGGCGCTGGAGGCGGGTGCTGTGGGCTTCTCCACCGGGCGCTCCGACCTGCATCGCACCGCGGACGGGGAATGGACCCCGGCCTCGGAAGCCACCGCGGCCGAACTCGCTGGCATCGCCAAGGCCTTCAAGGGGCTCGACCACGGCGTGCTGCAGGCGGTCTCCGATTTCGACCTGCAGCGCGAGGGCGACCGCTTCCCCCGCGAGTGGGACGTGATCGAGGCCTATGTGAAGGCCGGCGAGGGCCGGCCCTTCTCGATTTCGCTCATGCAGCGCGATCTTGCGCCGGACCAGTGGCGCCAGATCCTTGAGGGCCTGGAGCGTCTGGACGCTGAAGGCTACACCGTGCGCGCCCAGGTCGCCCCGCGCGCCATCGGGGTGTTCCTCGGGCTGCAGTGCACCTTCCACCCCTTCATGGGCCATCCCGCCTACAAGGAGATCGCCCACCTGCCGCTGAAAGAGCGGGTGGCGGCGATGAAGGACCCCGCGTTCAAGGCTCGCCTGCTGGCGCAGACGCCCGACAAGGTCTCCACCCCGGACAGCTCGGTCCCGCCGATCGCCGACGTGATGATCGAGTCCATGGAGTTCGTCGCGGAGAAGCTGTTCACCCTGTCGGAGAACCCCGATTACGAGCAGCCGCCTGAAGCCTCCATCGCCGCGAAGGCGCGCGCCAACGGGGTCGGCGTGTGGGAGCAGCTCTACGACACGGTCATCGCACGCGAGGGCGAGGAGCTGATCTACCTGCCGCTCTACAACTACACCGAGGGCTCCTACGACAACGTGCTCGCCATGATGAAACACCCCCTGGCGGTGATGGGCCTTTCGGACGGCGGCGCCCATGTGGGCACGGTCTGCGATGCGAGCTTCCCGACCTATCTGATGAGCTACTGGACGCGCGATCGCGATCGCGGCGAGCGCATGGCGCTCGAAGCCACGGTGCACATGCTCACCGGCAAGCAGGCCGACTATCTCGGTTTTGATGATCGCGGCCGGATCAAGCCGGGGCTGAAGGCCGATCTCAACGTGATCGACCACGACCGGCTGCGCCTGCACGCCCCGCGCATGGTCCAGGACCTGCCCGCGGGCGGTCAGCGCCTGCTGCAGGACGCCACCGGCTATCGCGCCACGATCGTCGCCGGCCAGGTGGTCGTGCGCGAGGACGCCGTCACCGACGCCCGCCCCGGCCGCCTCGTGCGCGCAGGCGCCAGCCTGGCGATGGCGGCGGAGTAGGGAGCTCAATCGCGGCGAGGTCGCCGATCGCGGCGTCGCCGCGTTCGGGAGTTCAGGTCCGCTCACATGAAGTCCCGGGCGCGAAGCGGCCCGGGACCTCGTCGCGATCACGCACCTCACCGTCTTGGAACCCGCTCCGGCCTCAGGGGTTCGCCGGCGGCGCGTTTGCGTTCGATCTCCTGACGCGCGGCGATCATCGAAAGGGCGCGCTCCGGCGTCATGGGATGGGTGTATTCGTGGTGGATCGCGCTCGGCGCATATTCGCCGAGACGGCGCCAGAACGCCTCTACGCCCTCAAGCGGGAAGCCGGCCGCGGCCAGATAGTACATCGCGATATAATCCGCCTCGCGCTCGAAATCGGCCGAGTAGGCCAGCGCGCCGCTGCGCATGCCCCGGTCGATGAGGGTCCCGCCCGCGTTGATCCCGCCCGCGGCGAGCAGGATCTCCGCGGCGAGGCCGGTCATGCCCCCGACGAGAATGTTCCGGCCGCGCGCGCGAATGTGCTGCTCGGTGTTATGGGCGAGCTCATGGGCGATGATCATGGCCAGCTCGGCGTCGGTGCGCGCGAAGTCGATCAAGCCGGTCAGGAGGATGATGTTCTCCCCGTCCGCGAAGGCGTTCACGCCCGGCTCGGCGCTGATCACCAGGCGCGAGGCGCAGGCGCGCTCCAGCGCGATGGTCGCCGTGCGCCGCGGCGGGTCGCGCAGACCCTCGCGGTCGCGCGGTTCGAACTCGATGTCGACCACGCCGTCCTCCGCGGCCTTGGCGAGTCGGGTCTCCGCGCGCAGCCAGCCGCGCCGTCCCTCGCGCAGGCGCCTCCGGTCCAGCCTGACCACAACGTCTCCCGGACGCAGGCCCGCGGCTTCGGCGGGGCTGCCCGGCGCCACCCAGGCCACAACCGGCTTGGGTCCGGCGTTCAGGAGCCGGCGCGCGGCCGGGCGAAGATCGCCGGGCCAGGCGTAGCGCGAGGTCAGGGCGAAGCCCGGCAGCGCCGCCTGCGTCGGGCACATCTCTCGCGCGCCGATGAGCACGCGGCGGGTGAGCAGCTGCGCGCGCACCACGCGCATGTGACGGGTCAGCACGGCCTGGTCGGACTGGGCGCGCTGCTCCGCGCGCACGGCCTCGGCGTCGACATCGGGGCGCACGGTGGTCGGCGTGGCGCAGGCCGCCAGGATCAGTGCGGCGAGCGCCGCCGGAATAAGGCCGCGCGTCGCCATGCACGTTCCTTTACGGGCGAGTAACCATATTCTATTCGCCTCAGACGGGAAAGCCAACGCCCGACGCCCTGTGTCTTTTCGGCGCGGCTTTAGCGGGCTCGCGCGCGCTGGTTTGATTTTCCGCGCGCGAGGCCCTACCGCTTGAGAACCGCCGACGCGGCGCAAGCGACGAGGCCGGCGCGACCCGGCCGGCACGGAAGAGGTCATGGCCGACACACCCTCCTCACGCCCCGCCGATCCCCGCTTTTCTTCAGGCCCTACGAAGAAGCGCCCCGGCTGGGAGCCGGCCGCGCTCTCCGGCGCGCCGCTCGGGCGCAGCCATCGCGGCGGCCCCGGCAAGGCGCGCATCATCGAGGCGCTGGAGCGCACCGCCGCGATCCTGGAGATCCCGTCCGATTATCGCGTCGTGATGACCCCGGCCTCGGACACCGGCGCCCTGGAGGCGGCGATGTGGTGCCTGTTGGGCGCGCGCGGGGTCGACGTGTTCGCGTTCGACGAGTTCGGCAAGCGCTGGCGCGATGATGCGGTTGAGCAGCTGAAACTCGACGATCTACGCATCTATGAAGCCGAGTACGGTCAGGCGCCGGACTTCGCCGCCGCCGACCCGGCGCGCGACATCGTCTTCACGTGGAACGCCACGGCGGCGGGCGTCGTCACCCCGCACGCGGACTGGATCGCGGATGATCGCGAGGGGCTGACCATCTGCGACGCCACCTCGGCGGCCTTCGCCATGGACCTGCCGTTTGACAAGCTCGATGTGACGACCTTCTCCTGGCAGAAATGCCTTGGCGGGGAGGGCCAGCACGGGATCGCTGTCTTGTCGCCGCGCGCGCGCAAGCGCCTGGCCGAGCATCGCCCGCCCTGGCCGGTGCCGCGCATCCTGCAGCTGTTCGGCGCGGGCGCTGAAGACTCCGCCATGTTCGAGGGCGACACGATCAACACGCCCTCGCTCCTGGCCGTGGAGGACTATGTGGACGCGCTGAAGTGGGCCGCGCGCGAGGGCGGGCTTTCCGGCCTTCTCAAGCGCACGCAGGCGAATTTCGACGCGCTGTCGCGCTATGTCGACGGGTGTTCCTGGCTGGATTTCCTGGCCGAGGACGAGACGACGCGCTCAACCACCTCGGTGACGTTGAAGTTTGTCGGCGAGGCGGTCGAGGGCCGCGACGAGGACGAGCAGTGGGCGCTGTCGAAACGCGTCGCGACGCTCCTGGAACGCGAAGGCGCGGCGTTCGACGTGAAGCCGCACAAGAAGGCGAAGCCCGGCCTCAGGGTCTGGTGCGGTCCGACCGTGGACGCCGACGACGTCGCCGCGCTCGGGCCCTGGCTGGACTGGGCCTTCGCCGCGGCGAAGTCGCAAGCCGAGGCGGCGTGATGAGCGCCGCGCGGCCCGGCTAGGCGCGCGGCGCGCGCGGGAGTAACGTCCAGCGCGTAATGACTAGGGGAGCCGTTGACATGAAGCATCTCGCCGCCGCGTCCCTCGCCGCCGCGCTGCTCGCCGCCGCGCCGGCGCAGGCTCAGATCTCCGAGCTGCGCCTCGGGTTCGTCGCGCATGATCTGGTCGATCACGCCGAGGACGGCCCGCAGATCGCCATGGAGGCGCTGTTCGACAGCCCCGACTGGCTCGGCTGGGCGGGTTCGCCGCGCCCCTATCTCTACGGGTCGTTCAACACGCAAGGATACACTAATCTCGGCGCGGCGGGTCTGAACTGGACCGGCCGGTTGACCGAGCGGCTCTCGGTCGAGGGCGCGCTGGGGATCTCCTATAATGACGGGGTGGAGGACGTGGTCGATCTGCCCCCCGACGATCCCTACCGCATCGAGACCGCGCGCACCCGCGCGCTTCTGGGCTCGCGCTGGCTGTTCCATTCGCGCCTCGGCGCGGACGTGGCCTTGAGCGAGGCGTGGGCTTTGGGCGTGTACTACGAGCACTTCTCCCACGGCCAGATCCTCGCCGAAGGCCGCAACCAGGCGCTCGATGAAGCCGGCGTGCGTGTGAGCTACCGCTTCGGGCGGTAGGCGCGCGGGCCTTACCGATCTGCAGGCGGGGCGTCGTCGAACGGAGCGGGCGGGGCGTCCAGGACCGGGCCTCCGGCGTCTGCGGCCGGGTCGGCGCCGTTGGGGTCGGCGTCAACGGGCACGTAGGTGAGCAGCGCCCAGCGCGACCACGTCTCGGCTTCGGAGTCCCATTGCTGAAAATGCTGGACCACCGCGCCGTCGCTCTGCGGCGTCCAGGCGCCGCGGAACGCGAGGGTGCGTGCACTGTCGGCGCCGTAATACGTGATCTCGCCGGTCAGGATCATCTGACCGCGCGCGTTCAGACCGCCGTCGCAATCGATCCTGTGGTTCGCCCCGAGCCGGATCTGGCGCCAGCGCCCGTCCTGCGGATCGACGAAGTTCAGGCTGTGCCCGGTCGAGCCGGCGGCCGAGCGCCAGTGCTCGTGCAGCGCGCAATCCGCCGCGCCGGGCTCGATCGTGTTGCGCCCGGCGAACGCGCCGTTCATGGCGTAGACGTTCCACTCGCCGAGTCAGAAGTCGAACTGACGATGGACCGGGTAGTCGAGACAGCCCGACGGGCCCTCGCTCTCCTGAGCCAGCGCCGGGCCGGCGGCAAGGCCTGCGCTCGCGCTCCAGGCGACGACAATCGCGATCAGCGCGCGGCGGGCAGGGCGGTCTTTAAGACGGCGATGCATGTTGCGGCCCCGATATGGCTCGGACCTCACCCTAAACCGTCCTGCGCGCGCAGCCATCAGCGCGCGCCCAGCGGTGCGTCCGACGCGCCGAAGCGCGCGCGGCTTGCCGAGGGCGCGTGCGGGCTTTAAGCGGAGGAACGGTGGTTCATCCGCTGTACGGAGCACTCCCGACATGGCGAACGTGGTGGTCGTCGGCGCCCAGTGGGGCGACGAGGGCAAGGGCAAGATCGTGGACTGGCTGTCCAACCGCGCCGACCTGGTCGTGCGCTTCCAGGGCGGTCACAACGCCGGGCACACGCTGGTCGTGGACGGGGTCACCTACAAGCTCGCGCTGATGCCCTCCGGCGTGGTGCAGGGCAAGCTATCGCTGATCGGCAACGGCGTGGTGGTCGACCCGTGGGCCTTCATCGAGGAGATCGAGAAGGTGCGCGCCCAGGGCGTCGACGTGACGCCCAAGGTGGTGCGCCTGGCCGAGACCGCGACGCTCATCCTGCCGGTCCACCGCGAGCTCGACGCGCTGCGCGAGAACCGCGACGACGGCATGAAGATCGGCACCACGCGGCGCGGCATCGGTCCGGCCTATGAGGACAAGGTGGGCCGGCGCTCGGTGCGCGCGGTGGACCTCGCCGACGAGGGCCAGCTCAAGCGACGGGTCACCGAGCTCCTCCACCACCACAACACGCTGCGCCGCGGCTTCGGCGTGGCCGAGGCCGACGCGGACGCGCTGACCGGCGAGCTGATCAAGATCGCCCCGAAAATCCTGCCCTTCCTCGATCCGGTCTGGAAGACGCTCCACCAGGCCATCGGCGACGGCAAGAAGGTGCTGTTCGAGGGCGCCCAGGGCGCCTTCCTCGACGTCGACCACGGCACCTATCCGTATGTGACGAGCTCGAACACCGTGGCCGGCCAGGCTGCAGCCGGGTCCGGCGTCGGGCCGGGCCAGGTCGGCTACGTGCTCGGCATCGTGAAGGCCTACACGACCCGGGTCGGGGAGGGCCCGTTTCCGACCGAGTTGACCGATGAGACCGGTCGCAAGATCGGCGAGCGCGGGCGCGAGTTCGGCACGGTGACGAGCCGGCAGCGCCGCTGCGGCTGGTTCGACGCGGTGCTGGTGCGCCAGAGCGCGCGGATCAACGGCATCAACGGGGTGGCGCTGACCAAGCTGGACGTGCTGGACGGCTTCGACGAGCTGAAGGTCTGCGTCGGCTACAAGCTCAACGGCGAGATGTACGACCGCCTGCCCGCCGGCGCGGAGGCGCAGGCGCGCGTGGAGCCGGTCTACGAGACCATCGAGGGCTGGGAGGGCTCCACCGCCGGGGCGCGCTCCTACGCCGATCTGCCCGCCCAAGCGGTGAAATACGTGCGCCGCATCGAGGAGCTGATCGAGGCGCCGGTCGCGCTCCTGTCCACCAGCCCTGAGCGCGAGGACACGATCCTCATGCAGGACCCGTTCAGGGGGTGAAGCGACACCTCTTCGCGATTAGCCGCCCACGCGGGCGCCCCCTTCCCCCTTGAAGGGGGAGAGGATGAAGGTGAGGGGGTCGTCAGAGTGAAGCGCGCGGTCTTGAGGCCAAGCCCTCACCCCTTCGAAAGGGGAGAGGGGGGTCACGCCCAGCGTGGTCTTCCCAGCGAACGCTGGGACTTGAGGGATCGAAGGGCGGAGCGCCCCATGATCCCTGGATCCAGACTTTCGTCAGGAAGACTCGGGTTGGGTGGGAGGGGCCGAAGGCGCCCCCGCTTGTCATCCCGGGCGCGTCAGCGACCCAGGACCTGCCGGGAACGCTTGGGGCGGCCCCGTGGGCGCCTGCAGCAGGTCCCGGCGCTCCACTGCGTTCCGGCCGGCATGACAGGGATGGCGCTTTCCGCCCCCGCATCAGTCTTCCCGGCGAAAGCTGCGGACCTCAGGGCGATCCAGCGCTCCGCTATCCTTCGACGAACTTCGTCAGGGCGTCGATCACGCGGCGGTTGGCGTCTTCCTCGCCGATGGAGATGCGCAGCGCGTTCGGCAGGCCGTAGGGCTGCAGCGCGCGCACGATCAGGCCTTCGCCCGCCAGGAAGCGCTCGGCGTCCTCGGCGGTGCGGCCCGGCGTCTCGGGGAAATGGACGAGCACGAAATTGCACACCGAGGGCGTGACCTCGAAGCCGAGCCCGCCGATCTGCTGGGCCATCCAGCCGACCCACTGGCGGTTATGCTCCTGGGAGGTCTTCAGGAAGGCCCGGTCGCGAATCGCCGCCACGCCGGCCTCGATCGCGGGCAGGTTGACGTTGAAGGGCCCGCGCACGCGGTGCATCACGTCGATGATCGATTGCGGCCCGTAGGCCCAGCCGATGCGCAGGCCCGCCAGCCCGTGAATCTTCGAGAACGTGCGCGTCATCACCACATTGTCGCGCTCGCGCGCCAGGCGCGCACCGGTCTCGTAGTCGGGATCGTCGACATATTCGGCGTAGGCCGCGTCCAGAACCAGAAGCGTGTGTTCGGGCAGCGCGTCGCGCAGTCGCTCGATCTCGCGCATCGGCAGATAGGTGCCGGTGGGATTGTTCGGGTTGGCCAGGAACACCACGCGGGCGTCATCGCCGGCGGCTTCGATGAGCGCGTTGACATCGGCGCGGTGGTTCTTTTCAGGCGCTGAGACCATGTGCGCGCCGGACTGCATGGCGGCGAGGCGATAGACCAGAAAGCCGTACTGGCTCTGCACCGCCTTGTCGCCGGCGTCGAGATAGGCGCGCGCGATCAGCTGGAGAAGCTCGTCAGAGCCCGCCCCGCACACGATGCGCTCGGCTTCCAGGCCCTCTTCGTCAGCGATCGCCTCGCGCAGGGCCGTCGCGCCGCCGTCTGGATAGAGGTGCAGCTTGTCGGCCGCGGCGCGGAAGGCTTCGGCCGCCTTCGGGCTGCAGCCGAGCGCGTTTTCGTTCGAGGACAGCTTCACTGCGCCGCGCGGGGCGGCCTTGCCCGGCTTATAGGGCTTGATGTCCAAAATGCCGGGACGAGGTTCGGGCGTCATGGCGAAACGTCTCCTTCCGGCGCGTCGTCAGGCTCTGCGGCGCGCGCGCCCTGGCGGGATAGCCCGGAGGGCGCAGGCGCTTCAACCACGCGGCGCCGCGCCCCGGCGCGCGCTGGCGCGCCTTTGGGCCGCACCGCGCCCAGATGCTTGACCGCCTCGACCAGGATCAGACCGCCGAAGGCCGGCCACAGCCGCTCGCCCACATGTTCGAACGCGTCCGCGGTGCGCGGTCCGTTGGACCAGTTCCAGGGCGGGGCGTAGAGCGCGCGCGCCCAGGCGACCGGCTCGAACAACGCGTCGGAGAGGAGCTGGGAGAGCTGGGCGCGTGAATAAGGTCGCCCATGGCCGAAGGGCGTTGAATCCACCCGCGCCCACGCGCCGGCGCGGTGCGCGGCGATCACCGCCATGCGCCCTTCCGCTGCGGTGACGCGCCACAACTCGCGCAACAGCCGGCGCAGATCGCCCGCCTCCTCCAGCGCATGGACCAGGATGATCCGGTCGAACATGGCGTCGGGGAAGGGCAGGCGCGTCTCGGCGCCGAGCGCGGTCAGCGATCCGGCCGCATCGGGCCAGCGCATCGCGCCCTGGGCGTCGGGCATGTAGGCGACCGTGCGCCGCGCGGTCTCGCGATAGGGCTCCAGGAAGGGCGTGGCGTAGCCGTAGCCCAGAACGTCCAGCCCCTTCGCGTCCGGCCACAGCGCGCCGAGACGGCGCATCGCCATGGCGCGCGCGGCCTGGCCGGTGCGGCGGCGATAGAAGCGTTCAATTTCGACCGCGTCGGAGCGCATGGGGTGTCCAAAAGCCTTCACGGGTGGATATGGGCCGGTTCGGTGTGGATGATAGGGGTCGAACCCCCGCCCGGCGAGCGCCTGTCGTCAGGCGCGCTGCAGCAACGCTCAAGTGAGGCCCCATGGCGCTTGAAGTTCGCCAGTTCCCCTGCCTGTCGGACAATTACGGCTATTTGATCCGATGTTCGACGACCCGCGCCTGCGCCGCGATCGACACCCCGGATGCGAGCCGGATCCTGGCCGAGGCCGCAGAGGCGGGCTGGACGATCACCGATGTCTGGAACACCCACCACCACTGGGACCACGCCGGCGGCAACGAGGATGTGAAGGCCGCGACCGGCGCAACCATCACCGCGCCTGACGCCGAGGCCGGGCGCATTCCCGGCGTCGACCGCACGGTGCGCCACGGCGACCGGATCAGGCTCGGCGATCTGGAGGCCGAGGTGATCGACGTGGGCGGGCATACGCTCGGCCATATCGCCTACTGGTTTGAAAGCGAAAGGGCGGCCTTCGTGGGCGATGCGCTGTTCGCGCTGGGCTGCGGGCGGCTGTTCGAGGGCACGCCCGATCAGATGGTGGCGAGCCTGTCTCGCCTGCGCGATCTGCCGTCCGACACGGTCATCTACTGCGCGCACGAATACACGCTGACCAATGCGCGCTTTGCGCTCACGGTCGATCCGGAGAATGCGGCGCTGCAGGACTATGCCCGCGACGTGGAGGCCAAGCGCGATCGTGACGAGCCCACCGTGCCCACGCGCCTGGACGCGGAGCGCGCGGCGAACCCCTTCCTGCGCTGGGACGCGAGCGGGCTGCGCGCGCATCTGGGCATGGAGGCGGCGAGCGATGTCGAGGTGTTCGCGGAAGTGCGCCGCAGAAAGGATGCGTTCTAGATGGCGGCGATCTCAGGCGATCTCGGGGTGAACGAAATCGTTCGCATGTTCGCAATGGAGAAGCATCCTGAAGGCGGCTGGTTCGTGGAGACCTTCCGCGACGCCGCCGGCCCGGACGGGCGGGCGCGCTCTACGGCGATCTACTTCCTGCTGCCCGCCGGCGAGGTGTCGGCCTGGCACCGCGTCGACGCGGCCGAGATCTGGCTCTGGCACGCGGGCGGACCGCTCAGCCTGACCATCTCAGAGGACGGCGTTGAGGCGCGCCATCAGCGCCTCGGCCCGGATCTGCGCTCCGGCGAGCGGCCCCAGGGCGTGGTGCCGCCGGGCGCCTGGCAGACCGCAGAGAGCCTGGGCGCGTGGACGCTGGTCAGCTGCACGGTCGCGCCGGGCTTTCAGTTCGAGAGCTTCGAGCTCGCCCCGCCTGACTGGCGTCCCGGCCCGCACAACGCGTAAGGCGTCTACCGCCCGCCTTCCAGCGTGCGGCGGATGTAGGCTGAGCTCGGCCGGCCGCCATAGCCGTCCTGGAGCGACAGCGTCACATCCAGCATGCGCCCGTCATAGCGGGCGCGCGGGGCTTCGCCGAGGCCGATATAGACCGCTTCGAGATTGCGGAGAGCGCCGCGCGGGGCCGCGTCGGCGCCCCGCACGATCATCGCCATGGCGTCCGCGATATAGGCGTTATGGCTGGCGGAGTGGGCGCGTCCGCGCGCCGGCGCGGCGATTTCGACCGTCACCGCGCCGCCGCCGCGTTTCATGTCGGCGAGTTCGTCGACCATGCGTGCGGCCTCGCGGCGCAGCTCATCGCCGGTGATCGGCGGGGGCACGAGCGTCTGCGCGCGGCCGACATCCTCCACGATCACCCCGTCTCGGGCGTCCGCGGGGAAGTAGGTCGCGCCGCCGAGCCGGGTGGTGCGCATTAAGGTGTGGCCTGTGTCGGTGCGCCAGACCTCGCCCCCGCCCGAGGCCGGGCTGGCGGTCACCGCGATCACCTCGCGCGCGCCTTCTTCCCAGATCAGGGCCGGGCGCACGGTGCGGTCGAAGATGAAGCGCCCGCGCCCGTCATCGCGCAGATACCACAGCGCTTCTCGCTCCTCGGCGCGATCGCCGATGAGCCGCGAAAGCGGGTTCGATTGCGAAACGCCCGGCGCGCCCATCCCCGCCGCGAGACACGCGGCGAGCAGCACCGGGGCGATGAGTCCCCTTAACATGGGCGCAAGCCTTGCGCGCCATCGCGGCGATTTTCGGGCGCCCTGATGAACGCGTGCGCGAGAGACGCAGCCCCGGCGCGCCCGGCTTGATCAGACCATGTACTGACCGCCGTTCGCGGTGAGCGTGGCGCCGGTGATGAAGCCGGCCTCGTCGCCGGTGAGGAGCACCACGCAGCGCGCGATCTCCTCGGCCTCGCCGAGCCGGCCGGCCGGGATGGACTCGATGATCGCCTGGCGCACCTTCTCGGGCACCGCCATGACCATGTCGGTCGCGATATAGCCCGGGCAGATCGCGTTCACGGTCACGCCCTTCCTCGCGCCCTCCTGGGCGAGCGCCTTGGTGAAGCCGAGATCGCCGGCCTTCGCGGCGGAGTAGTTGACCTGCCCGAACTGGCCCTTTTGCCCGTTGATCGAGGAGAGGGTGACGATCCGCCCGAAGCCGCGCTCGCGCATGCCGGGGAAGATCGGCTGGGTCATGTTGAACACGCCGGTCAGGTTGGTGTCGATCACCTCGCGCCACTGGTCCGGGCTCATCTTGTGGAACGGCGCGTCGCGGGTGATCCCGGCGTTGTTCACCAGAATGTCGACCGGGCCCAGCTCGGCTTCGACCTTGGCGATCCCATCGGTGCAGGCGTTGTAGTCGGCGACCGACCACTTGTACGCCTGAATCCCGGTTTCGTCGCTGAAGGCCTTCGCGGCCTCGTCATTGCCGGCGTAATTCGCCGCGACCTGGCATCCGGCGGCTTTGAGCGCGACCGAGATCGCCTTGCCTATGCCGCGCGTTCCGCCCGTGACAAGCGCTGTTCTCGCCATGGATTTTCCTCCCTGTCCCCGTTCGTTGAAAACCATTATGCTGCGCAGCAATCAACGTGACGCCCCTGCAGCATTCCCGCTGGGCGGGAGATCGGTCGGGGCGGTCCGCAGGACGCGCGGACACGTTTTTGGACGTGATGACCAACGCTGTCGAGTGCGACGCAGGCCGCAGACGGCGAAAACAACAAGCGCGCGGCGCGCCCGCGCCCCGGGAGGCGAGACTTGGCCCAACCAGACGAGACGAAGCCCGTCATCATCAAGAAGTATGCGAACCGGCGGCTCTACGACACCTCCGCCAGCCGCTATGTGACGCTCGATCACCTGCGCGAGCTGGTGCGCGCGAACACCGACTTCAAAGTGGTCGACGCCAAGAGCGGCGAGGACCTGACCCGCTCGGTGCTCGCCCAGATCATCTTTGAGGAGGAGAGCAAGGGCGAGGGCGAGAACCTTCTTCCCGTGGAGTTCCTGCGCCAGCTGATCGGGTTCTACGGCGACAGCATGCAGGCTTTCGTGCCCGGTTATCTGAGCCTGTCCATGGAGAACCTCTCCAAGCAGCAGGACGAGGTGCGCGCGCGCATGACCGAGGCGATGGGCGGGCCGGCGCCGGGCATGGCGATGATGGAGGAGCAGGTCAAACGCAACATGGCCATGTTCGAACAGGCCATGCGCATGTTCTCGCCCTTCGCTCCGGGCGGCGTCAACGGCGCTCAGGGCGGGCCGGGCGCTCAGAACTTCGCTCCGGGTTCGACCCCGTCGACGTCATCGGCCGAACCGGCCGCGAGCGGCGACGATGTCGCGACGCTGCGCGCCGAACTCGCCGCGATGCAGGCCAAGCTCGACAAGCTCGCCGGCTCGAAATAGCGCGGCCGGCAAGGCCTGGGGCGTGCCGTTTCGGCACGCCGCAAGCTCCTAAGCGTCGCTTAACGGCTCGTTTACGGACATTGACGCCGGGTTAATCGCGGCCCAGCTCTTGCGGTCATGGACGCCATGATCGTGAACGCCGGACCGCATAATCCCGTCCCGACCCCCGCTTCGGCGCGCCGCGCGCGCGCTGAGGCGGGCCTGCGGTCCGGCGCGAGCGCCCGCAATCGGCGCGAGACCCGCGCCCTGGTGCCCGCCGGCGAGCGCCGCGATCATCCTGTCTCGCGCCAGACGCCACGCCGCCAGGGGCAGGGCGCGCCCGGGCGCAGCGTGGCCGAGGCCGCCGCGGCGGCCGCCTTCGCGGTTCAATCCCAGGCCGGACCCGCACGCCGGGGGCTTCGCGCCGAGGCGTCCGAGCGCGCGCGCTACCAGCGCGCCTACGCCGAGGCGACGAGCCGGGGCCTGCGCGAGGCGGCGGCGCTGAAGGATCTCAGCGCATGAGCGCGGTGCGCCGCAACGCCGGCCGTCTGGTCGATGTCGCGGTGTGCGGCGCGATCTTCTTTTTCCTGATCTAGACGCGAAAACGCCGCGCGCCCTTGAGGGACGCGCGGCGCTTAAGGGTTCAGGCGTTGGCGCAGTCGTGCGTCAGCCCTCGCCGCCGACCGCCAGGTCGCGGCGCGATGCGATCGTGGTGATGAACCAGCCTGCGGCCATGTCCACCAACGTCATCAGCATCAAGATGAAGAAGGTCGATGTGGCGAACAGCGGCTGCAGCACGAAGAGCAGGATCGCGGCGATGAACACCAGGGTGGAGAACAGGTTGTTGAACACCGCCGAGTTGCCCGAGCTCGGCGCCTTGAGCATCTCGAAGAACAGCATGAACAGGCCGAACGTGATCAGCAGGTCCGACGTGGTCAGCACCCACTTGCCCTCGCCCGCCATGTTGATGGAGAACATCGACCGGTTCAGCACGCCCTGGCGGCATTCCACCGGGTTGTCGCCGGCGGTCTCCATACCGACGCAGTTGCCGTTCTGGAATTCGGTCATGTTGCCGGCGAACGCCTCAAGGCCGTTCTCGGCCGGGATCGCGGTGCCGAAGGCGACCGCGGCGTAGACGATGATCGCGATCAGCAGTTTCGGAAAAACGTTGAACATGGAACTTCCCCCCTTCGCTTGGCCCTGACCGCGTCGGTCAGCGGCGCTTGATGCGAGCAGGAGACCGGCGCCCGTGCTGGTGGACGGCATCCCTCACTCCCTCAGAAGGACGCCGCTGCAACCCTCGCCGCGGCGTCAGGACTCATCCCAGCCGCCGCAATCGCGCGCCCGGCTGTTGAGCCACATCATCCCTACCATATCGCTTAACGAGGCGAAAAGACGGCCAAGATTGGTGTATTTCGACTGGCCGGCCATTCGCGGGCGATGGCCGACATCAACGAACTCCACCTGAAAGCCTTCACGCTTCATCAGCGCGGGGATGAATCTGTGCTGGTGGTCGAAGTAGGGAAGCCGAAGATACGCCTCGCGCTTGAAGGCCTTCAGCCCGCATCCGGTATCGTCGGCGTCATCGTTCAACAGCCGCTTGCGGATCCCGTTGCCGAGCCGTGAGGCGAACTTCTTTCCAGCCGAATCCTGACGTCCCACCCGCCGGCCCGACACCATGGCGAGCGCCTCCGGCGCGCCGGCGCGCGTCAGCGCCTTGACGACCGCGGGGATGTCCTCGGGCGGGTTCTGACCGTCCCCGTCGAGCGTGACGACCACCGGCGCGCGCGCAGCGAGCACTCCGGTGCGGATCGCCCGGGACTGGCCGGCGTTGTTGCGATGGCGAACGACCCGCAAGGTGGGCGCGTCGGCCTTGGCCTGAACCAGCTCGGCGTGGGTGGCGTCGCGGCTGGCGTCGTCGACCAGAACAATCTCGTGGGGCGTGTTCTGAAGCACGGCGTAGATCTCGCGCGCCAGACGGCCCGCATTGCCCTCCTCGTTATACATCGGCGCGACCACGGCGATGCGCGGGCCGTCGTCCGGGCCGGCTCTGGCGGAGGTGTCGGTCATGGCGAGGCGGGGCGCGTCCTTGCGGGCGGCGTGGCGATCGGTCAGGCTTCGGCGCGTTTCATAACGCGTCTCGCCCGCCGCGCACGGACTTTTTTCAACGCCCGTTCGCCGCGGGCCCGGTCATGGGGCGAGCGTGACACGACCACCCTTCTTGAGCGCCGCCGCGGCGCGGGCGCGCTGGAGCCCGCGATCGGGCCTCGCCGCAGCCCTTATCGCGGCCGCGCTCGCTGTGATCGCCAGCCTGGCCGGCGTCTTCACCCTGCCGGTGCTGGACCGGGATGAGGCCCGCTTCGCCCAGGCCACGGCCCAGATGCTGGAGAGCGGCGATCCGGTGCGCATCCGCTTCCTCGATCAGCCGCGCCATAAAAAGCCCGCCGGCATCCACTGGATGCAGGCGGCAAGCGTCGCGCTCGTGTCCTCAGCCGATGCGCGTGAGATCTGGGCCTACCGGCTGCCGTCCGCGTTCGGCGCCGGCCTCGCGGCGTTCGCCGTGGTCTTGTTGGGGCGCGCGCTCGCAGGGCCGCGCGCCGGATTCGCAGGCGGGCTTCTGATCGCGGTCTCGGTGCTGCTCAGCGCCGAAGGCGGGATCGCAAAGACCGACGCCATGCTGGCGGGCCTGACCGCGCTGACGATGCTGGCGGTAATGCGCGTGCGCTTGAGCGCAGATCAGGACGCGCCGCCCAGCCGCCTTGATGCGCGCGCCTGGTCGATCATCGCCTGGGTCGCCGCCGCGTCCGCCATCCTGATCAAGGGCCCCGTGACGCCCATGGTCGTCGGGCTTTCCATGCTCGCGCTGATCGCCTGGGAGCGGCGGATCGAATGGCTGGCGCGCTTCTTTCACTGGCCGGGCCCGGTGCTGGCCGCGCTGCTGCTGATCCCCTGGTTCGCCGCGGTGCAGGTCCTGACCGACGGGGCCTTCATCGCCCAGGCGCTCGGCCAGGATCTCGGCCCCAAGCTCGTCTCCGGTCATGAGGGCCACGGCGCGCCGCCGGGCGCGCATCTTGCGCTTCTGCCCGTGCTCGCCTTTCCGATGATCATCTTTCTGCCCGCCGGGATCGCCGCCGCGGTCAAGGGCCTGCGCGCCGGACCGGGGCGGGCGCGGGCGGCGCGCCTCCTGATCGTGCTCGCGCTGCCGGGCTTTCTCGCCTTCGAGCTGACGCCCACCAAGCTGCCGCACTACACCTTGCCGCTGCACGCGCCGATCGCGGTGCTGGCGGGATGGGGGCTGGCGGTGATTACGGCTGCGCCGCTCTGGAGCCGGCTCGCCGGCGCGGCGCTGGGGCTTTTGGGCGCCGGAGTGCTGTGCGCGCTGGTTCCAGGCCTGGCGCTCGGGTTCGAGGCGTCAATGACCGCTGCGATCCTAACCAGTCTCGGCGTCGGAGCGGCTGCGATCGTCGCCGCGTTCGCCGCGCTTAAGACCGGGCGCCGGCCTGCGCTCGTCGCTGCGCTGGCCGCCGGGCTGATCTGGACGGTCGGCGCGCGCGCCGTCGTGGCGCCGGGCGCGGATGGGCTGTTCCTGGCGCGCGCGGTGGAGCGTGAACTTCAACAGGCCGGTCTGGCGCCGCGGCGGTTGGACGTGGTGTCCACCTTCACCGAGCCGAGCCTTGTCTTCACGCTCGGCGGCGCGGTGAGGCTGACCTCGCCTGCGCAGCTGGGCGCCGCGCTCGACGCGCCGCCGGGGCCCGACGGTCGCCTCGTCGTGATCGATACGTCGCGTTACGAGCAGGCGATGGAGGATGCGCAAGGCAGAGGCGATACGGGCCAGGTCGACGCGCTGCGCGATCGGCTGGAGCGTCTCGCAGAGCGGGCGCGCGCAGTCGGGGAGGTACGCGGGCTGAACTACAGCCGCGGGGATGACACCACCGTGTTGCTGCTCCACATACCGCCCGAGCCTGAAGGAGACGCCCCATGAGCCGCCGCATCGAGATCGTCGAAGTGGGCCCGCGCGACGGGCTGCAGAACGATCCGGTCCTGTTGCCGACCGCGGTGAAGCTGGAATTTATCGATCGTCTGATCGCGGCGGGCGTGACGCGCATGGAGGCGGCGAGCTTCGTGAACCCGAAGCTGGTGCCCGCCATGGCCGATTCCGACGCGGTGATGGCCAAGGTCCCGCGCGGGCGGGCGCGCTTCATCGGCCTGGCGCTGAACGAGCGCGGCATGCGCCGCGCGATCGAGGCGGGCTGCGACGAGATCAACTACGTGATGGTCGCCTCGGAAGGCTTCGGCAAGCGCAATCAGAACGCCACGCCGGAACAGACCGCAGACCTGTTCGACCGGGTCGCCGTGCTCGCCCACGACGCGGGCGTTCCGGTCTCCGCGACCGTGTCGGTGGCGTTCGGCGATCCGTTCGACGGCGAGGTTCCCGTGGCGACCGTCGCCGAGCTCGCCCGCCGGGCCGAAGCGGCCGGCGCGGTGGAGATCGCGCTTGGCGACACGATCGGGGTCGCCGACCCCTGGGACGTGCGCCGGCGCGCCGAGGCCGTGCGCGAGGCCGCGCCGAAGACGCGGCTTCGCATGCACTTCCACAACACCCGCAACACCGCGCTCGCCAACGTGTTCGCCGCGGTCGAGGCGGGCGTGGACGTGATCGACGCCTCCACCGGCGGCATCGGCGGCTGCCCCTTCGCGCCGGCGGCGACCGGCAATGTGGCGACCGAAGACGTGGTCTACATGCTCCACCGCGGCGGCTACGAGACCGGGCTCGACCTCGACGCCCTGATTAAGACCGCGAAATGGCTCGAGACCGATGCGCTGGGGCACGAGGTCGAGAGCCTGCTCTCCAAGGCCGGCCCGTTTCCGCCGAGGGGGTGAGGGGGGCGCATCATCGCCTCGAGGTCCCGGATCTGCGCTGCGCTCCGTCCGGGAATTCAGTTTGAATGCGATGAACTCCCGGACGCGGCGAAGCCGCGATCCGGGACCTCCGAGCGATCGCACGCAAACGCCGAAGCCGCCGCTTGCCGCGGTGCGGCGGCGGGGATACCTCTCTTGTCCATGACAGAGCGCGTCTTCCCCCTCTCCGGCGTTCATAATTTCCGTCGCTTCGGCGCCTACCCGGGCTCCGACGGGCGATCGGTGCGCGACACGCTGTTTCGCTCAGGCCAGTTTTCGCGCGCGACGGACGACGACCACGCCGTGCTCGACGGTCTGAACGTGACGGTGGTCGCGGACCTGCGCCGGCCAAGCGAGCGCGAGGCCGAGCCCTCCCACTGGCCTGGACGCGAGGGCGTCACCGTCATCGAAAGCGATCACGCCGGCCCGGCCGAAGCGCCGCACTTGCGCTTCCTGCGCGAGGAGGCGCTGACCTTCGACTCCATCCGGCGCTTCATGACCGAGACCTATCGCCGTCTGCCCTTCGACGAGGGCAATCAGCATGTCTTCCGCGAGGGCGTGAAGGCGCTCGCCGAGGCCGGAGACGAGGACGGCTTCATCGTTCACTGCGCCGCGGGCAAGGACCGCACGGGCATCTTCTGCGCGCTGGTGCTGTGGGAGGCCGGCGTCGATCACGACACGGTCGTGGACGACTACCTGATGACCAACACGGCGGTGGATTTCGACCGCATCGCCGGCGTCATGCGCGAGCGCCTGGCGCAGAAATACGGCCGCGAGTTCGGCGATGCGGAGCTGCGCGCCTTTCTCGGCGTGGACGGGGATTATCTCGACGCCGCGATCGAGGTGATGGGCGATCCGAGCCGCTATCTGCGCGAGGCGCTTGGCTTGTCCGAGGACGTTCTGGCGCGCATGCGCGACCGCCTCCTGACGGACTGACGCGATGGCGCGCGCCGCCGCCGGCGATCAGGCGCAAGCCGTCACCATTGCGCTCAGCTGGATGAGGCCCGCCGACGCGCTGGCGCCGCTGCGCGACGCGCCGGGCGCGCTGTTGATGGCCGGCGGGGCGCCGGGCGCATCCGGGCGCTACAGCTATCTGTGCGCCTTCCCGGACTTCACCGTCGCCGGGCGCGACGCTGAGGACGCTTTCGCCGAGGCCCGCGCGCGCTTCATCGCCGGCGACGCCGGCGGGCGCGGGTTCGCCGGCGGCTACGCCGGGCTGCTCTCTTACGATCTCGGCCGGGCGTTCGAGCGCGCGCCTGAGACGCCGGACGCGATCGCGCCCTGGCCGGCGCTCTCGCTTGGCTGGTACGGCGCGGTCGCGGTGTTCGATCACGCCCGCGAGGAGCTGACCGTGCGCGGGGACGGCGCCGCCGCAGCGCGCCTGGCCGCCGCGATCCAGGAGCGCGCGCGACCGGTGGATCCGGGCGAGGGCGCGCGGCTCGATCCGGTCTGGAGCGAGGCGCGCTATCTGGAGGCCGCCGCCGCCGCGCGGGACTATGTGCGCGCCGGCGACGTCTTCCAGGTCAATCTCAGCCA
>CAZKBB010000018.1:0-35777 GCA_964550935.1 uncultured Caulobacterales bacterium
TGCGGTTCCGCAAGCCCGACGGCCGCTTCGACGTCGAGGCCTATGAGCACGCGGTGAAGCTGTGGACCGTGGTCCTCGAAATCTCTGTCGCGATGGCTCAGTTCCCGAGCCGGGAAATCGCCGACCTCTCCTTCCGCTATCGCACGCTCGGCCTCGGCTTCGCCAATCTCGGCGGCCTGCTGATGACGTCCGGCGTGCCCTACGACTCCGACGAGGGCCGCGCAATCTCCGGCGCCCTTTCCGCGATCCTAACCGGCGTCTCCTATGCCACGTCCGCCCAGATGGCGAAGGAACTCGGGCCGTTCGAGAACTACAGCGCCAATGCCGATCACATACTGCGCGTCATGCGCAATCACCGCCGCGCAGCCTATGGCGAGGCGGAGGGCTACGAGGCCCTGCGCACGCTTCCGGTGCCGCTCGAGGCGGCGCATTGTCCGCAAAGCGACATGATCGCCCATGCCCGCGCGGCCTGGGACGTTGCGGTGAAACTCGGCGAGCAGCATGGCTTCCGCAATGCGCAGGCGAGCGTCATCGCGCCGACCGGCACCATCGGCCTGGTCATGGACTGCGACACGACCGGCATCGAGCCCGATTTCGCGCTCGTGAAGTTCAAGAAGCTCGCCGGCGGCGGCTATTTCAAGATCATCAACCGCGCCGTACCGGAAGCGCTGCGCACCCTCGGCTATGCCGGCGAGGAGATCGAGGCGATCGTCGACTATGCGGTGGGCCACGGGACGCTTGCCGGCGCGCCGACTCTCGGCCATGAGGCGCTTGCCGAGAAGGGCTTCACCGAGGCCGAGATCGCCCGCATCGAAGGTTCCCTCGCCTCCGCCTACGACGTCCGCTACTGCTTCAACAAGTGGACGCTCGGCGAAGAGTTCTGCATCGAGACACTTGGCATCGATGCCGACGACCTCAACGACCCGTCGTTCGATCTGCTCACCGCCATCGGCTTTTCAGAAGCCGAGGTGGAGGCCGCGAACACCTTCGTTTGCGGCGCGATGACCCTGGAGGGCGCCCCGCACCTGAAGGCGGAGCATCTGCCGGTGTTCGACTGCGCCAACCCGTGCGGGCGCACCGGCACCCGCTATCTCTCCGCGGATTCCCACATCCGAATGATGGCGGCGGCCCAGCCCTTCATCTCCGGCGCCATCTCCAAGACGATCAACATGCCGCACGGCGCATCGGTCGAGGATTGCAAGGCGGCCTATCTCGCCTCCTGGAAACTCGGCCTGAAAGCCAACGCGCTTTATCGCGACGGCTCGAAGCTTTCCCAGCCGCTGAACGCACAGTGGATCGCAGCGACCGACGAGGATGAAGACGAGGACGAGGCTGGCGAAGCGCTCGCCGCCCTGCCCCAGGCGCAGAAGATCCAGGTGACCGCGGAGCGCATCATCGAGCGGGTCGTTGAGCGGGAACGCCAGCGTCAGCGTCTGCCCGACCGCCGCAAGGGCTACACGCAGAAGGCCATTGTCGGCGGCCACAAGGTGTATCTGCGCACCGGCGAGTACCAGGACGGTACGCTCGGAGAGATCTTCGTCGACATGCACAAGGAAGGCGCCGCCTTCCGCTCGCTGATGAACAATTTCGCCATCGCGATCTCCATCGGCCTGCAATACGGCGTGCCGCTGGAGGAGTTCGTGGACGCCTATCTGTTCACCCGCTTCGAACCGGCCGGCGCGGTGGAGGGCAACGATTCCATCAAGTACGCGACCTCGATCCTGGACTACATCTTCCGCGAGCTGGCCGTGTCGTATCTCGGCCGCGACGACCTCGCCCAGACCGACCCGGAAAGGAACGACCCTTCCGCGCTGGGACGCGGGGTGGAGAAGGAAAAGCTCGCCGAAGAGCAGGCCGCCAAGCTCATTTCCCGCGGCTTCTCGCGCGGACAGCTGCCCGACAATGTGGTGATGCTCGCCGGCGCCAAGCGCGCGGCCTCTCAGGCCGCCACGGTCGGCCATGCAAGCGTGGACGAGGACGAGACCGTCTCCGGAGGCCTCGCGGCGCGCACAGCGGCCAGTTACGCCGGCGATCCCTGCCCGGAGTGCGGCCACTTCACCCTGGTCGAGGCCGGCGCGGAGCTGGCGTGCGACGCCTGCGGCTGGAGCGGTCCGCCGCCAACGGGCTGAGCCAGATCGCCGACGGCGCGCATCTTGCTCCGTCAGCCGCGGATCAATTCGTCCGGAGCGTGAAAGCGTCGCGTCATGAAACAGTTTTTCGCCGTCCTTAGCGCCCTCGCCGTGTTGTCAGCCGGCGCTGCGGCCCAGAACGCCGACCAGATCGCACGCGTACAAAACGGCGCCTCCTGTCCGGGCTGCAACCTGTTCCAGGCCGACCTCTCCTATCGCGACCTGCCCGGCGTGGACGTCTCAGGCGCGCGCCTACGCCAGGCCGATCTCAGCCTTGCGACCTTGAACGGGGCGAACCTCGCCGGGGCTGACCTGGCGGTGGCGAACCTGTTCGGCGCCCGTTTCACCGGCGCGGACTTCAGCCGCTCCGATCTCACCCGGGCGAACGCGGTGGGCGCCTATTTCGGCGGCGCAAACCTGACCGGGGCGATCCTTGAGGGCATGAATCTGTCGGGCGCGGAGCTTGAGACCGCGCGCGGGCTCACCCAAGGCCAGCTCGACGCGGCCTGCGGCGATCCGCACACCCGCCTGCCCTCCGGCCTGAGCCTCGCGCCTTGCCGATGAAGCGGGCGACTGTGGCCGGAACATTGCCGCAACCTGCCTGCAGGCTTACTGCGAATTAAGTCGAAACGGGACGCCGGCGCGATTAAATGAAGCGGTGATGACGACCGCTCGCCTATTCCTTTCCGCCCTTATCGTCGGCGCCGTGCTGGCCGCGCCCGCCGCTCAGGCCGGCGACGAGCCCCATCGACGCCTGGTGCTCGGCGGGGAATGCGCCGACTGCGACTTCGCCGGCGCGAACCTGGCCGGCGCGCACCTGATAGGCGGCGACTTCTCCGGCAGCAGTTTCGAGGGCGCGCAGCTGCTGCGTGCGCGCATCGTGGACATGCAGCTGGACGGGGTCGACTTCACCGGCGTCGTGTTGACCGAAGCTCAGCTCTCTCGCACCTCCCTGAAAGACGCCGATTTGGAGGGCGCGGCGCTGGAGCGCGCCCGATTCGAGAGCGTGCGCCTGACCGGCGCGAACCTGCGCGGCGCTGCGATGACGGGCCTCATCGCCTCCAGGGCGGATTTCTCCAACGCCGCGCTCGGCGGTGCGGCGCTGTCAAACGCGCAGGTGCGCCACAGCGACTTCTCCGGCGCCGATATGCGCGGCGCGGTGATGACCGGTCTGGAAGGGCGCCATGTCAGCTTCGCCGCGGCGGACCTGCGCGGAGCCGACCTGTCCGGCGCCGATCTGGGCCATGCCGACTTCACCGGCGCGGATCTTCGAAGCGCGGCGATGGACGGCGCGCGCCTGCGCCACGCGGCGGTCTCCGGCGCGGACCTGCGCAGCGTGAGCGGGCTCGACGCGGCGATGCTGGAGAAGGCCTGCGGCGACTCCGAGACGCTCCTGCCGCGCATGCTCGCCGACACGGTCACGCTGGCGTCGTGCGACGGCGCGGCCAAGCAGGCCGGCGAAGCGGCGCGCGAAGGCCGGTTCATGGATCACCTGGAAGCCCGTCGCCGCGCCGAGCTGGACCTGGCCCGCGCCGCGTTCGAGGAGGCGCTGACCGAGCTCGACGCGCACGCCGACGGGGCCGACCCGTGGGGTCGCCAGGCGATCGAGACGGCCAGGCGCTCCTTACGCGCCGCCGCGCGCGCCATGGCGGATGCGCGCGTGGAAACCGAACAGGCCGGGCGACACGGCGAGGCCGCGCGCATCGAAGTGCGCGCCGAAGACATCAGCGAAAGCTGGGAAGCGACGATCGAACGCGCCATCGAGGCCGCGTTCGAGGACGCCGATGCGCCGCGCGCGCCTGCCCCCCCGCAAGCGCCCGAGCCGCAGGCGGAGCCGAGCCCGGCACCAAAGCCCGAGCCGGCGCCCCAACCCGATGCCGACGGCGGGCCTTAGGCCTTTTTTGCGTCCGGCGTGACCGTGCGCAGATGCAGCTCTCGCAGCTGGCGCGGATCAGCCAGCGAGGGCGCGTTCATCATCAGGTCGCGCGCCTGCTGATCCTTCGGGAACATCACCACCTCGCGCAGGTTCTCCACACCGGCCAGCAGCATGACGATGCGGTCCACGCCCGGCGCGATCCCGCCGTGGGGCGGCGCGCCGTAGCGGAAGGCGTTGAGCATGCCGCCGAACGCCTCCTCGACCACCTCAGAGCCGTAGCCGGCGTACTCGAAGGCCTTCAGCATCACGTCGGGACGGTGGTTCCGGATCGCGCCGGAAGACAGCTCGACCCCGTTGCACACGATGTCGTACTGCCAGGCCTTCAGCCCCAGCAGAGCCTCGTGATCGTCCTTGTCCAGCGCCATGAAGGCGTCCGGGTCCATCTGGGGCATCGAGAAGGGATTGTGGGAGAATTCCACCTTCTTCTCGTCCTCGTCCCACTCATACATCGGGAAATCGACGATCCAGCAGAACTTGAACACGTTCTCTTCGAACAGGTTCAGCTCGCGGCCGACCTGATCGCGCGCGCGACCCGCGAAGGTCTGAAACTCCTTCGGCACGCCGGCGGCGAAGAAGGCCGCGTCGCCCGCCTCGAGGCCGAGCTGGGTGCGGATCGCCTCGGTGCGCTCCGGGCCGATATTCTTCGCAATGGGGCCGGCGCCTTCGAGCTGGCCGCCCTCCTCGCGCCAGAAGATGTAGCCCATGCCGGGCTGGCCTTCCTTTTGCGCCCAGGAGTTCATCCGGTCGCAGAAGGCGCGGCTGCCGCCCGATTTCGCGGGGATGGCCCAGACCTCCACGGCCGGGTTCTTCTCGATCATGCCGGCGAACACCTTGAAGCCCGAGCCGGCGAAGTGCTCGGTCACGGCCTCCATCTCGATCGGGTTTCGCAAATCGGGCTTGTCGGAGCCGTACTTGCGCATGGCTTCGGCGTAAGGGATGCGCGGGAACGGCGCGGGCGTGACCGTCTTGCCGTCGGCGAACTCCTCGAACAGGCCGTGCAGCACCGGCTCGATGGCGCCGAACACGTCCTCCTGGTCGACGAAGCTCATCTCCATGTCGAGCTGATAGAACTCGCCCGGCGCGCGGTCGGCGCGCGCGTCCTCATCGCGGAAGCACGGCGCGATCTGGAAGTAGCGGTCAAAGCCCGCGACCATGATCAGCTGCTTGAACTGCTGGGGCGCCTGGGGCAGCGCGTAGAACTTGCCCGGATGCAGACGCGAGGGCACCAGGAAGTCACGTGCGCCCTCGGGCGAAGACGCCGTCAGGATCGGGGTTTGATATTCAAGGAAGCCCTGCTCGACCATGCGCCGGCGGATGGAATCGATGATGCGCCCGCGCAAGACGATGCGCTGGTGCAGGCTCTCCCGGCGCAGGTCCACATAGCGGTGCTTCAGACGCACCTCTTCAGACCAGTCCGGCTCGCCGAACACCGGCAGCGGCAGCTCCTCGGCGGCGGACTGGACCTCGACCTTCTCAACGCGCACCTCGACCTCGCCGGTGGGCAGAGACTTGTTCACGGTTTCGTCGGAGCGCGCCACGACCGCGCCGGTCACCGTCACGACGCTTTCAACGCGGATGCGCTCGAGCGTCTCGAAGTGGAGATTGTCCGGCTCCAGCACGCACTGGGTCAGGCCGTAATGGTCGCGCAGGTCCACGAAGAGCAGCCCGCCATGGTCGCGCTTGCGGTGGATCCAGCCGGAGATCCGAGTGGTCGAGCCCACGTCGGACTTGCGAAGCTGGGCGCACGTATGGGTGCGATAGGCATGCATGGCGGCTCTCTCAGGTGTCGAGGTGCGGTCGGGACGGGTTGGAAAAGCGCGGGCAAATGGCGACGGAACACCGGTGATGTCAAGCGAGGCGCGTGCATCAGAAAGCGGTGCGTGCGCGCGCGGCGCGGTCTAAGATCGCGCCTCTGGGCGGACTCGTCCGCCGACGGAGCGATTCCCGCGGGCCGGAGCGATGCGCGCACACGTCTTCCATACCGGCTTCTGGGCGATCTCGGGCCTTCTTGCGCTCGTCATCCTGCCGCTCGCCCTGGTCCCGACGCGAAAGCCGGTGGTGACCGGGCTCTGGCTCTACACCCGAGCGATCACGGGTTGGCTGAGTGTGTGCGGGGTCAAGCTGCACTTCGAGGGGTTCGACAAGCTCAAGGACGCCGACGGCGCGATCGTGGCGGCCAAGCACCAATCCTACGCCGACGGCATCACGCTGGTCAGCCAGTCGCCCGACCTCGCCTACGTGATCGGCGACCACATGCTGCGCTTTCCGTTGGTGGGCTTCATTCTTAAGCGCGCCGAGGCTGTCGTAGTCGACGATGCGGCGGGGCGGCGCGCCGACGCGATCTCGGGTTTCGGCTTCAAGGCCGGATGCGAGCGCCTGCGCCGGGATGATCGCGACGTGCTGATCTTCCCTGAAGGCGGCATGAGCGCGGTCGGGCGAAAGAAGCGCTACCGCCGGGGCGTTTACAAGCTCTATCAGGAGCTTGAGCGCCCGGTGTTTCCGGTTGCAACGAACATGGGCTGCTTCTGGCCCGAGCAGGAGCGCCGTCTGCACGCCGGCCAGGCGCGCATCGTGATGCTCGACCCCATCCCGCCGGGCCTCGACCAGAAGACGTTCATGGCCTTGCTGGAGACCGCGATCGAGACCAAGACCGCCGAACTGGTCCACGAGGCCCGAGCCGGATCGGCAAGACGCGGCAGGGCGCGCGGCCAGGTCGAGGCTCGGCGATGAGCGGTCGCCTCGCCTTGCGCGTCGCGCGCTCGCGACGCTTCGCCCCGCTGTGGGCCGCGCAGACCTTCGGCGCGTTCAACGACAATCTGTTCCGCTATTCCCTGGTCACGCTCGCGGCTTACCAAGGCTTTACGGTGTTCGGGCTGGCGCGCCAGGAGATGGCGCCGATCGCGGCGACGGCCTTCACCCTGCCCATCTTCCTGTTCTCGGCCCTATCGGGCCAGGTCGCGGACAAGTTCGATCGCACCGCGATCATGCGCGTCACCAAGTTCGTCGAGATTTGGCTGATGGCCGCGGCCGCGGCGGGCTTCCTGTTGCAGTCGCCGATGCTGCTGCTCGCGGCGCTGTTCGCCATGGGCGTCCAGACCGCCTTCTTCATCCCGGCGCGCAACTCCGCCATGCCGACCCTTCTTGAGAAGGAGGAGCTGGTCGCGGGCAACGCGCTCGTTTCCGGCGCGGTGAACGTGGCGATCCTGGCCGGCGCGATCGGGGGCACGGCGCTGGTCGGGGTCTCGTGGGGGCCGAACGCGATCGCGGTCGCGCTGATGGTCTTCGCGCTGATCGGCTGGCTCGCCATCCGTCAGGGCCCGCCCGCCCCGGCCAAGAACGCGGACATGACGATCCGGTGGAACATCGTCGTGGTGACCGTGCGCATGCTCGCCTTCGTCATCCGCTCGCCGGACGTCCTGCGTCCCCTCCTGGCGGTGGCGTGGTTCTGGATGCTGGCGGCGACGGTGGTGACCATATTGCCGCTGTTCACTCGCGACGTGCTGGGCGCGGACCCGTTCGTGGTGGCTCTGTTCCAGCTTCTGTTCACGGTGGGCGCGGCGCTCGGCGCGGTGTTGTGCGGGGTGCTTTCGCGCGGCGGCGACGCGGCGATCTTCTCGCTCATAGGCGGGATCGGGCTTCTGGTCTTCCCGCTCGATCTGGCGCTTTACACCTGGTCGATGACGCCGGCCGAAACCCTGGTCTCGGTCGATGTGTTCGTGGCGGACCCGGACAACTGGCGCATCATCGCGGACTTCCTCGCCGCGGCGGTGTGCGGCGGGTTCTTCCTGGTGCCGGTCCAGGCCATGGCCCAGCGGCGCGCCGACGACGCACGCCGCGGCCGGATCCTGGCCGCGAGCGGCATCCTCAACGGCGCCGCGGCGAGCCTTGGCCAGTTCGTCTTGTTCGCGCTGGCGCGCCTCGACGCGCCGCTGCATTCCGCCTTCCTGTTCGTGGCGGCCGGATCAGGCGCGGCCGCGCTCGGCATCGCCAGTCGCCTCATTGCGCGGGTCCGGCGGAGCGCCGCCTGACGCCCGGCCTCGCCAAAGCGCCCTTGCGGCGCTACACGAGCGGGCCATGGAGCTGATCACCACGACCAACGCGCTTGAGGCCGCCTGCGCGGCGCTGCGCGCAAACGATTTCGTCGCCGTCGACACCGAGTTCATGCGCGAGAGCACCTTCTGGCCCCAGCTGTGCCTGATCCAGGCGGCCGGCGGCGAGACCGAGGTGCTGATCGATCCCCTCGCCGAGGATATCGATCTGTCGCCCTTCTTCGAGCTGTTGCGCGACGAGGCGGTCACGAAGGTGTTCCACGCCTGCCGTCAGGACCTGGAGATCTTCTTCCACGCCGGCGGCGAGCTGATCCCGCGCCCGCTTTTCGACACTCAGATCGCGGCCATGGCGGTCGGACTCGGCGATTCGATCTCCTACGACAATCTGGTCGGGGCGATTCTGAACCGGCCGATCGACAAGGGCTCGCGCTTCACCGACTGGTCGCGCCGGCCGCTCTCGAACAAGCAGGCGGTCTACGCGCTCGCCGACGTCACCCATTTGCGCGATCTCTACCCCTTGCTGCGCGACAAGCTCGCAGAGCGCGGGCGCGAGGCCTGGCTGGCTGAGGAGATGACCCTGCTCACCGATCCGGAAACCTACCGCATGGACCCGGATTCGGCCTGGAGGCGGCTGAAGCTGCGCAAGATGACGCCGAAATGGCTCGCCGCCCTCAAGGCCGCCGCAGCCTGGCGCGAGCGCGAGGCGCAGACCCGCGACATGCCGCGCAACCGCATCATGAAGGATGACGGGCTTTACGAGATCGCCCACGCCGCCCCGACCGAGCCGGAACAGCTGGAAGGCCTGCGCGGCGCGCCGCGAGGCTTCGAGCGCTCCAAACCCGCCCAGCGCCTTCTCGAGATCATGCGCGAGGCGATGGCCGATCCGGAGGGCTATGCGCCCAAGGTGGAGAAGTCCGCCCCGCCCCCGTCCAATCTTGGCCCGGTCGTGGAGATGCTCAAAGTCCACTTGCGCGCCGCGGCCGAGCGCGCCGGCGTCGCCGCGCGCCTGATCGCCACGGTACCGGATCTTGAGAAGATCGCCGCGGACGACGAAGCCGATGTGGCCGCGCTGAAGGGCTGGCGGCGCGCGGTGTTCGGCGAGCAGGCGCTGAAGCTGAAACACGGCGACCTCGCGCTCGTGCTTGAAGACGGCGCGGTGACGGTGGTCGAGCTCGAATAGGGCTCAGATCACCGTCGCAGACAGACCGAAGGCGGCGGCCAGGGTCTCCAAGCGCGACAGCGCACGTTCCACCACCAGATCCTCGCGGCCAGGGTCCACGCGCAGCACCAGCTCTCGGCCCGTGCGCTCCAGCCTGAACGCGTCGAGCAGCGCCTCGGAGCGCCCGGAGAGCGCCGCGCCCAGACGCAAGGCGAGGCCGAGGCGCATCGCGGCGTCCTCGCCCGGCTCGTCCAGCAGCCGGCGCGACGGGCACAGCTCGTCGCGCGGCTTCTTGCCCGCATAGCGATGGTGCAGCGAGAGCGCCAGGAAGGCCCGCTCGGCGTGCTCGGCCCCTGCGAAGGGCGCGTAGAGCACCTGCGTGGCGGCGAGATCGGCGCGGTGATCGGGATGCATGCGCGCGCCGAGATCGGCGAGCCGGCACGCCGCTGCGCGCAAGCGCGCATCCACCGTCTTTGAAAAGATCGGCGCTTCGTCCTCGAACACCGGCTCGATCCAGCGCGCCAGCGCCGCGCCGAAACCCGGCTCAGGGCTCGCCGCGCGCGCCAGCGCCTCCGCCCCTGCGACCAACGGATCACCGTCGGCGATGAGCCGCGGCTCACGCGAGAAGGCGACGCCTTCGCGCAAGCCATAGGCGGAGAAGACGACGCGCTCGAACCGTCCGCGTTTTAAAAGCCGACGCAGCAAGTAGGCCGCATAAGGCAGGGTCGCGGCGCGCTTGGACGGTACGCCCGGCGTGTCTGAAATCGAGGCCTCCGTGACCTTCGAGGCGAAATCAGCGATGTCCATGACCTCGGCCCGTGTCATGGCGTACTGATGCAGAACGCCAAGCGGATGGCCGTCCTGGGCCATTGAGAGCCGGGCGAAGGCCCGCCAGGCGCCGCCGACGGCGTAGAAGGTCGGTCCGGCGGCCTCCAGCATGTCGCCGGCGCGCTCCAGAGCGGCGTCGACGGCCCGTTTCGCATCGGCGATTTCGTAGGGCGGGGCGTTGAAGACCGCGAGCGGCCCGAGCGGCAGAGAGATCGCGTCGCCCGTGCGCCGTTCCGTCAACGGGGTCAGCTCCAAGCTTGAACCGCCGAGGTCGCCGGCCAGACCGTGCGCGTCGCCGACGCCGGCAAGCACGCCGAGCGCTGAGAGCCGGCCCTCCTCGGCGCCGTCGATGACCTCGATCTCCAGCCCGATCTCGTCGCGCACCCGCGCGATGAAGTCCGGCCCGTCGGCGGCGGCGCGCACCGCCGCAGTCGCCACGGCGCGCCGGTCGGAGACGTCGCGCGCATCCAGAAGCGCGGCGAAGCGGCGAAGCGTGCGCATCGCGGCGTCGACGCCGTCCGGGTTGAGCCGGCCCGTTTCGCCCATGCCGCGGCCGAGCCCGGCCATGGTCTTCTCGTTGAAGACCGGCCACAGCGCGCGATCCTCCAGACGGAACTGCACCAGGCGCACCGAGTTCGATCCGATGTCGATGACGCCGACCTCGCGGCGCTCCGGCTCAGGCTCCAAACCGGCGCCCGGCTCGGCGGCGACGGCCTCGGCCATGCTCAGCGCTTCTTGCCCGCGTGCGGGAAGGGCGGGGGCTGATCGTCCTTCAACGCTGCGCCGCGGCCGGAGAGCGAGGGGTTGGTCATGAAGTAGTCATGCGCCGAGAACGGCTCCTCAATCTGGTCGGCGTCCACGCGGACATATCCGCCGTCCGGCTTCATGTACCAGCTCTGCGCCTCGTCGTTCAGGTTGGCGACCATGATCTGGTCGAGCACCTGGCGGTGAACGGTCGGGTTTTCCACCGGGCATAGAACCTCGATTCGCCGGTCGAGATTTCGCGGCATCCAGTCGGCCGAAGAGATATAGACCTCCGCCTGGGGCGAGGGCATCGGCGCGCCGTTGGCGAAGCAGGCGATGCGCGAGTGCTCCAGAAAGCGCCCGACGATCGACTTCACCCGGATAGTCTCCGACAGGCCCGGAACGCCGGGGCGCAGGCAGCAAATGCCGCGCATGATCAGCTCGCAGCGCACCCCCGCCCCGCTCGCCTCATAGAGCTTGTCGATGATTTCGGGATGGACCAGCGAGTTCATCTTCGCCCAGACGCCGGCCGGCTTGCCCGCCTTCGCGTTGGCGATCTCACGGTCGATCTTGTCCAGGATCAGCTCCTTCATCCCGATCGGCGAGACGGAGAGCTTCTCCAAATTCTTAGGCTGGGCGTATCCGGTCACGAAGTTGAACACGCGCCCGGCGTCGCGCCCGATCGCCGGGTCGGCGGTGAACAAGGAGAGGTCTGTGTAGATGCGCGCGGTGATCGGATGATAATTGCCGGTTCCCACGTGGGCGTAGGTGCGCAGATCGGCCCCCTCCCGGCGCACGACGAGCGACAGCTTGGCGTGGGTCTTGTACTCGATGAAGCCGTAGACGACCTGCACCCCGGCGCGCTCAAGGTCGCGCGCCCATTTCAGGTTCGCCTCTTCATCAAAGCGCGCCTTCAGCTCGACCAGCGCGGTGACGTTCTTGCCGTTCTCCGCCGCCTCGATGAGCGCGGCGATGATGGGGGAGTCCTTCGAGGTGCGGTAGAGCGTCTGCTTGATCGTGACCACGTCAGCGTCGTTGGCGGCCTGGCGTAGAAAGCGCACCACCACGTCGAAGCTTTCATACGGGTGGTGGACGATCAGATCCTTCGCGCGCATCGCCGCGAAACAATCCCCGCCATGGTCCTTGATGCGCTCGGGGAAGCGTGGCTCGTAGGGCTCGAACTTCAGGTCCGGGCGATCATCGGCGATAAGCTGTTCGAGCTGGGCCATGCCCAGGATCCCGTCGACAAGCATCACGTCCCGGCTCTCAGCGTCGAGCTGCTGAGCGATGAAGCGGCGCAGGTCCTCCGGCATGGAGGCCTCCATCTTCAGACGTACCAGAACGCCGCGGCGGCGCTGCTTCAGCAGCGCCTCGAACTCGCGCACGAGGTCTTCGGCCTCTTCCTCGATCTCGATATCGCTGTCGCGAATGATGCGGAACGCGCCCTTGCCCTCAAGCGCATAGCCGGGAAATAGCGCGTCCAGGAACAAGATGAGGATGGCCTCCAGCGCGACGAAGCGCTTGAGCGGCCGGCCGCGCCGGTCCTTACGCGCGGCGGGTAGTTCGACGAAGCGCTTCACCCCGGCCGGCAGCGGCAGGAGGGCGCGCATGCGCCGGTCGTCCTTCTCCCGGCGCAGCTTCAAGACCAGCGCAAAGCCGAGATTGGGCATGAAGGGGAACGGATGGGCCGGATCGATCGCGAGCGGAGTGAGCACCGGCAGGGTGTGGGCCAGGAAGTCGTCGCGCAGCCAGGCCTTCTCTTTCGCCGACAGCTCGCCCGGCTCCAGTAGATGCACGCCCTCGCGCTTCATCTCCTCGCGCAGGCTCCGCCAGCGGCTCTGCTGCTCCAGCATCAGTTCCGCGGCCGCGTCGTTGATCTCCGCGAGCTGCTGCGCCGGCGTCAGCCCGTCCTGGCCCTTGCGGTCCACGCCCGCGCGAACTTGGGCGCGCAGGCCCGCCACGCGCACCATGTAGAACTCGTCGAGATTGCTCGCCGAGATCGACAGGAAGCGCAGGCGCTCAAGGACCGGGTGGCGCTCGTTCTCAGTCTCTTCAAGAACGCGGCGGTTGAACTCCAGCCAGGAAAGTTCGCGGTTGAGGAAGCGCTCAGGCGCCTGTCTCAGCGCCTCGCCGTCAAGCGCCGGCGCGTCGTCAGTCAGGGCGGCGTCGGTCATGGCGTCTGCTCTCCGGCGGGCGGGCGCGGATCAATCCGCGTCGGCGTTGCTTAATGCGCCCAGCACCTCGCGGGCAAGGGCGCGGCTGACCGGCCGCTTGCGCGCCAGCGCCGCGCGGTCGAGCGCGGGCACGAGCGCGCGCGCAAAGTCCACCGAGCGCTCCATGTGATCGAGCAGGTACTCGATGACCCCGCGCGTGAGCGGCGTCTGGCGCTCCCGGAACAGCTTCTCCAGCACCTGACGCAGCAGCGCGTCGTCGGGCTCATGGAGCACCGAAGTCTCGGCCGCAGCCAGGCGCGAGGCGAGATCAGGCAGGCGCACCGGCCATTCCGTGGCGGGCGCAGCGGCCGTGATCAGCGCGGTCACGCCCGCATCCCCGGCGGCGCGGTTGATCAGGTGGAACAGGCCGTCCTCGTCCACGCCGCGATGGCAGTCCTCCACCACCACCGCCTCGCCGCGCCCGATCGTCGGCAGCTCGCGCGACAGGGAGCGCGCCGTGAGCGTCCGCGCGCCTGTGCGCTGGGCCCACATCCTGGCGAGATGGGTCTTGCCCGCGCCCGCCGGGCCGATCAGCACAAGATGCCCGTCGCGCCAGCGCGGCCAGCGATTGACCAGGGCCAGCGCGCCGGCGTTCGCCTCTGAGACCGCGAAGCTTTCCGCGCGGTAATCCGGCGGCGGCGCCAGATCGAGCGCCATCTGACCGGGTTTGATCTCGGGACCGAGCGGTCGCGTCACGGTTGGCGCAGCGTCCAGCCCAGGCGCGCATCTTCTTCCAGCACCAGACCGCGCGCGGCGAGTTCGACGCCGAGCTGCTCAGGCGAGCCACGATGGCGGATCGTCATCGCCGCGCCGTCGCGCGAAAGCCCGTCAAGGCGCGCATCGCGCACCAGCGAGGCCGAGGCGAGCGCGTCCTGCATGCGCCGCCAGCGGGCGTGGCCGTCGAACAGCAAGGTGAGCGCGAGCGCGCGCTCTTCGCCGCCGCGCACGATCACTTCGCGCTTCCAGGCCGCCTGGCGCGCCTCGGCTATCCGCGCGGCCGCGCGCGCGAAGGTCGCCGCGCGCACCTCGCCGATCGCGGTCACGACAGCGCCGGGCTGCGAGGGCTCGGGCGCGGCGTCGGGTCCTGCGGTTTCGTCGTCGTCCAGCCGCGCGACGCGGCCGCGCGGGCTGGCGAAGTCATAAAGGCGCCCCGACGCGACGATCTCGCCTGAGCGCACACGCGCGCCGATCACGGCCACGCGGTCCACGCCGTAAACCGCGCCGAGCGCGCGCAGCGCCTCTTCATCGCCGGCGATCGCGGCGCTTGGAGAGATCACGCCGGAGCCGAGCGGCGCCTCGTCCTCGCCCTCGCCCGTCGTGCGCGAGCCGTAGGCGATCATCGGGGCGAGGTAATGTTCAAACCCGCCGGTCAGCCACGCCTCGCGCCACGCCCCCGAGAGCGTCGGTCCGCGATCGCCGTCGAACACGGGCGCGACGAGCACCGGGCGCGCCTGGGCCTCGACGAAGTCGATCCCGGCGCGATCGAGGAACGGGCGCACCTGACCGGGCGCGAAACCCACCGAAAGCGTTGCGATATAGCGCGTGGCGCTGCGCTGCTCGTCGGCGATCTCGATGCCGGAGACCATCTCGGCCGCTTCGCCGGGCGAAATGGGGGGAAGACCCGCCTCCATGCGGTCCTCCGGCAGGGTCAGGCGCTCGATCAGCCGCTGAGCGGCGAGCGTCTGGCCGGTCTGCAGCGCACTCTGCTGGGCCGACGTCGCGTTCGCGCCGGTTTCGTCCACCGCAACGCCGTCGACGGTGAACGGGTCGCCAGCCTGCGCGAGCGCGGCGGGCGGCGCGGCGATGAGCGCGGCGGCGGCGATGACGGTGCGCAGCATGATCGCGTTTCTCTCCTCAAACCCTGTGACCCGGCGAGACTCCCCGGGTGTCACTGTCGACTATACCGGCGCGCGCGCCGGCGCGCAGCCCGTCGCGTTCAGCCGCGCTCCCCGCTTGCGCGCGCGTCCCGTTTCGCCTTCATTCGGCGCTTCGCCGGCTTGCGCAATCAAGGAGCCACGCGGTGAGCGCGGATCAAGACTCGGACCAGCACAAGGGTCTCACCTACGCCGACGCCGGCGTCGATATCGACGCCGGAGACGCGCTCGTGGAGGCGATCAAGCCGCTGGCGAAGTCCACCGCGCGCCCCGGCGCCATGGGCGGGCTCGGCGGGTTCGGCGGCGCGTTCGACCTGAAGGCGGCCGGCTACGCCGATCCGATTCTCGTCTCCGGCACGGACGGCGTCGGCACCAAGCTGAAGCTCGCCATCGCCAGCGGCAAGCTGGACACGGTGGGCGTCGATCTGGTGGCCATGTGCGTCAACGACGTCCTGGCCCAGGGCGCCGAGCCGCTGTTTTTCCTGGATTATTTCGCCACCGGCAGGCTCGATCCGGACAAGGGCCGCGCCATCGTTTCGGGAATCGCCGACGGCTGCCGCCAGGCCGGGTGCGCGCTGATCGGCGGCGAGACGGCCGAAATGCCCGGCATGTATTCGGGCGAGGATTTCGATCTGGCCGGTTTTGTCGTCGGCGCGGCCGAGCGCGGAACCCTCCTGCCCCGCCACGACGCCATGAAGCCGGGCGATGCGCTGATCGGGCTGGCGAGCTCCGGCCCGCATTCCAACGGCTATTCGCTGATCCGCCGGATCATCGAACGCGCGGGGCTCGCTTTTGACGACCCCGCCCCGTTCGCGCCGGAGCGTGGGCTCGCCGAAGCGCTGCTGGAGCCGACGCGCATCTATGTGAAGAGCCTGCGGCCGCTGATCAGGGAGGGATCGATCAAGGGCCTCGCCCACATCACCGGCGGCGGGATCACCGAAAACACGCCGCGCATGCTGGGGGACGGCTTGGGCTTCGAGGTCGATTACTCGAGCTTCGAGCGACCCGGCGTGTTTCAGTGGCTCGCCGAGGCCGGCGGGGTCGGCGAGGCGGAGATGCGCCGGACCTTCAATTGCGGGATCGGCCTGATCGCCGCGGTCGCGGCCGAGGACGCCGAGGCGGTCGTCGAGGCGCTGCGCTGCGCCGGCGAGACAGCCTGGCGCATCGGCGAACTGACGCGCGTCTGAGGCGTTCGCCCCTTCCCTCATGGAGCCGTTGTCATGGCCAAGACCCCCATCGGCGTTCTGATTTCAGGGCGCGGCAGCAATCTCCAGGCGCTGCTTGACGCCTGCGCGCACGAAGACTTCCCCGGCGAGGTCGCGCTCGTCATCTCCAACAAGGCCGGCGCGAAGGGCCTTGATCGCGCACGCGAGGCCGGCGTGGAGACCCAGTTCATCGATCACGCCGGCTTCGGCGAGGACCGCGAGGCGTTCGAAAAGACGCTCGACGAGGCCTTCCGCGCCGCCGGGGTTAAGCTCGTCTGCCTGGCCGGCTTCATGCGCATCCTCACGCCCTGGTTCGTGGACAAGTGGAAGGACCGGCTGATCAACATCCACCCCTCGCTCCTGCCCGCCTTCAAGGGGGTGAGCACGCATGAGCGCGCGCTGGAGCAGGGCGTGCGCGTTCACGGCTGCACGGTGCACTATGTGCGCCCGGAGATGGATGACGGCCCGATCGTGGGACAGGCCGCCGTGCCGGTCCTGCCGGGCGATGACGCCGAGGCGCTCGCCGCGCGGGTGCTGGAGGCCGAGCACCGGCTCTACCCCGCCTGCGTGCGCGTGATCCTGGAGGGCAAGGCGCGGGTGACCGCCGAACGCGTGCGCATCGACGCCAAGGCCGCACCGGACGGATCGGCCCTGCTGATCAACCCGGCGCTGTGACGCCATGCGGATCACCGAGGCCGTCACAATCGAGGAAGGCCTGATCGAGGAGCGCTTCGCGCGCGCCTCAGGCCCGGGCGGTCAACACGTGAACACCAGCGAGACGGCGGTTCAGCTGCGCTTCGACGCGGCCGCGAGCGCCCTGCCCGAGGCGGTGAAGCAGCGCCTGACGCGCCTGGCCGGCGGGCGCATGACCAAGGACGGCGTCATCGTCCTCCACGTGGAGGACGAGCGCTCGCGCGAGCGCAATCGCGAGATCGCGCGCGCCCGCCTGAAGGCCCTGATCAAGAAGGCGCTCGAAAAGCCGAAACCGCGCAAACGCACCCGCCCCAGCCTCGCCTCCATCAAGCGCCAGAAGGAGGCCAAGGCCAAGCGCGCCAAGACCAAGGCGCTGCGAAAGCCGCCCAAGGGCGAGGCGTGACGGCCTACTCGCAGGCCGCGCCGGCGCGGCGCTGAATCTCACTCGCGGCGCATGAAAAACCCAGGCGGGGCGATCCGCCCGGGTTTTCGCATTCACACGGGGAGCGCGGTATCAGCCGACGATCTCGTCGTCTTTGAAGAAGAACTTGATCTCTTCAGCGGCGGTCTCCGGGGCGTCGGAGCCGTGCACGGAGTTGGCTTCGATGGACTCCGCGAACGTCTTGCGGATCGTGCCCTCGTCGGCCTGCTCCGGGTTGGTCGCGCCCATCACCTTGCGGTAGTTGGCGATCGCGTCCTCGCCCTCGAGCACCTGGACCACGACCGGGCCGGAGATCATGAAGCTGACCAGATCGTTGAAGAAGGGGCGCTCCTTGTGGACCGCGTAGAAGCCCTCGGCCTGGTCGCGGGTCATCTTGATGCGCTTTTGCGCGATGATGCGCAGGCCGGCGCCCTCGATCATCGCGTTGATCTTGCCGGTGATGTTCCGCGCGGTGGCGTCGGGCTTGATGATCGAGAAGGTGCGTTGCTGCGCCATTGTTCTGCAGTCCTTTAAGCGGGTCGGGGAGGAAAGTCGCGGCGGCTTATAGCGGCGCTTCAATCGCCTGTGAAGGCGTGCTAGCCGAGCCCGGTCATGCTGCACGTCAACGACCTCACCTACCGCATCGACGGGCGGGTCCTGTTCGACGCCGCCACGCTCTACGTGCCCGCCAAGGCGAAGGTGGGCCTGGTGGGGCGAAACGGCACGGGCAAGTCCACCCTGTTCCGCCTGATCCGCGGCGAGACCATCGCAGAGTCAGGCGAGGTGCGCGTGCAGCCGGGCGCGCGGCTGGGCTCGGTCGCGCAGGAAGCGCCCGGCGGGCCGACCAGCGTGATGGACTTCGTGCTGGAGGCCGATGAGGAGCGCGCCGCGCTACTCGCCGAGGCCGAAACCGCGCGCGATGCGAACCGCATCGCCGAGATCCAGACCCGCCTGGCCGACATCGAGAGCCACTCCGCCGAGGCGCGCGCGGGCGCGATCCTGGACGGGCTGGGCTTCGACGCCTCCGCCCAGAAGCGCCCCTGCGCGGAGTTTTCAGGCGGGTGGCGCATGCGCGTGGCGCTCGCCGCCACCCTGTTCGCCCGGCCCGATCTTCTGCTGCTGGACGAGCCGACCAACTATCTCGACCTGGAAGGCGCGGTCTGGCTTGAGACCCATGTGCGCCGCTTTCCCGGCGCGGTGGTGCTGATCTCCCACGACCGGGATCTGTTGAACCAGGCCGTGGACCGGATCGCGCACCTGAAGGACGCCAAGCTGACCATGTGGGAGGGCGGCTACGACCGCTTCGAGCGCCAGCTCGCCGAGCGGCAGCGCCTGCAGATGAAGCTCGTGGAGCGCCAGGAGGCCGAGCGGCGACGGCTCCAGGCCTTCGTGGACCGGTTCCGCGCCAAGGCCACCAAGGCGCGCCAGGCTCAGAGCCGGGTCAAGCGCCTGGAGAAGATGGAGCCGGTCGCCACCATGGTGGAGGACCCGGTCGCGCCGTTCGATTTTCCCACCCCGACCCGGCGCATGGGCGATCCGCTGGTGCGCCTTGAAGGCGCGGCGACGGGGTATGCTCCCGAGGCGCCGGTGCTGAAGGATATGAATCTGCGCATCGATGCGGACGACCGCATCGGGATCCTGGGGCGCAACGGTTCGGGCAAGTCCACCTTCGCCAAGCTCCTGACCGGCGCGCTGCCGGTGACGGGCGGCGCGATGCGCATGCACAACAAGGTGCAGGTCGCCCACTTCGCCCAGCACCAGATCGACGCGCTCTCGCCGAACGTCTCGGCCTATGACCACGTCATCGAGCTGATGGCGGAGGCGACAGAAGCGCAGCGCCGCTCAAGGCTCGCGCGCTTCGGCCTGCCCGGCGACCGCCAGGAGACCCCGGCCAAGGACCTCTCAGGGGGCGAGAAGGCGCGCCTTCTGATGAACCTCATCACCTTCGAGGGCGCGCATCTCCTGATCCTGGACGAGCCGACCAACCACCTGGACATGGACAGCCGCGCCGCGCTGCAGGACGCCATCAACGCGTTCGAGGGCGCGGTGATCGTCATCTCCCACGACCGCCACCTGATTGAGAGCTGCGTGGACCGGCTCTGGCTGTGCGCGGAGGGAACCATGGCGCCCTATGAGGGCGACATGGACGAGTATCGCCGCCTGATCCTTCGCGGGCCCGAGGAGGCGCGCAAGGACGCCGGCAAGCCCGGCGGCGGGGCCAAGACCGAACGCCGGCGCGACGCCGCGGCCGCGCGCGAAAAGCTCAAGCCCCTCAGGGCCGAAGCGGCCAGGTGGGAGAAGGAGGCCGAGCGTCTGAAAGGCGTCCTTGCAAAGATCGACGCCGGGCTCGCCACCGCGAACCTGTGGGAGAAGGATCCAGACGCCGCCGCCGACCTCACCAGGAAGCGCGCGCGCTGCGTGGAGCTGATCGAGGCGGCCGAGATGAGCTGGCTCGAAGCCGACGACGCCTATGAGCAGGCCCGCGCCGAGGCGGGGGTCTAATTGCCCATGTTGGCCGGGTCCATGAAGGTGGCCAGCGTGACCGCGGCGATCAGCGCGATCTCGTTGTACAGATCGCCCTCCCCCGGCAGATAGAGAAGCGGGCGCATCATCCGGTGATCCATGCCGGCGATGTCGCGGCCCGCCTCGTCTCGGGTCAGGTAGCCGGGCACGCGCCCGGATCCTGCACCGCGCCACGGAACGGCGCGCCAATACTCCGTTCCGTCTTCGCGCGACAGGCGCATCTCCACCTGCTCGGCGCGGTCGACCATCTCCGCCTGACCCTCCTGCGCAAGCGAAGGCGCGCGGACGCCGCACCATGGACGCGCGGCGGCGGCGAGCATCCCGATCATGGCGTATTCCCCGGAAAAGCGCTTAGCGCGATGCCCCAGGCAAGGCCGATCGGAAACGCCGGTCTGGTTGCAGGCGAGCGACTTAACCGCAATAGACGCGCTTCACCGTCCCGTCCTCGCCGATCTCCACGTTCAACCGGTCGGTGCGATAGTCCATGGTGACCGCGTCGCCAGGACCGTACACGCGCGCCGGCTGGGGCAGGGTCGCCGCGTCAATGTCCGCCCCCGGCTGGCCGACGAGCATCTGATACTGCTCGGCCGGGCAGCTCGCTCCGCCGCCGGTGCGGTCGACGATGTCGTCCTCCCGGTCGATGGACGCGCAGGCCGTGAGCGCTGCGGCGCTCGCGACGAGCGCAGCGTGGCGGAACGGTCGGGTCGCGGTCATGCCTTCTTCTCCCATCGCCCTTCGGGCGTCTGTCTCCAATAGGATACCCCGAGCCCGTGCCCCGAGGCGCGCTTCCAAAGCGCCCGCGCGGCCTGGACCCGGGATTCATCGCCCGCCTCGAACATCACGATGACCCGCTCGAACCCCTCGGGCGCTTGCGGGTCGTGCCCGTCGAGGCAGAACAGCATGGAGGCCTGGTTGAGATTGTCCTCGCCGGTGCTCAGAAGCACCGGCTGGCGCTCCGGCTCGGCGTCGTCGGCGCGGCCGTGCGGCAGGAAGGCGTCATCGCGGAAGGTCCACAGCGCCGCGTCGAGCGTCTGGACGCGGTCATCGTCCGGCGAGACGACCAGCGCGCGAGAACCGCGCTCAAGCACCTTCAACAGCAGCTCCGGCAGCGCCTGATCGAGCGCCGTGCGCTCAAGATGGTAGAACCAGAGCTCGGCCACCGCTCAAAGCCTTCTGAAATCCCGGGCGTCGCGCAGCGCCGCCCCAGGACCGGTCTGCAGGCTCGCCGAGCTCCCGGATCGGGCCTTTCGGACCGTCCGGGAGTTCAGCGTCGCAAGCCGGCCGCGCCGGTTCACGCCTCGTAGTGGTCGCGCACCAGCCGGTCGAGCAGGCGCACGCCGTAACCCGTGCCGAACGCCGGCAGGCGGGGGTCCTTGGCGCCGTTCCACATGCCCGCGCCGGCGATGTCGATATGGCACCACGGCTTGTCGTTGACGAAGCGCTGCAGAAACACCGCCGCGGCGATAGAGCCGGCGTTGCGGCCCTCGCCCAGGTTTTTCATGTCGGCGATCTTGGAATCGATCTGGCGATCGTATTCCGGCGTGATCGGCAGGCGCCAGACCTTCTCGTCGGACGCGTAACCGGCCTTGGAGATGTTCTCCGCCAGCTCGTCGTCATTGGAGAAGATGCCCGCATGCTCGTGCCCGAGCGCGATCAGGACCGCGCCGGTAAGCGTGGCCAGGTTGACGATGAACTTCGGATCGAAGCGGTCCTGCGTGTACCAGAGCGCATCGGCCAGAACGAGGCGGCCTTCCGCGTCGGTGTTGAGGATCTCGATCGTCTGACCCGACATGGAGGTGACAATATCGCCGGGCCGCTGGGCGTTCGCGTCGGGCATGTTCTCCACCAGCCCGATCACGCCGACCACGTTGGCCTTGGCCTTGCGTCCGATCAGCGCCTTCATCAGGCCGACCACCGCGGCGGAGCCGCCCATGTCGCCCTTCATGTCCTCCATGCCCGGTCCGGGCTTCAGCGAGATGCCGCCGGTGTCGAAGCACACGCCCTTGCCGACGAACGCGAGCGGGGCTTCGCCGTCCTTGCCGCCGTCATAGCGCACGACGACCATCTGGGACTTGCGCACCGAGCCCTGCCCGACGCCGAGCAGCGCGCCCATGCCGAGCTTTTTCATGGCGGGCTCGTCGAGAATCTCGACCTCGACGCCCTCCTCCTTCTCGAACATCTTCTTCACGCGCTTGGCGTATTCCTCGGGGTGGAGGATGTTGGCCGGCTCCATGACCAGGTCGCGCGCGATCTCGACGCCCTCGGCGACGCTCTCCCAGTCCTTCCAGGCCTTCTTGGCCGCCTTCTCGTCATCGACGATGATCTCGACCGTCTTCAGGGACGGCTTGGCGTCGTCGGTCAACTTGGTGCGGTACTGGTCGAAGCGGTAGGCGGCCAGCGTCGCGCCGAGGCCGGCGCGCGCGGCGCTTTCCGTGTCTGCCGCGCCATCAAGGCGCAGCGAGAGCGTCTTCGCGCCCGAGCCCAGAAGCTTGGACACCACAGCGGCGGCGGCCTTCTCGATCACGGAGCCTTCCGCGTCCTTCTTCTCGCCAAGACCAAACAACACGATGCGATCGGCGTCGACGCCGTTCGGCGCGGCGATTTCGAGGGTCTGCTCAGGCTTGCCGGTGAAGCGCGACGCCTTGATCGCGCGCATCAAGGCCCCGCCGGACGCCTCGTCGAGCGCCTTGGCGGCTTCGGACAGGGCGTTTTCGGCGTAGACCGGCGCGCCGACGGCGTCGCCGGAAGCGGTTTGGGCGAACTTGATCTTCATTGAAAAACCTCGGTCTCAGATCTTGAAGCGAAATGCCGGTGGGGACGCAGTCGGCGCCAGCGCGGCCTATAAGGCTATACGCTGAAGCCGGCGGCGTGGATCGGCGTCGGCTTTGTGGTAGACGATCCGGGGCCGCGTTAGAAGACGCGTGATTCAGACCGGGCCGGGATCGGCCTCCGGCGGAGCCTTGCGCGCAGATGACGCTTTTCCAACGCTACGCCTTCCGCCAGGCGCTCTGGCCCTTCATCACCGCGATCGCCGCGCTGACCGGACTTGCGGTGCTCACGCAGTCGCTGTCGAACATCGATCTGATCGCCGATCAGGGCGAGACCGCGCTGATCTTCGCCTGGATCACGCTGCTCGCCCTGCCCCAGCTGGTCGCTTTGATCATCCCGGTTGCGGTGTTCCTGGCGGTGATGTCGGCGCTGAACCGGCTGACCGGCGATTCCGAGTTCACGGTGGCGGCTGCGGCCGGCATGAGCCGGCGCCAGCGCCTGTCGCCCTTCCTGCGTCTCGGCGTCTACGCGCTCTTGATAAATCTGGCGGTCAATCTGGTCGTCCAGCCGGCCGCCTTCAGGGAGATGCGCCAGGCGCTTTACGAAATCCGCACCGATGTCGCGGCCGGCTTCATGCGCGGGGGTGAGTTCGTGCCTCTGGGCGGCGACGTCACCTTCTACGCCCGCGACGTCGCGCCCAACGGTGTGATGTACGACGTCTTCATCGAGGACGGGCGCGCCGGAGAGGCCGCCGCTTACGCCGCCTCCGAAGGCCTGATCACCCAGACCGAGCGCGGACCGGTGATGCTTCTGGAGGATGGCTCGCTTACGAGCATCGACGCGCTCGGCGAGATGACCAGCCTGACCTTCGAGCGCTACGAGTTCGAACTGGCCGCCTTCATCGACACCACCGCCGCCTTCTTCTTCAAGGAGAGCGACAAGTATCTGCCTGAGCTTCTGGACCCGAGCCCGGTGGACGTGGCGCGCGCGCGCGGCGAGGGCGCGCTGTACGCCGAGGGCCATTACCGGCTGTCCGCGCCGCTTTACAACCTCGCCTTCGCCCTGATCGCGGCGGCTGGATTTATGGGCGTGCAGCACCGTCGAACCGGTTACGGACTGCCGCTGGTGGCCGCAGGCGGGGCGGCGCTGATCTTGCGCCTGATGGGTTTCGCCGCCCAGGCCGCGGCGGTGGACGCGCCCGCGCTTAACACCCTCCAGTATGCGATCCCGATCCTCGCCGGCGCGGGCGCGGCGCTGCTCATTGCGCGGCCTGCGCGCCGGTTCGCCAAGCCGCCGGCCGATTTGGACGCCTATCTCGCCGCGCACGCCAAGCCGGAGCCTGGGGGCGCAAGCGCATGAGCCGGCTGGGGCGCTATCTTCTCCTGCAGTCGCTCTACGGCGTGCTGGGCGCGGCGGCGGTGATCACCGCGGTGATCGTGCTCGTCGACTTCGTGGAAACCTCGCGCGACATCGCCACGCGCGCGGACATCTCCGCGCTGCACGCCTTCTCGCTGACGCTGATGAAGGCGCCGCTCCTGTTGCAGGACACCCTGCCCTTCATCGTGCTGTTCGGGGTGTTGTGGACCTTCTTCCGGCTGAACCGGCGAAGCGAGTTCGTCGTGATGCGCGCCTCCGGCTATTCGGCCTGGCGCATGGCCGCCGCGCCGGTTGCGCTGGGCGTGATGCTGGGCGCGGTGGGCGCGGGGCTGCTGAACCCGCTCGGCGCGGCGACGAACGCCATGTTCGAGCGTGAGCGCGAGCGCCTCCTCGAAGGGCGCACCGGCGAGGCCACGCGCGCTGAAGGTCCGGTCTGGCTGCGCGAACCGAGCGCGGCGGGCTATGTCATGATCACCGCGAGCGGCCTCGACGCCGACGCCGCCGCGATCGATAGCCCGGTGTTTCGCGTCTATCTGCGCCGCGACGGCCTGCCGGAGCTGGACCGGCGCATCGATGCCGACCGCGCCGCGCTGGCGGGCGGGTTCTGGAACCTGGACGGCGCAGTGGAGCGGCGCGCGGGCGACGCGCCGGTGGAGCTCGGCCGCATCGCCCTGCCCACCACGATCGGGCGCCAGGCCCTGTTCGAGCGCGCGCGCTCGCCAGGCGGGGTCAGCTTCTGGCGCCTGCCCGAGGTGATCGCGTCGGCCCGTGCGGCGGGCCTGTCCACGCGCGCCTACGAGCTGCGCTGGCAAGGCATGCTCGCCCAACCGCTTATGCTCGCCGCCGCGGCGCTTCTGGCTGTCGCCGCGACGCTTCGCCTGACCCGACTCGGCGGCTCGGCCGGCTTCGCGCTGGCCGGCGGGTTGTCAGGGTTTTTGCTGTATTTCTCCCAGGAGCTGTTCTTGAGCCTCGGCTCGGCCGGGGCGCTCGATCCCATCACCGCGGCCTGGACCGCTCCAGCGTTGTTCACGCTCGCGGCTTTAGTCTACATCGCGCGTACTGAGGACGGCTGAGCCTCGCATGGACGCGCGCGGCGGCGCGCGGTAAACGACGTATTCAGACTGATCAAAGTCCGGGGAGCGAGGGCGGGCATGCTCGCTTGCATCAAGACCGCATGCGCCGCGATCGCGCTCACCACAGGGCTCGCTCATGCGGCGGTCGCACAAGGCGCGTCCGCCGGCTCAGCCGAAGCGGATCCGGACCGTATCTATCTCGAAGCCGATACGGTCGTGGAGGATCGCAGCGCTGACACCGTGACCGCACGCGGCGAGGTGCGGCTTCGCTCAGGGCCTCGCGTGCTTCACGCCGAGGAAGTGGTCTACGACCGCGCCAGCGGGCGCGTCACCGCGCGCGGCTCGGTGGAGATATTCGAGCCGGGCCAGCCCGCCCAACTCGCCGACCAGATCGTGCTCGACGGCACGATGAGCGAGGGCGTGGCCACGGGCTTTGCGACGCTTCTTGAAAATAACGGCCGCGCCGCGGCGGCTTCTGCGGTGCGCAGCCGGGACGGCTCGGTCACGCTAACCAACGCCTACTACACCGCTTGCGATCTATGCGAGGACGAGGACCCGACCTGGCGCCTGCGCGCGCGCCAGGTGGTGCGCGACACCGAAGACGACATGATTTACTACCGCGACGCGCGCCTGGAGGTGCTCGGCGCGCCGATCCTGTACGCGCCGATCTTCGCCCACCCCGATCCCTCGGCCGAGCGTAAGTCCGGGCTTCTGGTGCCGCGCATCGACCTGTCGGACCGGCTCGGCTTCTCCTACTCGCAGCCCTACCTGTTTGCGATCTCGCCCTATCAGGACCTCGCCGTCGGACCGCGCCTGATGACGCAGGTCAATCCGGCGGTGGAGTTCGACTATCGCAGGCGCTTCTACTCCGGCGAGCTCTCGCTTAAAGGCAGCGCGACTTACGAGCAGGAGTTCAACGACGACGGCAAATTCGGCGAGGACGAGTTCCGCTGGCACGCTTTCGCCGACGGGGTGTTCCAGATTTCGCCGGAATGGCGCTGGGGCTTCGGGCTTCAGGCGACGTCGGGCGATCTTTATCTGCGCCGCTACGATTATGACGAGCGCCCGGAGGAGACCGGGCGTCTCTTGGAGGCCGACAACCGCCAGCTGATTTCTCAGGTCTTCGTGCAGGGCCGCGGCGAGCGCTTCTACGCCGACGCCGCAGCGGCGCGCCTGCAAAGTCTTAACGTGCGCGTCAACGACGACACCCTGCCCACCATCGCGCCGGTCGCCGAGGCGCGCTACCGCCTCGCCGCGCCGGCTGCGCTTGGGCGGCTCTCAGCGCTCGCCTCCACGGCGGTTCTGAACCGGGAGGACGGCGATGACTACGCCCGCATCACCGTCCAAGGCGAGTGGGAGCGCCCGACCATCCTGCCGGGCGGGGTGCGGCTCGAGCCGTTCGCGCTGGCGCGCGCGGACGCCTACGCCACCGAGGACGAGGCGAGCGGTGAGGAGAACGACTTCACCCGCGCCATGGGCCTGGCCGGCGCTGAAGTCTCCTGGCCGTTCGCGCGCAGCGAGGGCTGGGGCGACCTGATCCTGGCGCCGCGGGTCCAGGCGGTCGCCGCGAGCGGGCTCGACGATGACGAGATCGCGCCCAACGAGGACAGCCAGGCGAGCGAGATCAACCGCACGGTCCTGTCTCAGCGCGTGCGCGCGGCCGGCTACGACGTGTGGGAGGACGGCGCGCGTGTGGACGCGGGCTTGACCCTCGCAGCGGAGCCGCGCGGCCCGCTTGGCGCGTCAGCGGAGGCGTTTATCGGTCGCAGCTGGCGCGTGGACGGGGATGCCGCCTTCGCCGAGAGCTCGGGCCTGGCCGGAGACGAATCGGACTGGGTGGCGGACGTGGAGGTCGATCTATCCGGCTTCAGCATCGCCGCACGCGGCCGGTTCGACGACGCCGACGGGACACTGAACCGGCTGGACGCGCTGGCGCGGCTGGACGTCTGGCGCCTCTCCGGCACGGTCAACTACACCAACTTCGACGACGCCTCGACCGCGCGCGCGGTGGACGAGCAGATCAATGCGCGCCTGGCCTATGCGGTGAACAAGCGCTGGAGTCTCGCCTACGGCGTGGTGCGCGATCTGGACACCGACACCACGCGTCGCACCCAGATCGAGGCCATCTATCGCGACGAATGCACAGACCTTCGCCTCATCTACGAGCGCGACGAGTTCCAGATCGGCGATCTGGGTCCGTCGGAGTCGTTGAAGCTGCGACTGACCCTTTTCACCCTCGGCGGCGTCAGCGAGGACTAAGCCTCTCGCGGCGCCGGGCGATTGCACGGCGACGCGCTATGGGTATGTTGCCGCAAGACGCGCACAGGATACCGACCGCTCCATGGCGTTTTCGCCCGCACTTTCCCGCCTCAGCCGCCTCGCCGCGGGCCTCACGGCCGCGCTGTCGCTGGGCTGCGCCGCTCAGGCCCAGCAGGTCGAAGGCATCGCCGCCGTCGTCAATGACGAGCCGATCACCACCTATGACGTGCGCGACCGCATGCGCCTGATTATCTCCTCGGCGAATATCCAGCCGAGCGAGGAGGCCCTCGCGCGCATTCAGGAACAGGCCATTCGCGGCCTCGTCGACGAGGCGCTGCAGCTGCAGCAGGCGCGCGAATTCGAGATCGAGGTGAGCGAGGCCGAGGTCGAAGAGTCGCTCAGCGACATCGCCGCGCGAAATGGCACGACGGTCGACCAGATCACCGCCGAACTGGCTGAGTCGGGCATCAATATCGAAACCCTGCGCAGCCAGATCCGCGCTGAGATCGCCTGGCAGATCATGGTCTCCGGCCGCTTTCGCAACCGGGTGCGCATTTCCGACGCCCAAATCGAGACCTCGCTTGACCGCATCGCGCAGAGCGCGTCCGAGCCGCAGGTGCGCATGGGCGAGATTCTGATCGAGCTGCCGGCCTCCGGCGAGGAAGAGCAGGCGCTCGCCACGATCCAGACGATCTTCAACCAGCTGCGCCAGGGCGCGCCGTTCCAGCAGCTCGCCGCGCAATTCTCCGCCGCGCCGTCGGCCCGGCAGGGCGGTGATGCGGGCTGGCTCGCCTATTCCCAGATGGACGAGCGGATCGCCGACGTCGCCCGCCAGCTTCAGCCCGGCCAGATCTCCAACCCCGTGCGCGTGCCCGGCGGCTATATGGTCGTGGCCGTCATCGAAAAGCGCGACGGACAGGCTGTGGAGCAGCTGGAGCTGATCCAGGTCACCCTGCCCGCCTCTCAGGTCGACGATGACGCCCGGCGCGGCTTTGAACGCGCCGTACGTCGGATCGATGGCTGCGAGGGCGTTGAGGCGCGCTTTGAGGGCGTCGAGGGCGCCTTCGTCACAGACCTCGGCGCAGTGGGCGCAAACGCGCTCGTGCCACAGATTCGCGACGCGCTGCGTCCCCTGGAGCCGGGCCAGTCCACCGCCGTGCTGGACACGGCCGCGGGCCTTCAGACCTTCGTCCTGTGCGACCGCACCATCACCGGGCCCGGCGTGCCGAGCCCGGCTGAGGTCGAGAACCGGCTGGTGAACCAGCAGCTCTCGCTCATGTCCCGGCGCTGGCTGCGCGATCTGCGCCGCGAAGCGACCGTCGAGATCCGGTGAGTGCAGGCCCCGAGGCGGCCCCTCTGGCCCTGACTCAGGGCGATCCCGCAGGCGTCGGCCCGGAGATCGCGCTGCGCGCCTGGTCGGCGCTGAAAGAGACCGGTCCCGCCTTTGCGATCTATGGCGATCCCGGCTGGTTCGCCCGAGAGGCTGAGCGGCTGGGTCTGCCCGCCCCGCTTACGATCGAGCACGCGTCGCAGGCGCGCGACGGCTTCTCGCGCCGCCCCGCCGTCATTCCCGTCGAGCTGGCCGAGACGCCAAGGCCGGGGCGGCCGTCCGGCGCGAACGCACCGGGCGTTATCGCCGCGATCGAGCGCGCTTGCGCTGACGCGCTGTCCGGCGCGGTGCGCGGCGTGGTGACCTGCCCCATCGCAAAGTCCGTGCTTTATGAGGCGGGCTTCATTTTTCCCGGCCACACCGAGTTCGTCGCCCACCTCACGCGCGAGGCCGCCCTTACCGGGGCCAGAGGTCCGATCATGATGCTGGCCGCACCCGGCCTTCGCGTGTCGCTCGTGAGCATTCATGTCAGCCTGCGCGACGCGCTCTCGGCGCTGACGAGCGAGCGCATCGTCCACACCGCCCGCGTGACCGCCGAAGCGCTGAAAACCGACTTCGCCATCGAACGGCCGCGCCTCGCCGTGGCCGGGCTCAACCCGCATGCGGGCGAAGGCGGGGCGCTGGGGCGCGAGGAAATCGAGATCGTCGCGCCCGCGGTGGAGCGCTTGCGCGCCGACGGATTCGACGTGACAGGCCCGCTGCCGCCCGACACCATGTTCCACGCCGAAGCGCGCGCGCGCTATGACGCGGCGGTGTGCCTCTATCACGATCAGGGCCTGATCCCGGTCAAGACGCTGGACTTCCACGGCGGGGTGAACATCACGCTCGGGCTTCCCATCGTGCGGGCCTCGCCCGATCACGGCACCGCGTTCGATATCGCGGGAACCGGCGCAGCGCGGCCCGACAGCCTGATCGCCGCGCTGACGCTCGCCGGCGAGATGGGCCGCAACCGCGAGCGCGCCCGCACCGGAGCGCGCAGCGGATGAGTTCGGCGCCGCCCGATCCGCCGCCGCTGCGCGAGGTGATCGCCGCCCACGGGCTCGGCGCGGACAAGCGTTTCGGCCAGCACTATCTTCTCGATCTCAACATCACCGCTAAGATCGCCCGGCTGTGCGGCGATCTTTCGGCCGCCTGCGCGATCGAGATCGGCCCCGGCCCGGGCGGCCTGACGCGAGGACTGCTCAGCGAGGGCGCTGCGAGCGTGCTCGCCATCGAAAAGGATGAGCGCTTCATCGCCGCGCTGGCCTCGCTCGACGCGGTCTATCCCGAGCGCCTGACGCTGGTGCACGCCGATGCGCTGGCCGCCGACGAGCCGGCCCTCGCGGCGGCCGCTGGCGCACAAGGCCCTTACGTCATCGCCTCGAACCTGCCCTACAACGTGGGCACGGCGCTGCTGATCAAATGGCTGCAGGCCGAGCCGCCCTGGTGGTCGCGGGCCGTGCTCATGTTCCAAAGGGAAGTCGCCCAGCGCATCGTCGCCAAGCCCGGCGAGAGCGCCTATGGCCGCCTCGCCGTGATCGCGCAGGCGCGCTGCGCGGCGCGGCTCGCCTTCACCCTGCCCGCGCGCGCCTTCACCCCGCCCCCGAAGGTGGACTCCGCCGTGGTTGTGCTCGACCCGCTGCCGGCGCAGGAGCGCTTCAACGACGTCGCAGCGCTTGAAGCCGTCACGGCCTCGGCCTTCGGCCAGCGCCGCAAAACCTTGCGCCGATCGCTCGCCCAGGCCGCCTGTCAGACGCGCGAAACCGCAGAGGCGCTTTTGCAGACCGCGGGGATCGATCCCGGCGCGCGCGCCGAAACCGTCCCGGTCGAGCGCTTCATCGCCCTGGCGCGCGCCTGGCGCGCGGCGAAGGGCTAACCCTCGCCCATCAGCGCGTCGACGAAACCGGCGAGCCAGGGGTGACGGTCGCGCTTGAGGCGTTCAGCGTGGAGGATGCGGGTAATGTCTTCCAGCGCCCGAGCGAAATCCTCGTTCACGACCACGTAGTCGTACTCGTCCCAGTGCTCGATCTCGGCCTTGGCCCGGCTCATGCGCTCGGCGATGACGCCCTCGTCGTCCTGGCCGCGATTGGTCAGGCGCTGTTTGAGCACCTCCAGCGAGGGCGGCAGGATGAAGACGCGCACGACGTCCTCCGGCGCGGCCTCGGCGAGCTTGCGCGCGCCCTGCCAGTCGATGTCGAACACCACGTCGCGCCCGTCCGCCAGCGCGGCCTCGACCGGTTCCCTCGGCGTGCCGTAGCAGCGCCCGAACACCTTCGCCCACTCGTAGAACGCCCCGGAGAAGGCCTTCTCCATGAAGGCGTCCTCGTCCATGAAGAAATAGTCCCCACCGTCGGTCTCGCCCGGGCGCGGCTCGCGCGTGGTGGCCGAGATCGACAAGACCAGGTCCGGGTTCTGGGCCAGGAGCCGGCGCGAGAGCGAGGTCTTGCCAGCGCCGGACGGGCTGGACAGGACGAACATCATGCCGCGGCGGCGGCCGCGATAGACCGGACCTGAGAGCGCGTCGCCGCTCATGGGTTCACTCCACGTTCTGGACCTGCTCGCGCAGCTGATCGATGACGGCCTTCATCGCGAGGCCGATGTCGGTCAGCGCGCGATCCTGGCTCTTCGAGCACAGCGTGTTGGCTTCGCGGTTGAACTCCTGGGCGAGGAAGTCGAGCTTGCGGCCCACGGGGCTGCCCGCGTGCAGATGTCCGCGCGCGGCCGCCACGTGGGCGCTCAACCGATCAAGCTCCTCGCGCACGTCGGCCTTGACCGCGAGCGCGGCGGCCTCCTGAGCCAGGCGGTCCTCGTCGAGGCCCTGGGGCAGAAGCTCGTCGAACTTGGCCTTGATGCGGTCGCGGATCGCCTCGGGCCGGGCCGCGGCGAGGTCGGCGGCCGCCCGCGTCAGGCGCTCGACCTCGTCCACATGGGCGTTGAGGACCTCCAGCACCGCCGCGCCCTCGGCCTCGCGCGCGGCCTTCAGCCCGTCGATCGCTTCGCCGAGCGCTTCGAGCGCGGCCGCGTCGAGGGCCTCGGCCTCGTCGAGATCGGGCTCGGCTTCTTCGCCCGTCACGACGCCCTTCAGCGCCAGCAGCCCGTCGGCGCGGGGAATCTCGGCCAGGCCCTGCTCGACCAGGCTCCGGGCCGCATCGGCGTAGGCCTGCAGGCGTTCGCGATCGAGCGTGACCGCGCCTTCGCCAGCATCCATGTCGAGCGTCAGCGTGGCGGTGACCGCGCCGCGCGACACGGCCGTCTTGATGCGGTTGCGGACCTCGGCCTCGATCCGGTCGAGCGCGGCGGGCAGACGCAGGCGCACGTCCAGGCCCTTGGCGTTGACCGAGCGCAGCTCCCAGCGCAGGGCTGCGCGCTCGGTGCGGCTTTCCCCGCGCGCAAAGCCGGTCATGCCCGATAGGGGGGCGGTCATGGCTCCTCCTCAGCCGCCGTTGCGGCGGCGTTCGCGTTCGATGCGCCGCCAGACCGCGACGTTGCGGTTATGCTCCGCAAGCGTGCGCGAGAAGGCGTGACCGCCCGTGCCGTCGGCGACGAAGTAGAAATAGTCCGACTCCGGCGGGTTCAGCACCGCCGCGATCGCGGCCCGGCCGGGATTGGCGATGGGCGTCGGGGGCAGGCCGTCGATCTGATAGGTGTTGTAGGGGTTGTCCACATCGTCGAGCTCGGACCGGCGGATGCCGCGCCCGAGCGACTCCCCGCCGCTGATCCCGTAGATGATGGTCGGATCGCTCTGCAGGCGCATGCCGCGGTTCAACCGGTTGACAAAAACCGAGGCCACCAGGGGCCGCTCCGCGCCGACGCCGGTCTCCTTCTCGACGATGGAGGCGAGGATCAGCGCCTCCTCGCGCGTCTTGATCGGCAGGTCCGGGTCGCGCTTCGGCCACAGCTCGTCAAGCAGCGCGTCCTGCGCGGCGGCCATGCGGTCTATGACGGCCTGGCGCGACGTGCCACGGTCCACGAGATAGGTCTCCGGCAGGAGCGAACCTTCCGCCGGGACGACCTCGATCTCACCGGTGAGAACCTCCACGGCGTTGACGATGTCCACGATCATGGCGCTCGTGCGGCCCTCCGGCACGGTGACGGCGTGCTGCACGAACTCGCCGAAGCGTACGATGTCGTAGATCTCCGCCATGGAGGCGTCTTCGGGGATGGCGAACTCGCCCGCGCGCAGCGACCGGTCCCCGCCGTCCAGCGTCACCGCCACGCGAAAGATGCGCGCATCGGTGATCAGGCCCTCGTCCTCGAGCTGCTGCGCGATCGAAATCAGCCCGGCGCCGCGCGGCAGAAGCACGGTGGTGTCCTCAGCGACCGGGCCGGGCTCGGTGAAGCGCGCCTGAAGCCAGGCGTAGCCGCCCAGAAGCGCGCCGCCCGCGGCGAGCGCGAGCACGCCGGCTACGACCACCAGGATCAGAAAGATCCGAAGCGCGCCGCCGCTCTTCTTCGGTTCGGGACTCTCGGCCTTATCGCCCATGCCGCTTCGTCGCGCCTCCGGGCTAGTCGGCCGCCTTGAAGATGACCGAGGCGTTGGTGCCGCCGAAGCCGAACGAATTCGACAGGGCGGCCTTCACCGGCGTCTCGACCGGCTTGTGCGCGGCGAGGTTGATCGGCGTCTCCACCGACGGCGCGTCGAGATTGAGTGTCGGCGGGCAGATCCCGTCGCGCATGGCCAGGATGGAGAAGATCGCCTCCACCGCGCCGGCCGCGCCCAACAGATGCCCGATGGAGGACTTGGTCGAGGACATCACCAGGTCGCAGGCTGCATCGCCGAACAGGCGCTCCACCGCGCGAAGCTCGATCTCGTCGCCCTTCGGCGTGGAGGTGCCGTGCGCGTTGACGTAGTCGATGTCGCCCGGCGCCAGTCCGGAATTCTTCAGCGCCATCTGCATGGCGCGATAGCCGCCGTCGCCGTCTTCGGCCGGGGCTGTGATGTGGTAGGCGTCGCCCGAGAGGCCGTAGCCGGCCACCTCGGCGTAGATCGTCGCGCCGCGCGCCTTGGCCTGCTCGTATTCTTCAAGCACGACGCAGCCCGCGCCCTCGCCCATGACGAATCCGTCGCGGTCCTTGTCCCAGGGGCGCGAGGCCTTCTCCGGCTCGTTATTGAAGCCGGTCGAGAGCGCGCGCGCCGCGCCGAAGCCGGCGTAGCCGAGCCGGGTGATGGCGCTCTCCGCGCCGCCGGCGAGCATCATGTCCGCGTCGCCGTACGCGATCAGGCGCGCGGCGTCTCCGATGGCGTGCGCGCCGGTCGAGCAGGCCGTCACCACGGCGTGGTTCGGTCCCTTAAGGCCGTGGCGGATCGAGACCTGCCCGGAGGCCAGGTTGATCAGCATGGCCGGGATGACGAAGGGAGAAAGCTTGCGCGGCCCGCGCTGCTCGAGCGTGACCGAGGCGTCGTAGATGGTCTGAAGACCGCCGATGCCCGAGCCGATCAGCACCCCGGCGCGCTCGCGCGCCTCGTCGTCCGCCGCGCTCCAGCCGGAGGCTTCAAGCGCCTCGTCGGCGGCCGCGATGGCGAACAGGATGAATTCGTCGATGCGCTTGCGCTCGCGCGCGGGCAGGGTCGCGTCGGGATCGAACGATCCCGCCACGTCCGGCCCGCCGCCGTTGCGCCCGTCCACGCGCGGAACGATGCCGCCGATCCGGCAGGCCAGATCCTCAGTCTTGAAATGCTCGATGCGGGCGAGGCCGGACCGGCCTTCGATCAGTCGGGCCCAGGCGGTGTCCACGCCGCAGCCGAGCGGCGTGACGAGACCCAGGCCGGTGACGACGACTCGGCGTTTCGACATCAAGGAGCGACCGGCCTTAGCCGGACTTCTCGTTGATGAACTTCACCGCGTCGCCGACGGTCTGGATGTGCTCCGCGGCGTCGTCGGGAATCTCGATGTCGAATTCTTCTTCGAACGCCATGACCAGCTCGACATTGTCGAGGGAGTCCGCGCCCAGATCGTCGATGAAGCTGGCCTTTTCGGTGACCTTGTCGTCCTCGACGTCGAGGTGCTCCACCACGATTTTCTTCACACGCTCGAAAACGTCAGACATGTCGAACCCTTTTTGGCTTTCGCGGCAAGCGAGCGCGCGCCGCTCAAAGGACTATGCGTTAAGGGGCGGACCGGCGTCACGGCCCCGGCTCAGGTTGCGGGCTGATAACACCCTTTTTTCTCCGACGCCAGCAGCGCGGGGCAGCCTCGCCGCCCCGACTCGCGGCGGTTTCAGATCATGGCCATGCCGCCGTTCACGTGCAATGTCTGCCCGGTGACGTAGCCGGCCTCTTCGCTGGCGAGATACACGCAAGCCCCAGCGATATCCGCGCCGGAGCCCAGACGCTGGGCGGGAATGCGGCCCAGGATCGCCTCGCGCTGATCTTCGCTCAGCGCATCAGTCATCGGGCTTTCGATGAAGCCCGGCGCGACGCAGTTCGCCGTCACCCCGCGCGGGGCGACCTCCTGGGCGATCGCCTTGGTGAAGCCGATCATGCCGGCCTTGGAGGCGGCGTAGTTCGCCTGACCCGGATTGCCGGTGACGCCCACCACGGAGGTGATGCCGATGATCCGGCCCCAGCGCGCCTTCACCATCCCTCGCATCACGCCCTTGCACAGGCGGTAGTGGGCTTCGAGGTTGATGCGGATCACCGTGTCCCAGTCCTCGTCCTTCATCCGCATGAGGAGCTGGTCTCGGGTCACCCCGGCGTTCGAGATCAGAATGTCGAGCCCTCCGAGCGCTTCGGAGGCCTGCTTGGGCAGGGCGTCTACAGCGTCCGCGTCGGAGAGGTCGCACGGCGTGACTGCGGTGCGCTCGCCAAGCTCGCCCGCGAGCGCGTCGAGCTTCTCCTTGCGCGTACCAGATAGCGCGACCTCGGCGCCCTGAGCGTGGAGCGCGCGCGCGATTTCGCCGCCGAGCCCTCCGGTCGCGCCGGTCACAAGCGCCTTCTTGCCGGACAGATCGAACATCAGCCCTCTCCCTTGATGGTCTTGGCGAACGCTTCGAGGTCCTCCGGCGTGTTCAGCGCGACGCCTTCGGCCTCCTTGACGGTGCGCTTGAGCATGGTGGTGAGCACCTTGCCTGCGCCGGCTTCGGCGAAACGGGTCACGCCGTTCTCGTGCATCCACAAGACGCTCTCGCGCCAGCGCACCTTGCCGGTGACCTGCTC
>CAZKBB010000018.1:35787-46079 GCA_964550935.1 uncultured Caulobacterales bacterium
CCTGCTCGACGAGCTGGGCGCGGATCGTGTCCGGATCGCTTTCAGGACGCGCGGTGACGTTGGTCACAAGCGGCGTGCGCGGGGTGCGGATTTCCGCGTCGGCGAGCGCCTCTGCCATGGCGTCGGCGGCCGGCTGCATCAGCGCGCAGTGGAAAGGCGCGGAGACCGGCAGCAGCATCGCCTTCTTCACGCCCTGCCCCTTGGCGGCTTCGACCGCGGCCTCCACGGCCGCCTTAGCGCCGGAAATCACGATCTGGCCGGGCGCGTTGTCGTTGGCGATCTGGATCTCGCCCTTGGCGCGGCCTTCCTCGACGGTCTGTTTCGCCAGGTCTTCGTCAGCGCCCAGAAGCGCAGCCATGGCCCCCTCGCCCACCGGCACGGCCTTCTGCATGGCGCGCCCGCGCAGCTTGAGAAGCCGCGCCGCGTCTGCGGTGGTGATCGCGCCGGCTGCGGCGAGCGCGGAGTATTCGCCAAGGCTGTGCCCGGCGACATAGGCCGCGGCCTCGACGCTGACGCCGAACGCGTCCTCAAGCGCGGCCATGGCGGCGAGCGAGCAGGCCATCAGGGCGGGCTGGGCGTTCTCGGTCAGGGTCAGATCGTCCTGCGGGCCGTCCCATATGAGCCCGGAGAGATCCTGATCGAGCGCGTCGTCGATCACGTCGAACACCGCGCGCGAGGGCGCGAACGCTTCGGCGAGCGCCTTGCCCATGCCGACGGCCTGGCTGCCCTGTCCTGGAAAGGTGAATGCAAGCGCCATGGGCGCGCCTCCCTGATGCGTCTTTTGATTGGGGCGCTCGATAGACCGGAGCGCACGAAGCTGGCAAGCGCGCGCCGTCGCCCCCACCGCCGCGCCGACGCGCGCAGACTGAGCTCCGCTTAGTCCTCGTAGCGCTCAACAAGCCGCTTGGTGAGCGACTGGCGCACGTCGAAATAGCCTTCCCACGGGTCGGACTTCAGCCGCTTCAGGCGCTTAGGCAGGCTGGAGAGCGAATAGGCGTTCCCGCCCTCGACATCGCCCAGCTCGTCCCAGCGGATCGGCGTTGCGACCGGAGCGCCTTCGCGGGCGCGCGGAGAGAACGGCGCCACGGCCGTGGCGCCGCGCTCATTCCTCAGCCAGTCGATGAAGATCTTGCCCTTGCGCTTGGCCTTGGAGGCCTCGGCGACATAGCGATCGGGCGCGGCTTCGCTCAGCTCGCGCGCGACGCCGCGCGCGACCGCCTTCACCGCGTCCCAGCCCCGCCGGCGCTCCAGCGGCGCCACGACATGCACGCCCTTGCCCCCGGTTAGGAGCGCGAAGCTCTCAAGGCCCGCCGCATCAAGCACGTCGCGCACCTCGCGCGCCGCCCGGCGCACGGCGTCGAAGTCGGCGCCCTCGCCCGGGTCCAGGTCGAAGACCAGTCGATCGGGCTTTTCCAGCTTGTCCCGCCTTGAACCCCAGACGTGAAACTCCAGCGCGCCGACCTGGGCCGCGGCGACGAGGGCGGCGGCGTCGTTGGCGAGGAGATACTCCTTGGTTTCGCCGGAGCGCTCCTTGATCTTCATCGTGCGCAGCGCGTCCGGCATGGCGTCCGCCCCGTGCTTCTGGAAAAAGCAGTCCTCGCCGATCCCGCCAGGACACCGCACCAGGCTCACAGGCCGGTCCTTCACATGGGCGAGCATGGGCTCGGCCATGGCGTCGAGGTGCTCGGCCACGTCGCGCTTGGTCTCGCCGCTGTCCGGGAACATCACCCGGCCCGGGTGGGTCAGGCGCACGCCCTTGACGCGCGCGCCTTCCTCGGCGTCGATCTCATCCATGTCGCGTCCGCTCACCGCGCTGTCGGTGAAGCGCCGGCGCACGTCGCGCTGTCGGTCCGCGTCATCGTCCGCCTCCTTGATCAAAAGCCAATTTTCCTGGTCATCGTCGCTTGCGCCGTCCATGCGCACCAGCGCCCAACCGCCGGTCATGCGCGCGCCCTTCAGCGTGAATTTCAGCTCGCCCTCGTCCAGACCCGTCTCGGCATCGCCTTCAGGCTCCCACTCGCCCTGGTCCCAAATCATGACCGTACCGGCGCCGTAGCCCGCCTCGATCACGCCTTCGAAATCGGCGTAGTCGACCGGGTGGTCCTCGGTGCGCACCGCCAGGCGCTTGTCGGACGGATCAAGGCTCGGGCCCTTGGCGACCGCCCAGCTCTTCAGAACGCCATCGAGTTCGAGCCTGAAATCATAGTGCAGCTGCGAGGCGTCATGCTTTTGAACGACGAAGCGCGCGCCGCGACGGCGCTTCGCGTCGCCGTGCGGCTCGGGCGAAGTCTTGAAGTCACGCTTGTCGCGATAGCGTTTCAGCGCGTCGCCGCCGGCCATGGCGTCCTCCTTCACGCGAAGAACCCGCCTGGCGCGCGACGGTTCCGTTCGCGCTCGATCACCCGTCCCGCTTGCCCTTGGGGCCCGGCTCCTGTATGTCCCGCGTCCTCACTGGCTGCGGTCCGCGTCAGCCGGCGGTTACGTTATGGACGCAACCGCCGCGCCTGATGAGCGGAGCCGACGCCGGGCGGCCCGCCCTTCGGTCCGTCCAGCGCCGCAGCCCTCACCGAAGGGGTAAAAATTGGCGAACTATTACGAACACGTGTTCATCGCGCGTCCGGATGCATCTCCGGCGCAGGTGGAAAGCCTTCTTGAAGAGCTCAGGGCGCTCGTCGAGGAGAAGGGCGGCAAGGTCGGCAAGACCGAGTACTGGGGTCTGCGCACCCTCGCCTACCGGATCAAGAAGAACCGGAAGGGCCATTACGGCCTGATCGACATGGAGGCCGGGAACGAGGTTCTCGAAGCCATCGATCAGCGTCAGCGCTACGCCGACGACATCATCCGCTACGTCACCGTCAAGACCGACGAGCTTACGGAAGAGCCCAGCGCGATCCTGCGCAAGGGCGACGACCGCAAGCGTCGCGAACGCCGCTAGAGGAGGCCCGGACCATGGCTGACATGACCATCTCCAACATCCCGGCCCGCCGCGCCTTCTCGCGTCGCCGCAAGGTGTGCCCGTTCTCCGGCGAAAACGCGCCGAAGATCGACTACAAGGACGTCAAGCTCCTGCAGCGCTACCTGTCCGAGCGCGGCAAGATCGTGCCGTCGCGCATCACCGCGGTGTCGCAGAAGAAACAGCGAGAGCTGGCCCGCGCCATCAAGCGCGCCCGCTTCCTGGGCCTTCTGCCCTACGCGATCGATTAAGGGAGGCCTCCACGATGAAAGTCGTTCTGCTTGAACGCGTCGAAAAGCTCGGCGCCATCGGCGACGTGGTCGAGGTCCGCCCCGGCTTCGCGCGCAACTTCCTCCTGCCGCAGTCCAAGGCGCTGCGCGCGACGCAGGCCAACATGGACCGCTTCGAGCGCGAGCGCGAAGCGATCGAGAAGGTCAACGCCGAGCGCGCCGCGGCCGCCCGCAAGGAAGGCGAGCACCTGGACGGCGCGACCTTCGTGCTGATCCGCCAGGCCTCTGAAACAGGCCAGCTTTACGGTTCCGTCTCCACCCGCGACATCGCCGACGCGGTGTCCAGCGACGACTACAAAGTCTCTCGCAACAAGGTGGACCTGAACCAGCCGATCAAGACGCTGGGCCTGCACGAGGTGCGCCTGGTCCTGCACTCGGAAGTCTCGGTGACCGTCACCCTCAACGTGGCGCGCACCCAGGACGAGGCCGAGCGCCAAGCTACGGGCGAGGACGTGATACAGTCCGCCGCCGACGAGGACCGCGCCCTGGCCGAAGCCCAGGCTGCGGCCCTGTTTGAGGACGGCGCAGCGCCTGACGAGCTCGTCGCCTCCGAAGAGGGTGAGGACGAGGCCGAGGGCGACGCCGCCGAAGAGGCCGAGGCTGAAAAGGCCGAGTAAGCGCTTTTGGCGTTAAGCGCATCGATCACGGGCGGCTCTCATCCGGGAGCCGCCCGTTTTCTTTGCGCCGGGACCCTCGCAAGCAGCCTCACCGACGGCGCGGCCTGAACACGAGCGCGCCGAGCAGGAGCGAAACGAGCAGAAGCGCCCCCGCACGGACGGGAAACAGGACCCGCGCCGGCGCGGCCATGACCGGATCGAACACCTGGTTGGGCAAGGCGATGTCGAGCATCGGGGCGACCCAGCTCACCGGCAGCGCGGTGCCGGCCATGTAGGCCCCGACGCTCAGGCCGGCTGCGCTTTCGCCGAGGGCGAGCAGATCGGCCGTGATCGCCACGTCCACCGCGGCGCCGAGCGCGAACAGGACCATCAAGGCGACCAGAACAAGACGCATCCTCAGCGCTCCGAAGCCGTGCTGCGTTCAGCGCGCAGCCGCTCCACGCGCAGCTCCAGACGCTTGATCTGCATCAAGAGCCGGTTGGTCTCCATCTGGGGCCCGAGCGTGCTCTTGAAGATCGCGGCGTAGCACAGCAGCACCACGCCCGGCAGACCCCAGCGAAGCGCAGCCATAAGATCGCCGGCCTGAAAGAAGTTCACCGCGCACCACGCGCCGCCGGCGAACATCGCGATCTGCCCGATCATGATCGTCCAGTGCACCCAGGCGAGGCGCCCTGTGAACAGCGCGAGCGCCTGGGCGATATAGCCCGGTTCGGAGTCGAGCCGGGCGAGCGCGCCTTCGTCCTCTTCGCGCAAGGCGCGTTCCACGAGTTGGTCGAGATCGCTCATCGCGAACCTCCTTCATCAAAGCGCGCGGCGAGCTTACGCCGCGCATGCATGAGGCGGGTCTTCACCGTGCCCGCCGGGACGTCGAGCGCGGCGGCGGTCTCCGCCACGCTCAAGCCTTCAACGATGTGCAGCTGGATCGCCGCGGCCTGAGCCGCAGGCAGATCCGCCACCGCGCGCCGGATCGCGGCGAGATCGGCCGCCTCCTCCGCCCCGCGCTGGGGTTCCGGCGCAGGCTCTCGCGCGACCTTTTCAGCGAGGCCGCGCGCCTTGACGCGCGCGTTGACCAACCGCGCGGCGCGGCGCGCCAGGATGCGGAACGCCCAGGCCGGAAAGGTTTGCGGTTCAGCCAGATGCGGGAGGCCGCGCAGGATTTCGATCCACGCGTCCTGGACCGCGTCGAGGGCGAGCTCGCGATCGCCGGTCAGCCGGAAGGCCAGAGCGGAGAGCTTCGGCGTCCAGCGCCTGGCCAGGTCCGCGCGCGCCGCGCCGTCGCCGGCGGCGGAAGCCGCGGCGAGATAGGCGTCGAGCGCGCGTTCAAGATCCCGGCTCATGCCGATTGCCGCCCCTTCCAGCTTGCGTGTCGACGATACAGGTGCGCGCGGGTCCGGTTTCGGTTCAATCGATCGCGCGGTTATCCACGGCCGCGTGCGCCGAAGGCGCCATTCATCACGAATCAAGTCTCCAACGGCGCCCGTGTTTGGGCTAGACCGGAGCCATGACCGCAGAAACCACAGAACACGGCTCGCCCGAAGGCGAGGCCCACCTCCCGCCGCACAACATCGAGGCCGAGCAGGCCTTTCTCGGCGCGCTGTTGTACGACAACGAGGTCTTTAACCGCGTGGCGGACTGGATGCGCGCGGAGCATTTTTACGACCCGGTCCATGCGCGGATCTACGAGGCGGCGTCGAACCTGATCCGCAAGGGCTCGCTCGCCGATGCGGTGGTGCTCAAGAGCCGGTTCGAGCGCGATGAGGGCCTGAAGGAGGTCGGCGGCGCGGTCTATCTGGCCGAGTTGATGCGGGAATCCCCCGACCCGGCGTCCGCGCTGGAATACGGCCGGCTCATCTTCGATCTGGCGATGCGGCGCGCCTTGATAGCGCTCGGCCAAGGCATGGCGCTGCGCGCCAGCGAGGCCGAGATGGACGCCGACGGGCGCGTCCTGATCGAACAGGCCGAACGCGAGCTTTTCGCACTGGGTGAGAACGGGGCGGTCTCGAAGGGCTTTGAGAAGTTCGCCGTCGCGCTTGGCGAATCCCTCGACATGGCCGAGGCGGCCTATAAGCGCGGCGGCGGGTTGTCGGGGATATCCTCGGGCCTGAAGAGCCTGGACGCCAAGCTCGGCGGACTGCACGCGTCGGACCTGATCATCCTCGCCGGCCGGCCCTCCATGGGCAAAACCGCGCTTGCGACCAACATCGCCTTCTCGGTCGCGCGCCGCTATCAGGCTGAAGAACAACCCGACGGCACGATCAAGACCGTCGAAGGCGGCGTGGTGGGCTTCTTTTCGCTTGAGATGTCGCGCGACCAGCTCGCCACGCGCCTGCTCGCAGACTACACGGGCATATCGAGCTACCACATCCGCCAGGGCAAGATCGATCAGGTCCAGTTCCAGGATATCAACGACGCGGTGGCCGACATCGCCGACATCCCGCTGCACATCGACGACACCGGGGGCATCTCGATCGGCGCGCTGACCGCGCGCGCACGGCGGCTGAAACGCACCCACGGCCTTGATCTTCTTGTGGTGGACTATCTTCAGCTGATCACGTCCTCAAACGCACGCAAGTCCGACAACCGCGTGCAGGAGGTCTCCGAAATCACCCAGGCGCTGAAGGCCCTGGCCAAGGAGCTGAACATCCCCGTCATTGCGCTGTCGCAGCTTTCCCGCCAGGTCGAGCAGCGCGACGACAAGAAACCCCAGCTCGCCGACCTTCGCGAGTCCGGCTCCATCGAGCAGGACGCCGACGTGGTGATGTTCGTCTACCGAGAGGCCTACTATCACGAACGCGCCGAGCCGAAGGAAGGCACCGAGGAGCACATCAAGTGGGAGGACGAGCTGCGCGAGCTGCGCAACAAGGCCGATGTCATCATCGGCAAGCAGCGGCACGGTCCGATCGGCGCGGTGAAGGTCGCCTTCGACCCTGAACGGGTGAAGTTCTCCGATCTCGACGAGACCGGCCGCTACGACTGAGCGCGACGAGACATCAAAGGGCGCCATGACGCGGCCTTACGTTTGAGCTAAGTCCCTCGTCATGACGGTGCAGCCCGCCTCCCTGTCGACGCGCGACGCGGCCAGCGACGCGCTGAGCGACGCCGAACCCGGCCCGCGCCTGGTCATCGACCGTGACGCGCTGGCGCGCAACTTCGCGCATCTGTCGAACGCCGCGCCGGACGCGGAAACCGCCGCCGTAGTCAAGGCCGACGCCTACGGGCTGGGCGCGGCCGCGCTTGCGCCGCGCCTGGCGCGCGAGGGCTGCCGGTCCTTTTTCGTGGCCACCGCCGCGGAAGGCGCTCAGCTGCGCCGCAGTCTGGTTCCGGCCGGGGGCGAAGCGGACATCTACGTGCTCAACGGCTACCGGCCCGGCGAGCGGCGCACCCTGGCCGAAGCGCGGCTGACCGCGATCTTGAATTCTCAAGAGGAAGTCGCCGCAGCGCGCGCGGACGGCTGGACCGGACCGGTCGCGTTGCACGTGGACACCGGCATGAACCGGCTCGGCGTGCGCCACGACGAGATCGACGCCCTGGACCCGCAAGGGCTGATGGGCGATCTCGATCTGCGCCTGGTGCTCAGTCATTTCGCCTGCGCGGATGAGCGCGATGCGGCGATGAACGCGGCCCAGCGGTCGCGCTTCGAAGCGGCCGCGGCGCGCTTTCCCGGCGTGCGGCGGAGCCTGGCCAACACCGCCGGCGTCCTGCTCGGCCCTATGCACCACTTCGACATGACCCGGCCCGGCGTCGGGCTCTATGGCGGCGCGCCAGGGGCGGGGGCGCATCCCTTCGAGCCGGTCGCGCGCATCGCCGCGCCGGTGCTCCAGCTTCGCCAGGTCGGCGCGGGCGAGAGCATCGGTTACGGCGCGGACTATGTGGCTGACACGCCACGCACCATCGCCACCGTGGCGCTGGGCTACGCCGACGGCTTGCCGCGCGCGGCGTCAGACGCAGGATACGCCCGCATCGAGGGGACGAAGGTCCCGCTGACGGGCCGCATCTCCATGGATCTGTGCGCGATCGACGTGACCGGGCTTGAAGCCCGCGCCCGCCCCGGCGCAATGGTCAGCTTCCTCGGGGAGGATCTGGATGCGGCCGCGAACGCTGCAGGCACGATCCCCTATGAACTGCTCACCCGGCTCGGACGGCGCTTCTCACGGGTCTATGAGGGCGCGCCGTGATGAACGTGTTCGCACCGATTCAGGGCCTCGGCCGCAGCGTGCTCTCGCTGATCCGTTCAGCCGGCGCGATCACGCTGTTCGCGCTGTCGGCTCTGTGGGCGATGGCGCGCCCGCCCTGGTTTCTGGGGCGACTCGTCTCGCAGATCTTCCGCATCGGATTTCTCTCGCTTCCCGTCGTGGGGCTGACCGCGCTGTTCACCGGCGCGGCGCTGGCGCTGAACGTCTACACCGGCGGGGCGCGCTTTAACGCGGAAAGCTTTGTTCCCAACATCGTTGCGATCGGCATCGTGCGCGAGCTGGGGCCCGTGATCGCCGCGTTGATGCTGGCCGGCCGGGTCTCCTCAGGGATCGCCGCCGAGATCGGGGCCATGCGCGCGACCGAGCAGATCGACGCGCTGCACACCCTGTCCACCGACGCGATGCGCTATCTGGTGGCGCCGCGGGTGCTCGCGGGCGTCGTCACCCTGCCGGTGCTGGTTTTCATCGCCGACGTGGTGGGCGTGATGGGCGGGCTCCTGGTCTCGGCGAACACGCTGGGGTTCGACGCCACGATCTATATCCGCAACACCGCCGACACGCTGACCCAGTGGGACGTGACCTCGGGCCTCATCAAGGCGGCGGTGTTCGGCTTTCTCCTGACCGTGATGGGCTGCTTTCACGGCTACAACGCGCGCGGCGGCGCTCAAGGCGTCGGCCGGGCCGCGACCCATGCGGTGGTCTCCGCGGCGGTGCTGATCTTCGCGGCGAACTTCCTTCTGACCTCGCTCTTCGTGTGACCGGATGACCGACGACACCTCGAAATCCACGCTGAAGACGAAGATCGCCTGGAAGAATCTCACGGTGCGCTTCGGGTCCAAGACCGTGCTCGACGGGCTTGATCTGGAAGCCCATGAGGGCCGCTCTCTGGTGCTGATCGGGGGCTCGGGCGAAGGCAAGTCGGTCACGCTGAAGACCGCGCTCGGCCTGATCGCGCCCAGCGCCGGTGCGGTGGAGATCGACGGGCGCAAGGTGCGCCCCAGCCACGAGGACGACCCCGGCGTCAGTCAGATCGGCATGCTGTTCCAGTCCGGCGCGCTGTTCGATTCTCTGTCCGTCTGGCAGAACGTCGCGTTCCGACTGATCCACGCCGAGACCGAAAAGCGCGACCAGGCGCGCGAGCGCGCGATCGAAGCGCTGGACACGGTCGATCTGGACGCCGACGTGGCCGACAAGCGCATCTCGGAGCTCTCAGGCGGGATGCTGAAACGCGTCGCGCTCGCCCGCGCGGTGGTCGCCCGCCCGAAGATCCTGTTCTTCGACGAGCCCACCACCGGGCTCGACCCGGTCACCGCCGACCTCATCAACCGGCTGATCGTGCGCCAGGTGAAGCAGCTCGGCGCGACCGCGATCTCTGTGACCCATGACATGGTCTCCATGCGCCATATCGCCGACGAGGTCGCCATGATCGAGCACGGGCGCATCCGCTGGCGCGGCGATCTCGACCGGCTGAACACATGCGAGGATCGCGCGGTGTGCGATTTCGTCGAGGGCCGCTCGCAGGCCGATTAGCCGCGCCCCTTCGCCAGAGCCGAATCGTTCCGCGTCCGGTATGATCTCGATCTGCTGACCAGGAGGCCGCGTGCCCCGCTCCGACGCCGTCTATGTGTGCCAGGCCTGCGGCGCGGTCCACGCCAAGTGGGTCGGGCGCTGCGATGATTGCGGCGCGTGGAACTCGCTTCAGGAAGAGGCCCAGAGCCCGCCGGTGCAGGGCGCCTCGGGCGCGAAGCCGAAGCGCGCGGGCGGTCGGCGCTCCAAGCTCGACTTCGTCGACCTCGGCTCGGACACCGACGATCCCCCGCGCCACGCGACCGGCATCGCCGAGTTCGACCGGGTGTGCGGCGGCGGGCTCGTGCCCGGCTCGGCCGTGCTGGTCGGGGGCGATCCGGGCATCGGCAAGTCGACGCTTTTGCTCCAGGCCGCCGCGGCGCTCGCCATGGCCGGCGCTGGCGCGGCCTACGTCTCCGGCGAGGAGGCGGCCGACCAGGTGCGCCGGCGTGCGCGCCGGCTGGGGCTGGCCGACGCGCCGGTGGCGCTGGCCGCCGAGACAAGCCTTGAGACCATTCTCGACGGGCTGAAGGCGGAAAAGCCCGACCTCGTCATCGTGGACTCCATCCAGACGCTGTGGACCGACCAGATCGCCGCCGCCCCGGGCACGGTCGCCCAGGTGCGCGCCTGCGCCCAGGAGCTGACCCGGTTCGCCAAGACGCGCGGCTGCACA
>CAZKBB010000019.1:0-1371 GCA_964550935.1 uncultured Caulobacterales bacterium
GGACTTGCCAGAGCCCGACAGCCCGGTGAACACGATGAGCTTGTCGCGCGGCAGGTCGACCGACACGCCTTGCAGATTGTGTTCGCGCGCGCCGCGCACGGAGATGGTCTTCAGCGTATCGGTCATCGGGCGGGTCCTTTCGGCGACCTCCGTTAACTAGGCCTTCCGGACGCGCGGTTCCACCGCGGCCCTGCGCAGCACGCGGCCATGGACTCGCAGAAGCGCCTCGCGTCACATGGTGAACGAGTCGCCCGTGTTGACGGTCGGAACATTATGTGAACAAGTTAACGAAAAGACGCAAGCAGGAGCGGTGGAGCCATGGCTGGAAGCGTGAACAAGGTCATCCTGGTGGGCAATCTTGGCGCCGACCCTGAGATACGCCGGCTCAATTCCGGTGATCCGGTGGTCAACATGCGCATCGCCACGTCGGAGCAGTGGCGCGATCGCCAGACTGGCGAGCGCCGCGAGCGCACCGAGTGGCACAACGTCGTGATCTTCAACGAGAACCTGGCCAAGGTCGCGGAGAACTATCTGCGCAAGGGCTCCAAGATTTACGTCGAGGGCCAGTTGCAGACGCGCAAATGGACCGACCAGTCCGGCCAGGACCGCTACACCACCGAAGTCGTGCTGCAGAAATTCCGCGGCGAGCTGCAGATGCTCGACACCCGCGGCGGCGAGGGCGGCCAGGGCCGTATAGAGGGCTCCGGCGGCGGCTATTCGTCAGGCGGCGGTCAGCGCCAGGTCGAAGACAAGCCGCGCGAGGATTTCTCCTCGGACAATCTCGATGACGAAATTCCGTTCTAGCGGCCTTCGCGGGCGGCGCGCGGGCGTTCAGCCCGCCGGGCTGAACGCCTCCACCGCTGCGCTGGTCTGATTGCCGCCCACGGCTGCGGCGCCGGCGATCGTGTAGACCGTCTCGGCGATGCGGATCGCGCCGAGACCATGGCGCGGAGTGGGCATGGTTCCGGCCTCGCTCCAGGCGTCGGCCGCGGGATCGTAGGCCCAGACCTGGTCGTAGATCCCGCCGCCTGACGGGCTGAACCACTCTCCGCCGAACACGAAGATGCGCCCGTTCATCGCAGCCGCGGCGAGCCCGCCGGAGCCGCGCGGCCCGGCCTGGGGCCGGGGCAGGGGGGCTGCGGTCTCCCAGCGGTCTTCGGTCTGGTCGTAGACCTCGTGAACGGGCGTGTTCCCGCCGTTGACCGTGCGCCCGCCGATCACGTGCAGCTTGCCGTCCAGCACCGCGCCGGCCGCGGAATTGCGCGCGGTCGGCGCCGGGGCGACCGTCGTCCAGGCGTCTGAGCCCGGCGGCAGCATCAGATGCGCGTTGGTGTCGGCGTGATGGCTCCATTGCGCGTTGGAGAGCCCGGC
>CAZKBB010000019.1:1471-43666 GCA_964550935.1 uncultured Caulobacterales bacterium
CGCCAGCGCGGCTGGCCCGGCGCCCAGGCGTAGACGCGGTCGGAGATGCCGATATCGCCCTCGCCGACGTCCGGCGACAGCCCGCCCGCGACAACAATCCCGCCCGCCAGCGCGGCGGGATAGATCTCCTGAACGCGGATGGGCATCGCCGGCGCGGCGCTCCATCCTGGCTCGCCCAGCGGGTCGCCAGGCGCCGGGCCGTCCGCGTTCTGCGCACAGGCTGAAGCGGTCGCGAGTGCGGCGCCCGAGGCGGCGAGCCCTGCGATCGCGTCGCGGCGCGTGGGGAGCGTTCGGCTCACGAGGCTACTCCGCCGGCTCGATCACGCCGCACAGGATGCGCGGGCCCGCGCCGCCGATGGGCTGGGCGAACTGATCGTCCGGGTTGGCGTGCATCACGAAGGCCGAACCATCGTCGTCCAGAAGGGCCGGCGCGTCCGTCGCGCCGTCGAGTGAGACCCCCGTGGAGTAGATTTCCGCGCGCACCGAGCCGTCCTCATGGATCCAGATGTTCGGCATGTCGGCGTTGTCCGGTCCGTCCGGGTTCAGCAGCCCGTGCGCGCGCCCGTCCGGATTGATGTGGCCGCCCGAAGAGGTGAAATCCTCCGACGAGCAGTCGCCGATCTGATGGAAGTGCGCGCCGTGCCAGCCGCCGAGCGCCACGTGATCGATCCCGTCGAGCTCCAGGCGCATCACCACGCCTTCCGGGCCCTGCGTGAGCGTGGCCGTGCCCACTGGAGTGCGGTCGTTGGCGATGATCGTGGCCCGTGCGCCGGGCTCCGGCCGCTGCGCCGACGCGTCGCCGGCCGGCTCGCTGGAGCGTGTTTCGCCTTGCGCCCCGGCGGCTTGCGCAGGTTGGGCGTCCTGCGTCTCTTCGTCGGCGGGCTGGGCGCAGGCGCCCGCGGCGAGCGCCAGCGCGAGCGTGGAGGCGAACACGTTGAGTCGAATGGCCATGGGCGATCTCCAAAATACCGGTGGGACGGCGGCGTTGGTCGAAACCTAACACGGCGTTCAGCGCGCGCCATACGCGCCGCGCTGCGTGTTTGCCGCGGGGCGTCCGTCTTGGTAGACCGGAGCTTGGTTTTCACAAGGCGATTCCGCCCGCGCCGCGCGAGATCGCGCGCCTTCGGACCCCGGCGACGACGCCGCCTCGATTCCAGGACTTTCCCACTTGACCGACACACCCAGCGATCCGCCCCTGACACACGACGGCGAGCCGCCCCGCCCGGACGGCGGCCCGGCCATCGCGATCGAAGAGGAGATGCGCCGCAGCTATCTCGATTACGCGATGAGCGTGATCGTCAGCCGCGCCATCCCCGATGCGCGCGACGGGCTGAAGCCGGTGCACCGCCGCATCCTGTGGTCCATGCACGAGCAGGGCTACACCCACGACAAGCAGTACCGAAAGTCCGCCCGCGTCGTCGGCGACGTGATCGGTAAATATCACCCCCACGGCGACTCCGCCGTGTATGACGCGCTCGCGCGCATGGCCCAGGACTTCTCCATGGGCCTGGTGCTGCTGGACGGTCAGGGCAATTTCGGCTCGGTCGACGGCGATCCGCCCGCGGCCATGCGCTACACCGAAGTGCGCATGGACAAGCCCGCCGAGGCGCTGCTCGCCGACATCGACAAGGAGACGGTCGACTACCAGGAGAACTACGACGCGACCGAGCGAGAGCCGGTCGTCCTGCCGGCGAAGTTCCCGAACTTGCTGGTCAACGGCGCGGGCGGCATCGCGGTCGGCATGGCCACGAACATCCCGCCGCACAATCTGGGCGAAGTGGTCGACGCGACGGTGCGGCTGCTCGACGACCCGGACGTGGACGACGCCGAGCTCCTGGAGATCGTGCCCGCGCCTGATTTCCCGACCGGCGGCGAGATCCTGGGCCGCTCCGGCGCGCGCAAGGCCCTCATGGAGGGGCGCGGCGGCGTCGTGGTGCGCGGCAAGACGAGCGTGGAGGAGATCCGCAAGGACCGCCAGGCGATCTTGATCCACGAAATCCCCTACCAGGTGAACAAGGCGTCCATGATCGAGAAGATCGCCGAGCTGGTGCGCGACAAGCGCATCGAGGGGATTTCCGATCTGCGCGATGAGTCTGACCGCTCAGGCATGCGCGTGGTGATCGAGCTGAAGCGGGACGCCAATGCGGAGGTGATCCTGAACCAGCTTTATCGCTGGAGCCCGCTGCAAAGCTCATTCGGGGTCAACATGCTCGCCCTGATCGGCGGGCGGCCCCAGCAGGCCGGGCTACGCACCTTCCTTGAAACCTTCATCGCGTTTCGCAAGGAGGTCGCCGCTCGGCGCGCCAAGTTCGACCTGAAGAAGGCGCGCGACCGGGCCCACGTGTTGATCGGCCTGGCTGTCGCGGTCGCGAACATCGACGAGGTGATCCGACTGATCCGCAGCGCGCCCGACCCGGCGACGGCGCGCGCCCAGCTGCGCGAGCGCGCCTGGCCGGCCGACGATGTGGCCTCTCTGGTCGAACTCGTGGCCGATCCGCGAAGCGTGATCCGCGAGGGCACGATCAAGCTGACCGAGGAGCAGGCCAAGGCCATTCTCGATCTGCGCCTGCACCGCCTGACCGCGCTCGGGCGCGACGAGATCGGCGAGGAGGCGCAAAAGCTCGCCGAGCAGATCGCCGACCTTCTGGACATTCTCAAGAGCCCGCACCGGATCCGGGAGATCATCCGCGACGAGCTGCTCAAGGCCAAGTCCGACTTCGCCGTGCCGCGCCGCTCCGCTATCGTGGAGGGCGATCTCGAGCTTGAAGACGAGGACTTGATCCCGCGCGAGGACATGGTCGTCACGCTGACCCATGGCGGCTACGTCAAGCGCACCCCGCTCTCGCTCTATCGCGCGCAGAACCGCGGCGGGCGCGGGCGCGCCGGCATGGCCATGAAGGAGGAGGACTTCGTGTCCACCCTGTTCGTGGCCTCGACCCACGCGCCGCTTCTGTTCTTCACCTCCGACGGCATGGTCTACAAGACCAAGACTTGGCGGCTTCCCCAGGGCGCGCCGAACTCGCGCGGGAAATATCTGACCAACCTTCTGCCCGCGCTCAGCGAGGGCGCCTGGATCACGTCGGTCATGGCGCTGCCCGAAGACGAGCGCGAGTGGGACAAGCTCCACGTCATGTTCGCGACCACCCATGGCTCGGTGCGCCGCAACAAGCTGTCCGACTTCGTGCAGGTGAACCGCAACGGCAAGATCGCCATGAAGCTGGAGGGCGAGGAGCAGATTCTCGACGTCCGCCTGTGCACCGAGGCTGACGACGTGTTGCTGGTCTCCGCGCGCGGCAAGGCGATGCGCTTCCCCGTCAACGATGTGCGCGTGTTCGCCGGGCGCTCCTCCACCGGCGTGCGCGGCATTCGCTTGGGACGCGGCGACCGGCTGATCTCAATGGCGATCCTCAATCATGTGACCGCCGATCCTGAGGAGCTGCGCGCCTATCTGCGCCATGTGGCGCTGATGCGCCGCGCCGAGGGCTTGGAGGACGAGGCCGGCGAGGAGGCCGAGGCCGGAGAGACCGCCTCGCTCAGCCCGGAACGCATCGCCGAGCTTGGCGCGGCGGAGCAGTATCTGCTCACCGTCGCCGAAGACGGGCTCGGCAAGCGCTCCAACGCGTACGAATACCGCGTCACCGGGCGCGGCGGTCAGGGCGTGACCGCGGCCGATCTGTCGCGCGGCGCGCAGGAGACCGCGCTCGCCGCAGGCTTCCCCGTGGAGGACGGCGACACGATCATGATCGTCACCGACGGCGGCCAGCTGATCCGTTTCCCCGTGGACGGAGTGCGCATGGCCGGGCGGGCGACCCGCGGCGTGCGCCTGATCCGTCTGGGCGAGGGCGAGCGCGTGGTTTCGGTGGTGCGCGTGGCTGAAAGCGGCGATGAAGACGAGCCGCCCGAAGTCGACGGCGACGTATCCTCTGAAGGCGGCCCGCAGGACCCGCCGGCCGGAGGCGCGCCGGACGAGGGACCGGCCTCATGACCCATCGCATCGCGCTTTATCCCGGCACGTTCGATCCGGTCACGAACGGCCATCTCGACATCATCGGGCGCGCTGTGAAGCTCTATGACACGCTCGTCATTGGAGTAGCGCGCAACGCCTCCAAGAACCCGCTCTTCGGCCTGGACGAGCGCGTCGAGATGGCGCGTGAACTGGCTGAAAGCGTCGCCGACGGCACGGTCATCGAGGTGCTGCCGTTCGACGGGCTTTTGATGCACTTCGCCGAGAAGGTCGGCGCCGGCTCGATCATCCGGGGCCTGCGGGCGGTGTCCGACTTCGAGTACGAGTTTCAAATGGTCGGCATGAACCAGCGCCTCAATCCCGACATCGAGACGGTGTTTCTCATGGCCGACCCGCGCCATCAGGCGATCGCCTCGCGCCTGGTCAAGGAGATCGCACGCTTGGGCGGGGACATCGACCCGTTCGTGCCGCCGGTGGTGAGGACCCGATTGCTGGAGAAGTTCGGACAATGACCGCTCTGTTCAGTTCCGCCCGACTTGCAGCTAGCGCCGCGGCGCTTGCTCTTCTCGCCGCGCCCGCCTGCGCGGACGCCTCCCAGGACGGTGCGAGCCAGCCCGAAGCCGAAACGCAGGCGCAAGCCGAAACGGCCGAGGCCGCCGCCGATCCGGGCGCCGATCCGGGCGCGGAGATCGTCGCCGCCGCTCCGGACAGCGCCTGGCGCACGGTCGCGCCCGAGCGCCTGATGCGCATCGAAACCACCAAGGGCGATGTGCTGATCGAGACCGCGCCGGAGTTCGCGCCCGCCCACGTGATGCGCTTCCGCGATCTGGCCGAGGAGGGCTTCTTCGAGTTCAAGGTCTGGCACCGCGTGATCGACGGCTTCATGGCCCAGGGCGGCGGCGCGCTCGACAACCCCAACGCCAACGCCGACAAGCCCGCGCTGGAAGGCGAGTTCACGATCCGGCGCGACGCCTCGATGACGATCACCGAGCTGCAGGATCGCACGATCAATCCGCGCGAGAACCGCAACCGGGCCAGGGCCGGCTTCTGGAACGGCTTCCAGGCCGCCACCCAGCCCATCGCCCAGGCTGCCATCCGCGCCGACGGCCAGGTGGAGAGCTGGCTCCTGCATTGCGAAGGCGCGGTCGCCGCCGCGCGCACCCAGAACCCGAACTCCGCGCGCAGCCAGTTCTACATCACCCGCGCCGAGACCCCGCATCTGGAGACGACCTACACCGTGTGGGGCAAGGTGCGCGCCGGCCAGGAGGCGGTGAACGCGCTGGAGGAAGGCGCGCTGGCCCAGGACCCGAATTTCAGCCCGGACTTCATCGAAGACGTGGTGCTGATCGACGCGCTGCCCGCTGGCGAGCGCCCGAGCGTCGAAGTGATGGACACCTCAAGCGAGGCCTTCGCCGCCTATCTCGACGCCGTCGCCGAAGCCGGCGGCGGAACCCTTCCGAACGTCTGCGACATCGACGTGCCCGTACGCATTCAGGAGCCTTCATAGTGACCGACACGCCCGACACCCTTGTCCTCACCCTCGACGGCGGCGACGTAACGATCAAGCTGCGCCCGGACCTGGCGCCCAAGCATGTGGCCCGCATCGGCGAACTTGTGGAGGAGGGCTTTTATGACGGGCTCACCTTCCACCGCGTGATCGACGGCTTCGTGGCCCAGGGCGGCTGTCCGAAAGGCACCGGCACCGGCGGCACGGGCCGAAAGATCGAGGCGGAGTTCAACACCGCCCCGCACGTGCGCGGCGCCTGCTCCATGGCGCGCGCGATGGACCCGAACTCGGCCGACTGTCAGTTCTTCATCTGCCTCGACGCCGTGCCCTATCTGGACGAGCAATACACGGTCTGGGGCGAGGTGACCGACGGCATGGAGCATGTCGACGCGCTACCCAAGGGCGAACCCCCCGCCGACCCCGGCAAGATCCACAAGGCGACGGTCCAGTAAACGCGCCGGCGCGCCGCGGCTGGCCGGACGGGCGACGCGGCGCGTCGCCGCGCCGGCGCCGCGATCGACGCTGACCAGGCGGTTGTAGAGATCGTAGGCGAAGCTGTCCGAGCCGTTGCTGATCCAGTTGCCGCGATCGTCATAGCCCATGGCGACCGCGCCCATCACCGTGTCGAGCTGATCGAGCAGGGTGTAGTCGCCGAACAGATCCAGGTTCTGCTTGTCCAGCACGTGATCGTCGTTCGACAGCGTGCGGCTGGTGATCTGACCGGCCGGGTTGTGATCAAGGTGTGGCGTCGGCGGCGACGCGAGAGCCTTGCTAGACGCCGCCGCCGACAGCCACGGATGTAGGTCAGCACAGTGTCTAATGATGCGAATGGATCATGCCCGCCGCGACACTTGGCAAAGACCGCGCTAACGCCAGACGTATGGGTACCCAGGGCATGACTGAGTGTCGATGTGTCGCTCTGGGTCCCTTCGTTCCGAAATTGTCCCGAACCACTCGACCTCAATGAAGCTTTTCAACCACAAAAGGTCGCGTTCGAAGCTATCGGTTGGAATGAAGGTGATCTCAACAATGGTTCCAACGTGCCTATTGAGGCATTGCGGCTCAATACTTGATATGCCAATGGACCGAGACTGATCATCAGAATCAAAGACACGGAACTCGCCCTCGATTAATTCCAGATGTCCGAACATGCGGATATGCGACTGCCTCTCGTCGAAATCAGCATCGAGAAATTCGCTGACGCTAATCCAAGCGACGGTCATTTCGCGCCGACCTTCATTTGGATCATATTTCGCTGCGACCCACCCAAGAAAGAAGGCAAATACAGCGGTCGTAGGTATGAAAAACCTAATCATTCGGGCAATCCTGTTTTGTTTGCGCGTCGTATAATTGTCGATATCTCACACCGTCGCTCCAGAAAAAATCGACGTTGGGCCAATTGAGAGATCGTCATAGCCCACTGTGACCGCGCCCATCACCGTGTCGAGCTGGTCAAGCAGGGTGTAGTCGCCGAACAGATTGAGGTTCTGCTTGCCCAGCACGTGGTCGTCGTTCGACAGCGTGCGGCTGGTGATCTGGCCGGCCGGGTAGTAATTGAACACCTAAGCGCCCCATCAAATAAGCGCCTGGGCGTTCCATGGTCAAAACCAGGGGAGGCCGCTATCTATTAGTCATAAGGGCTCCACTGCCCTTGAGGCGCCGTGTATCCGAAGCGATAGGGTAGGTCCTCAAAAATCTGGACAAGTAGAAACTCACAGTCTCCGTGGGCTGTGATTCTCGGCTGTCCAACGAAGTCGTACCGGATTATCGGCCCAAACGATATTTTATCGGCGTTCTTTTGGAGGTAATGCAGTACGCCGTCCACCGCTACAGGCTCGACAGTTTCCTCACCCAGGAAGTAGCTGTAAACGGCCGCGCACTCGCCAGGCGGAGCGTCAAGATGACCCGGAGGGTGGACGGAAAGACTGCGGCCTGCTGCCTCCTCAACCCCAAGCTGGGCCACGAGGAGCAGAGTTAGGAAATAGATCATAGTCATTTGCAAGTTTCTGGAGTCATGCGATACGCCCGAAAACGTACCATAAAAAAAGTCGCCACCGCCGACGGAACTGTAAACGTGGATTTGAAGCGTGCCACTGCCGAAGTTGATCCGTCTAGAGCATGACGCGTTTTCACGGAAGCGGGATTCCCAAAAGCCTGGCGATGTGATTCATCATGCATGCTGGGTGGGAGGCCAGCATGGATGACGCCTCCTTATTCGATGGATATTCGCGAGCGAGCGATGGCGCGCAAGGCGCGCGGCGAGACCAACCGCGAGATTGCGGCGGCGCTTGAGATCAGTCCCTCGTGCGTGTCGAAGTGGGCCAGACGCGAGCGCGAGACGGGGTCGCTGGCGTGGGGCCGGATCGGCGGTCACAAGCGGCGCACGCTGTCCGGGGCGGTGGCCGAGTGGCTGCGCGAGCGGGTCGCGTCGGGGCCGGTCACTTTGAGGGGTCTGACGGCGGAACTGGCCGAGCGCGGGATCAAGACCCAGCCGCGCGCGGTGTGGGTGTTCCTGCATAGCGAGGGTCTCAGCTTCAAAAAAAACTCTGCTGGCCGAGGAACAGACGCGTCCTGACGTGGCGCGCAAGCGGGCGCGGTGGAAGGCCTGGCAGGGGCGGATCGATCCGCAACGGCTGGTCTTTCTTGATGAAACCTGGGTGAAGACCAATATGGCGCCGCTGCGCGGCTGGGGGCCGAAGGGGCAGCGCCTGAAGGGGCATGCCCCGCACGGAAGCTGGAAAACCCTGACCTTCATCGCCGCCTTGCGCCATGACCGGATCGAGGCGCCCTTCGTGATCGACGGCCCGATCAACGGCGCGTTCTTCCAGGCCTATGTCGAGCAGATCCTGGCGCCCACCCTGTCGCCTGGCGATGTGGTGATCCTGGACAATCTGGGCAGCCACAAGGGCAAAGCCGCCAGGGCCGCCGTCAGAGCCAGAGGCGCCCATCTGATCTTCCTGCCGCCCTACAGCCCGGACCTGAACCCCATCGAGCAGGTCTTCTCCAAGCTCAAACATCTGATGCGTAAAGCCCAGCCCCGAACCCGCGAGCAGACATGGCGAAAAGCCGGCCAGCTCCTCGACCTCTTCAGCCCGGACGAATGCGCCAACTACCTGACAAACTCCTGATATGGTTCCGTATAATGGAGTCCCGCTCTAGTCCTCACACAGAAGGTCCACGAGGCGGTAATCGCCGCGACCGGTGCGGTCTTCGCCGATAAACCAGACCGTGCCGCTATAGCGTTCCGAGGCGAAGTAGACAGACCGGTCGAAGCCCGCCGCCCGGCAGGTCTCGTCGGCCGCGTCGCGGCCGCAGCCGCCGCGCCCGGTCGCGCACTCGGCCACGGGGCGTCCGCGCACCTCCGGTTCGGCGAAGAATACGGTCTCAACGCCGCGCGTCCCGCCCGACACGCGAACGCGCTGGCCCGGCGCGTAATCGGTGTTCGGGCTGTAGCTGTCGGATCCGCGCTGGCGGTTATACACCCGCGTCGGGGCGAGCGAGCTGATTGAGCGATCGAACACAGTGTTGCGCAGATCGCGGACATCACGGTCCAGCTGGTCGCAGACGCCGTCATAGTTGGCGTGCACGCAGACCGTCCAATCGCCGGAGTGGACCTCGATCGACTGGGCCCTGTCGTTGTAATTGCGCGACTGAAGGTTCGTGACCGCGTCGGTCAGGGTCAGCCGGTCGCCGGTGAAGTTCGGGCCTGAATACAAGGTGAGACCGGTCTCAGAGCCGGGGCCGCGGAAACGCACGCGGCGCACCGACGAGATCCGATCATGGAAGGCCCATTGGCTCATATTGGGCATGTCCTGATCGATGATCTGGCAATTGCCGCGGAAGTTCGCGTCGATGCAGACCTCCCATTGTCCGCCGCCTTGGATGCGCATGGAGCTGACCGCATCATTGAGCCCGCGCGAGGTGAGGTTGGTGATCTGATCTGTGACCGTGACGCTGCGGCCCTCGTAACTGACGTGCTCGTAAAGCGTGATCGAGCCGCCGCGCTGCGCCTCGACCGGGGCGCTCAGCGACAGCGCGCCGAGCAGAGCCGCCGCGGCGGCGGCGGCGAATGAAGTGGCGGGCGGCATGATGGTTCTCCCAGCTGCGAAACGGTGGCGAGGTCGGCTGAAGCCTATGAATCGCCACGTGAACGGGCGTTGAACCTCACTCAAGATAATAGGTGATCGTCGAGACCACGCGCACGGTCTTGTGGACCTGATCCGATGCGCTTGCGCCCTGAACCTGATCTCTCGGCAGGATGACGAAGACACCCTGATTGGCGGTGCGGATGCCGCCGAGCGCGGCGCCGGCGTCGTCGGCGAACTGCTGGGCGGCTTCGCGCGCTTCGGCGGTCGCTTCCGCGATCATCTCCGGCTTGATGTCGTTGAGCCGGCTGAAGATGTAGGAGGGCCCCTGCCAGTCCTGCATGACCACGCCTTGGCGAACCACCTCGCCGAGCTGGCGGCTCAAGCGCTCGACCAGATCGACCTGCTCAGAGCGCACCCGCACGGGCTGGCGGATCAGATAGCGGTCGGGCTGGCGGTTTGGATCGTAATAGCCCATCGCGATGCGGTCCTCGACCTGGATCCGGCCAAGGCTGATCTCGTCCTCGGAAAAGCCCGCGTCGACCAGAAAGCCGCGCAGCGTGGCGATGTCCGCCTCGATCTCGGCCTGGGTGTCGGGCAGAGCGTCCCCGCTGGCCACGATCGTGATCGGCCAGATCGCCAGATCGGAGCTGACCTCACGCTCGGCCAGACCCTTCACGGTGACGTATCGGTCCGCGACGCGGTTATGCACCACGCCTTCTCCGACGAACCATCCTGCGGCGGCGAGACCGCCGGCGATAATCACCGCGGCCATGAAGCCGGCGAATAGACCCACGCGTTGCGACATCGTCCAACCTCCCTGACGGCATCGATCAGATTAACACGTCACCGCATGATCGAGGCCGCATTTCGACCGGGACGGGGCCTTTAGTAGCCTTGCGCCGCCCCATCCTTGCGCATCTCGGTGGCGCCATGGAGCACGCCGGTCTCGGGATCGCGATAGATCATCTGATAGCCGCCGAACCCGCCGTCGCCCTCGACGATCACATGTCCGAGCGCCTCCAGCGCCTCGCGCACCTCGGCCGGAACGCCGCCCTCAACGCGCAGCTCGCCGACGCCCGCGCTTTGCGTGACAGGATCGGTCGGCTCGGTGGAGCCGTCATGGCGCCAGCGGGCCGCATCGCCGGCCTCCTGCACGTTCATGCCGAAATCGAGGATGTTGGCGAGCACCTGAGCGTGGCCCTGGGGCTGCATGGCGCCGCCCATCACGCCATAGCTCATCACCGCCTGGCCCTCGAGTGTGACCATACCCGGGATGATCGTGTGGAACGGCCGCTTGCCGGGCGCGTAGGCGTTGGGGTGGTCGGGATCGAGCGAGAAGGCCTCGCCGCGGTCCTGGAACATGAAGCCGAGCCCGTCGGGCACGAGCCCCGAACCCATGCCGCGATAGTTCGACTGGATCAGGGACACCATCATCCCTGCGCCGTCGGCGACGGTCAGATAGGTCGTATCACCGTCCTCCAGCGCCTGCGGATCGCCGAATCCGACCGTCTCCATGGCCTTGTCCATGGAGATCAGCGCGCGGCGCTCCGCGGTGTAGGCTTCCGACAGCAACTCGTCGGTCGGCACGGGGAAGAAGTCCGGATCAGCGTACCAGCGGCCGCGATCCTCGAAGGCGAGGCGCTTGGCCTCGACCATGACGTGGATCGCCTCAGGGCTCATGAAGCCCATAGATGCGAGGTCGAAGCCTTCCATGATTGCAAGCATCTGCAGCGTGGCCAGGCCCTGTCCCTGGGGCGGGATCTGCCAGACCTCATGGCCGCGATAGGCCGTCGAGATCGGCTCGACCCACTCCGATTCATGAGCGGCGAGGTCTTCGTAGCGCAGATAGCCGCCGATCCGCGTCATGTAGGCGTCGATCGTGCGTGCGATCTCGCCTTCATAGAAGGCGTCACGGCCCTGTTCGGCGAGCAGGCGATAGGTGCTTGCCAGGTCCGGGTTGCGAAAGACCTCGCCCTCGCGCGGCGCGTCGCCGTCATCGGTGAGGTAGGTTTCGCGCGCATTCTCAAACTCGTCGAGCTCGCCGGCCTCATAGGCCTCCGCGAGGATGCCCATGTTCCGGTCCCAGTAGTAAGCGATGGTCTCCGGGATCGGAAAACCGGTTTCCGCGTAGTCGATCGCGGGCTGAAGGATCTCAGCCATGGGCTTCGAGCCGAAGCGCTCATGCAGGGTGAACCAGCCGTCCACCGCGCCGGGAACCGACACCGGCAGCACGCCGAAGGGCGGGAAAGCGCCGTCCTCCTCCGCGCCGGCGAGCGCGGTCTCGAAGTCGAGCCCGCGCGGCGAGCGGCCCGAGCCGTTCAGCCCGTAGACGCGCTCGGTCTCGGGATCCCAGACCAGCACGAAGACGTCGCCGCCGATGCCGTTACCGGTCGGCTCCATGAGCCCGAGGGCTGCGTTCGCCGCGATCGCCGCATCAACCGCGTTGCCGCCGTCCTTCAAGATGTCCACCGCGATCTGGCTCGCCAGCGGATGGGCCGTTGCGGCCATGCCGTTGACGGCGAGCACCGGCGAACGCCCGGCGAAGTGGTCGCTGGCGATCCGGTCGCCGGGGACATTCGTCTGTGCGCTCGCGGCGGGCGCGATGTCGGTGAAGGCCATGAGGGCTCCCGCGGCGGTGATGGCGGCGGCGCTGGTGCGAAAGGCGGTCATGCGGCGTCTCCCGTGCTGAACGCCGCGCAGTAGACAGGCGAGCGGCCGGAGGATCAAGCGCGCGCCGCGAGGCTCAACCGCCTCCAGGATCGCCGGAATTCCCGCCCGAGTCTCCGCTTTGCTCCTCGTTGCGCCCGCCGCCGAGGGCGTCCGACAACAGGCCTTCGAGCAGCGCCCGGCCGGGATCGCGCTCGCGTTCGGCGGGCTGGCTTTGAGCGGCCTCGCCGTCGGCGGGCGCCTCGCCGGCCTCATCCTGCTGAGGCTCCTCGCGTCCGCCGAGCGCGTCGCGCAGCGCCTCGCCGAGCGCGCCGCGTGCGGCGTCTTCCAGCGAGCCGCCCTCGCGCAGGACCCGGCCAGCCTCGCCGCCGACCGCGTCACCGGCCCGCCGGCGCACGAGGCTCTGAGCGATCGCCTCGTAGTCCAGCCCGATGGAGAGGTCGTTGAAGCCGCCGCGTACGCGGATCGGGATCGGCACGCCCTGCAGGTCGAGCTCGCCGCCCTGCCCGGCGAGGGTCTCCACGGCGCGCGGCGTCAGCCGGTAATCGATCCGCCGGCCGGCGAGGTCGATCTCGCCCTGACCCTGAACACGCAAAAGCGGGCTCAGCATGGTCAGGTCGAGATTGCGCGCGAGCCCGTTGGCGATCTCAACCGTGCCGGACAGCTCGGTGAAGTCGGTGGTCTGGCTCTCGCCGAAGCCGCGCGGCAATTCACGGGTCTCCAGCGTACGCTCAAGCGAGCGGATCACGGCGGGGATGTTCACCCCGGCGATCGCGCCGTTCTGGAAGCCGAAGCGGGCCTCGCCGTTCAGCGCGTCCATGATCGCGGCCGTGCTTGCGCCTTCAGAGGCGAGGTCGAAGCGCATCCCGCCGAGCCCGCGCAGGTACTCGAAGTCGGCCGCATCGCGCAGGAAGGGTAAGGCGTCAAGCGCGTCGAGTTCGCCCTGCATCTGAAAGCGCGGCGTCCCGCCCCTCAGATCGACGCGCGCATTGATGAAGCCGCGCCCGTCATAAAGGTCGAACTGCTCCACGCTCGCCGTCGCAACGCCGCGATCGAAGGTGACGCGAAGGTCCGCGTCGTTCACGCGGATGTCGTTCGCGATGAGCGTGCCGACGCGGCCTGTGATCTCCCCGTCGATCGCGGCGATGGGCGAGAGGTCGATGCGTTCCTCGCTCCAGCCGCCCCCGCCGCCGCGGCGCGCCGGCTCGCTTTGGGGAATATACGGGTTGAGGTTCAGCTCCGGGATGTCGAGCGCGCCGGAGATGCGCGGGCGCGCGCCGGCGTAATTCGCGCCGAGGCGACCGGTCGCGCTGATGTCGTCGAACCGGATGCGCGCACCGGACAACGCCGCGCGCGCACCATTCAGCGACAGATCGCCCTCGGCCTCGAAGCGCTCGAATCCCTGCCCGTCGGGCAGCGCGACCCCGGCAAGCCGGGCGAAGCGCCTGATCTGCATCGCGACGTCCGCGCGGCCCGTCACGCCCCAATCGGCGCCCTCGGGAATCGCGCCGTCGAGACTGAGCGTCAGCGGCGCGCCTTCCAGAGCGAGTGAAAGCGGGGTGCGCGCGCCCTCGAACGCCTGGCGCAGGCCCGCAAGCTCTGCGTCGAGCGAGAAGCGTTCGCCGTTCAACTCAAACCCGCCCGACAGCGAAACCGGCGCGTCGAGCGAGGGCAGGTCCATGTCGAGATCGAGATCCTGCACACGCCAGTCAGAGCCGGGCGCGGCGTAGGAGACCGCCGCGTCGACCAGGCGGACGTCGCCGAAGCGCGCGTCGAAGGGCAGGGCGCCGGGGCTCCGTCCGGAGCCGGCTTGAGGCGCTGAGCCGTCACCTTGCGAAGCGAACGTCCAGTTGTTGCGCGCGCCGTCGCTGAGCAGCCGGATCGCAGGCTCCACCAGCACGAACTCCTCAATCGCGATCTCGCGCCTGAGGAGCGGGCCGAGCGCCAGCCCTAGGCGCAACTCGCTCATTTGAGCGAAGGGCTCAGCCCCGAACCCGTCCGCGTTTGGGATCGTCACATCGTTTGCACGCGCCTCGATGCGCGGCAGGATGCGAAGCGAGATAGGACCCTCCAGTGTGACCGCGCGTCCAAGGCGTTCGCTGGCGGCCTGCTCGACCCGGCCGCGATAGGCCTCGGTCGGGATCAGGTTCGGCGCGAGCACCGCCGCGACCAGAAGCAGGACGATCAGGGCGAACAGGATTAGAAAAAATCGGTGCATGGGAGACACTCCGTCGACGCGAGGCTCGATGGAACACGACAAGGCGTTCCAGCCGGCGAGCGCTTGTGCTTTACTTTTAACCTGTGGAGATCGGCGTTTCCATGACGCCCGCAAGGCGGGACGCCGATTTCGAAAAATGGCCCGCCCGGGCCGACAGGGGGAACGCCGCCATGATCGATGCCAAACAGCCAAGCGTGACGATGAGCCGCCGCGAGATCCTGATGGGCCTTGCAACCGGCGCCGTCGTGCCCTTCGCCGCTTCAGGGTGTGCGGAGAACGAAGCGCTCGGGCGCAGCCAGCTCATGCTGATCTCTCCGCAACAGATCGCCCAGCTTTCGCAACAGACGTGGAGACAGTCGCTGCAAGAGATGCCGCGCAGCCGCGACACCTCGCTGCGCCGGCGCCTCGACCGGGTCGGGAGCCGGGTCGTGAGCGCCTCGGGGCTCACCAATTACGATTGGGAGTTCGAGGTCTTCGAGAACGACCAGGCGAACGCCTGGGTCCTGCCGAACGGCAAGGTGGGCTTCTACACCGGCATGTTCGACGTGGTGCAGAACGACGATCAGATCGCCACGATCCTGGGCCATGAAGCCGGTCACGTCGCCGGGCGTCACGCCGCCGAGCGCGCGTCTCAACAGATGGCCGCAGGCCTCGCCACGACCGCGCTCGCCGTGGGGATGGAGCAAGCCGACGTCCGGAACGCCGCCCAGTGGGCCGCGGTGCTCGGCGCCGGGGCGACGTTCGGCGTACTGCTTCCCTACTCGCGCCAGCACGAGTTCGAAGCCGACCGGCTCGGCGTCGACTACATGGCCGGCGCGCGCTATCGCCCGAACGAAGCGGTCGATTTCTGGGACTTGATGATGCGCCGTCAGAGCGGCTCGCGAACGCCGAGCTTCCTGTCCACGCACCCCTCATCGGACCAGCGTATGGCCGCGCTTCAATCCCATATCCGCGCGCAGGGCTATTCCTGATCGGTCTGTGAAGGCGAGGTCTTGCACCCCGGCGGGGGCGGAGCTAGGTTCCGCCGCCCTCGCCGAGGCGTTCTCCTGAACGCCTGACGGTCACATGCCGCCTTAGCTCAGTTGGTTAGAGCGCTAGATTGTGGATCTAGAGGTCCCCCGTTCGAGCCGGGGAGGCGGTACCATTTTCCACGCTCCGTTCTCACTCGGCGCGTCGTGCGGCGCGCGCGACTGGCGTCGCGTGCCCAGGGCGTTACATCGCGTGGGCGACACGGCCGCCGCCGCGGGAAGCGCGTCCATGAAACGAACGACGTCACACTGCGCACGCATCATTGTGGTCGGCGCCGGCGCGGCCGGGCTCGCTGCGGCGCTGGCGCTTTCAAGGCGCGGCGCGCAGGTCTGCGTTCTGGACGCCGGCCGGCCCGGGCGCGGCGCGCTGTGGGCGTCGGGCGGCATGCTTGCAGCCGGCTTCGAAAGCGCGGCGGAGGCGGGCGCGCGCGGCCCGATGGCGCAGCGCTTCGCAGCCTTGAGCGCGGCCGCGGCTGAGGCCTGGCCGGACTGGGCGGCGCGCATCGAGCGATTGAGCGGACGCTCGATCGGCTATCAGCGTCTCGGCGCGGTGACCCCGGCCTTCGATCGATCCGAGCTGGCCAGGCTGGAGCGCACGCACGCCGCAGCCCTCTGTCTCCGCGTCGGGGTCGAACGGATCGGCGGGCGAGTGCTGAGCGATCTGGAGCCTGCGCTCGCCCCGTCGCTCGAAGCGCTCGTGTTTCCTGGCGACGGTCAGCTCGATAATCGCCGCCTCGGCCCGGCGCTGGTGAGCGCGGTCGAAGCGCTCGGCGGTGAGGTTCGCGGGGGCGCGCGCGTGCGCGCGCTTGACCTCAAAGCCGGATGCGCGGCCGGCGTGGTGCTCGAAAGCGGCGAATCCATCGCTGCAGAGGGCGTGGTCCTGGCGACCGGCGCGGCCGGTCGGATCGAGGGCGCGGAGGCCGCCGCGCCGCCGATGCGCCCTGTGAAAGGCCAGATGCTCTCGCTGGACGGGGCCGCGGGCGGCGCCCCGCAGCGCATCGTACGCAGTTTCTCCATTTATCTTGCGACCAAGCCTGACGGGCGCGTCGTCGCCGGGGCGACGAGCGAGCCGGGCCGCACCGGCGAGGCGCCCGAGACCGCGACCATTGCGCGCCTGCGCCGCGCCGCGGGGCGCGCCGCGCCTGCGTTGAAGCACGCGCGGGAAACCGAGCGCTGGGCCGGGGTTCGCCCCATGGCGCGCGACCGCATGCCGGTGGTCGGCGCAAGCCCGATCGCGGGGCTGACGCTGGCGCTCGGCGCCTATCGCAACGGCGTGCTTCTGGCCCCGATGTTGGGCGAGGCGGCGGCCGCAGCCGCGCTCGGCGCGCGCGCGCCCGCCGCAGCCGCGCCGTTCCGGCCCGATCGGCCGGGATTGCGGGGTTAACCGACGGTTATCCCCGACGCGCCAGGCTGGGCTCTGATCAGAATCGGTGCGGAGTTCATGCGATGTCGAGCCTCCATCCGGCGGCGGCCGCCACCCAGGGCGGCGCGGCGCTGCGCCATATCGCCGATGCGGCCCGCAGCGCCGGCGCGGATTTCGACTTCCTGGTGCGCACCGCCGCGCGCGAGAGCAATTTCGATAGCCAGGCCAGGGCGCAAACCTCCAGCGCAGCGGGTCTGTTCCAGTTCATTGAGCAGACCTGGCTTGCGATGATGAAGCGCCACGGCGCTGATCATGGATTCGCCGCCGAGGCCGTCCAGATCAGCCAGCGCGCCGACGGACGCTTCGAGGTCGCCGAGCCCGGCGCGCGCACCGCCATCCTCGACATGCGCTTTGATCCGGCCGCCGCGAGCAAGATGGCGGCTGAACTCGCTGGTGAGAACGCTGCGGTGCTGCGCGACGCGCTGGGCCGTGAGCCGAGTTCCGGCGAGCTGTACGCGGCGCACTTTCTTGGCGCGAGCTCAGCCGCAGAGCTCATCCAGACGGTCGAGACCGATCCGGGCGCGCGCGCCGATGCGTTGTTCCCAGCCGCCGCGGCGGCGAACCGGCCGATCTTCTATGATGGGGCTCGCGCGCGCAGTACGTCAGAGGTTCTATCGGTGCTCGCCGCCTCCCATGACGGGGCAGACGACGCGCGCCGCGCGAGGCCTGAAGCGGGCGGGTTCAACACGGTCGCGGCCTCGTCCGCCTCGGGCTTTACGCGACGCGACGCGCCCGGGCTTTTTCTCACGCCCGCGCTTGTGGAGATCCTCGCCTCCCTCGAAGCGCCGTCTCCCGCCCGCAAACGCGACTGACGCGGCAAGATCGCGTTAACAAATAAGGCGCATCCTGTTCGCTCAATCTCGGCGAGGACCGCGCCATGAGCGTCACCCGACTGCGCCCGAAGCTGACCCAGAGCGATATCGTCCGCTTGAGCGAGCGCGCCGACCCGGAGGCGCGCGCGCTCGCCGCGCGCAAGGTGTGCGCGCGCATCGCCGGCGCGACGATGAGCGCGCAGGACCGCGCCGCAGCGCAGGAGATCCTGCGCATGCTGGCCGCCGACGCCGCGGTCATGGTGCGCCGCGCACTGGCCGTGACTTTGCAAAAGAGCGCCAACCTGCCGCGAGACGTGGCGCGCAAGCTCGCCGCCGATCTCGACACCATCGCCGTGCCGGTCATCACCAGCTCGCCCGTTCTGGAGGATGACGACCTCATCGAGATCGTTCGCTCCGGCGAGGCCCTGCGCCAGAGCGCCGTGGCGTCTCGGGCGCGCGTCTCCCCGCTCGTGGTCCAGGAGATGGTGGAGCGCGCCGCGCCTGGCGCGGTGGGAACGCTTGCGGCCAATGACGGCGCGGCGTTCGCGCCGAAGAGCTACACCCGGGCGCTGGAGCGCTTCAAGGATCGCAGCGACGTGCTGGAGCGGTTCATCGATCGCGCCTCACTGCCGCTTGAGGTGACCGAACGCCTGATCGCGCGAGTCTCCGACGAGGCGATGCAGCGCCTGGTGCGCCGCCACGCGCTGCCCGCCCAGCTGGCCGTCGAGCTCTCCGAAGGCGCGCGCGAGCGCGCTACGGTGGATCTGGTCGAACAGGCCGGGCTGTCGCCCGATCCGCGCCGTTTCGTGCAGCAAATGCAGATGAACGGGCGTCTGACGCCGTCTCTGATCCTGCGCGCGCTGTTCCGGGGCCACGTCGCCTTCGTCGAGCACGCCATGGCCGAGCTCGCCGGGGTGGAGCACGCCAAGGCGGCGGTGCTGATCCACGACGCCGGCCCGTTGGGGCTGGATGCGCTGTTCGATCGGACCGGATTGCCGCGGCGGATCCTGCCTGCGGTGCGTGCGGCGATCGAGACGTATCATTCGCTTGAAATCGGGGCGGGCGGGGCTGTCGACCAGGCACGCTTTCGCAAACGCCTGTGCGAGCGGATCTTCACCCAATTCCAGGGCGCGCCTGAAGAGGACCTCGCCTACTGCCTGGCGCGCATCGACGATGATCAAGAGATCGTAGCCGCCGGCGCCACCCGCGCCGCGTCCTGATCGTGTGCGCGCGTCCTATTGAGGCGGCCCCACCAGGTCGGTGACCTGGGTCTCCAATTCTTCGGCCAGCTGGCGCCCGACGGGGTTGTCGTCGGTGCGGATGTTCTGGCGCAGCGCGGCGCGGATCGCGCCGACATGGGCGCCGGCGAGCGAAACCGGCACGCCGGCTCGCTTCTCATCGTCCTCGATAAGGCGCGCCAACGAGGCCGCCATGCGGGTGATGATCGGATAATCGTAGGTCGAGCCGAGCCCGCGCAGGTCGTGCGCGACAACAAAGAAAGCGTCGCCGACTTCCCCGACCAGCCCGTCTTTCTGGACCTTAGCGTAGGCGGCTTCGAGCTTGTCCACCTCCTCGCCGAGCCAGTTCTTGAACTCGCCCTTCATCTGATCGAGCGCGGCCTCGGCGCGGGCGATCGCGGCGGGATCGGCCGGCGCGACGCGTCCGCCCACCTTTACGCGCAGCATGTTGGGCGGGTTGATGATCTCGATCGGTTTTTCGCGTTGGGCCAAGGGATGGTCCTCCAGGAGCTGGACGGTCAGATCGCAGGATCTTCACGCCGTTCCGGGCCGGCGTAGTCCTCCGCCGCGCGCCGGCGGCGATCCGGTCCGAAAAACACTTTCGTGCGCACGAAGGGGCGCGGGCGGTTGATGACGACCTGAATGCGCTTGAACAGCGATTCCGATGAAAACGGCTTGACCAGGAACTCCGTCACTCCGGCGTCGCGCGCTTCGCGCACACGCGAGGGTTCGGCGTAGGCGGTCAGCATGATGATCGGAATGAACGGGTTCGGGCTCTTCTCCTGATCGCGCAACAGGCGCACCAGGCTCATCCCGTCGGTCGGCTTCATCTTCCAGTCGCAGATCAACAGATCAATCTGATCTTCGCGCAGGTATGACAGGGCGCGCTTGGCGTTGTCGGCCTCGAGCACGTTGTCGCAGCCGAACGCGCCGAGCACCGCGCGCACGATGCCGCGCATCGCCGCGTTGTCGTCCACGACGAGCACGCGGAGCTTCTTCAGCGCCATCTCCGGTTCGACTTCCCCGGCCAAAAAAACCTCCCGAATCTCTGCCTTACCGTAGGCGGGAAGGCTTAATGCGGCGCTAAGCGTGGCGGCTCAGGCGGAGAACTGCTCAAGCAGTATCCGCTCATCGAGCGCCCGGCCCGCGTCGAACAGCATCGTCAGCTCCATGTCGACGGCCTCGCAGACCTCCACCCAGCGGGCGTCGCGAAACTCCTTGTTGTCGGCGACCGCGGAGACAGGGCGCTTGTCCGGTTCGCGCACATCGAAGCGCACGGTTGAAGAATGGCGCAGCAGGGCGCCGCGCCAGCGCCGCGGCCGGAAGGCGCTGATCGGCGTCAGGGCGAGCAGCTGGGCGTCGATGGGCAGGATGGGTCCGTGGGCTGAAAAGTTGTACGCGGTGGAGCCGGCGGGCGTTGAGACCAGCACCCCGTCGGCGGCCAGCTCCTCCATGCGCACGGTGCCGTCGATCGAGATCGTGATCTTGGCGGTCTGACGCGTTTCGCGCAGGAGCGAGACCTCGTTGATCGCCAGCGAGCCGAACTCCAGCCCGGACACCGCTCCCCCGGTCATGCGCAAGGGGTGGATCGTGGCGCGTTCGGCGTCCTTCAGGCGCTCGGGTAAGCGCTCCAGATCGGGCTCGTTCATCAAGAAGCCGACCGAGCCGAAATTCATGCCGTAGACCGGCGGCTTCTCGTCGAGCTCCATCACCGTGTGGAGCGCATCAAGCATGCAGCCGTCGCCGCCGAGCGCGACGACGACGTCGGCCTCCGTGATCGAGGCGTCGCCGTAACGGGCCACGAGGGTGTCGCGCGCAGCGCGCGCGTCATCCCGGTCGGCGGCGTGGAAAGCGATACGCATGGCGGGGCGGCTCCGAAGCAGGCGCGCGGATTGAAGCGGGGGGAAGGCCCGCGCGCAAGGGCGCGACGGATCGGCGCGCATTAAACCGATCATTTATCCCGCGCGTTCATCGGGCTAGAGTTTCGACCACCAACGCCGAGGAGGCCCCGATGGCGAGAGATCTCGAGCCTGCGGGCGCGGAACTGAAAACGGCTTTTGATAAAGTCCGAGCGCGAACCGAGGGCTTCGCAGCGCCGCTGTCGGCTGAAGACATGGCCGCTCAGACCATGGCCGACGTCTCGCCCACGAAATGGCATCTCGCCCATACGACGTGGTTCTGGGAGACGTTTCTGCTCAAAGCGCACGTTGGCGGATACGCCGAGTTCGATCCCCGGTTTAACTACCTGTTCAACTCCTATTACGAGACGATCGGCGACCGGCATGCGCGCCCGAGTCGGGGACAGCTGACCCGCCCGGGCGTCGAGCACGTGCTCGCCTACCGCGCCCATGTGGACGGCGCCATGCGCCGCTGGCTCGATCAGGCCTCGCCGGCTGAAGTCGCTCAAGCCGCGCCCATCATGCGTGTAGGCCTCGCCCACGAGGAGCAGCACCAAGAGCTGCTCCTCACCGACATCAAGCACGTCCTCTCCATGAACCCCTTCCCGGAAGCGGCTTACGCCGCGCCGGAGCGGCCCTGCTCGGAAGAAACGCCCGGCCTTGATCGGGACTGGATCGGATTCGAGGCGGAGCTCTGTCGGATCGGCGCAACGGGCGAGGGCTTCCACTTCGACCATGAAGGCCCGCGCCATCGCATCTGGATCGAGGCGTTCGAGCTGGCCGCGCGCCCGGTGACCAATGCGCAGTATCTCGCCTTCATCGAAGACGGCGGATATCGCACGCCCTCGCTGTGGCTGTCGGAGGGCTGGGACGCGATCCAGGCCGCAGGCCGGCGCGCGCCCATCTATTGGCGCGAGCGCGACGGTGCGTGGCGCGAGCATACGCTGCATGGCGAGCGTCCGCTCGATCCGGACGCGCCGGTCAGCCACATCGACTTCTTCGAGGCGATCGCTTTCGCCGAGTGGACGGGCTATCGCCTGCCCTGGGAGTTCGAGTGGGAGCGCGCCGCAGTGGAGGCCGCGGACTCCGGCGCGATTGAGGCCTGCGACTGGGCCGAGCCCGGCGGCTTCCTGCACCCTTGCGCGCCGAAGCGCCAGGGCCGCGCGGCCGGCCTGTTCGGCGAGGTCTGGGAGTGGACCCGGTCGGACTACGCGCCGTATCCGGGCTATCGCGCGCCGGAGGGCGCGATCGGGGAGTACAACGGCAAGTTCATGTGCGGGCAGTACGTCCTGCGCGGCGGCTCGCGGCTCACCGCGCCGGATCACATGCGCACGAGCTATCGCAACTTCTTCCCGCCCGACGCCCAGTGGCAGATGACGGGCTTGAGGCTTGCGCGCGACGTTTGACCGGACAGGTCTGCGCGCGCGATCATGCCACATCACACCACGCCGCTCGCGGAGGCGACCCATGGATGACGCTCAGCGCTCAGTGGAGGATCAGGTTTCGCAGGAGGAGTGGAAGGCGCGCTGCGACCTCGCCGCGCTTTACCGGCTCTGCTTCATGCACGGCTGGGACGATCTGTTTTTCACCCACATTTCGATGCGCGTGCCGGGGCCTGACGAACACTTCCTGATCAATCCCTTCGGACTACTTTTCGAGGACGTCACCGCCTCGAACATGGTCAAGGTCGATCTGGACGGAAACGTGCTGCCGCCGAGCCGCTACGGCATCAACCCGGCCGGGTTCACGATCCACTCCGCGATCCACGCGGCGCGGCCCGACGTGAAGGTCGTAATGCACCTGCACACCGACGACGGCGTGGCCGTCTCTGCGCAAAAGCGGGGGCTCCTGCCGATCTCACAATTGGCGATGAACGTGATGAAGGATGTCGTCTATCACGGCTATGAGGGGATCGCGGTGGACGAGACCGAGAAAGAGCGCCTGGTCGCCGATCTCGGCTCGAACAATCTGATGATCCTGCGCAACCACGGCACGCTGACCACGGGGGACCATCCCTTCTCGGCGTATCTGCGCATGTATCTGCTTGAACGCGCATGCGCGGTGCAGACGCGCGCCCAGTCCGGCGGCGGCGAGCTGATCGAATGGGGCGAGGCGATGCAGGAGCGTGTCTTCAAGCAGGGCGAGGAAGGCATCACGAACGAGCTGTTTCTCGAAATTGCGTGGTCCGCCATGCTCGGTCGCATCGCCCGTCAGAGCCCCGGCTACGACGTTTGACGCCAGGCTGCTCTGGTTTCTCACCTGCGGCGAATCGCGCACTATGATTCGCTCAAACAGGGAAGTTTGCTCAACGGTCGTGGCGGCGGCCGGAGAGGGCGGGCTTGGGACATCGCGGATCGAACGGGACGCGCGCGGCGCTTGCGGCGGCGTGTCTGTCGCTCACGGCGGGGCAGGCCGAGGCCGGCGCTTGGACGCGCGACGCGGGCGAGACGCTCCTGATCAGCGCTACTGCGCTGCACCGTCTCGACCTCGCGCTCGACACCACGCTGACCAAGCATGAGCTCTCCTGGTACGTGGAGCATGGGCTCACCGATGATCTGACACTCGTGGGCCGGGTCGCCTTTCAGGACATCAACGGATTCACCGTCGCGCGGGACGAGCTGCGCCAGATCGCGCTTCGCGACTTCTCAAGTTCTGAAGCGGCCGCGCGATACTCCCTTATGCGCCATGGACGATGGACCATGTCCGGCGAGGCGCTCGTCACACTGCGCGGCCCCGGCGAGAACTGGAACAACGCCGACTTCGGCGAGGGCGGCGGAGACGTTGAAGCGCGCCTGCTGCTGGGCCGATCGGTCGGCGACACCGCTTTCGTGGACGCCGGTCTCGCGCACCGTTGGCGCGACGAGCGCGTCGGCGATGAGATCCGTTTCGACGTCGCCGCGGGGGCGGAGCTCGTCTGGGAGACCGAGGTCATCATTCAGTCCTACGCGATCTGGTCGGGCGGAGCGCCTGACGAGCCGGGCCATCGCAATCATCGCCTTCAACTCTCTGTCGTGCGCCCGATGAGCGCGAACACCTCGGTTCAGGTGGGGCTGCTCGGGACCGTCAGCGCCCACCGCATGGCTGAGGAGCGCGCCGTGAGCGTTTCCGTCTGGCGGCGGTTCTGAGACCCCTCTATTTTCCCCTCGAGTGCGCTTTGATTTTTCGTCCGGTCGGCGCATATCCCGTTACGTCTTCGGGAGCAGTCTATGAAACGCGCCGCCTTCTTGATCTTCGTCGCCGTCGTTTTCGCCGCGATGGCCGTGGCCGTGACCGTGCGCACCCTGTCGGACGGGGGCGAGGAAAACGCTGGCCGGGGCGGTCGCCAGACTCCGGTCGCGGTGCAAACCGTTCAGCCGCGCGAGTTCTCCGACGTGGTCGAAGCGCTGGGCACTGCGAACGCAAACGAGTCCGTCACCATCACGGCCAAGGTGTCCGACATCATCAGCCGGATCGAGTTCGATTCCGGCGAGCAGGTGGAGGCGGGCGATCTGATCGTGGAGCTTGCCGCGGCCGAGGAAGTCGCCGGCCTGTCGGAAGCGCGGGCCACCTTGCGTGAGGCGCGCCGGGACGTCGTTCGGTTCGATGATCTGACCGATCGCGGCGTCGCGCCTCAATCGCGCATGGACGAGGTCAATGCGGTGCTCGAACGCGCCCAAGCCCGCGTCGAGGCGATTGAGGCGCGCGTCGCCGACCGGGTCATCCGCGCGCCGTTCACCGGCGTGCTCGGCTTGCGCGAGGTCAGCCCCGGCGAGCTGGTGCGGCCCGGCGACGTCATCGCGCGGCTCGACGACACCTCCACGATCAAGCTCGACTTTACCCTGCCGGAGCGCTTCCTGTCTGTTATAGAGCCGGGGGTCAGCGTGCAGGCGCGCGCCGCGGCCTTCGATGACGAAGTCTTCCACGGCGAGATCGCGCAGATCGACAGCCGCGTGGATCCGGCCACCCGGGCCATGACCGTGCGTGCGCTGGTCGACAACGCCGACGGGCGCTTGCGCCCAGGCATGCTCATGACGGTGGAGGTGCGCCGCGACGTGCGCACCGCGCCGGCGGTCCCCGAGGCTGCGGTCAGCCGGCTTCGTGAGCGCACCTTCGTCTACGTCGTCACCGAGGGCGAAAACGGCGTGGTCGCGGAGCCGCGCGACGTGACGCTCGGCCAGCGCAACGGCGGTCAGTTCGAGGTGCTCGCCGGGGTCGAGGTCGGCGAGCGCGTCGTCGCCGAGGGCGTTCACCGGGTCAGGCCGGGCGCGCCGGTGCGCATCAGCGAGCAGCGCGGCGGCCCGGAGGATCGCGATGGCGGCACCGCGCTCGCCTCGCCGTCCGCCGCGTCCGGGGGCGCGTGAGATGACGCTGTCGGATGTCGCCGTGCGCCGCCCCGTGCTCGCCGCTGTGGCGAGCGCGCTGATTATCGTGTTCGGCGTGATGGGCTTGCGCAATTTGCCCCTGCGCGAGCTGCCCGACGTCGACCCGCCGGTGGTTTCGATCCAGGCGAATTATCCAGGCTCCAACGCCGAGGTGGTGGAGAACCGCGTCACCCAGGTGATCGAGGACCGGCTCTCCGGCATCGACGGCGTGGACACGATCACCTCCTCGTCTGAAGACGGCGAAGCCTCGGTGACGATCCGCTTCAAGCTCGGGCGCAATATCGAGGCGGCCGCGAACGATGTTCGCGATGCAGTCTCGCGCGCGGCGGACGTGCTGCCGGAGGATGTCGAGGAGATCCAGGTCGCCAAGCAGGACAGCGATGCTCGGCCTTTCATGTGGTATAATCTGGTGTCGGATCGGCTCACTGCGGAGGAGCTGACCGACTACGCAGAGCGCTATGTGATCGATCGCTTCTCCGTGCTCGAAGGTGTCGCGCGAGTGCGCATCGGGGGGCAGCGGCGCTACGCCATGCGGCTGTGGCTCGACCCGCAACAGATGGCCGCGCGCGGCGTGACCGTGAGTGATATCGAGAACGCCCTGCGCACCGAGAATATCGAGCTGCCCGGCGGTTCGGTCGAGACCGCCGACACCCAGCTGATCGTGCGCGTGGAGCGGCTGTTCTCAGACGCAGAGAGCTTCGAGCGCTTGCCGATCCGCACCACGCCGAGCGGGCACGTGATCCGCCTGGGCGAAGTATCCGACGTGGAGCTGGCGGCTGAGGAGCCACGCACCCTGTTCCGCGGCAACGGCGAGACGATGATCGGCATCGGCTTCGTGAGGCAGAGCCGCGCCAACTCCATCGAGATCGCCAGGCTCGTGCGCGAGCGCGCTACGCAGGTCCGCGCGAGCCTGCCCGAGGGGACCGAGCTCATTCAGTCCTCCGACAACACAGTGTTCATCCAGGAATCCATCAACGAGGTCTGGCGCACCCTCGCGATCGCGGCCCTGCTCGTCGTGGCCGTCATCTATCTGTTCCTGGGAACGTTGCGCGCGGCGGTGATCCCGGCCGCGGTGGTGCCGGTCTGCCTCATCGGCGTGTTCGCCGCGCTGTCCGCCTTCGGGTTCTCGATCAACATTTTGACGTTGCTGGCGCTGGTGCTCGCGATCGGACTGGTGGTCGACGATTCCATCGTGGTGCTGGAGAACATCCAACGCCGCGTTGATATGGGCGAACCGCCGATCCTGGCGGCCTATCGCGGCGGGCGGCAGGTCTTCTTCGCGGTCGTGGCGACAACCGCGACGCTGGTCGCGGTGTTCGTGCCGCTGATCTTCCTTCCCGGCTTCATCGGGCGGATCTTCACCGAACTGGCGGTGACGATCTCCGCGGCGGTGGTGTTGTCGAGCTTCGTCGCGCTGACCCTGTCCCCGATGATGGGCTCCAAGCTCTTGAAGCCGTCCAGCACAGGGCGCGGTCCGGCCCGCTATGTCGAACGCTTCATGAAATGGCTGCGCGCGGCCTATCGCGACAGCCTCGACATCGCGCTGCGCGCGCCGGCGGTGGTGGCGCCGGTGATCCTTGTGGCCATCGCCGGGGCGGCCTTCATGTTCGTGCGCCTGCCTGGCGAGCTCGTTCCCAACGAGGATCGCGGCAGCTTCTTCGGCTTCTTCGCCGGGCCGGAGGGCGCAAGCTTCGAGTACATGGCCCAGCAAGCTGAAGAAGTCGAAGACATCCTGCTGCCCTACGTGGATGAGAACGAGCTTCGCCGCGTTCTGATCGTGGTCCCCGGCTGGGGCAGCTCCGGGTTCAACACCGGCATCGTTCTCGGCTCCATGACGCCGTGGGACGAACGCCGCGACGGGCGCACAATCGTCGATGAGATAAATCAGCAGTTCGGCGAACTGACCGGCGTGCGCGCCTTCGCCTCCATGCGCTCCACGCTTGGCGGCGGAGGGGGAGGGGGCGACGACGTCCAGTTCGTCCTCCTCGGCGCGGACTATGAGGCGATCAACGCCGAAGCCGAACGCCTCATCGGCGCGATTCGGGAGGGCAATCCGAACCTGCTTCGCGCCCGCAAGGACTATGAGCCGACCTCGCCGCGCCTGGTCGTGGACATCGACCGCGAGCGCGCCGCCTCGCTCGGCGTATCGGTCTCCGAAATCGGGCGCACGCTTCAGACCCATCTCGGCAAGCGGCGGATCGGCCAGTTCATAGATCGCGGAGAGGCGTATAACGTCATCACCGAGAACCGGCCCGCCGAGCGCTCCTCCCAGAACGATCTGGAGACGCTCTATGTGCGCGCTGAGTCTGGCGATCTCATCCCGCTGTCCAACCTTGTCACGCTGCGCGAGCTGGGCGAGGCGTCCCAGCGCAACCGGGTGAGCCGCCAGCGCGCGATCACAGTGTCCGCCACGCTCACCGACGACTACACGCTGGGCCAGGCGGTGGAGTGGCTCGACGGCTGGGCGAGCCGGGAGCTGCCCCCGGACATGTCCACGCAGTATCTGGGCGGCGCGAAGGACTTTCTTGAAGCCAACAATGCGATCTACTTCGCGTTCGGGCTGGCGCTGTTGATCGTGTTCCTGGTGCTGGCCGCTCAGTTTGAAAGCTTCATCCAGCCCGCCGTGATCATGTTGACCGTGCCGCTCGCCGTCGCGGGGGGCTTGTTCGGGCTCTACATGGCCGGGTCCAGTCTCAACATCTATTCCCAGATCGGGCTGGTCATATTGATCGGGCTCGCGGCGAAAAACGGCATCCTCATCGTGGAGTTCGCCAATCAGCTGCGCGATGACGGGCTGGAGTTGCGCGAAGCGACGCTTCAGGCCGCCGAGACGCGGCTGCGCCCGATCCTCATGACCGGAATCTCCACCGCGATCGGGGCGCTGCCTCTTGTGCTCGCCTCGGGGCCTGGCGCGGAAAGCCGGATCACGATCGGCGTGGTGATCTTCTCCGGCGTGCTGGTGGCGACGCTGTTCACGCTCTTCGTGGTGCCTTCGGTCTACGCCGTTTTCGGGCGCTACACCAAAACGCCGAACTGGGTCTCGCGCCAGTTGGACAAGCAGGCGGAGGAAAACGGCCGTTCCGCCGCTCAGCCCGCCGAATAGACAACGCCCCGCCTGGCGGACCTGGCGGGGCGTTGAAGCCTGCTCCGGCGGCGCCGTTTATTCCTCGTGGGTCTCCACCGCCAGATAAGCGATCACGTCGCGGCGATCGTCCGCGTTGCGATAGCCCGCGAAGCTCATCCGATTGCCCGGCAGATAGCTGTTCGGGTTGGCGAGCCATTGATCCAGCTCGTCCGCACTCCACGTAACGTCAGCTTCCTGCAACGCGTCTGAATACCCGAAGCCGTCCGCCGTGCCGACGACGCGTCCGAACATGCCGTGGAGGTTCGGGCCGATCAGATGTCGCCCGCCCTCGCTCAGCGTGTGGCAGGACGTGCACTGGCGAAACAGCCGCCGGCCGCGATCAAGGTTTGCATTCGTATAGGGTGCGCCAAGCTCGGCGAGGATCGCCTCAGCCCCGGCGGACTCCTCCCCTTGCGGATCGGCCCCGCCGGCGGCCTCGCCCGCGAACGGGCTGGAGACCTGCATGTGCTCGGAGACGTCCTGGGAGGCTTCGCCGTCCGGAGCGGCCGGCGCCGGGTCGGAGCCGCCGCAGGCGGCGAGCAGGAGCGCGCTCAGCGCGGCGGCGGTCGTTGACATGGTGCGGATCATAGCCCCTCCGGCGTTGATGTCTTTGCACAGGCGCTAGCTCGCCCGGCGTTTGCGTTCAACGCGCAAGGTGACGCACGCAAGCCCGCGTCAGGCCGCCTGGGTCACCCCGTCGCGAAAGCCGAGCGGCAGGCCGGCGTCGGGGGTGAAGCCGAACAGGTCTTCGTCGGGCAGTCCGCGGCGAACGATGTCGCGCACGCCAAGCAGGCGATCGAGATCAACCCCGGTGTCCACGCCCATGGCTTCGAACATGAAAACCAGATCCTCGGTCACGATGTTCCCGCTGGCGCCGGGCGCGAACGGACAGCCGCCGAGGCCTCCCAGCGAGGAATCGAACGTGGTGATCCCCTCCTCATAGGCGGCGAGCGCGTTGGCCAGCCCCAGCCCCCGCGTGTTGTGAAGGTGCACGCCCATGACCTTGTCCGCGCCCACCGCGCCGCGCACCGCACGGATCAGCGTCTTGATCGAGGCCGGATCGGCGTACCCGGTCGTGTCGGAGATCCCGACCTCGGCGCAGCCGGCTTCGACCAAACCTTCGGCGAGGCGGAGGATCTGGGCCTGAGGGATCGCGCCCTCCAGCGTGCAGCCGAAGGCGGTGGAGAGTGAACCTTCAAAGTGCGTGTTCGGGGCCTTTGTCTTCAGCAGTCTCGCGATCTCGCGCGCTTCATCCAGAACCTGGGCATGGGTGCGGCGCAGATTTTTCAGCGAGTGGGTCTCGCTGACCGACAGCGGCAGGGTGATCTTGTGCGCACCGGCCTTCACGGCGGCCTCCGCGCCTTTGAGGTTGGGCACAAGAACCGCCACGGTCAGCTCGGGCAGGGTCTTCGCATCGGCTACGATCTCGGCGGTGTCGGCGAGCTGGGGCAGGAGCTTGGCCGACACGAAGGAGCCGACCTCGATCTCGCGCACGCCGGCCTCGTACTCGGCCTTGATCCAGGCCTTCTTGGCGTCGCTCGCCATGATCGACTTGCAGTTCTGCAGCCCGTCGCGCGGGCCGACTTCGCTGATCTCGATCCTCATGCGGTGATCTCCTCTTCAGGCGTGGCGTAGGCCCAGGCGCGCGCCTCCCGGTCGCGCGACAGAAAGCTTTGAATGGCGCCGTCATGCTTCAAGGTGAGCCCGATCGGGTCGAGCCCCTCGATCAGCATGGCCTTCGCGCCGGGGGCGATGTCGAAGCGCGCCGCGCGGTCCTCTCCGGCGAGCCGCACCGTCTGGGCGGGAAGGTCGATCGCGAGCCGGCCGCCGTCCTCCAACGCCTCCATCAGCCGGTCGACCTCGCCGGGCTCCAGCGCGACCGGCAACACCCCGTTGCGGATGCAGTTGTTGTAGAAGATGTCGCCGAACGACTTCGCGACCACCGCGCGGATCCCGTAGTCCACCAGCGCCCAGACCGCATGCTCGCGCGAGGAGCCGCAGCCGAAGTTCGCCCCGGCCACCAAGATGGTCGCATCGGCGAATTCAGGCCGGTTCAGCACGAAGTCGGCCGAAGGCTCGCGCAAGCCCGGCTCGGCGTAGCGCCAGCCTGCGAAGAGGCCCTCGCCGAGCCCGGTCTTGCCGGTGGTCTTCATTTCGCGCGAGGGGATGATCTGGTCGGTGTCGACATTGTCAACCGGGATGGGCGCGGCGACGCCTTCATGCTCGGTGAAGGGAGTCATTCGGCCGCCTCCCGGATCGGTTCGGGATCAATGCGGCGTGGATCGGTGATGCGCCCGGCGACCGCCGAGGCCGCGACGGCCGCAGGGCTCGCAAGATGGGTGCGCACCCCGGGACCCTGGCGACCCTCGAAATTGCGGTTGGTCGACGAGATCACCCGCGCGCCGGGCGGAAACGTCTCCCCGCCGGCGTAGAAGCACATCGCGCAGCCGGGCTCGCCCCATTCAAAGCCGGCCTCGACGAAGACCCGGTCCAACCCCTGTGCTTCGGCCTCACGCTTGACGCTCTGAGAGCCCGGCACGCACACCGCGCGCACGCCGTCGGCGACGCGCCGGCCCTTCAGGAAGGCCGCCGCGGCGCGCAGGTCCGACAGCCGCCCGTTCGTGCAAGAACCGATGAAGGCCCCGTCGAGCGGCAGGCCCTCGATCGCCTCGCCCGGTCGAATCCCCATGTAGTCGAGCGCGCGGCGCACGCTCTTGGCGGCCTTCGGATCCAGCGCGTCCGGGTCGGGCGCGCTTGCGCCGAACGCTCCGGCGTGCTCCGGGCTGGTGCCCCAGCTGATCACCGGGGCGACCTCGGCTGCGTCGATCTCGATCTCATGATCGAAGCGCGCGCCCGCGTCGGTCTTCAGCGTGCGCCAATGCGCGACGGCTTGATCCCAGAGCGCGCCCTCAGGCGCGAAGGGGCGGCCCTTCACATGCTCGATCACGGTGTCGTCGGGCGCGATGATGGCGGTGAAGGCGGCGAACTCCACCGCGAGATTGCATAGCGTCAGGCGTTCTTCCAGGCTCAGCGCCTCGACAGCCTCGCCGGCGAACTCGATCGCGGCGCGCTTGCCGCCGGCTGCGCCGTGGGTCGCAATGATGTGAAGCGCCAGGTCCTTCGCGGTCACGCCGGGGGCCAGCCGGCCGGTCATCGTGATGCGCATCTGGGGCGGCTTCTTCAGGCGCACCACGCCGGTGGCCATGGCGTGCTCGGCCTCGCTGGAGCCGACGCCCCAGGCCGCCGCGCCGAGCGCGCCCAGCGAGCAGGTATGGCTGTCGGGGCAGATCAGGGTCAGGCCGGGCAGGGCGACCGCAAGCTCGGGCGCTATGACGTGGACGATGCCCTGACGCGGATCGGTCACGTCGACGAGATGAAGCCCGGCTTCGCGCGCGGCTTCCCGCGTGGCGGTGATGAAATTGCCCCCGGACGGCGTGCGCGAGTCGTTCGCCCCGCGCCCCGGCGCGTTGGAGACGATGTGGTCCATGGTCACGACGACGCGTTCGGGCGCGACCGGTTTGCGGCCGGCCTCGGCCAAGCTGGCCAGAGCGGCCGCGCCGGTGCGCTCGTGCAGGAAGACGCGGTCGATCGCGATCAGGGACTCCTCCATCCCCTCCACGCGAATCTCGTGGTCGGCCCAGATTTTGTCGAACAGTGTCGCGGGCTCTGGCATGGATCACTCCGCGCTGGCGCGCGCCGGTCCCTCATCGCTCCAGTCCTCGGCCTTGCCGCTTGCGATCAGCGCCTCGATCTCGGCGGAGTTCAGCCCGGCGAGCCCCAAGACCTCTCGAGTGTGCTCGCCGGGCTTTGGCGGATCGAAGCGCTTGGCCGGGCGCACCCCGCCGTAGGACAGAGGCAGGGCGGGCAGCTTGGTGTGCTGGCCGTCCGGCAGCTCCATGTCGATCAGACCGCCGGCGTTCAGGTGCGGGTCGTCGAACAGCTCTTCCGGCTTGGTGATGGGCGCGAAGGGAAGACCGGTGCGCTCCAGCGCCTCCATCAAATCCTGGCGGGTCATCTTCAAGAAGGCCTCGCGCACCTGGGGCATGATCTCCTCCCGGCGCGCCACCCGGTCGGTGTTCTTCGCCAGGGTTGCGTCCGCGGCCCAGTCTGAGAATCCGAACGCCTCGCAGAAGACCTTCCATTGAGTGTCGGAGACCACGCCCACGAACAGCTTATCGTCGTCGGCGGTGTCGAACACGTCGTAGATGGCCCAGGCCGAGACCCGTGCGGGCATGGGCGCGGCGGCCTTCCCCGTCACGGCCTTCTGAGCCATGTGCTGACCGACGAGGAACGCCGTGGTCTCGTAGAGCGAGGCGGTGACGCGCCGGCCCTGACCGGTGCGCCGGCGCTCCTCCAGCGCGGCGAGCACGCCGATCGCGCCGAACATGCCGCCGGTCACGTCGATCACGCTGGCGCCGGCGCGCAAGGGGCGGCCCGGCGGGCCGGTCATGTATGCCAGCCCGCCCATCATCTGGGCGACCTCGTCAAGCGCGGTGCGATGGGCGTAGGGCCCGTCGAGAAAGCCCTTCTCCGAACAATAGATGAGGCCAGGGTTATCGGCCTGCAGCGCATCGGCGCCGAAGCCCAGCTTGTCGAGCGCGCCGGGCCGGAAATTCTCCACGAACACGTCCGCCTCGCGGATCAAACGCTTGATCGCGCCAGCGCCCTCGTCGCTTTTCAAATCGACGCAGATCGAGCGCTTGTTGCGATTGTACATCGCGAAATAGCCTGCGCCCGCGCCGGCCAGCTTGCGGGTCTTGTCGCCGCCGATCGGCTCGACCTTGATCACGTCCGCGCCGAGATCGGCCAGGATCAGACCCGCGGCCGGACCCATCACCATGTGAGTGAACTCGATGACCTTCAGGCCCGAGAGCGGGCCGGGCGCGGCGTGCGGATCGGCCTGGGGTTGAGCCATGTTCGCCTCAAATCCAAATGATATATCATTTCCTTTGTATGGCGAAACGCGCGCCCGGACAACGCCTCGCAGGCGCCCGGATCGAACGGATCGCGCCGACGCGTGGTTGTCACGCCGGCAAGCTGGGCCATCTCAGCGTCGATACTGCGTAAAAAGGCGGGGGTGAGGCTGTTTCAGTTTTTTCGATCGAACGGGAGGTCCGGAATGGACGGATCGTCAGGGGCGAGCCGGCTTGAAACATTCATGCAGGCGCTGTGCGAGCGCACGCCGCATGAGGCCGAATTTCACCAGGCGGTGCGCGATGTGTACTGCGATATCCTGCCGCTGATCGACGAGGAGCCGCGTTATTGCGACGCCGCGCTCGCCGAGCGCCTAGTCGAGCCGGAGCGCGTGATCGGATTCCGGGTCACGTGGGAGGACGATGATGGCGCTGTCCACGTCAATCGGGGTTGGCGGGTGCAGTTCAACGGCGCGATCGGACCTTTCAAGGGCGGGCTGCGCTTCGAGCCGGGCGTGAACCTGTCCGTGTTGAAGTTTCTAGGCTTCGAGCAAAGCTTCAAGAACGCGTTGACCGGTCTTCCCATGGGCGGGGCGAAGGGCGGCGCCGACTTCGATCCGCGCGGCCGGTCCAAGGCGGAGATTCGCCGGTTCTGCACCGCCTTCATGATGGAGTTGCATCGCCACATCGGACACGACACCGACGTCCCGGCGGGCGATGTAAACGTCGGCCCGCGCGAGATCGGCTGGATGTTCGGAGCTTACCGACGCATCAACAACCGCTTCGAGGGTGCGATCACCGGCAAGCAGCTCTCCTTCGGCGGCGCGGAGATGCGCATGGAGGCGACCGGCTACGGGCTGGTGCTCTTCGTGTGCAAGATGCTTGCGCGTCAGGAGGACAGCTTGGAGGGCAAGCGCGTGGCGATCTCGGGCGCCGGCGACGTGGCGAGCTACGCCGCGGAGAAGGCGATCGACCTGGGCGCCCGCGTCGTCGCGCTCTCCGACAGCGGAGGGGCGGCCTTCGCCGAGGACGGCTTCGAACAGGCCGATATCGACGCCTTGCGCGCCTGCAAGGCCGAGGGCGGGTCCTTGGAGGGCTTCGCCAAGGACCGCGCCTGCAACTACCGCGACGGCGCCGCGTGCTGGCAGACCCGGCACGACGTCGCTCTGCCGTGCGCGATCGAGAACGAGGTCGACGAGGACGCGGCCCGCACCATGGTCGATCAGGGCTGCCGACTGGTGGCCGAGGGCGCGAACATGCCTCTCACGCCGGGCGCCTACAAGGTCATTCGTGAGGCCGGACTGGATTACGCCCCGGCGAAGGCCGCCAACGCGGGCGGGGTCGCGGTCTCAGGTCTTGAGATCGTGCAGAACCGTCAAGCCCGCGCGATCGAGCGCGAGGAGATCCGCCAGTCGCTGACCGACCTCATGGGCGACATCCACGATCGCTGCGCACGCGAGGGCGAGACCGAGGACGGCCGGGTGAATTACGCGCGCGGCGCCAACATCGCCAGCTTCAAAAAGCTCGCCGACGCGATGATCGGGCAAGGGCTTTATTGAGCGGGACCGCGCGCATTGAGCAAGGCGCGGGCGGTGCCGGCTGAGGGACTCGAACCCCCGACCTTCGGTTTACAAAACCGCTGCTCTACCAGCTGAGCTAAGCCGGCTGACCGCGCCGTTGAATTAGCCTGCGCGCGTCGGGTCGGGCAAGGCGAGACGGCGCCCGGATAAAACTGCGCCCGGCATGTTTCACTTCCGGTCAGCGAGGGCTATTGCTCGCTCCCGCACCGGCCTCTCAAGCTTGATGGACCCGCCTGTCATGGCCCGCATCCTCGTCACTAGCGCGCTGCCCTACATCAACGGCGTGAAGCATCTGGGCAATCTGGCCGGCTCCATGCTGCCCGCCGACGTCTACGCCCGCTTCATGCGCCTGACCGGTCATGACGTCCTGGCGATCTGCGCCACTGACGAGCACGGCACGCCGGCCGAGCTCGCCGCGGCCAAGGCCGGCCAGGACATCGCGCGCTACTGCGACGAGCAGCACGAGATCCAAAAGCGCATCGGCGAGGACTTCGCGCTGAGCTGGGACTATTTCGGGCGCACGTCTTCGCGTTGGAACGCTGAGCTGACCCAGCACTTCGCCGCCGTCTTGGAGGACCGCGGCCTGATCGAGGAGGTGGTGGAGAGCCAGGTCTACTCCATTGACGACAAGCGCTTCCTGCCGGACCGCTATGTGGAGGGGACGTGTCCGAACTGCGGGTTCGAGCGCGCGCGAGGCGATCAGTGCGACAACTGCGGCAAGCTGCTCGATCCCACCGACCTGATCGAGCCCTACTCGGCCGTCTCCGGCTCGCGGAACCTGGAAGTGCGCGACACGCGCCATCTGCGCTTGAAGCAGACCGCGATGGAGGGGCGCCTGCGCGAATGGGTCGACGCCGCCGACGGCTGGCCGGCGCTGGCCAAGTCCATCGCCTACAAGTGGCTCGACGAAGGCCTGCGCGACCGCACCATCACGCGCGATCTGTCCTGGGGCGTGCCCGTGGCGCGGGGCGGCCAGGTGCGCGAGGGTTTTGAGGACAAGGTCTTCTACGTCTGGTTCGACGCCCCGATCGGCTACATCGCCGCGACCGCGGACTGGGCCGAACGGACCGGTGAGAACTGGGAGCGCTGGTGGCGCGCCGACAAGGGGGCCGAAGACGTCACTTACGTCCAGTTCATGGGCAAGGACAACGTGGCCTTCCACACGGTGAGCTTCCCGGCGACCATCCTCGGCTCCGGCGAGCCGTGGAAGACGGTCGACAAGCTGAAGGCGTTCAACTGGCTGACCTGGTACGGCGGCAAGTTCTCCACCAGCGAGAACCGCGGCGTGTTCATGGACCAGGCGCTCGAGCTTTTGCCCGCCGACTACTGGCGCTGGTATCTCACCGCCGGGGCGCCGGAGGGCGCGGACGCCCAGTTCACCTGGGAGCACTTCCAGGGCGTGGTGAATAAGGACCTCGCCGACGTGCTCGGCAATTTCGTCAACCGCATCCTGCGCTTCGCCGGCTCGCGCTTCGCCGGTCAGATTCCCGACGGCGGCGAGCCCGGCGAGGCTGAGAGCTGGCTAGACGCCGAGATGGCGCGCCGGCTGGATGCGATCGCGGCGCACTACAAGGCGATGGAGTTCAGGAAGGCGGCCGCGGAGACGCGCGCGCTCTGGGCGGCGGGCAACGAGTATCTCACCCGCGCCGAGCCATGGACGCACGTCAAGACCGACAAGGACAAGGCCGCGGTCGGGGTTCGCACCGCGATCAATTTCGCCGTGATCTGCGCCATCGCCGCCCAACCCGTCATCCCCAACGCGGCCGCGCGCATTCTCGACGCGGTCGGCGTGCCGGAGGCCAACCGGACCTGGCCCAATGGCGAGGGGCTGCTCGACGCCCTGCCGCGCGGGCTCGCCTTCGAGGCGCCGGGGGTCCTGTTCAAGAAGGTCGAGGATGAAGACGTCGCCGCCTGGACCGAGCGCTTCGGGGGCGCGCCGCAGCAGGGTTAGCGCTTCGTCAAGTTTCGCGCGCGAGTTTCGATCCTCTGGAGCAGGGTTCGGAGATCGGCATGGCGCACGCGGCGGCGATCGGCGAGGGGGCGTTGAGTCCTGAGCGCCTGCGCGCAGCGAACATCCACCCCGAGACCGGCCTCGCAACCGACTACCTCAACCATTTCAATGAGGTGGTCATGCTGCTCGAGATGCTGCCCGACATGCCCGAAGCGGCCGCGGACGTGTTCGCTTGGGCCCCGGCGAGCTATGAGACTCACTTTGAGCGTTCAGGCTTCGCCGGTCGGGCGCTCGCGCTCGCGGCCTGGCGCGCGGCCGATCCGTCGATCCGCGAGGGGCTTGAGGGCGTCGTCGCGCGACTCGACGCCGCGATCGCACAGGCCCAGCAGCTCGCGCGCGACGGCGACGTGGGCGCCGCGAGCCGGCTCGCCTCAAGCGAGATCCAGCCCCTGATCGCGGACGCCTCCGCCGTGATCCACGGCCGGCTGCCCGACGCCGGCTCGGCGGCTCAATCGGACGTGGACGCGCTGTTCGACGGGGCGTGATTCCAAGCCCGCGCATTGACGCGGGCGCGCAGCGCGCGCTCACATGGCTCTCGGACACGGAGGACCTCTCATGCGCCAGTTTCTGCTCGCCGCCGCCGCAGGGGCCGCGATCGCGGCGTCCGGCTTCTTCGCCGCCTTCGCCCAGACCGACCTGCGCGCAGCGCTGGAGGCCGATTACGACGCGCATCTGGAGGCGCTCTACGAGCATCTTCACGCCAACCCCGAGCTCTCCTTCTTGGAGACCGAGACCGCCGCGCGCATGGCCGGGGAGCTGCGCAACGCCGGCTTCTCGGTCACCGAGGGCGTCGGGCGCACCGGCGTCGTGGCGGTTATGGAGAACGGCGAGGGGCCGACCGTCCTTCTGCGCGCCGACATGGACGCCCTGCCCATGCGCGAGGACACGCCCCTGGAGTTCGCCTCGACGGTCGAGGCCGAGGATCGGATGGGCAGCGTCTTCCCGGTCATGCACGCCTGCGCGCACGACACCCACATGGCCGCGCTCGTCGGCTCGGCGCGCTGGCTCGGCGCCAATCAGGACGCCTGGTCCGGCACGCTGGTTCTCATCGCCCAGCCGGCTGAAGAGGTCGGGCTCGGCGCCTATGCGATGCTCGCCGACGGGCTTTACGAGCGCTTCCCGACGCCGGACGCGGTGGCGAGCTTTCACACTTGGGGCTACATGCCCGCCGGCGAGGTGCGCTACGTGCCCGGCTTCGCCATGGCCAACGTCGATACGGTCGATCTCTACGTGAAGGGGGTCGGCTCGCATGGCGCCTCCCCGCATCTGGGCAAGGACCCGGTCGTGATCGGCGCGCAGATCGTCAACGCGCTGCAGACCCTGGTCAGCCGAGAGCTCTCCCCGTTCGAGACCGGCGTGGTGACGGTCGGCGCGTTCAACGCCGGAACCAAGCACAACATCATCTCCGATGAGGCCCATCTGCAGATCACGGTGCGCAGCTACACCGACGAGGCGCGCCGGAAACTGCTGTCCGGCATCGAGCGCATCGCGCGCGGCCAGGCGATGGCCGCCGGCCTGCCCGAAGCGCTGATGCCCGTGATGGAGACTGAGGAGATCTACACTCCGGCGGTCTACAACGACCCGGCCTTCTCCGATCAGGCCGGCGGCGTGCTCGCGGCGCGCTTCGGCGAACGGGTGGACACCGCCGATCCGGTGACGGGCGGTGAGGACTTCTCCCGCTACGGTCGCACCGAGGAGGACGTGCCGATCTTCATGTTCTGGGTCGGCGGCGCGCCGGAGAGCGTTTGGGAGGAGTACGCCGCGCGCGGCGAAACGCCGCCGGCGAACCACTCGCCCTTCTTCTGGCCGGACGCCGAGGCCTCGATTCTCACCGGCGCGGAAGGGCTCACCGCGATCGCGCTCGATGTGTTCGAGAACGGCGTCGAGCGCGGGGCGGGCGCGGGCGCGCAATGAGCCGGCCCCGGCTTCGCATCTCCTCCGGCGCGCCGTGGGAGGACAAGGTCGGCTATCGTCGCGCGGTGCGCGTGGGCGACCAGATCTGGGTGGCGGGCACCGTCGCGGTCGATGGCGACGGCCGGCCGTTCAAGCCGGGCGACGCCGGCGCGCAGACCGCCCGCGCGCTTGAGATCATCGCCGAGGCGCTGACCGCGGCGGGCGCTGAGATGTCCGACATCGTGCGCACACGGGTCTACGTCACCGACATGAGCCCTGAGACCCAGACCGCCGTGGGCGCGGCGCACCGGGCGGTGTTCAAGGACTTCCCGCCGGCCAGCGCCATGATCGGCGTCGCCGCGCTCGCCTCGCCGGATTTCGTGGTGGAGATCGAGGCCGAGGCGGTCATCGGCTGAGGCGCGCTGTGACCAGAGCTGCGAGCCCATGACCGTCTCGCCGCCGAACCAGGTGGCGAACAGCGAAACCCCGAGCGCGAAGACGCCAAGCCTTCGTCCCGCCACAAGGTAATCCGCGTCCGTGCGCGTCAGCCGCGCCGCGTAGACCGCGATCGCCAGCTGAAGCGCCACATAGCCGGCGAGCGCGGCGAGCATCCACGACATGGCCGCCTCCCGCCGGCGTCAGGCCGCGAGCCGGGCGCGGGCGATCAGCCCCTCGGCGTCGATCGGGGCTTCACCGGCGCCGAGCGTCGTCGGCGTCTCCTCGATGCGCCGGGCGATATAGGCGTCCGCGGCCGGCTCCAGCCCGGCGCGGATCAGCGCGGCGGCGGTCAGCGCCGTGGCGGCGCGCTCGACGAAGCGGCGCGCATCGGCCTCGCCGACGCCGTTCGAGGCCATGTCCGAAAGCGCCTTGAGCCGCGCGTCGAGCGCCGGGTGGCGGCCGGAGGCGCTGGCGAGTTCGGCCGACAGCGCCTCACGAGCGGTTGCGTCGCGGCCGAGCGCGCGCAGCACGTCGAGCGCGATGACGTTGCCTGAGCCCTCCCAGATGGCGTTCAGCGGGCTCTGGCGGAACATGCGCGGCAGGGGGTGCTCCTCGACATACCCGGCGCCGCCATGGGCCTCCATCGCTTCGTAGGCGATGTAAGGGGCGCGCTTGCAGATCCAGTATTTCGCGATCGGGGTCAGAAGGCGCGCCAGCGCGGCTTCGTGGGGATCGTCGCCGGCCTTGTCGAAGCTCTCGGCCACGCGGAAGGCGAGGGCGAGCGCGGCCTCGGCCTCCATCGCCATCTCGGCGAGCACTTCGCGCATGAGGGGCTGGTCGATCAGTCGGCGCTGGAAGGCGCTGCGCCGGTCGGCGTGCCAGACCGCATGGGCGGCTGCGTTGCGGATCAGACCGGCGGACCCGGCGAGGCAATCCAGCCGGGTATGGTTGACCATCTCGATGATGGTGCGCACGCCGCGGCCCGGCTCCCCGATCCGGCGCGCCCAGGCCTGCTTGTACTCGATCTCGGAGGAGGCGTTGGACTTGTCGCCCATCTTCTCCTTCAGGCGCTGGATCTCGATCGCATTGCGGGTCCCGTCCGGGCGCCAGCGCGGAACCAGGAAGCAGGACAGGGCCGCCGCGTCGCCTTCGCCTTCATACGCCAGCGTCAAAAAGGCGTCCGACATGGGCGCTGAGCAGAACCATTTGTGCCCGGTCAGAACGACCTCGCCTTCGCCGCCGCCGCCTCCGTCGATCGCTTCGGCGCGGGTCTCGTTGGCGCGCACGTCCGAGCCGCCCTGCTTTTCCGTCATCGCCATGCCGAGCGTCAGCCCGGTCTTCTCTTCCTTCGGCAGGAAGCGCGGGTCGTAGGCTTGCGCGGTCGCACCCTCGATCCAGTCCGACGTCCAGTCGCCGTGGCGCAGCGCGGGCACGCAGGCGTAGGTCATCGACATCGGGCAGCACACGCCCGCATCCGCCGAGCCCATCAGGATCAACAGCGCAGAGTGCAGGACATGACCGCCGGCCTTAGCGCTCCAGGCCGCCCCGGAGACGCCGTGGGCGAGCCCGAGATCCATCAGCGCATGATAGGACGGGTGGAACTCCACCTCGTCCACGCGCCGGCCGTAACGGTCGAAGGGCTTGAACTTCGGCGGGTTCTCATTGGCGCGCCGGCCGTGGTCCTGCATCTCATCAGAGCCCACGGCCGCGCCGAACACTGCAAGGCGCTCTGAATGGTCGGCCGGGGTGGAGCGCTTGACCGCGCCGGACAGCATCGCGTCGCCGGCGTAGAGGTTCACCCCGAGCAGCGGCTCGGACTGGTTGAACACGCTGTGCGTGGCGAGATCGGCGCGGGGGCGGAAATGGGTCACGGGGCTGGCTCGTTCGAAGCTGAGGATCAGCGCCGATCGAACGTCATCTTCGAGCGCGGATCAAACCGTTTGCGCGCCCGCGCCGGTCAGCCCTCGATGTCGGGCCAGTCGCTCGGGCGATCCTTGGTGAACACGATCGCCACCTCGCCGAGATCAAGGCCGAACTTCGAGACGGTCGCGCGGTTGATGATCATGTCCCGGCTGATCTGGTAGATCCGGTCGGTGAAGCGCACCTCGACGGTGGACCCGTCCTGCAGCTTCAGATCGACCACGTAGTCAAAGAACGCCGCGTCTCCGACGACGGCGATGTCGGCCTGGCCGATCACGTCGTTCGCCGTGCCGATGAAGCGGCCGTCGGCGACCTGCTCCATGGTCCACACGCGCCGGTCGGTCATGCCGTCATCGTAGAGAAAGCGCTCGTCGAGAGTCAGCGCGCGACCGTTCCAGTCGCCATCAATCTCGACGTAGAACTTCCGGTCGAGGACCTGGCCGCGCTCGAACACGCCGATCGCGTAGGTCCGCCCCTGCAGCCAGTCTTCAAGAACAAGCGCAGGCGTCGCGCCGGCGCGGCTCGCCGGCTCGGGTCCGCCGGCGCACCCGCTCACAATAAGCGCGACGGGCAGGGCGGCGAGGGCGAAGAGGCGGCGCATGGCGAAGCTCCGTTCAGCTGCGTCTTGTATACGCCGGCGCTTGCAGAACGGATCAGCCAGGCGGATTGATGCGCGGATCGAAGCGCGCGCATTCGTAAAGCGCAACGGCCGCGGCCGCAGAGACGTTCAGGCTCTCCGCGCGCGGACCCATTGGGATGCGCGCCAGCGCGCCGCAATGCTCTGCGACCCGAGGTCGGAGCCCGTCGCCTTCCGCTCCCAGAACGAGCACAAGTCCCGGCCCGGCGTGCTCGGCGACGAGATCGCTGAGGCGCGTCTCGGCCTCGCCGGCGAGCCCGATCGAGACGCGACCGTGCTTGGCCAGGAGGCCGAGCGTATCGGCGATGTTAGTGACGCGCACGTGGGGCACGGTCTCCGCGCAGCCCACCGCGGTCTTGCACAGCGCGCCGAAGACCGGCGGCGCCTTGCGGTCCTGCATGATGATCGCGCGCGCCCCGAACGCGGCGGCGGAGCGGAAGATCGCGCCGATATTCTGCGGGTCGGTGATCTGGTC
>CAZKBB010000019.1:43676-44908 GCA_964550935.1 uncultured Caulobacterales bacterium
GAGCACGACGAGAAGGCCGTGGGTCGGGTCGGCCACCGCCTCGATCGCTTCGGGCGCCAGCGCGCGGGCCTTGGCGGCGAAGCCCTGGTGGACCGCGTTGTCGGGCAGGCGGGAGGCGATCTCGTGGGGCGGCTCGATGGAGGGGCGCGGCGCGTCCTCGGGCAGATCGATCTCGGCGTTGCGCGTGACGTGCAGGGACAGAATTTCGCGTCTCGGGTTGGCGAGCGCGGCCAGCACGGCGTGGCGGCCCCAGATCCAGCCCTCGGACTGGTTCGCGCCAGGCCCTCCGCGCGGCGCGTTCCTTCCCCCTGCACGGCCTGCTGCAGCAGGCGTTTTCGGGCGGTTGCGTGGGTGAGGGGGCATAAGTATAGTCCGCGCTCTCGATCGGGAGGGGCCTCGTTAGAGCGGTCTGAGCGTTTGCGCAACGCCCGCTTTTTCAAGGTCTTTAACGGTCGGATCTCCGCCGCGTTCATCGCACGCGAGCCCTGTGGAGGGGTGGGAGAGTGGTTAAATCCAGCAGACTGTAAATCTGCCCGCTTCGGCGTACGTTGGTTCGAATCCAACCCCCTCCACCACTTTTCTCAGTCCTCCTTCGCGTTCGCTCAGTCGGTCCTCGCTAAAGCTGCGGGCGGACGGTCGTCCTTGGGAACCCTTCGGGTTCGAAGTCGCCTCGTCCCGCTCCACCATCCTTCGCTCAGCTCGCGCAGGTTTCGGCCATGCGGGCCGGTCCTGATCATTCGGGCGAAGAATGTCTCGCCGAAGCCGAGAGGCGAAGGCGGACCGCTTTTCCTGATCCTTTCTCGCGTCATCCCGGTCGGCGGCCCATGAGCGCCGGCGCGCAGTCGCCCTTGCGAGCCCTTAGGGTTCGCGGCGCCTGCGTCCAGATTCATATGCGCGCCTCGACAAGCCGGGCTGAACGGGGCTAATTCAACAAACCTGTGCGGGCGTAGTTCAACGGTAGAACGTCAGCCTTCCAAGCTGAATATGTCGGTTCGATTCCGATCGCCCGCTCCACCGCTTCCACGGCGCGTCGGTCGGCCTTAGCCGCGTTTATCCCTTGCCATGTGTTGAATCGGGCGTTATCCCGCGCGCTCAGTTTTTCGCGGCATGCCGTGGAGGGCGGCTGCCCTTCACGCCGTCGCGCTTCCCGCGACATCTTCTTCAGGAGAGACGAGAGCCATGGGTAAGGCGAAGTTCGAACGCAACAAGCCGCATGCGAACATCGGCACGAT
>CAZKBB010000020.1:0-7195 GCA_964550935.1 uncultured Caulobacterales bacterium
CCAGGCGGTACCAATGGGTTGCATGCGGGTTTTCATCACCCCGTCCTGCAGCTCGGCGGTCACCGAGGAGAGACGCTGCAGCGGCGTCTTCAGGCTGGAGTCCTCGTTCTCGCGGGAAAGCTGGTGCAGCTGATTGCGCGCCAGCACGAGCTCGGAGACCGTGGTCATCAGGCTTTCAAGCACGTCCACGCTGACGCGGATCGAAGAGGGCGCGCGCGTGACGGCGGACTTTTGGGGCGCGTCGCCGCCGCCGGTGTTAGCGGCCTCGGCGCCGGCCGACTGCGCGGCGGACGCGGCCGCCTCGATCGTGTTGGCGACCGGCTCGGCCTCGTCCTCATCGAACTCGTCGATCTCGTCGGCGTCGTCGTAAAGCTCCGGCCCGTCAGCGGCGGCGAACGCGGCCTCCAGCTCGGCGAGCGACACCTCGCCTGGGCGCAGGGGCCGCCCGAGCGCTTCGTCGTAACCGGCGGCGACTTCGCCCTCATCGACCTGCGTCTCTTCGACCCCGGCCTCGTCGACCCCGGCCTCGTCGACCTGAATCTCGTCGACCTTGGCGTCAGCGGGCGCAGGCTCAGCGGCGGCCGCGACGGCTTCAGCCTCGGGTTCAGGCTCGCTGGCCGGGCCGACGGCCTTCGGATCGCCATGGCCTTGCGAGAGCGCCTCCAGGCGCTCGATCAGGTCGCGATCCTCGCCGGCGGGCTCGGCTCCGGTCGCCTCGATCCCGTCCAGGATCGACTTGATACGGTCGACCGAGTGCAGAACCACCGTGACCGCCGCGCTGTCAGCGACCAGATCGCCGTCGCGAAACTTGCCCAACAGCGTCTCGCCGGCGTGCGCGATCGCCTCGAGCCGCTCCAGGCCGAGGAAGCCGCACGTGCCTTTGATCGTGTGCAGAAGGCGGAAGATGTTGTCGAGCGTCGATCGATCGGTCGGGTTCGTCTCGAATCTGACAAGCTCGGAGTCGATCGTATCGAGGCTTTCAGCGGTCTCGCTGAGGAATTCGCCGATCAGTTCATCCATGATGCCGCAGGCCTCCGGCGCAAGGGTCGAACATTCGCCCGCCAAGCTGTCACGCACAGGGTTAATGCATCGTTCGACGAGGGGACCCCGCCACGCTAAGCGCAGCGTCGCGCACGCATAATCAAATACCGACGGCTTGAAGCGCCCGGCTCAGGCGGCCTGAGCGGCCTGCGGCGCGATGAGCGCGGCGAATTCGACGCGCTCGTCTTCGGCGCGCGCTTCGGCGCGTCCGCCATTCTCACGCGCGATGAGCCCGGCGTAGAAGGGCTGGATCGAGCGCGCGTCGAAGCCGCTCTCCGGCGCCTCGCCGGCCAGCGCCGAGGCGTAGGCCGGATCAAGCCTGGCGCGCGGGCCGGCCGAGACGATGCGAAGGCGCGCCACTGAGCCTTCAGGCGCGCTCGCCTCGATCGTGACCGCACCGCCGCGCGGAACCGCATCGACGGCGAGCCAGATCAGATTGAGCAGAACCCGAGCGGCCGGCTTGTCGAGCGAGCCGGCTTCGGTCTTCCAGACCAGTTCGGGCTTGTGCTCTGAGAACATCGCATCGGCGAGCGAGCGGATCTGGCTCATATCCACCCGGCTCGGCGCGGAGCCTCCAGCGCCGACGGCCAGGCGCATGAATTCGAGCTTGGCCTGGGCCTGGCGCGCGCCGGAGCGCACCAGATTCAGCGCATCATCACGCATGTCCGCGGCGTCCTCGTCGTCGAGCACGCTGAGCGCGGCGCCGAGCGCGGAGACCGGGCCGGCGAGATCGTGACAGAGCTTCGCCGAGAGCAGCGCGGCGAGGTCGGCGGGGGCGGGGGTGGCGGCGGCGTTCGTCATACTTAACCGCTACCCGATTCTGGGCGCGAAAGAGTTAACGCCGGCGCCGTGGCGGCATCGCGCTCTTGTTTACGGCTCGCGGTCGATATCATCCCAGCCGCGCCTGGAGGAGGCGAACAGCAGTCCCATAAGCACGACCGCGACAAGCACGGTGAGCCCGGCGCCGATGCCCAGCGCGATGTAACCATGAGCGCTCATCTGGGTTTCGATCTCGAACCAGGAGCGCGCTGCGAACCAGATCGACACGCCGAGAAACGTGGTCATGACGACGAACAACAAGGCGGTCTTCATACAAAACCCTCCAAAGCGCGGTGTCGTATGCGTTGTGTTAACGCGGCCAAGCGCATGGGGCACTTGGCAAACTCAGCCGGTTTGGCCAACATGCGTCCAGGGGCTGGGGGCCGACATCGGTTGAGGGGCCGGTTAAGAACGCACCGAGACAACGCGGTCCGCATCTTGCCTGTTTCGTTACGCCGACGATATCTGCGTCCGCCCGCGGACGCGAAGCTGACCGGGATACGCCGCCCATGTCCGGATTCGACGTGCGTCAGCCTCAGCCGGCGCGCCGCCGCGCTCTGACCTTCATCTCCACGCTCTCGGTCGCGCTGCTGCTGGTGGCGGGCGTGATGATCCACCGCACCGGCGGCGACAGCACCGCCGAGGCCGCCTCGCCCGCGGCCGAGGACGCGGTGATCGCCGCCGACGGGTCGCCGGTGACGGCCGAGGACATGACCGCGCTCGCAACGGCCGAGACAGTGATCGAGCCGGAGAATCTCGCCCTGGCCGAACACGCCGCCTTCATGGCGCTGTGCGAGGACTGCGCGCGCATCGAGGAGCGCACCGTCACGGTGCGCCGCGGCCAGACCTTCGCAAGCGTTCTGTCCGACGCCGGGGCCGATCGCGTGGCCGCCGCGCGCGCCATCGCCGCGCTTGATCCGCTGTTCTCCGCTCGCAGCCTGCGCGCCGGCCAGTCTCTGACGCTCTACTTCGACACCAACGCCATGATCGAGACCGAGGGCGAGGACGGCGCGCTGATCCTTGAGCGCGGCGAGCGCTTCGACGGCTTCTCCTTCCGCCCCGACGCGGAGCGCACCTTCACCGTGGCGCGCACCGCCAGCGGCCAGTTCCGCGCGCGCCAGGCCGAAGCCGCCTTCGAGACCGAAATCGTGCGCGCCAAGGGCGAGGTGGAAAGCAATCTCTATCTGGCCGCGCTGGAGGCCGGCGCGACCGACCGCATCATCTTCCGCATGGCCGAGGTGCTGGGCTACGCCATCGACTTTCGCGCCATCCAGTATGGCGACGCCTTCGACGTGGTGTTCGAGCGCGAGGTGACGCGCGGCGGCGACATCGCGCGCACCGGTGAGATCGTCTATCTCAGCTTCGACGGGCGCGGCGACCCGTTGGAGTATTTCCGCTTCGAGAACGAAGAGGGCGAGGTCGGCTTCTTCACCGCCGAGGGCGAGAGCGCACGGCGGCTTCTGATGAAGGTGCCGATCAACGGCGCGCGCCTGTCCGGCCAGTTCGGCATGCGCTTCCACCCCATCCTGAACACGGCCCGGCCGCACAACGGCACCGACTTCGCCGCGCCGCGCGGCACCCCGATCATGGCGGCCGGGACCGGCGTCGTGGAGCGCGCCAACCGCTTCGGCTCGTTCGGCAACTATCTGCGCATTCGTCACGCCAACGGCTACAAGACCGTATATGCGCACCTGAACGGGTTCGCGCGCGGCGTGCGCGCCGGCTCGCGGGTCCAGCAGGGCCAGATCGTCGCTTATGTGGGCACGACCGGGCGCTCGACGGGCCCGCACCTGCACTATGAGGTTCACCTCAACGGGCGCCCCATCAACCCGATGAGCCTGAACCTGCCCGAAGGGCGCAAGCTGGATGAGAGCGAACTGCCGCTGTTCGAAGCCGAACGCGACCGCATCCTCGCCTTGCGCGACGGCGCGCCCAGCGCGTCAGGCGAACCCTTCGACGCGCCAGAAGCGCTCATCGCCGAGGCCGAAGACGGCGAGACTTGAGGGGCCGGGGGCCTCACCGCGCCGAGGTCCCGGATCATTGCTGCGCATCGTCCGGGAATTCATGATCCTCAACGCTGAATTCCCGGACGCGGCGGAGCCGCGATCCGGGACCTCGCGGCGGCTAGCGCCTCACCCCTTCAACCGCTCGCTCAGATACCCCAGCACCTCGCGCGCCGCCTCGAAGGTCGGCTGGCCGTCTTCGGCGATGAGGTCCTTGGTCAGGACCGCGTGTGGGAAGGGATTGCCGTTCGGGTTCTTCGCCCCATCGGGCAGGACGCGCGTCCTGGCGCGATCGGCGCCGATGAGCGCCTCCAGCGCGGCGAAGCGCTCGGCCCTGCAGGCCGGATCCCCCTCAAAGCGCAGCGCCATGACCGGCAGATCGCCGCGGGCCTTCAGCGCCTCGGCCTCGGCGGGGCTCAGATGAAGCCCGCCAGCCTCGTTGAACGGCAGCGCCGGCTCGGCGGCGACGGCCGCGTTCACGCGCGGCTCCACCGCGAGCGACCAGGCGAAATTGCCCGACAGGCACAGCCCCACCGCGCCGATCTGAGCGCCGTCATGGCGACCTGAAAGCTCGCGTGCGAGCGAGCGCAGCCAGTCCGAGACCGGGCTGCCGCCGCTCTTGGCGAACAAGCGGATCTCCCGGCTTATGCAGGCGCGCGCCATGCCCGCAACGCGCCCATGGATCATGTGCAGTTCTTCAAGCGTGGAGCCGGGCGGATCGTAAAGCGCGGGCGCGTAGACGCTGAAACCCGCCGCCTCGAGCCAGCGGGCCAGGCGCCAGAACTCGCCGACGAAGCCGGGCAGCTCGTGCATGAGGATCACCGGCGGGCCCTCGCCGGCGTGCAGAACCGGATGGGCCGCCCCGCCGGCTTCGAAGTCGAACTGATCGACGAACGCCGTGCGGTCATCGAGCGCCAGCACGGCGGCGAAGTCGTCGGCAGCGGCGGGATGAGGCGTTGCGGCGGGTTCGGTCATGGCGCGCATCTTCGGGGCGCCCGCGCGGCGTGGCAAGCGCGCTTGCGCTTCAACCCACCAGACGGCGCAGGCTGTCGGAGAGCGTGCGCACCTGGGCATCGTTGCCGCCCACGACCTCGCCGATCTTCTTCGCCGTTTCGGCCGCGCGCAGCGAAAGGTCGCGCACCTTGGCGACGCCCCGCCAGCCGACCCTTGCGCGCATGCAGAACGCCGCCGCGGCGAACCGCGGCGGCGCCACTTGGGGCCCGTCAGAGCGCGCCCTTACTGGATCACGGCCTCGGCCGGGGGACGGGCGTTGCGGCTGACCGCGCGGCCGTTGACGGTGAGCGCGCCGGCCTCGGCGGAGACGCTTAGCGTGTCCCCGTCATTGACCTCGCCTTCCAGGATGAGCCGCGCGACCGGGTCCTGCAGCTCCTTCTGGATGACGCGCTTCAAGGGCCGCGCGCCGTAGGCCGGGTCATAGCCCTTCTCCGCGAGCCAGCCGCGCGCGGCGGCGTCGAGCTCGATCGCGATGCGCCGGTCGGCCAGGAGACGCTCCAGTCGGGTCAGCTGGATGTCGACGATCGCGCCCATCTGCGCCTCCTCGAGGCGGCGGAACAGGATGGTCTCGTCGATCCGGTTCAAAAACTCCGGCCGGAAGGCGGCGCGCACCGCGTCCATCACCCGGTCCCGCGCGGCCTCGACGTCGCCGGAGAGCAGATGCTCCGAGCCCAGGTTCGAGGTCATGATGATGAGCGTGTTGCGGAAGTCGACCGTGCGGCCCTGCCCGTCGGTCAGGCGCCCGTCATCGAGCACCTGCAGGAGCGTGTTGAACACGTCCGGGTGAGCCTTCTCGACCTCGTCGAACAGGATCACCTGATAGGGTCGGCGGCGCACGCTTTCGGTCAGCGCACCGCCCTCCTCATAGCCGACATAGCCCGGCGGCGCCCCGATCATGCGGCTCACGGCGTGCTTTTCCATGTATTCGGACATATCCAGGCGCGTGATCGCGGTCTCGTCGTCGAACAGGAACTCCGCAAGCGCCTTGGTCAGCTCGGTCTTGCCGACGCCCGTTGGCCCCAGGAAGAGGAAGGAGCCGATCGGGCGGGCGGGGTCTTTCAACCCGGCCCGGCTGCGGCGCACTGCGTCGGAGACCGCTTCGAGCGCCTCCTCCTGACCGACCACGCGCCGGCGCAACCCGTCCTCCATCTTCAACAGCTTCTCGCGCTCGCCTTCGAGCATCTTCTCCACCGGCACGCCGGTCCAGCGCGAGACCACCGAGGCGATCTGCTCCTCGTCGACGACCTCCTTGACCAGCGCGCCCTTGCCGTTGGCCTGGCCCGCGTCGGCGGCGGCCTCCGCGTCGGACAGGCGCTTCTCCAGCTCGGGGATCTGACCATATTTCAGCTCGGAGGCGCGGCCGAGATCGCCGCGGCGCTCCGCGTCGGCGAGTTCGGCGCGCAGCCGGTCCAGCTGCTCCTTCAGCTCGGTGGAGGAGGCGAGCTTGTCCTTCTCCGCGCGCCAGGCCGCGGTCAGTTCGCTCGAGCGGCCCTCCAGCTCGGCGAGCTCCTTGTTCAGGCTCTCAAGGCGCGTCCTTGAGGCCTCGTCGCCCTCCTTCTTCAAAGCCTCGGCCTCGATCTTCAGCTGGATGATGCGCCGGTCGAGCTCGTCCAGCTCTTCGGGCTTGGAATCCACCTCCATGCGAAGCCGCGAGGCGGCCTCGTCCATCAGGTCGATCGCCTTGTCCGGCAGAAACCGGTCGGTGATGTAGCGGTTCGACAAGGTCGCCGCGGACACGATCGCCCCGTCGGCGATGCGCACGCCGTGGTGGACCTCGTACTTCTCCTTCAGCCCGCGCAGGATGGAGATCGTGTCCTCTACGGTGGGCTCCGCCACAAAGACCGGCTGGAAGCGGCGCTCCAGCGCGGCGTCCTTCTCCACGTGCTTGCGGTACTCATCGAGCGTCGTCGCGCCGATGCAGTGCAGCTCCCCGCGCGCGAGCGCCGGCTTCAAGAGGTTGGACGCGTCCATCGCGCCGTCGGTCTTGCCCGCGCCGACCAGCGTGTGCATCTCGTCGATGAACAAGATGATGCGCCCGCCGGCGGCCTGCACTTCAGACAGCACCGACTTCAGGCGCTCCTCGAATTCGCCGCGATACTTCGCCCCGGCGATGAGCGCGCCCATGTCCAGCGCGAGCAGGCTCTTGTCCTTGAGACTTTCGGGCACGTCGCCGTCGACGATGCGCAGAGCGAGGCCCTCCGCGATGGCGGTCTTGCCCACGCCCGGCTCGCCGATGAGCACGGGATTGTTCTTGGTGCGCCGGGACAGAACCTGGATCGCGCGGCGGATCTCCTCGTCGCGCCCGATGACCGGGTCGA
>CAZKBB010000020.1:7205-40967 GCA_964550935.1 uncultured Caulobacterales bacterium
GCCTCGGTCAGGTCGCGGGCGTATTTCTTCAGCGCCTCATAGCCCTCTTCGGCCGACTGGCTGTCGGCGGTGCGGCCCTGGCGCAGATCGTTGATCGCCTCATTCAGGGCCGCGGGCGCCAGGCCGGCCTGCTTGAGGATGTCGGCCGGCTTCGTACCCTTCACCACGCTCAGCGCCTGCAGGATCCGCTCCGCGGTGACGTATTGATCACCGGCCTTCTTGGCGGCCTCCTCGGCGGTGGAGAAAACCTCAGCGGTTTTCGGCGCGAGATAGAGCTGGCCGGAGCCGCCGCCGGACGGGCTTTCCACGGCGGGCAGCGCCTCGACGGCCCGCCTGGTCAGGTCGGCGACCTGGTCCGGGCGTGCGCCGGCGGCCTTGATCAGGTTGCCGGCGAGGCCTGACTCATCATCAAGCAGCGCCTTGAGCACGTGCTCCGGGGTGAATTGCTGGTGGCGCTTTTTCAGCGCCTGGCCCTGAGCGGCCTGGATCACGCTGCGCGCGCGATCGGTGAACATCTCGAAATTCATGGCTCGGTCGTCCCCTGGTGATCGTTCAGCGAGACGGCGGCGCGCGCCGGATCGGGCGCCTTCATCAAGCACGCCCGGGACTTAGAGCTCCGGCCGCGCCGCCTTCGATCACCGATATGGGTGTTGCCGATGAGCCACACAAGGGCGCCGATGCGCCAGGCGGCCCTAAAGCGCGGCGTCGGGCTGCGGCTTCAGCGCGGCGGGGCGGGCGTCACGTTCCGGGCCGAGCGCGCGCACGCCGGCGAGCCAGGCCGCGAACACCGCGCCGGCGGCGAAGACAAGCGCGATCAGGAACATCATCCGCGCCTGCGCCGCGCCAGCCTCGAGCGCGGCGGTGACGCTTTCCACGCGAGCCTGCACGAAACGGTTGCGCAGCACGCTGAGCGCCTGATGGCGCGCGATCATCGTCTCGCCCCACCCTTCCATCGCCGCGGCCGAGGGACGCGCGTCGCCCGGCGTTGCAAGCTGAAGGCGCGCGCGCTCCAGGCGCAGCACCTCCGGCGCGTTGATCACCTCGACCAGGCTCGCGGCCCATTCCGCGGGGGCGTGCACACGGAACTGGCGGGCATGGATCAGCTGCTCGGCGCGCATGTTGGCGAGCTGACGGCGGGTTTCATCGCCGAGCGTATCGCCCTGGGCTGCGAGAAGCCCCATCCCGGTCTCCACCGCGGCGCGGTCCTGAAGCCCGGCGAGCGCGGTGAAGGCGAGGCTGAAGGAGTCCGACAGATCCATGCGCGCGAACAGGTCGTTGAGGTCGCCGAGGCCGACCGCGATCACGCCGGAATAGGCGCCGACCGTCTGGTCGAGCCCGTACTCGCCGCTCTCCACGCGCTCGCGCGCCAGCGGCAGGCGCGACAGGGTCTCGGTGACGCTTTCGATCGCGGCGCGCTCGCGCAGATCGTCGAGGCCGCGCGCAGCGAGCCCGTCGAGTTCGGCGGACATCAGCGCGATGGTCTCGTCGGTGGCCGCCTGGCTGTCCTCGTAGCGCTCCGCGCCCGGCGCGCCGAGCGTGTAGGCGACCGCATGGCGGCGCTCGGTCTGAAGATCATCGATGAGGATCGTGGCGAAGGAGGCGACGTCGCCGGCGGTGCGCGCGGCTTCGGCCTGGGCGCGGGTCTCCGACCAGACCCGCCCGGCCTCATAAGCCAGGATCGCGGCGGCCATGGCGACTGCGGTCATGGCCAGCGCGAGCACGCGCGGGCCGCGCAACGTATCGACGGGTTTGGAACCGGTCACGGGGGTCACCTGACGGCAGCTTCGACAGTAGGCCCTTGGCTAGCGCGATCAGGTGAACGTCCGGCTAACCGGCCTGCGCCGCGCGCCGGTCGAGCGCACGCCAGCGATGCTGACGCCAGGCGTAGAAGATCCGCGCGAACAGGCCCGCGAACGGGGTCATCCACGCCGCCTCGACCGTCACGTCGTCGACATAGCGGGTCCCGCCGTCGCCGTCGGGTGCGATGAAGACCCAGTGGTCCCACGTCTTCACCAGGTCGCCGGAGCCCTGGTCGCGCACCACGAAAGCGCCCTGCGGCGCGTCTTCGCGGGTCTGATCGAGGCGGATGCCCACCGTTTGGCGCCCGATCGGGATGACGGCGAAAGCGCGCATCGCGACGAGATAGTCGCCCTGCGTCCAACGCTCTGGAAAGGCGGGCGGATCGATCGGCTTGAAGGTGAGGAGCGGCGCGGCGACATGACGGAGCAGCGCCGGGGTCAGCACGCGCTCTTTCGCCGCCTCGGGGCTCATTCTCAGCCGGGTCTCAAGGCGGATGCGGGCCATGGCGCGATCATAGCCCGGCGTGTGACACGCTTACGCCAAAAAAGACCCGGCGCGCGAGGCGCCGGGCCAGACATCGGTTGGTCGATCAAGAAACGTTTCCTCCCCAGAAACGTCGCTCGGAGACAAGACGGTCAGGCCCTGTCCATCTGCAGCATCACCAAAACGTCATGGGAGCGTCAACCCCCTGAATCCCCACATGTGCGCCGCAATACGGATCAGGACGAGATCAGACCGGCGCGCTTCGCGAGCGCTTCGGCGAAGCCGGCGCGCTTGAGGGCGAACTGGGCGGGCTGGTCCTCGCGCCAGGCCTTGTTGTCCTCGATCTCTGCGGCCAGACGCGCGCCGAGCTTGAGGTCCTTGACCGTCACCTCGCCGCGTTCGGCCTCGTCGGGGCCCTCGATCACGGCGAAGTCGGCTGCGCGTTTGTCGGCGTATTTCAACTGCTTGCCCATGTTTCCCCCGCCCACGAACGCCTCGGCGCGGAAGCCTTCAGCGCGCAATTCGGCGGCCATGGCGAAATAGCCGGCCATGCGCGACTTGTCCGCGGCGACGACGATGACCAGAGGCGCGGCCTCGGCGCTCTTCAGCCGGTTCAGCGCCGACAGCGCGGCGGCGAATCGGCTTACCCCGAAGGAGAAGCCGGTCGCGGGAACGGCTTGACCGGTGAAGCGCGCGACCAGGTCGTCATAGCGCCCGCCCCCGCCGACCGAGCCGAACTGGATCGGCCGGCCGTCCTCATAGGCGGCGCTCGCCAGAAGCTCGGCCTCGAACACCGGCCCGGTGTAATAGCCGAGCCCGCGCACGACGGCCGGATCGAACACCGCGCGCTCCGCCCCGACGCCGAGCGCGCTCAGGACCGCGTCGATCTCCGCAAGCGCGGCCACGCCCTCAGCCCCGGCGCCCTCGGCCGCCACGGACTGAAGCCGTTCGATCACCTGGCCGCGCGACCCGCCCCCGGCTTCGAGGAAATCGAGCACGCGCTTTCGCCCGGCCGCGTCGAGCCCCGCGCCTTGCGTGAAGTCGCCGCTGTCATCGGTGCGGCCTTCGCCCAGGAGCTGTTCGACGCCGTCGCGGCCCAGCCGGTCCAGCTTGTCGATGGCGCGCAAAACGCGCAGGCGCTTGTCCTGGCTCGCCTGGCCGAGGCTCTCCAGAACGCCGTCCAGCAGCCGGCGGTCGTTGACGCGGATGACGTATTCCCCCTCGCCGAGCCCGGCTGCGCCCATCACCTCGCCGGCCAGGGCGATCATCTCCGCGTCGGCGGCCGGGCCCGGCGCGCCGACGGAGTCCGCGTCGCACTGGACGAACTGCCGGAACCGGCCCGGCCCCGGCTTCTCGTTGCGCCAGACCTCGCCGAACTGATAGCGGCGGAAGGGCTTGGCGAGGTCCTGGAAGTGCTCCGCTGAGAAGCGCGCCAGCGGGGCGGTCAGGTCATAGCGCAGCGCCATCCACTGCTCGTCATCGTCCTGCATCGCGAACACGCCCTCGTTCGGGCGTTCCTCATCGGGCAGGAATTTGCCGAGCGCGTCGGCGTACTCGAAGGCGGGCGTCTCCAGCGGTTCAAAGCCCCATCGCTCATAGACCCCGCTCGCCGCAGCCACCAGCGCGCGCTCGGCGCGCAGCTGATCGGCGGCGCGGTCCTCGAACCCGCGCGGGCGGCGGGCCTTGGGCTTGAAACTCTTCGGCTTCGCCATGGCGGGCGGGCTCCGGGTCTTTTCAGGAGTGAACGTCAACGCCGTCGAAACCGGCGCGGGAACAAGGTGGAGGCCTTAGCCGCCCGATCGCACACGATCAAGCGGCGCGCGCCTTGCATCGCCGGCCTGAGCCAGGGAGCCCGCCATGATCCGCCTCGTCGCGAGCCTGCTCGCGTTTCTCAGCCTCACCGCCGCGGCCGCCGCGCAGGACGCCGACACGGTGGCCCGGCTCGCCGAAGCGCTGAACAGCGAAGCGTCGGCGCGCGCCGAGGCGCTGAAGGCCGCGCCAGCCGCGCCGGCCGGTCCGCTGCAGCCCGGCGACGGCTTCATCACGGACGTCGAGCGCTTCGCGCTGGAGGCGGTGCGCCTGTCGCGCGCGATCGAGACCGCCGGCGGCGCGGAAGACCTGAAATGCATCTTTCGCGGCATGAGCGAGGACGCCTCGGCGCGCCTTGAGGCGCTGGCGCAATCCGAGACGCGAGCCGAGCGCGCACGGGTCTATTTGGCCTACGCGGGGCTGTTCGAAGACGCCGCCATCATCGCCGCCGACGCCGGCGACGCCGACGTCGCGCCGGCAAGCTGCGCGGCGCAGTAGCCTCGCGTAGGGCTTGGTCGGGAGCTCATCGCGACAAACCTCGCCTCGCATCCCGGGCGCGTCAGCGACCCGACCTGCCGGGAACGCTTGGGGAGGCCCCGCGAGCGCCTGCAGCGGGTCCCGGCGCTCCACTGCGTTCCGGCCGGGATGACAGCGTTGGCGCTTTCCGCCCCACATCAGCTTCCCCAGCGAAACCCGACCTCCTCGCCGAGCGCCGGGACGGAGAGCGCGATAACGGGGGTGATCAGGGGCACGCGGAGCCGGTCGGGTTCCCCGGAGCCGGCTGCGATCGCGTATCCATAGGGTGAAACGGCGAGGCCGTACGCTGCGGCCGCGAAGAGGCCAAGCATCGCAAGGGCTTCCACCCAGTCTCGCGCCCGCGCCGGCGACGCCAACCGCCGCGCTGCCCGTGCGAAGGGCCTTGACGCGGCGCGCGCCGCGTCCTCCAAGATGCCCGCCAAATTCCACCCCCGGCTCCCGGTGAAGGAGGCTCCATCATGAGCGCAGAAGATCCGATCGTCATCGTCGGCATGGCCCGCACGCCCATGGGCGGCCTGCTCGGCGATCTCTCCGCCCTGTCCGCCAACGAGCTCGGCGCCCACGCCGCCAAGGCCGCGCTGGCCGAGGCGGGCGTCGCGGGCGAGGACGTCGACATGATCTTCATGGGCAACGTGCTCGGCGCCGGTCAGGGCCAGGCGCCCGCGCGCCAGTCCGCGATCAAGGCGGGCCTGCCCAAGTCGGTCGAGGCCACGACGCTGAACAAGATGTGCGGCTCCGGCATGCAGGCCGCGATCATGGGCCGCTCGGCCATCTTGTCCGACGACGCCGCGGTGATCGTGGCCGGGGGCATGGAGAGCATGACCAACGCGCCGCACCTGCTGCCCAACCACCGCACCGGCTTCAAGTACGGCCACGATGCGGTGAAGGACCATATGGCCCAGGACGGGCTTGAGGACGCCTACGAGAACAAGGCGATGGGCGTTTACGCCGACATGGTCGCGGAGGAGCACCAGTTCACCCGCGAGGACCAGGACGCCTACGCCATCGAGACCCTCAAGCGCGCCCAGCGCGCCACCGAAGAGGGCGACTTCAAGCGCGAGATCGCCCCGGTCACTGTGAAGACCCGCAAGGACGAGATCACCGTCGACGCCGACGAACTGCCGCGCAAGGCCAAGCCGGAGAAGATCCCGAACCTGCGCCCGGCCTTCACCAAGGACGGCACGGTGACCGCGGCGAACGCCTCGGCCATCTCCGACGGCGCGGCGGCCCTGGTGCTGATGCGCCTGTCCGAAGCCGAACGCCGCGGACTGAAGCCCATCGCCAAGATCGTCGCCACCGCCGCCCACGCCCACGAGCCGGCCTACTTCACCACCGCGCCGGTCCCGGCCATGCGCAAGGTTCTGGAGAAGGCGCGCTGGGAGAAGGGCGATGTGGACCTTTGGGAGATCAACGAGGCCTTCGCCATGGTGCCCATGGTCGCGATCAAGGAGCTCTCGCTGTCCCACGACGTGATCAACGTCAACGGCGGGGCGTGCGCGCTCGGCCACCCGATCGGCGCCTCCGGCGCGCGCATCATGGTCACGCTGCTCTCCGCGCTTGAAAAGCACGACCTGAAGAAGGGCGTGGCGAGCCTGTGCATCGGCGGGGGCGAGGCCACCGCAGTCGCGCTGGAGCGCTTGAACTGATCGCTCCGCCGTGAGGCCGAGACATCAAGCCCCGCCGGTTCCGCCGGCGGGGCTTTTCGATTGCGGGCGCCCGCTCGCTTTCTCGCACCTGCAGCATGAGATATGCCCGCGCCCGCGCGGTGGACAAAGCGCGCCGGTGGGGCTAACCCGCGTCGCGCGCTGCGCCCTGAGGGGCGCCGCCGCCGGCTAAGCGGCGGACGCGCAACGTAAATTTGTACGGACAAAGAGACGCTCATGGCTCAGGACTCCTCCGGCGCGCAATCGCGCTTCCATGTCCCCGCCCCGGCGGCGCGGCCGGGCGACGAGCCGGACTTCTCCTCCTACGACTTCCAGAAGGCCGGCGAGGCGAAGCGCCTCGACCCGTTGGTCGCCGGCGAGGAGACCGCCGAGCTGGCCTACGGCCTGATCGGCGTGCTCGACCACAATCACCAGGCCGTGGGCCAGTGGGATCCGAAGCTTTCCCCGGAGGTGCTGCGCGAGGGCCTGTCGCACATGGTGCTCACGCGCATCTATGACGACCGGATGCTCAAGCTCCAGCGCCAGGGCAAGATGAGCTTCTATATGAAGTCGGCCGGGGAGGAGGCCGTCGCGGTCGCCGGCGCGATGGCGCTGAACCCCTCCGACATGGTGTTTCCGAGCTACCGCCAGCAGGGCATCCTGATCGCGCGCGGGCGGAACCTGGTGGACATGATGTGCCACTGCATCTCCAACAGCCGCGACAATCTCAAGGGCCGCCAGCTGCCGGTGCACTACGCCTGGGCGGAGGGCGCCTTCTTCTCGATCTCCGGCAATCTGGGCACGCAGTTTCCCCAGGCCGTGGGCTGGGCGATGGGCTGCGCCTACAAGGGCGAGGACCAGATCGCGGCGAGCTGGATCGGGGACGGCACCACCGCCGAGACCGACTTCCACTCCGCGGTGGTGCTCGCCTCGACCTATCGCGCGCCGGTGATCCTCAACGTCGTCAATAATCAGTGGGCGATCTCCATGTTCCAGGGGATCTCGCGGGGCGAGGCGCGCACCTTCGCCGCGCGCGGGCTGGGCTACGGTCTGGCGAGCCTGCGCGTGGACGGCAACGACTTCCTGGCCGTCTACGCCGCGACGCGCTGGGCCGCCGAGCGCGCGCGCAAGGGCGGCGGAGCGACGATGCTGGAGCTGGTCACCTACCGTAAGGACGCCCACTCCACCTCCGACGATCCCTCCAAATACCGCCCCAAGACCGAAGGCGAGGCCTGGCCGCTGGGCGATCCGCTCGAGCGCTTGAAGAACCACCTGATCGGGCGCGGCGAGTGGGACGAGGAGCGCCACGCCAAGCTTGAAAAGGAAATGACCGCCTACGTCACGAAAGCCTACAAGGAGGCCGAGACCCACGGCACCCTCCATGACGGTCCGCTCGCACCCACCGAGAGCATGTTCGAGGACCTGTTCGACGAGGACGACTGGCGCCTGCGCCGCCAGCGCCAGGAGCTTGGGATTTAGTCATGCCCGCGATGAACATGCTCCAGTCGCTGAACTCGGCGATGGACGTCCTTCTGGACGGCGACGAGAACGTGGTGATCTTCGGCGAGGACACCGGCTATTTCGGCGGGGTGTTCGGCGCCACGGCGAAGCTGCAGCAGAAGTACGGGCTGGACCGGGTCTTCGACGCGCCGATCAATGAAAGCGCGATCGTGGCCATGGCGATCGGCATGGCGGCCAAGGGTCTGCGCCCGATCGCGGAGATTCAGTTCGCCGACTACATCTTCCCCGGTCTCGATCAGATCGTCTCCGAGCTCTCGCGCATCCGCTATCGCTCGGCCGGTCAGTTCAAGACCCCTGTGGTGATCCGCACGCCGTCCGGCGGGGGCATTCGCGGCGGCCAGACCCACTCGATGAGCCCTGAGGCCTTTTTCACCCACGTGCCGGGCATCCAGGTGGTGATCCCATCCAACCCCTACGATGCGAAAGGCCTCCTGATCGCGGCGGCCGAGAGCGACGATCCGGTGATCTTCTTCGAGCCCAAGCGCATCTATAACGGCCCGTTCGACGGCAAGCCGGACGCGCCGCTGAAAAGCTGGGCCAAGCACGCCAAGGGGGAGGTGCCCGAGGGGCGCTACACCGTTCCCATCGGCAAGGCCGAGATCACGCGCGCGGGCGGGGCCTGCACGGTGGTGACCTACGGCACGCTGGTGCACGTGGCCGTCGCGGCGGCCGAGGCCAGCGGGATCGACGCCGAGGTGATCGATCTAAAGACGCTCACCCCTTACGACATCGAGGCGATCGCGGCCTCGGTGAACAAGACCGGGCGTGTCGTCGTCGCCCATGAGGCGCCGCGCACCTCCGGCTTCGGCGCCGAGCTCGCCGCCCAGATCCAGGAGGAGTGCTTTTACGCGCTCGAAACCCCGATCCGGCGCGTGACCGGCTGGGACACGCCCTATCCCCACGCCCACGAGTGGGCCTACTTCCCCGGCCAGGACCGCATCATCCGCGCCCTGAAAGCCGTCACGGAGGACGCGTGACATGAGCGAGTACAAGTACAAGCTCCCCGATGTCGGCGAAGGCGTCGTGGAGGCCGAGATCGTCGAGTGGCACGTCAAGGAAGGCGACTACGTCAACGAGGACCAGCACATCCTCGACGTGATGACCGACAAGGCGACCGTCGAGATCCCCTGCGCGGTCAACGGTACGGTGAAGAAACTGGTCGGCGAGCCGGGCGAGGTGATCCCCGTGGGCACCGAAATCCTCGTCATCGACGTCGACGGCGGCGTTCCGAGCGATGACCAGGCCGAGACCGAGGAGACCAAAGCCGAAGACCCCTCCGAGGCTGACGACGCGCCGGCCTCCGCCACGAGCGGGGGAGGTGCTTCCGAAGGAAGCGGAGGGGGCGAGGACGCTGAACCCGCCTCAGACGCCGAGCCAAAGCCCGAGCCCGAACCCAAGCGCGAAACCGCCCCCTCCGCCCCGGGACAAGCCCGGGATAAATCCCCCGCAAGCAGGGGAGGACAGCCTGCCCGCCCCAACGGCGATCGCCCGCTGGCGAGCCCGGCGGTGCGCAAGCGCGCGCTGGGGGCCGATATCGATCTCACCGCCGTGCCGGGCACGGGCCCGGCCGGGCGCATCACGCACGAGGATCTGGAGGATTTCATCGCCGCGGGCGGGCGCCTGGTCTCCAAGGCGGCCTCCGGCTCCGGCCAGGGCCGGCGCGCCAGGACCGGGGTCGAGGAGACCAAGGTCATCGGCCTGCGCCGCAAAATCGCGGAGAACATGGCGCTGTCCAAGCGCACCATCCCGCACATCACCTATGTGGACGAGATCGACCTGACCGCGCTGGAGGATCTGCGCGCGCACCTGAACGCCGTGCGCTCCGACGATCAGCCCAAGCTCACGCTGATCCCCTTCCTGGTCGCCGCGCTGGTCAAGGTGCTGCCCGACTTCCCCGACGCGAACGCGCATTTCGACATCGAAAACTCGGTGCTGACCCGCTATGAGGGCGTCCATTGCGGCGTCGCGGCGGCCACGCCCAACGGGCTGATGGTGCCGGTGATCCGCCACGCCGAGGCGCTCGATCTGTGGGAGACCGCCGCGGAGGTGAAACGCCTCGCCGACGCCGCGCGCGCGGGCAAGGCGAAGAAGGAGGAGCTGTCCGGCTCCACCATCACGATCACGTCGCTCGGCGCGATCGGCGGCATCGTTACGACGCCGGTGATCAACCATCCAGAGACCGCGATCATCGGCGTGAACAAGCTCCAGACCCTGCCGCGCTACGACGCCGAAGGCCGGGTCGTACCGCGCAAGATCATGAACCTCTCCTCCAGCTTCGATCACCGCATCGTGGACGGCGACGTCGCCGCGCGCCTGGTGCAGGCGATGAAGGCCGCGCTGGAGCACCCCGCGACGCTGTTCATGAGCTGATACGATGAATTCCCGGACGGCGCGGATGCGCCGATCCGGGACCTCGTGGCGAGTGGGCGCCCTTCCGGCCCGAGGTCCCGGCGCTCGCCCTAAGGCTCGGCCGGGAATTCACGACCGGCGATTGAACCGTTGAAGAAGGACTGAGCCCATGACCAAGACCCGCAATTGCCAAGTCCTCGTCGTCGGCGGCGGGCCGGGGGGGTATCCGGCCGCAATCCGCGCCGGTCAGCTCGGCCTGGATACGATCATCGTGGACAAGCACGGGCTCGGCGGGACCTGCCTTAACCGCGGCTGCATCCCGTCGAAAGCCTTCATCCACGCCGCCTCCAAGTTCGAGGAGATGCGCGAGACCGCCCAGAAAGCCTCCATGGGCATATCCCTGGCGAGCCCGCCCGAGCTCGACATGGAGGGGCTCGTGACGTGGAAGGACGCGATCGTCGACAAGCTGACCAAGGGCGTCGGCCAGCTTCTCAAAGCCGCCAAGGTCGACGCGATCGACGGCTGGGCGACCTTCAAGAACGCCAAGACCTGCACGGTGAAGACCTCCGACGGCGAGACCGTCGAGATCACCGCGGAGAACGTCGTGCTCGCCACCGGCTCGCGCGAGACCGAACTGCCCTTCCTGCCGTTCGGCGAGGGCGTGGTGGGCTCCACCGAGATCCTCGATCTGAAGACCCTGCCGAAAAAGCTCGTCGTCGTCGGCGCGGGCTATATCGGGCTGGAGCTCGGCATCGCCTTCCGCAAGCTCGGCTCGGAGGTCTCCGTCGTGGAGGCGGCCGGCGGAATCCTGCCGCTCTACGACAAGGAGCTGACGCGCCCGGTCCTGCAATGGATGAAGACGCATGGCGTCGATCTGCATCTCAACGCCAAGGCCAAGGGTCTGAAGGAAGACGGCGGAAAGCGCTTCCTCGAATACGAGACCGAGAAGGGCGGGACCGAACGGCTCGAAGCCGACACGGTGCTGGTCGCGGTCGGGCGCAAGCCGGTCACTGAAGGCTGGGGCCTTGAGGCCATGGGCCTTGATATGGACGGGCCCTTCGTGAAGGTCGATGCGCGCTGCGCCACGGCGATGCGCGGGGTCTACGCCATCGGCGATCTCGTCGGCGAGCCGCTGCTGGCGCACAAGGCGACCGCGCAGGGCGAACTCGTTGCTGAGGTGATCGCCGGCGAGAAGCGCCGCTTCGATCCGGTGAGCGTCGCGGCGGTGTGCTTCACCGAGCCCGAGCTCGTCGGCGTCGGGCTCTCCCCGGACGCGGCCAAGGCCGCCGGCGAGGAGGTGATCTCGGCGAAGTTTCCGCTGGCGGCCTCCGGCCGGGCGCTCTCCATGGAGGGCGGCGCGGATGGCGGCTTCGTGCGCGTGACCGCGCGCAAGTCCGACCACGTGATCTTAGGTGTCCACGCCGTAGGCAAGCACGTCTCCGAGCTCTCGGGCGAGTTCGCTCTGGCGCTGGAGATGGGCGCGCGGCTCGAGGACATCGCCGGCACGATCCACGTCCATCCGACGCTGACCGAATGCTTCGCCGAAAGCGCGCTCGCCGCCCTCGGCCACCCGATCCACATCGCGGCCTGAAGCGCGTGGATCCTCGGGCGGAGCGAAGCGAAGACCCGGCACCTCAGAGCGATTAAGCGCCCACGCAAACGCCGCTCCTGTCCCTTTGGCCAGGAGCGGGAGATTGGAAGGACGTCACCTTGCTCCACCCTGTCGTCCCGGGCGCGTCAGCAACCCGGGACCTGCCGGGAACGCTTGGAGAGGCTCCTCAAGCGCCTGCAGCAGGTCCCGGCTCTCGCCTTAAGGCTCGGCCGGGAATTCATCGCCCAACTCATGAATTCCCGGACGCTGCGCAGCATCGATCCGGGACCTCGTTGAGAAGGAGCGCCGTCGACCCACGCGCCCTCTGGACGCGGCGCGGACTCGCGTCATCTTGCGCTCAGCCATTTTGAAGCGAGCCCGAAGCCCAGATGTCGAACGCCAAGCACGCCGCCACCAAGGACGTCGACGCCCTCACCAAGGACGAGGCCGAAGCCGAGCTGAATCGGCTCGCCAGGGAGATCGCCAAGCACGACCGGCTCTACTACCAGGACGACGCCCCGAAGATCTCCGACGCGGCCTATGACGCGCTGCGCGCGCGCAACGGTGAGATCGAGGCGCGCTTTCCCGACCTGAAGCGCGAGGACAGCCCGAGCGAGCGCGTCGGCGCGAAACCGATCTCGAAATTCGGCGAGGTCGATCACGCCGTGGCGATGCTCTCGCTCGGCAACGCCTTCGACGAGGGCGACGTGCGCGACTTCGTCGCCCGGGTGCGCAAATTCCTGAACCTGAAAGAGGACGACGCGCTCGCCTTCACCGCCGAGCCGAAGATCGACGGGCTGAGCGCGAACCTTCGTTATGAGCAGGGCAAGCTCGTGCTCGGCGCCACGCGCGGCGACGGGCGCACCGGCGAGAACGTCACCGACAATCTGCGCACGCTCGACGACATCCCCGAGCATCTTTCAGGCGACGCGCCCGACATCGTGGAGGTGCGCGGCGAGGTCTATATGAGCCACGCCGACTTCCAGTCGCTCAACGCGGCGCAGGAGGAGGCCGGCAAGCAACTCTACAAGAACCCCAGGAACGCCGCGGCCGGATCGCTGCGCCAGCTGGACTCGCGCATCACCGCGAAGCGGCCCTTGCGCTTTTTCGCCTACGCCTGGGGCGAGGTGTCGGAGCCGCTGGCCAAGACCCAGTACGACGCGGTCAAGCGCCTCGAGGCCTTCGGCTTTCCGGTCAACGACAAGATGACGCGCGCGAAAAGCGCCGAGGCGCTTCTGGACGCCTACACCGCGCTTGAGGAGGCCCGCGCCGAGCTCGGCTATGACATCGACGGCGTCGTCTACAAGGTCGATCGGCTGGACTTCCAGGCGCGCCTCGGCTTCGTCTCGCGCGCGCCGCGCTGGGCGATCGCGCACAAGTTTTCGCCGGAAAAGGCCACCACGGTCCTCAACGAGATCGACATCCAGGTGGGGCGAACCGGCGCGATGACGCCGGTGGCCAAGCTGGAGCCGGTCACGGTCGGCGGCGTGGTCGTCTCCAACGCGACGCTGCACAATGAAGACGAGATCGAACGCCTCGACGCGCGCGAGGGCGACACGGTGATCGTCCAGCGCGCCGGCGACGTCATCCCCCAGATCGTCGAGGTGGTGAAGGACAAGCGCCCGGACGATGCGAAGCCGTTCAAATTCCCGCGCACCTGCCCGTGCCCGCTGGAGACTCCGGCGGAACGCGAGACCAACCCGCGCACCGGCGAGGTCTCCGTGGTGCGCCGCTGCACCGGCGAGTTCGCCTGCCCTTATCAGAGGAAGGAGCACCTCAAGCACTTCGTCTCGCGCAAGGCCTTCGACATCGAGGGGCTCGGCGAGAAGCAGATCGAGGCTTTTTACGACAATGGCGACGTGACCGAGCCCGCCGACATCTTCACGCTGAAGCGCCGCCACGAGGCCGGCGAGCTCGACCCGCCGCTCGATGAGCGCGAGGGCTGGGGCGAGAAATCGGTGACGAATTTATTCGAGGCGATCGAGACCCGCCGCGAGATCGCCCTGGCGCGCTTCATCAATGCGCTCGGCGTGCGCCATGTGGGCGAGGAGACGTCGAGACTCCTCGCCGGCGTCTATGGCTCCTGGGACGCGTTTCGCGAGGCCGGCGAGGCCGCCGACGAGGACGGCTCGGAGGCTCGCGAGGCCATGCTCGGCATAGACGGGCTCGGCGAAACCGCGGTCGACGCGATCGGGCGCTTCTTCAAGGAGAAGCACAACACCGCCGCGCTGGACCGGCTGACCGACCAGGTCACGATCAAGGACGCCGAACAGGCCGCCTCCGACAGCGCGGTCGCGGGCAAGACGGTGGTGTTCACAGGCTCTCTGGAAAAGTTCACCCGCGAGGAGGCCAAGGCGCGCGCCCAGACCCTCGGCGCGAAGGTCTCCGGCTCGGTCTCGGGCAAGACCGACTACCTCGTCGCCGGCCCCGGCGCGGGCTCCAAGCTCACCAAGGCCAAGGAGCTCGGCGTCACGGTGCTCTCCGAAGACGACTGGCTCAACCTCATCGGGTGAGGGGGCGCCGCTGCGAGGTCCCGGCTTGCGGTTTCGCCGCGTCCTCGAATTCAGGCATCGGTTCCATGAATTCCCGGACGATGCGGAGCATCGATCCGGGACCTCGTCGCAATTAGCCTGAACTGTCATCCCGGGCGAGCCCCGGACCTGATCCGGGGCGAGACTCGAGACCTGGGGTCAGCGCTTGGCGAGCCCCCCCAAGCGTTCCCGGCAGGTCCCGGGGCTCCACGGCGTTTCGGCCGGGATGACAGCAGTGGCGCACCTCCGCCCCCACCCCCTGCGCGGGCGTGCTGGACCGGTCGGCGAGGGGCTGGTATCCCACGCCCATGACGGGGATCTTCCTGATACGGGCGTCGCGAATTAGCGGCCCGGCCCGCGGCTGACGACGCATCGACGCGTCGAGGCGCGGCGCCGGGACGGCTCATCTCATCATTCTCCAACGACGCCAGATGAAACGGACACCGCCGCAATGACCGATGCGAGCGACGCGCCGGCCGGAAAGACCGGCCGCGACTACAAAGAAACGCTGTTCCTGCCCCAGACCGAGTTCCCGATGCGCGCAGGCCTGCCCAAGCGCGAGCCGGAGTGGCTGGAGCGCTGGGCCCGGCTCGACCTCTATGGGCGCATGCGCGCCGAGGCGGCCGACCGCGAGCGCTTCGTCCTCCATGACGGGCCGCCCTACGCCAACGGGCACATCCATATCGGCACGGGCATGAACAAGATCCTGAAGGATTTCGTCGTGCGCACCGCGCGCATGGCCGGCCATGACGCGCCCTATCGGCCGGGCTGGGACTGCCACGGCCTGCCGATCGAGTGGAAGGTGGAGCGCGAGTATCGCGAGAAGGGCAAGCGCAAGGAGGACGTGGCGCTGCCCGAATTCCGCCGCGCCTGCCGCGCCTACGCCGATCGCTGGATCGACGTTCAGCGCGAGGAGTTCAAGCGTCTGGGCGTCGAAGGCGACTGGGCCGACCCGTACACCACCATGGCCTATGACGCCGAAGCCGCGATCGTGCGCGAGTTTCTGAAGTTCGTCGATGAGGGCCTGGTCTATCGCGGCTCAAAGCCGGTGATGTGGTCGCCAGTGGAGCAGACCGCGCTCGCCGAGGCCGAGGTGGAGTATCACGACAAGACCAGCACCGAGATCTGGGTCGGCTTCCCCGTGCGCGGGGTGAAGCAGGACGGCGCCGGCGTCAGCCCGGAACTCGCCGGGTCCAAGGTCGTGATCTACACCACCACCCCCTGGACCATCCCGGCCAACAAGGCGATCTGCTTCTCCCCTGAGATCGCCTACGGCGTCTATGAAGTGATCGCCGCGGACACCGGCGCGGATTTCCTGCCCTGGGCGCGCCCGGGCGACAAGTTCGTGGTCGCAGACGCGCTGTGGGAGGACGTCGCGGCGCGCGCCTTCATCACCAAGTCGAAGCGTCTGGGCGACGTCGATCCGTCGGGCCTGGTCTGCTCGCACCCGCTGGCGAAGGCGGACACCTTCTGGGACTACCGCGTGCCGCTGCTGGCCGCCGATCACGTCACCGACGATGTCGGCACGGGCTTCGTGCACACCGCGCCGGGCCACGGCGCGGAGGACTATCTGGCCTGGATGGCTCACCCTGAGTGGCACGATCCGCGCGATCCGATCCCGCATACGGTGGGCCCGGACGGCGCTTATCTGCCGCATGTGCCGAAGTTCGCGGGGCTGGAGATCATCCGCACCGAAGGCAAGAAGGCCGGCCAGGACGGCCCGGCGAACAAGGCCGTCACCGACACGCTGATCGAGACCGGGACGCTTCTGGCGCGCGCCCGGCTGGAGCACTCCTACCCGCACTCCTGGCGCTCCAAGGCGCCGGTCCTGTTCCGCAACACCGCGCAATGGTTCATCGCCATCGACCGGCCCATGGGCGACGGCGAGACGCTGCGCGCCAAGGCGCTCGCCGGGATCGAGGCGACCGACTGGACCCCGAAAAGCGCGAAGAACCGCATCAAGGCGATGGTGGAGGGCCGGCCGGACTGGCTGATCTCGCGCCAGCGCGCCTGGGGCGTGCCGCTGACCTTGTTCGTGCACAAGGAGAGCGGCGAGATCCTCAACGATCCGGGCGTGAACGCACGCATCGTGGAGGCGGTCGAGAGCGACGGCGCGGACGCCTGGTTCGAGCGCTCCCCGCAGGACTTCCTCGGCGAGGCCTATGACGCGGACGCTTACGAGCAGGTCTTCGACATCCTCGACGTCTGGTTTGATTCAGGCTCCACCCACGCCTTTGCGCTGAAAGAGGACGAGTGGCCCGCGGACGTCTACCTGGAGGGCTCCGACCAGCATCGCGGCTGGTTCCAGTCCTCGCTCCTGCAGGGCTGCGGCACGCGCGGGCGCGCTCCGTACGAGGCGGTGGTCACGCACGGCTTCATTGTCGACGAGAAGGGCATGAAGATGTCCAAGTCCCTCGGCAACACGCTGGCGCCGGCCACCGTGGCGGAGACGTACGGCGCCGACATCCTCAGGCTCTGGGCTGCGAGCGCGGACTATTCCGGCGATCTGCGCATCGGGGAGGGGATCCTCGGCTCGGCGGTGGACGCCTACAAGAAGCTGCGCAACACGCTGCGCTATCTCCTGGGCGCGCTGAACGGCTACGACGCGGACGCCGAAGCGCTCGACGCCGCGGACATGCCGGGGCTGGAGCGTTGGGTGCTGCATCGCCTGGCCGAGCTCGACGCGCTCGTGCGCGAGGCCTATCGCGCCTACGACTTCAAGCGGGCCTGGTCGGCGTTGTTCAATTTCTGCGTCAACGATCTGTCGGCCTTCTATCTCGATGTGCGCAAGGACGCGCTTTACTGCGACGCGCCGAGTTCTGAGCGCCGACGGGCAGCGCGCACTGTGATGGCCGTAGTGTTCGACCGACTGACGGCCTGGCTCGCGCCGCTCTTGCCCTTCACCATGGAGGAGGCCTGGCTGACGCGCTTTCCCTCCGAGGACGGCTCGGTGCACCTGCGCACCTTCCCCGAAACGCCGGACGGCTGGCTCGATGGGACCCGTGCGGCGCGCTGGACGGTGATCCGCAAGCTTCGCCGCGTGGTGACGGGCGCGCTGGAGGCGGAACGCCGGGCCAAGACGATCGGCTCGAGCCTCGAGGCCGCGCCGCGCGTCTACGTGACCGATCCGGTTTATCGCGAAGCGCTCGCAGCCGAGGCCGGCGGCGCGGACGTGGACGCCTTCCTGGCCGATATGGCGATCACCAGCCAGGCGCGCCTGATCGACGAGGAAGGGCCGGACGGCGCCTTCCGCCTCGACGACGTGGAGGGCGTGGCGGTGGAGTTCGCCCGCGCCGAGGGGCGCAAATGCGCGCGCTCGTGGAAGATCTCCCCGGACGTGGGCGCGGATGAGCGCTATCCTGACCTCACCCCGCGCGACGCCGAGGCCGTGGCCTGGTGGGACGCGCACCAGCACGGAGCGGCATGACGGCGATGTTCAGGCGGCGCAAAACCAACCGGATCCTCACCATCGTGGGCTTCGTGCTGGCGCTCGTCGTGCTGGCCGCCGACCAGGCGACCAAGCACTGGATTCTGCGCATCGTGGATCTCGACGCGGGCGGGCCGGGCTCTCAGATCGAGGTTTTCGACCCGTGGTTCAACCTGACCATGGTGTGGAACCGGGGGGTGAGCTTCGGCCTGTTCCAGGCTGATTCTCTGTGGCAGCGCGGCGTACTGATCGTGTTCTCGCTGGCGGTCGCGACGCTTTTGGCGGTGTGGCTGACGCGCGCGCACCGTCTGGGCCAGGCGATCGCCTACGGGCTGATCATCGGCGGGGCGATCGGCAATGTGATCGATCGCATCGCCTACGGCGCGGTGGCCGACTTCCTCGACTTCTCGGGGATGTGGTTTCCTTACGTCTTCAACGTCGCCGACGCCTCGATCTCGGTGGGGGTTGTGGTGCTGCTGCTGGATCTGTTCATCAGCGGCGAGGAGGACCGGCCCAAGGCCTGAACGCTGCAGCGCTCTGGTCAGGTCCGCGCCGGGTCTGCTAAAGCAACGCCGAAGATGTTGTCGACTGTCTGGAGACCGCCCGTGACGCGCACCCGTCTTGTCATCGCCGCCGTCGCCGCTTCGGCGGTGTTCGGCGCCTCGGCCTGCTCCTCCGGCGTGCGCCAGGCGCTCGGCGCGGAGAAAACGACGCCGGACGAGTTCCGCGTCGTCACCATCGCCCCGCTCACCGTGCCCCCGGAATACGCCCTGCGCCCGCCTCAGCCCGGCGAGTTGCGCGCCGAGGACGTCTTCCCCGACCAGCAGGCGCGCCGCGCCCTGTTCGGCGATCTGCAGGCCTCCGAGGCGACCGACGGCGAGATCTTGTTCGCCGCGCGCGCCGGCGCCGGCGACGCCAACCCTCAGATCCGCGCCCTGATCGACGGCGAAACCGCCGCGGTCGTGCGCAAGAGCCAGAGCTTCGCCGACCGCGTCCTGTTCTGGCGCGAGGGTGAGCCCGGCGAGGTGCGCACAATTCCCGGCGCCAACGCGGAATCCGAGCCGATCGACCCGGAAGTCGCGCGCGAGGCCGCCGAAGCCGTCACCGGCGGCGGCGATGTCGAGATCGAGCGCCGCCGCACCATCCGCCGCAAGCTGCCCGGGCTCTGATCGCGGCGGCGGAGGCTCGTCAGCCACGCTGTGATCCCGCCTAAGCCGTCCTGACGAAAGTCGCGAGCCGGAGATCATTGGGCCGCGCCCCTAAACCCTTTGGGTCCCAGCTTTCGCTGGGACGACTCAATGTGGCCTTCAATGAATGCGCTTCATCGCCCCGAGGCGCCGGGGCTTCGCTGCGCTTCGCCCGGGAATTCATGAACCCGATGCTGAATTCCCGGACGCGGCGAAGCCGCGAGCCGGGACCTCAGGCCGGAAAAGCGTAAACCCCTCACCAGTCCTCAGGCGGGGCGCGGCCGTCTCGCCATTCGTCCAGCCGGCGGCGGGTCGCCGGCGTGGCGGTGTCGGGCGGATCGTGCGGGTCGAACCAGCCGATTTCGGCGATTTCGCCCTCGGAGTCGGTGTCGCACGGCGTCCACGCGGTGACGCGGTAGAGCAGGATGTGATCGCCTGAGAAGGTGGGGTTGCGGAACACGCCCACCAGCGCGGTCTCGGCCGGGTTCGCGCCCAGCTCCTCGCGGCATTCGCGCATGAGGGAGCGCTCTGCGGTTTCGCCGCGCTCCACCCCGCCGCCGGGCAGATGCCAGCCGCGTTTATAGGTGTGGCGCACGAGCCCGACGCGTCCGGTCTCGTCGAACACCAGCGCGCGCACGCCGAGCGTCATAGGCCGGGATACGCGCATCCACAAACGAAACAGCGGCGTGGCCGCCTCGCCGAGCGCAAGCCGGATCGGCGTCCTCATCGGTCCGCGCTCCGGCGCAAGCCGCGCTCTGGCGCGCCGGCCCTCCAGCGTCTATATGGGGCCCCCATATCAGCCTGCGCGATGGGCGCGCGGGCGACGCGCTTTTCAGGGATGCTCGCTATGGCCGCCATCATCGCCCTCGCACTCGCCTTCGGTATCTTCGCGCTGTTCAACCTGATCGAATTCGGCCGCCTCGACTAGGCGCTCGTCCCGCGCCGCACGCCGCCCGGTCCCCTGCTGAACCGCGCCGGTGAGGCGCGGCGGAGCCCATGGATATTGCGCTTCTGACGAATGTCCTTTTCGTGCTCGCCGGGCTCGTCGTGCTCCTGTTCGGCGGCGATTTCCTGGTGCGAGGCGCCACGGCGCTGGCGCGAAAGCTGGGCATCCCGGCGCTGATCGTCGGCTTGACGGTCGTGGCCTTCGGCACCAGCGCGCCGGAGATGGTGGTCTCCGCTTTCGCCGGGGCCCAGGGCCGGCCCGGCATCGCGGTCGGCAATATCGTCGGCTCGAACATCGCCAACATCCTTCTGGTCCTGGGCCTGCCCGCGCTGATCGCGCCGATGGCGACCCGGGCCCCGGGCGTGCGCACCAACACCGCCATCGCCCTGTTCGCCTCTGTCGTGTTCATCGCGCTGACCGCAGACGGGTTGTTCGCCGATCCCGCCCGGCTTAGCGGCCTTTTGACCCCGCTCGACGGGGCGATCCTGTTCGCCTTCATCATCGCCTACATCGCCTATCTGGCCTGGACCGCAAGCCGCTCAAGCGACGACCCGGTGGTGGCGGAGCTGACCGAGGCGGTCGAGGATGACGGCCTGCCGAAAAACCCGGCCGCGATCACGGGCACGCTCCTCATCGGGCTGATCTTCCTGCCGATCGGCGCTCATCTGATCGTCACCGGCGGGTCCGAGCTCGCCCTCACGCTCGGCGTCGACGAGGCTGTGGTGGGTCTGACCCTCGTGGCGCTCGGCACCTCGCTGCCAGAGCTGGCCACCGCCACAGTCGCCGCGCTGCGCCGCCAGGCGGAAATGGCGATCGGCAACGTGATCGGGTCGAATATCTTCAACCTGTTCGCGGTAGGCGGCATCACGGGCATCGCGACCTGGCTCGGCCCGGTGGACCACGCCGAGCTCGGCCCGGCCTTCTTCACGATCGACTTTCCGGTGATGATGGCCGCGATGGTGGCGGCGACGCTCTTCATCTTCATGCGCCGTCCGATCGGGCGCGCAGCCGGGGCGGTTCTCTTCCTTGGCTATTGCGGCTATATCGCCGCGCTCGCCTGGATCAATCTGGGCTGACCACCAGCTGAGCCGCTCATGTCCCGCCGCACCCTGATCTCGAAGGACTTCACCTTCGACGCCGCTCACTATTTCGAGCACAAGGCGTCTGAGCACCCGTTCTCGCGCCTGCACGGCCACTCCTTCGCCGGGACGGTGACACTGGAGGGCGCGCCGGCGGGTGAGAGCGGCATGGTGCGCGACTTCTGGGAGATCGAGGCGGAGATCGCCAAGCTGCGCGATCAGCTGGACCACCGCCTGCTCAACGAGGTCGACGGGCTCGACCATCCCTCCCTCGAGGCGATCGCGGCCTGGGTCTTCGACCGGCTGGAGGCGGCGCTGCCCGGCCTCGTCGCGGTGGAGATTCGCCGGCCGAGCTGTGGCGAGCGCGCGCGCGTAGAGCGCGGCTGACGCTGACCGGCCGTCGCGGCGTCATGCCGCCTGATTCTGGCCGGCTTGATGGGAACCGAATATGGCCTAAGTGCGTTACCGGTATTCAACGCGGGAGCAACCCATATGACCGTTCGTTTAAAAAAAGATGAAGCCCGACAGGGCGAAAAACGCACTGACCAACAGAAGGTTTTCTTTTGGTCGTTGCTTCTCGCTGTCGCTGCGATGGGCATCGTTTTTGCTATTACACTCGCGGTGACTTGAATTCCATTTACCATGGGCTAGCTCCCGTGGCGAACCCGAGACTGAAACTGACTGACGCAATGAAGGGAGACAATCATGAGCACCGACGCTCTCAACACCGACATTCGCTCTGAAGAGACGCCGCACATCTCCGTGGCGGGCGACGAGGCGCGCAAGCGCTTGTCCAAGCAGCTCGCCGGCGCCACGTCCGACACTTACATGCTGATGGCCAAGACGCAGGGCTATCACTGGAACGTGGCCGGCCCGCTCTTCGTGTCGATCCACGAATTGACCGAGGAGCAGTATAAGGACCTGTTCGACGCGGCCGACGACCTCGCCGAGCGCATCCGCGCTCTGGGCGAGCGCGCGCCGGGCAGCTATCGCGAATTCGCCGAGCATACCGCGGTCGAAGACGATGACGGCAAGGCGAAGTCGGCCAAGGAAATGGTCGAGACGCTCGCGCATGACAACGAGAAGCTTGCGCGCCGCATGAAAGCGGCCTCCGACGTGGCCGAGGAACTCGGCGACAAGGTCTCCGAGGACATGCTCATCGACCGCATGCAAACCCACGAGCAGAACGCCTGGATGCTGCGCGCGATCGCCGCCGACGAAGGCGGCGCCGCGCGTCACTGACGACGCCTGACGCGGCGGCCTCTCCCCGTCCGCCGCATCACGAAGAGGGCGCGCTGGCGGTCTTCCGCAGCGCGCCCTTTTTTCTCGCGCGCTCGCCGCGGGGCAGACTTGCGCGCTTCGCGCGGCTATAATGGGGACAAAGCGGCTGAGGGGCCGTGGAAAAAATCAAGCCGACCGCGCGCGCCGGCAAGGGGGATCGTCGCATGAGCCGAGTTTTCGCCCGCGTGGGCAACGCCAGCGTGACGCTGCTTCTCGCCTTCGTTCTGTCCTACGCGATGCTGATCATGCTGGCCTATTGGTCGCCGATCACGCTGAACTGGATGCTCGACGGCGCAGAGCTGGTCGAGGACATGCTCACCCACACCCAGCTGCCCGACCGCTACAACAATCTCGTGCGCATCCTGGTCAGCGACGAGCAGATCCTGTTCGTTTTCTTCGCGATCATCGCGCGGATCTTCATCGCGATCATAGGGTCGAGCTTCTCCGCCGCGATGCAGCCGCGCAAATAGCGCCTACTCGCCCACGCCGTAGCGCCGGCCGATCAGCATCAGGCTGACCAGCGCGCCGGAGACGACGCACATCACCCCGAACCACAGGGTCCATCCGGCCGCGGCGGTGACGGCGAACACCAGCGCGCCGACGAGCGGGGGCAGCGCCCACCCGATCAGCGTGCGCAAGCCGGGCTTTTCAGGTCCGGTCTCTGGATCATTCATATCGCTGGCTCCTTAAAGCGCGCCGAACACGTCGCGCGTCAGGCGGGGGTCGAAATGCTGGCCGCCGTCCACCGGAATCGTCCAGCCCGAGATCGACGGGGTGGCCAGGAGATAGACGAGCGTGCGCGTCAGGTCTTCCGGCGTCGGCCCTTTCGACAGCGGGTTGTCGTCGTGCAGGCGCTTGAACTCATCCTCGGAGTGATACGGGCTCGGCAAGGTCAGACCCGGCGCGATCGCGTTGACGCGCACGGTCGGGGCGAGCGCGCGCGCCAGCATCTCGGTCATCGCCTTCAGCGCGGCCTTGGACAGGGTGTAGGAGAAGAAGTCCGCGTTGATGTTGAACAGCTTGTAGTCCAGCAGATTCAGGATCATCGCCCCGTCCGGCGCCTGCTTGGCGAAGGCCTTCGAAAGCAGGGCCGGCGCGAGCGTATTTACGTCCATGTGCCGTCGGAAGCTCTCGGCGGTAAGGTCGTCATGGGAGTCGGTCTCGAAGATTGAGGCGGAGTTCACCAGAACGCCTACGGGGCCCAGCGCTTGCGCGGCGCGCGAGACCAACCCTTCCGCGGCGGCCGGATCGGAAAGCTCCGCGCCCACCGCAGCGGCCTGTCCGCCGGCGCGCTGGATTTCGTCGACGACCGCGTCGGCGTCCTTGCTTGAGGTGTTGTAGTGGATCGCGACCGGGTGGCCGCGCTCGGCGAGGGCTTCGGCGAAGGCGCGGCCGAGCCGTTTCGCCGCGCCGGTGACCAGGGCGGCGGGCTTGTCCGGGGCGGGCAGGTCGCGTGTCATGTCGGTCTCCCCTCAAGGGTGCGATGCGCGCGCCCGGTTCAGTCCGGGGCGAAACGCGCTTATATCCGACCTTCGCCGCCATATAGAGAGCCCGCGATGAAACTCGACGCCCTGAACGCAGACGCGGTCTCCGCGCTCGACGCCCGCCGCTACGCCGGCGAGCGCATGCGCGTGCGCGTGCGGGCCTTGCGCGTCGAGGCGGAGGTCGGCGTCTATGAGACTGAGCGCGGGCGTCGCCAGCCGCTTTTGTTCGACGTGGAGGCCGAGGTGGCCGAAGAGGCCGTCCATCCTGACGGCGCGCTCGGCCAGGCGGTGAACTACGCCGCGATCGCCGAGCTGATCCGGCGCATCGCGACCTCCAAGCACCATGAGCTCTTGGAGGATCTCGCCCGCGAGATCGCCGATGCGACCTTCGCCGACGCGCGCGTGCGCGGCGTCATCCTGTCTATCGACAAGCCCGAGGCGCTTAACGACGCCGACGCGGTGGGCGTCACCTACGAGCGTTGGCGCTGACGGCGCCGCCATGGCGAAGGCCGAACGTCCAGACGCGCCACCAGACAACGCCGGCGAGGCTCACGCCGCGCCGGAGCGCGCCGACGCGCGCACCGGTCCGGACGTCATCGCCTCCTACGTCAAGACGCTGCCCGACAAGCCCGGCGTCTACCGCATGTACGGCGCGGACGGCGAGGTGCTGTACGTGGGCAAGGCGAAGAAGCTCAAGGCGCGGGTGTCCAACTACGCCAAGGGCGGCGGGCACAATAACCGCATCGCGCTGATGATCTCGCTGACCGCGTCGATGGAGTTCGTGGTCACCGACACCGAGACCGAGGCGCTGCTGCTCGAGGCCAACCTCATCAAGCGCCTGAAGCCGCGCTTCAACATTATCCTGCGCGACGACAAGTCGTTTCCCTACATCCTTATCCGGCGCGACCACGCCGCGCCCCAGCTCGCCAAGCATCGCGGCGCGCGGCGCAAGGACGGGGAATATTTCGGCCCGTTCGCCAGCGCAGGCGCGGTGAACCGCACGGTGAACACCCTGCAGAAGGCCTTCCTGATCCGCACCTGTTCAGACAGCGTCTACGAAGGCCGGACCCGGCCGTGCATGCTGCACCAGATCAAGCGCTGCGCCGCGCCGTGCGTGGGCCTGGTCAGCGAGGCGCGCTACGGCGAGCTGGTCGAGGAGGCGATCGAGTTCCTGCGCGGGCGCTCCAACAGCCTGCGCGAGCGCTTGCAGGCGGAGATGACCGAGGCCTCAGAAGCGCTTGAGTTCGAACGCGCCGCACGGCTTCGCGACCGGATCCGCGCGATCTCGGCGGTCACGACCGAGCAGGGCGTCAACCCGGCCGGCCTTGAAGAGGCCGACGTCGTCGCCGCGCACCAGGAGGGCGGACGCACCTGCGTGCAGATCTTCTTCTTCCGCGCCGGCCAGAACTGGGGCAATCGCGCGGTCTATCCCAAGCATGAGGCCGACGCCTCCGCGGCCGACGTGCTCGCGGCCTTCATCGCGCAGTTCTACGACGATAAGCCCGCCCCGCGCCTGATCCTGACCAGCCATCAGCCCGAACAAAGCGAGCTTCTGGAGGAGGCGCTTTCGATCCGCGCCGGCCACGGCGTCGAGATCCGCCGGCCCGAACGCGGTGAGAAGAAAAAGCTCGTCGAGCAGACGCTTCAGAACGCGCGTGAGGCGCTGGGGCGCAAGCTGGCCGAGACGAAGTCGCAGGCCCAGCTGCTCGACGGCGTGGCGAAGGTGTTCGACCTGCCCGCGCGCCCGGACCGCATCGAGGTCTACGACAACTCCCACATCCAGGGCTCGAACGCGCTGGGCGCCATGATCGTCGCCGGGCCGGAGGGCTTTGAAAAGACGCACTACCGCAAGTTCAACATGAAGGGCGACGACGCGGCGACGAACGACGACTTCGCGATGATGCGCGCCATGCTGCGCCGGCGCTTCGCGCGGCTTCAGAAGGAGCGCGGGGAGGGCGCCCCGGCGCCCGATCTTGTGCTGATCGACGGCGGCAAGGGCCAGCTTTCCAGCGCGCTGGAGATCGCTGAGGAGTTGGGCGTGGAGGACATCCCCATCGCCGCGGTCGCGAAGGGGCCTGACCGGGATGCGGGACGGGAGGTCTTCTACATGCCGGGCAAGGCGCCGGTGCGCCTGCCGATGAACGACCCGGTCCTGTACTACCTGCAGCGTCTGCGTGACGAGGCGCACCGCTTCGCCATCACCGGCCACCGGGCCAAGCGCTCCAAACAGATCAAGGAAAACCCGCTCGACGAGATTCCAGGCGTTGGCGCGAGCCGCAAGAAGGCGCTTCTGTCCCACTTCGGCTCGGCGCGCGGGGTCTCGCGCGCCGCGCTCGGCGATCTGGAGAAGGTCGAGGGCGTCTCCCGCGCGCTCGCCCGCAAGATCTACGATCATTTCCATGAGTAGGCCCGCATGAGCGATCCCCTTGCGCCCCGTCCCGCCCTGATCCGCCACGCGCCGAACGCCGTGACGGTGTCGCGCGCCGGGCTCGGCGTCATCGGTGCGCTTGCGCTTGTCCAGGCCCCGGGCGCGGAGACCGAGGCCGGCGCGATCGCGCTGAGCCTCGCCGCCGGTCTCCTGTTCGCGCTCGCCGCGCTGAGCGATGCGCTCGACGGCTGGCTGGCGCGCAGTCTTGGCGTGGAAAGCGCGCTCGGCGCGCTGCTCGATCCCATGGCCGACAAGGTGCTGACGGGCGCCTATCTGATCGCTTTCCTGGCCGTGGCCGGACTCGATCCCTGGCTCGCCGCGCCCGTCGCGGTGATCATCGCGCGCGATGTCGCGGTGACGGCGGCGCGGCTTTCACGGCTGGGACGTGAGGCCGCGCCGCTTCCTGTCACGCCCGAAGCGAAGCTGAAGACCGCGCTCTTGATGGGGCTGATCGCGCTGCCTTTCGCCGCCGTCGCGGCGGCCCTGCCGTTCGGCGCGGCCGAGACCGTCGCGGCGCAGGGCTATCACCTTTGGATCGGCGGATTATGGCTCGCCGCGGCGCTGAGCGTATTCAGCGGTTTGAACTACACGCGGCGCTGACCGCCGGACTGGCTTGGTGAACAAGGGGACCCGCCTCGGACACGTTCTCTAGCGTAACGTTAACCGCTTTCACGATACCGCTTTCCCAAGACAAACTCAGGGGAGTCCCACATGTCCGCCGACGAGCTGACGCACGACGCGCAAGCCCTCAACCAGCGCTTCGACTTTTTGAAGTTCACCGCCGAGGAGCGGCGTGTGCTGAAAAGCCTGCGCCCCCTCGTGGCGCAGATTCTGCCGGGCGTGCTGGACCGCTTTTTCGCCGACATCGCGCGCGAGCCGGAAGTGGCGGAGATGTTCCGCAGCGAAGAGGCGCGAAAGCATGTGCGTGAGAAGCTGCTGCAGCACTGGCTGCGCATCGCGGATGCGGATTTCGGCGAGGAGTATCTCCAGTCCGTGCAACGCATCGGCAATGTCCACGCCGATCTGGGCCTGAAGCCTCAGTGGTATTTCGGCGGCTACGCCAAGATCGTCGGCGGTTTGACCCAGGCGGTCGTCGCGGCGGGCGGCGGACGCGGGCGCTTCGGACGCGGCGGCGGGACTGGCGATATGGCTCGCAAGCTCGACGTGCTGATCAAGGCCGCGCTTCTGGACATTGATCTGTGCATGTCCACGATCGAAGCGTGCCACGCCGAGAACAAGCGCGCCGAGCGCATCAAGCTCGCGGAGGATTTCCAGGAGACGGTTTCCGGCGTGGTCGCCTCGGTGGCTGCAGCGTCAGAAGAGCTCTCCAAAACCGCCGAGACCATGGCGGCGACAGCCGAGCAGACCACCGAAAAATCCTCCAGCGTCGCTGCGGCGGCCGAGGAAGCGACCGTCACCGCGCAAAGCGTGGCCGGCGCGGCGTCTGAGCTGACCAACGCCATCTCCGAGATCGCCTCGCGCGCTGGCGAGGCGGCCGAGACCTCCGGCAAGGCCTCCGAGGAGACCCGCAAGACCGGCGAGACCATGACCAAGCTGTCAGAGGCCGCCACCAAGATCGGCGAGATCGTGAACCTGATCGAATCGGTCGCCGAGCAGACCAATCTGTTGGCGCTCAACGCCACGATCGAGGCCGCGCGCGCGGGCGAGGCGGGCAAGGGCTTCGCGGTCGTCGCTTCGGAGGTGAAGTCGCTCGCCGCCCAGACCGCCAAGGCCACCGAGGAGATCTCCACCCAGATCGGCGGGGTCCAGACCGTGGTGAAGGAGGCCGTCGGCGCGATCGACCAGGTCTCTCAATCGATCGAGACGGTGAACTCGGTCTCCGCGTCCATCTCCGCCGCCGTGGAGCAGCAAAACGCAGCCACCGCCGAGATCGGACGCAACACCGAACAGACCGCATCCAGCGCGGGCTCGGTGTCTGAAAACATCACCGGGGTGCTCACCGGGGCGCAGGAGACCAGCCAGTCGGCTTCGGCCGTGGTCGGCGCCGCGTCCGAGCTCGGCCAGCAGGCTGAACAACTGCGCGCTCAGGTGGACGACTTCCTGACCAAGATCCGCGCGGCCTGACCCCCCCACGCAACGCCGCACGGACCGCGCCCGCATCGCTCCCCCCGCGATGCGGGCGTTTGCGTGTTTGGTGCGGGGGATGGCGCTTTCTCGCCCCAAGATCCCGGATCGCGGCTAAAGATTGATCCGAGACCTCTCGGCGGTGATGCTGGCGGGATAATTGAGACGAGCCTTTCGCCTCACCGCCTGCTTCATGCCGGGGACATCCCCGATCGCGCGCGTTCCGCCGCCGCTTCCGCGCTCATGTGTTGCGAATAGAGATCCATCAGCCAGGGCCAGGCCTGGATCGAGGCGAGGCCCTCCCGGTAGGCGTAGGGATCGCCAGGATGGCGTTCGAACTCCTCGTGACGCAGCGTAACGACGCAATGGCCGTCATCGGGGCGGAAGAACACCGACACGCGGCTCGCCTCATCGGGCGAAGCGGCCGCGCTTTTCAGCTAAGAAGCGTCGCTCCCGCTGGCGAACGAAGAAGCGCCGAGGATAGGCCGCCCCGGTTTCCTTCCGGGTTTAGCCTTCGGTCTTGGCTTCGGCGGCGTGGCGCGCATGGTTTTCAACACCTCGTCACGTCGCATTTCCACGCTATCCGACTTCTCACCCGCCATACGGAACCTCTCGAATTACGTCAGAAGCTGGGAAGCCACTCATCGGCTCCGGGCGCTTGCCTTTGGATATCGCATCGAAGCGCTCGGCACGACACCCAATCACAAGGTTAGGCTCTTCGCGCAAAACAATCAGCTCTACCTCGCTGCCATCTGCATCGCGAACAACGACCCGTTTGCGTGAAATTTGCGTCATTGCAAAAACCCCTCTTGTGTTTTGCGTGGCTCGCCGCTATTAAGGCTGAGCAAATGGAATTCACGGAGTCGATTTCCGATGTCTGAGACCGATAAAAAGCAAACGCCGCCCTACGCCGCGTTCAGTTCTTTCATGAACTTTATCAATGGGTTGCGGGATTCTGCGATCCCCAATCGCATTGATGCCTCTGTTTTCGGAAACGCCTCCGGTAGCGTGACATACAGCGTACTCGCATCGCTCAAACATCTCAACCTGATTGACGAAGAGGGGCGTCCGTCCGAGCGATTCAAACAGTTTGTCAACGCGACCGATGCCGAACGCGTGTCCCTGCTCGCTGACATCTTAAAAGACGGCTATCCAGCGATCTTCAGCGACAAGATCGATCTTGCGAGCGCGACAAGCCAGCAGTTCGATGAACTCATACGCGACGAATACGGAGTGTCAGGGTCTACGGTGGACAAAATCGCGTCTTTTTTCATCGCCGCATCGAAGATGGCGGATATGGATCTCTCGCCTCACATCCTAAAGCGACGTCCGCTGGCCGCGTCGCGGTCCTCGCGGAAAAGCTCGCGTCAACGGAAATCCGAAAACGATGCCGAGCCCGCTAATGCGGACAAATACAAAGCCCCACCACCACCACCGATCACGGAGAAGCAGCTAGAGTATCGGCTGGTGGACCTCATGGCCGACGCGGCAGGCGACCCGGAAGTGATGCAGGCCATCATAAAGGTCATCACTTTTCTCAAGACAGAGGGCGTGAAGGCCACAAAGGAAACGGCGGCCGATACATGATCGGTCGCCGCTCACTCTTCGAGTGATCGCCCATGATGCATGACAAGCGAGGGCGGTCAGAACCACTGGCAGAAGGAGAACAGAATGGCTTGGCACGCCATCCGTAGGAGATGAGGTAAGCGGCGCGATGCCGCTAAGCTCACTCCCTGCCCCCTTCCACAAGGGGTAAGAGCAACACCGCGCTTGGGTCCACTCCTTGCGCGGTGTTGTGCTATCTAAGTAGCGGAATCTTCTTGTCTGCGCAAGGAGAATCGATGCTCTTGGTGCCGGTCGTCGGCGCGGTCCGCTCAAGCAAGCCTCCGGATTGCTGGGCCTGTGTGAAACCGCCATCAAGCCATTTTGTTTCACGCAATGCGCTCAGCGAGCGCGTGCAGGCGTTGACGCGGGCGCCGCGCCGGGCTTGCCTTGCCCCATGAACTTTCTCTCCGACACCACCGCGCCGGCCCATCCGCGCCTGATCGACGCGCTTGCGCGCGCGAACCAGGGCTTTGCTCCGAGCTACGGCGCAGATGCGGTGTCCGCGCGCGTGAAGGACCGCCTTCGCGACATGTTCGAGACCGATCTGGAGGTGGTGTTCGCCGTCTCCGGTACGGCGTCGAACGCGCTGGCGCTCGCCACGCTGTGTCCGGGCGATGCGGCGATCTTCTGCCATGACGAGGCGCACATTCATCGCGACGAGCGCGGCGCGCCGGAAATGTTCACCGGCGGCGCCAAGCTTCTGCCCTTGCCGGGCGACCACGCGGTGATTGGTGCGAACGCTCTGGCGGCGGGCCTGTCCCAATGGCCTCAGGACTTCGTCCACGCCGCGCCGCCACGCGTGCTCAGCCTGTCCCAGCTGAACGAGGCGGGCTGCGCCTATGCGCCGGATCAACTCGCCGAACGGATCGACCTGGCCAAGGCCGCCGGTCTGTTCGTGCACATGGACGGGGCGCGCTTCGCCAACGCGGTCGCGCATCTTGATGTCCACCCCGCCGACATCACCTGGCGCGTGGGCGTGGATGCGCTTTGTCTCGGGGCGACCAAGAACGCGGCGATGGCGGCCGAGGCGGTGATCCTGTTTCCCTCCGTGATGGACCGTCTGCCGGCGCTTCAGGCGCGCCAGAAGCGCTCCGGCCACATGGCGCCGAAGATGCGCTACATCGCGGCGCAGCTGGACGCCTGGCTGGAGGACGATCTGTGGCTGGATCTGGCGCGTCGGGCCAACGCCGCCGGCGCGCAGGTCGCCGACACGCTGTTGCACACGCCCGGCGCGGCGCTCGCCCACCCCGTCCACGGCAACGAGGTGTTCATCAACCTGCCCGAGCCCGCGATCGCGCGCCTGCGCGAGGCCGGGGCGGGGTTCTACGCCTGGCCGGACGGATCGGCGCGCTTCGTGGCGAGCTGGTGCACAAGCCATGATGAGATTGCCGCGCTCGGCGCCGCGCTCGCAGAAGCCGCCTGAGGAGACCTGGATGAGCGTCACCCGTTGTACCCTGGCCGCAGGCGCCGCGCTTTGCGTTTCGGCCTGCTTCACCCCGCCGCCCGACAATCTCGCCGGCGACGAGCCCCCGCCCGTGGTCGAAGAGGTGGATCTGGACCGCTATCTCGGGCGCTGGTTTGAGATCGCGCGCTACGACATGGCGTTCGAGCGCAGCTGCGACGGCGTCACCGCGAACTATGCGCGCCGCGATGACGGGCTGATCCGGGTCGTGAACACCTGCCGCAAGGGCGGGCTGGACGGCGAGGCGGAGGTCGCCGAGGGGCGTGCGCGCGTCGTGGAGGGCTCCAACGGGGCGAAGCTCAAGGTCTCCTTCTTCGGCCCGTTCTGGGGCGATTACTGGGTGCTTGAGCTCGACGAGGATTACGATTGGTCTGTCGTCGGCGGGCCGGAAGGGCGCTATCTCTGGATCCTGTCGCGCACCCCGCAGATGGACCAGGCGGTGCTCGACGCGCGCCTGGCGCGACTGAAGCAGCTCGGCTACGACACCGGCGAGCTGCTCTTCCCCGAGCAATGGGAGAGCGTGGAGGCCGCCCCGAACGACGCCGCGCTGGCCGACTGAACCGGCCAGCGCGCGCCTAGCCGAAGTCCACCTCTTCTTCCGGATTCTGGTTCTCCTTGTCCGTCGAGCGTCGGAACGGACCTGGATAGTGCGGGTCCTGTCGCCGGCGCCGGTCCGGGCCGAAATAGCCCGGCGCGTTGATGAAGCGGCGCGGGCGCTCGATCAGCGCGACGAGGCGGTTATAGAGGTCGATCGGCCGGACCGGCTTGGCCAGATACTCGTTCACCCCGGCGTTGATCGCCTCCATGATCTTGGACCGGTCGGTGTGGCCGGTGACCATGATGATCGGCAGATACTTGTTCGGGCTGTCCGAGGCGGTGCGCACCAGGCGCGTGAACTCCAGCCCGTCCACGTCGTCGAGCATGTAGTCGACGAGCGCGAGATCAGGGTTGGAGTTGCGCATGGCCTCGAACGCGTCGGCGGCGTCGCGCGTCTCGTAGACGTCGCGAATGCCGAAGCTCTGCAGCACCTTGCGCAGGATCGTCGACATGTGCGCGTTGTCCTCGAGGATGAGGACGCGAACCCGGTCGAAACTGCCCGACATGACGGCCCTTGAAACTGAACGGCTCGGCTTCCGACGAAGCCCTGTCGCCAAGATGCGCCTGGTGCGTTGACCGACTGTTAAGCACGCACGCCCGACCCCTCGCCTTCGGGCGCCTCAGCGCGCATATTCCGATCCATGCCCCGACTGACGAAGGACGACAGCCTCGCCCCCGTGACCGAAGAAACCGTGCGCGAAGGCGTGCCGGGCGTGTCGGATATCGGCCAGGCCGATTTTCTGCTCGACCGGCCCCAGCCTGAAGAGTTGCCCGACGGCGTGGTCGATCCGCTGAGCCTGCCCGCGAACTGGACCCCGCACCGGCCCGAACGCCCGGAGAAATCCGAAGGCGGCAAGCGCTTCGAGGTGGTTTCCGAATACGAACCCACGGGCGACCAGCCCCAGGCGATCGCCGAGCTCGTCGAGGGCGCGCAATCCGGCGAACGCGATCAGGTCCTGCTCGGGGTCACGGGCTCTGGTAAAACCTTCACGATGGCGAAAACCATTGAAGCGCTTCAAAGACCTGCGCTGGTGCTCGCCCCGAACAAGACGCTGGCGGCGCAGTTATACGGCGAATTTAAGTCGTTTTTTCCGTCGAATAGTGTTGAGTACTTTGTTTCATACTATGATTACTACCAGCCCGAGGCGTATGTTCCGCGCACCGACACCTACATAGAAAAGGAGTCCTCCATCAACGAGGCGATCGACCGGATGCGCCATGCGGCCACCCGCGCGATCCTGGAGCGTGACGACGTGATCATCGTCGCCTCGGTGTCGTGCATTTACGGCATCGGCTCGGTTGAGACCTACACCGCGATGACCTTCGATCTGAAGGTCGGCCAGTCCGAAGACCCCCGCGCCATCATGCAAAAGCTCGTCGCGCTGCAGTACCAGCGCAACGACGCGGCCTTCCAGCGCGGCACGTTCCGCGTGCGCGGCGACGTTCTGGAGATCTTCCCGGCCCACTATGACGAGCGCGCCTGGCGCGTGAGTTTCTTCGGCGACGAGATCGAGGCGATCACCGAGTTCGAGGCGCTGACCGGCCACGCCGTGGCCAGGCTCGACACCGTGCGCGTCTACGCCAACTCCCACTACGTCACCCCGCGCCCCACGCTCAACCAGGCCTCAGCGGCCATCAAGGCCGAGCTGAAGGAGCGCCTCGACTGGATGGAGACAAACGGCAAGCTCCTGGAGGCCCAGCGCTTAGCTCAGCGCACCGAGTTCGACCTGGAGATGCTCGAAGCCACCGGCAGCTGCAACGGCATCGAGAACTATTCGCGCTACCTCACCGGGCGCAAGCCGGGCGAGCCCCCGCCCACCCTGTTCGAATACATCCCCGAGGACGCGCTGGTCTTCGTGGACGAAAGCCACGTCACCATCCCCCAGCTCGGCGGCATGTTCCGCGGCGACTTCAACC
>CAZKBB010000021.1:0-4941 GCA_964550935.1 uncultured Caulobacterales bacterium
CTACCCCGCCTTCTCCAACACGCACACATAGAACCCGTCCGTGCCGGTGCGCGCCGGGGTGAGCTGGAGCGCGTCGAAGCGGCCGGCGCAGGCGGCCAGCACGATCTCGCCCTCATCGGTGAGCCGGCCCGAGGCCTTGATCGCCTCGACGGCGGGTTTGGGCGTAAAGCCGGATCCAGCTTCCAGAAACGCCGCGACGCGATCCTCGTTCTCCTCCGGCAGGACCGAGCAGGTCACGTAGACGAGCCGGCCGCCGGGCTTCACATAGCGCGCCGCGCCGGCGAGCACCGTGGTCTGCTCTTGCTGGCGGCGTTTGAGCGCCTCGGACGTGAGGCGCCATTTGGAGTCCGGCTTGCGCCGCCAGGTGCCCGAGCCCGAGCAGGGCGCATCCACGAAGACCACGTCGCACTTGGCTTCAAGGTCGCCGAGCGCCTCGGCCTCCTTTCCGTCGCGCACCTGAACGTCGCGCGCGCCGGCGCGCTTCAGACGCGGCCAGATTGCGCGTAGCCGGCGCCAGTCATAGTCCCAGGCGTAGACCTGGCCGGTATTGTTCATCAGCGCCGCGAGCGCGAGCGTCTTGCCCCCCGCCCCGGCGCAATAGTCCAGCACCTGAAGTCCTTCGGCGGGCGCAGCGGCGAGCGCGGCGATCTGTGAGCCGAGATCCTGCACCTCCACCCAGCCCTTGCCGTAGGCGGGAATGGCGTCGGCCGGCGGCGCCTTGGTGCGCGGATCGGTCCCGGGCAGGCGCAAGGCGTCGGTGAGGAGCGCGGACCGCTCCACCGCCATCTTGGCGGAGACCGCCGCATAGGCCTTGTCGGGATCAGCTTTGAGCGCATTGACGCGCAGGTCCACCGGCGCACGCGCGGCCATGGCCCGGCCCTCGGTCGCGGCCGAGGCGCCGAAGGCGCGCGAGAAACTCCTCTCCAGCCAGTCGGGAATGTCCGCGGCCGCATGAAGCGGCGCAGCGCCCAGGTCACGCAACAACCCGGCGCGCTCGGCCGCTGTGAGCGCTTCAGGGCCATGCTCGGTGTCGGCCTCGATCATCGCATCGATCTCTTCAGCCGAGAGGCCCCAAGAAAAGCCGAGCGCGCCGATCGCAAGCGCGCGCGGGCTCTCCTCGCCCATCGCCCAGGCGGCCGAGCCGCGCCGGCGCAGCGCGTCGAGCACCAGGCCTGAGATCCAGGCCCGGTCGCCGGATCCCGCATAGCGCTTGCCGCGCGACCAGTCGCGCAGGGCGTCCTTAACGGGCGTACGCTGATTGAGTGCGGCGTCCAGCACCTCGATCGCGGCGGCGATGCGCCCGCCCTCACGCATGCAACGCCCCCTCCGTCGGCTCCGCCGACACCTCCCCCGCTCGCGGGGGAGGACAAGACTGGATGTCTCCCCCCGCTTGCGGGGGGAGCGGTCCGCAGGACCGAGGGGGGGCTTCGCCCGTCACGTCAGCGCGGGGCGGGATAGTTCGGCGCCTCGCGGGTGATCGCGACGTCGTGGACGTGGCTTTCCTTCAGACCGGCGTTGGTGATGCGCACGAATACGGCCTTCTCCTGGAACTCCGCGATGGTGCGCGCGCCGCTATAGCCCATGGCCGCGCGAAGCCCGCCGACCATCTGGTGCAGGATCGGACCGATCGGACCCTTGTAGGGCACCTGGCCCTCGATGCCCTCAGGAACCAGCTTCATGCGGTCGGTCACCTCTTTTTGGAAATACCGGTCCGCTGAGCCGCGCGCCATCGCGCCGACCGAGCCCATGCCCCGATAGGACTTGTAGGATCGGCCCTGGTAGAGGAAGACCTCGCCGGGGGCTTCTTCGGTGCCCGCCAGCATGGAGCCCATCATCACGCAGTCGGCGCCGGCGGCCACGGCCTTGGCGATATCGCCGGAGAACTTGATGCCGCCGTCGGCGATGATCGAGCCGTCAAAGCCTTCGCTGGCGCGCTTGGCGTCCATGATCGCGGTCAGCTGGGGCACGCCCACGCCGGCCACCACGCGGGTGGTGCAGATCGAGCCGGGCCCGATGCCCACCTTCACGCTGTCCGCGCCGACGTCGAACAGGGCGCGCGCCCCGTCATAGCTGGCCACGTTGCCCGCGCAGACCTGGGTGCGGTTGGAGGCCTTTTTGATGCGCGCGACCTGATCGAGGACGGATTTGGACATGCCGTGGGCGGTGTCGATCACCACCACGTCGACGCCCGCATCCATCAGCGCCTCGGCGCGTTCGAAGCCCGCATCACCCACCGTAGTCGCCGCGGCGACGCGCAGACGGCCGTGCTCGTCCTTGGCCGCGTTGGGGTGGGCCTGGGCCTTCTCCATGTCCTTCACGGTCATCAGGCCGACGCAGCTCCCCTCATCGTCGATCACGAGGAGGCGCTCGATGCGGTGCTTGTGAAGCAGGCGTCGCGCCTCCTCCTGGGTGACGCCGGGCCGCACGGTGACTAGCCCCTCGCGCGTCATGAGGCTCGCCACGGTCTGGTTCAGATCGTCGGCGAAGCGCACGTCGCGGTTGGTGATGATGCCGATCAGCGTGCCGTTGGCGCCGTTCCCGCCACCCTCGACCACGGGAATGCCGGAGATCTTATGCCGGTCCATCAGCGCACGAAGCTCAGCCAGGCTCGCATCCGGCGCGATCGTGACCGGATTGACCACCATGCCGCTCTCATAGCGCTTGACCCGGCGGACCTCCTCGGCCTGCTCCTCGTTGGTCAGGTTGCGGTGGATCACGCCCATTCCGCCGGCCTGGGCCATGGCGACGGCGAGGCCGGCCTCGGTCACCGTGTCCATGGCCGAGGAGATGATCGGGATGTTCAGCCCGACCCCCGTGGTGACGTGCGTGCGCACGTCGGCGTCGGCGGGCATGACTTCTGACGATGCGGGCTGCAAGAGCACGTCGTCGAAGGTTAATCCTTCGCGAATCTCCATCAGGGAGCCTCCTTGTCTCTTGCGGGGCCGCTTTAACACTTTTCCTAGCGCTGGCAAGGGCTCTCCTCGGTGTAACCCGATCGTAAGCATGTCGACGGTATTATAATCCCGGTGCAGACTGGAGCCCGCCCATGTCCATAGCGTCGAAGTCCGCCGTTTCGCCGGGCGATGGGGACCGGTCTGCAGGCCTTTTCGACCTCGCCCCCGTTTTGCTGGGCGCGGCGAGCCGGGATGGGCGTTTCCTGCGTCTGAGCAAGGCCTGGGCGGGCACGCTCGGCTACCCGCTGGAACAGCTGGAAGGCGCGCGCGTGCTCGACTTCGTGCACCCGGACGACCATGAGGCGACCCAGCACACGCTGTCGCAGCTTCAAGACGATCAACAAGTTCGCGGCTTCATCAACCGCTGCCGTACGGCGTCTGGCGCGCATCTGCATATCGAATGGAAAGCGCGAACGGGGCCGGATCGAGTCGTGTATTTCGCCGCCTCGGACGTCACCGAGACGCTGCGCCTGCGCGCGCGGCTTGAGGAGTCGCATCAGCGCCTGGACCAGGCCGCGGAGCTTGCCGGCGTCGGCGGCTGGGAGCTGGATCTCGCCTCCAAGACCGTGCGCTGGGACACGCGCACGCGGCGCATCCATGAAGTCGACGACGCCTTCACGCCGGATCTGGAAAGCGCGATCGGCTTCTACGCGCCCGAGCGCCGCCATGAAATCGAAGAGGCCGTCGAACGCGGCATGGAGACCGGCGAGGCCTGGTCGATCACCCTCCCGCTGATCACGGCGAAGAAGCGCCGCATCTGGGTGCGCGCGACCGGACGGGCGGTTACCGGCGCGGACGGGGCGCCGGCCAAGCTCGCCGGCACGTTCCAGGACGTGACCGAAGACGTGGAGCGCGCCGAAGCCCTCGAGGCCGCGCGCGCTGCGCTGAAGGAAAGCGAAGCACGGCTGCAGTCGGCCACCGAGGCGGCCGACGTGGGCGTTTGGACCTACCGCCCGCTGGAGGACCGCATCTACTTTTCCGCCAAGTGCGTTTCGATGCTGGGCAGGGGCGATGCGGACATCGAGATGGACGGCGCGGAATACGCCGCGCACATCCATCAAGACGACCGCGACCGCGTCATCGCGGCGATCTTCGAACACATGACCGGGCGCGCGGACAGCTACATCATCGAAGCGCGCTACCTCCACGCCGACGGCCGTGCGATCTGGACCCAGTCCTTCGGCCGGGTGATAGAGCGCGACGCGAAGGGCCGCGCGGTGGCCATGTGCGGCACCTTCCAGGACATCTCCGAGCGCAAGGCGCACGAGCGTCTTCTGGAGGAGAGCCGCAAGGCCGCCGAGGCCGCCAACGAAGCCAAGTCGCGCTTCCTGGCCAATATGAGCCACGAGATCCGCACGCCGCTCAACGGGGTCATGGGCATGGCCCAGCTGCTCGCGCGCTCTGACCTGGACGCGCGCCAGCGCGGCTATCTCTCCACGCTGGAGCAGTCCGGCCGCGCGCTCCTGGCCATCATCGAGGACGTGCTCGACATCTCGCGCATCGAAGCCGGGCGCCTGGAGCTCGATCCCGCCCCGCTCGATCTCGCCGAGGTGCTGGACGCGGCGCGCAGCACCGTCGCGGCCCAGGCCGAGCGCAAGGGGCTGGCGCTCGACACCGCGATCGACGCGCGCCTGACCCGCCGCCGGATCGGCGATGAGAAGCGCATCCGCCAGGTCCTGATCAATCTGGCCGGCAACGCGGTGAAATTCACCGAAACCGGATCGGTGCGCATCGCCATCGAGCCCGGCGCGCGGCCGGAGATCGTGCGCTTCACCGTGGCCGACACCGGACCGGGCGTGAGCGAGGCCCATCGCGAGACGATCTTCGACCGCTTCGCGCAGGCCGACGATTCCGCTGCGCGCGCCCATGACGGCGCCGGGCTGGGCCTGGCCATCTCGCGCGAGCTCGTCGAGCTCGCCGGCGGCCGGATCGGGCTCGCCCCTGAGGAGGGGACCGGGGCGACCTTCTGGTTCGAATGGCTGATGCC
>CAZKBB010000021.1:5041-19556 GCA_964550935.1 uncultured Caulobacterales bacterium
TTCGACATGATCTTTCTCGATCGCCGCGTGCCGCCGCATCTGGATTTCTCAGACACCCTGCCGAGGCTCGCCGAGGCGGGGATCACCGCGCCCATCGTGCTGCTCACCGCGCGCACGCTCGGCCGGGTCGAGCCGCCGGACGGGCTCTCCGTGATGGGTCCGTTCGAAAAACTCGACGTCCAGGACCCCGACGTCCTCGCCGACCTCATCGCCGGCCGCCGCCCGCCCGGGCTTTAGGGGCTCAGCCCTTGAAGCCGAGCGCGACGAGGTAGGTTTCGGCGCTTTCGGAGCGGCTGGCGTCGGGTTTGGCGTGGCGGACTTTTTCGAAGCGGTGCTTGAGGCGTTCGAGAAGTTCGCCTTCTGCCCCGCCCTGGAAAACCTTCGCCACGAAGCCCCCCCCGGGCTTCAAGGTCTCCAGCGCGAACTCGGCTGCGGCCTCGACAAGCGCGATAATGCGTAGATGGTCGGTGGGCTTGTGGCCGGTGGTCCAGGGGGCGAGGTCTGAGATCACCGCGTCCGCCGGGCCGCCGAGCGCGGCCTTCACCCGGTCGGGCGCGTCTGGCTCTGTGAAGTCGAGCTGCATCAGCTCGGCGCCGGCGATCGGCTCGATCTCGAGAAGATCGACGCCGACGACCTGCGAAGCGCCGCGCTGCAGCGCCACCTGGATCCAGCCGCCGGGCGCGGCGCCCAGATCGACCACGCGCGCGCCGGGCTTGAGGATGGGGAACTTGTCGTCCAGCTCGATCAGCTTGAACGCGGCGCGCGAGCGATAGCCCTCCGACTTCGCGCGGCGCACGTAAGGGTCGTTCAGCTGGCGCTCCAGCCAGTTCTTCGAGGAGAGCTTGCGCCCGCGCGCGGTCTTCACACGCTCGTGGAACTGCTTGGCCGCGCGCGCATCGCCGCCCTTCTTGATCGGGCCGGACCGGCGACGGCGACGGCGCTCGCCCCCGCCGTCTTCGGAATCGCCGCCGCCCTGGCTCATGACCCGTCTCCCGCCGCTTTGGATCCGCCCGAGCGGCGACCGCCGCGCCGGCGCTTGCGCCGCATCAGATTGAGCAGCATGCCCTCGCGCAGACCCCGGTCGCCCACGCGCAGATTAGGTGTCGGCCAGGCGTCCATCACCGCCTCCAGGATCGCGCAGCCGGCCAGCACCAGATCGGCGCGGTCCTGGCCGATGCAGGGTTCGGCGGCGCGACGGGCGAAGTCCTTGCTTGAAAGCCGGTCGCACGCTGCGCGGGCCTCATCATGGGTCAGACTCAACCCGTCCACCTTCGCGCGATCATAGCGCGGCAGGTTCAGGTGCACCCCGGCCACGGAGGTCACCGTGCCGGAGGTGCCGATCATGTGCGCCTTGCCCGCCTCGAACAGGGGGCGAAGACGCCGCGCCCCGCGCGGACTTTTCAGCTGCTCAGCCGCATAGGCCTTCATGCCGGCGTACCAGGCCGCGCGTTCGACCGCGTCGCCGCCGCGTGGCTCGGGGAAGCGCTCGGCCAGGGTGACGACCCCCACCGCCATGGTGGTCCAGCCGCGAAGCGGCGGCCATCCGCCGGACTGAGGCCCGCCGCGGCGGCGCCATTCGGCGATGTCGACCCAGCACAGCTCCGTCGAGCCGCCCCCGATATCAACCACGATCGCCGCGTCGAGATCGGGTTCGAGCAGGTCGACGCTGCCCTGGACGGCCAGGCGCGCCTCCTCCTCAGCGGTGATCACTTCAAGTTCAAGCCCGGTCTCCTCACGCACGCGATGCAGGAAGGCATCCCCGTTCGCGGCCGCACGGCAGGCCTCGGTGGTCACGCAGCGCGAACGCGCCACGCCCTTGCGGCGCATGCGTTCGGCGCACACGCCAAGCGCCTCGACGGCCCGGTCCATCGCCTCGTCGGAGAGCGCACCGGTGCCGGCGAGCCCTTGGCCCAGCCGCACGATGCGCGAATAGGCGTCGACCACGCGAAAGCCGGCGCCGATGCGGCGTGCGACCAGCATACGGCAGTTATTGGTGCCGAGATCGACCGCCGCGTAGAGCGGTTCATCGCTCCGCCTGCGCGGCGGGTCGCTGCGCCCGCCTGACGATTTGGCGCCGCCGCGATCAGACGCGGCGCCGCTCGCGTCCTGTCCCATGACGCGGATCCTTTTCTTCGCCCGGGCGACGGCGCAGCCGTGATCTGCGGACGCAGCGCCCGCGGTCCGTTAAAGGAGAGCGATGCGCTGAGGATCCGCCGGCGGCGCGCGGCGTTCGCCGGGCGCGTTTCTTGCTTGCAAACACCATAACACGTCGTTGCGGCTGAGGAAGCCGCCGCGCAGGCGCGTTTGCGGGCGCGTGTGCGCCGCCTATGTCTTCAACCGCGCACGAGAGGGCGAGGCGATGACACGCGAACGCACTGCGAAATTCACTATCGGCGACGTAGTCCGCCACCGCATGTTCCCGTTCCGCGGGGTCGTATTCGACGTGGACCCGGAGTTCGCCAACACCGAGGAGTGGTGGCTCTCCATTCCCGAGCAGATCCGCCCGCACAAGGATCAGCCGTTCTACCACCTGCTCGCGGAGAACGAGAAGAGCTACTACGTCGCCTACGTTTCCGAGCAAAACCTCTTGCCGGACGCCCATAACGGCCTGGTCGGCCATCCCGAGATCAAGGAGCGCTTCGAGACCTTCGACGGCGTGCGCTACGTGATGAAGTCCGGCGCGGCGGGCGCAAACTAGCGCTGGTAGGCGGCTATTCCTGGCCGGCCGCCTTCACCGCGGCGCGCAGGCGCCGGGCGCGATCAAAGCTGTCGAACAGGTGCTCGCCCTGCCCGCGCCTTATCGCCTTCTGCAGCCCGATCAGGTCCTCGGTGAAGCGGCCCAGCACCTCCAGCACCGCCTCCTTGTTGGACAGGAAGATGTCGCGCCACATCACCGGATCGGACGCGGCGATGCGGGTGTAGTCGCGAAACCCGCCAGCGGAATATTTCACGATCTCGCTTTCGGTGACGGTCTCCAGATCATCGGCCGCGCCCACCAGCGTGAAGGCCAAAAGGTGCGGGATGTGGCTGGTGACCGCCAGCGCGATGTCATGGTGGGACGGGCTCATCGTCTCCACGCGCGAGCCGCACGCCTCCCACATGCGCGTCAGGCGGGCCACGGCCGCCTCATAGTCGCTGTCGAGATAATCGAACGGGGTCAGGATGCACCAGCGCCCGTCGAACAGCTCGGCGAAACCCGCGTCGGGGCCTGAGTTCTCCGTGCCGGCGACCGGATGGCCGGGGATGAAGAACACGTCCTCGAACAGGTGATCGGCGAGCGCGGCCACCGGGCCCTTCACAGAGCCGACGTCCGTCACCGTCGCGCCGGGCGCGAGACAGGCCTTCAGCGCCTCAACCACGCCTTCGATCGCGCCCATGGGCGTGGCGATCACGACAAGGTCGGCGCCGGCGGCCGCTTCGCCCAGCGTGTCCGGCGCGGCGTCGGCGAAGCCAAGCTCGAGCGCGCGCGTGCGCACATCGCCGTCAGCGTCGAACACCACGACCTCTCCGACGGCGCCGGCGCGCTTCAAGGCCCTGGCCAGCGAGGACCCGACAAGGCCCGCCCCGACGATGCACACGCGTTCGTAAATCCGGTTCTCGCTCAACACCCTCGCCCCTTCACCGACTGCGCGCCGAACAGAGCATGGGCGCGCCGGGCCGGCAATGCGGGGCTTGCGCGCCTCTCCTAACAGGCGAGTAGTCTGCGACATGGCCGTTCAGACGCATCTGTATCGACGGGGATTGGAGGCGCTCGGCGAGCTGGCCATGACGGTCGGCGGCGGCCTCGTCACGGGCGCGATCGTCGGCCTCGCGTTCCAGGGCGCGACTACGCCGCCCGGCCTGTTGGCGAGTTACCTGGTGCTGATCTTCACCGCTATTATGTTCGTGGGCACAGGTGCGACCTTGCGCGTTCACGCGCCCGCCCTCGCTCGTCGAAGCCTATAGGGATCGAGCCCATGGACTTCGCCCTTGCGATCAGCCTGGTGAGCCTCGTGTTCAGCCTGCTCGGGTTCGGCTTGCTTGCGTACATCACGCTGGTCCTCCGCCGCCCGCCGCGCCGCGACGCGGATGATCACGGCGCGTAGCGCACCACGTCCTGCTCGATCGCGCCGAAGATGGATTTGCCGTCGGCGTCGGTCATCTCGATCCGCACCGTGTCGCCGGGGCGCATGAAGCGGGTTTTCGGCTCGCCGTCATAGATCGTTTCGATCATGCGGATCTCAGCGATGCAGGAATAGCCCTTGCCGCCTTCGGCCACCGGCTTGCCGGGCCCGCCGTCCAGCTTGTTCGACACCGTGCCCGAGCCCACGATCGTGCCCGCAGTGAGCGGGCGGGTCTTGGCCACATGGCTGACGAGCTTTGGAAAGTCGAACGTCATGTCCACGTGGCAGTCCGGCTCGCCGAACTTCTCACCGTTCAGCCAGGAGCGCAGCGGCAGATGGACCTTGGCGCCGTCCCAGGCCTCGCCGAGCTCGTCCGGCGTGACGGCGACCGGTGAGAACGCGGTTGGCGGCTTGGACTGGAAGAAGCCGAACCCCTTGGCGAGCTCAGGCGGGATCAGCCCGCGCAGGGAGACGTCGTTGACGAGCATGATGAGCCGGATCGCCTCGCCCGCCTCGCCCGGCTTCACCCCTTGGGGCGCATCGCCGGTGACCACGGCGACCTCGGCCTCGAAATCGCAGCCGAAGGCGTCGTCTTCGAGCGGGATCGGCTCGCGCGGCGACAGGAACTTGTCCGACCCGCCCTGGTACATCAGCGGGTCCTCCCAGAAGCTGTCTGGCAGTTCCGCCCCGCGCGCCTTGCGCACCAGCTCCACGTGATTGACGTAGGCCGAGCCGTCCGCCCACTGAAACGCGCGCGGCAACGGGCTCATCGCCTCGTGCTCGTGAAAGCGCTCACGCGGGATCGTCTCGCGCTCCAGCTGCTCGGCGAGCGTGCGCAGCTCCGGCTCGCAGCGCGCCCAGTCATCGAGCGCGGCCTGCAGCGTCGGGGCGATGCGCCCCGCATCCGCGCACCAGGCGAGGTCCTTGGAGACCACCACGAGGCGCCCGTCGCGCGCATCGGATTTCAGCGTTGCGAGTTTCATGGGGGAGGTCCTTTCAAAAGGCTCAGGCGGCGGCGAGCGCCGGGCTGACCGGATCGCCGCGCGGGGTGTCGGGGAAGACCTGGCGGCTCCATTCGGCGATACGCGGCAGATCCTCGCCGAGCGCCGCGCGCACGCGTTCGGTCTCCGAGGCGCGGTCGCCCGCGCCGTAGGCCTCGCCGGACTTGGCGTTGCGGGTCATGGCCGGACCGGACGCGGCTTGCTTGGCGAAGTCCGCGCCGAGCCCCAGACCGAAGAAGACGTCGATCCGGTTCAGCGTGTCCTCCGGCGCGGCGAGGAAGGCGTCCCCGTCGAGCCAGGCGGTGCGCCCCGGCGCCGAGCGCGCCGCCGCGTTCATTTCGGCGATCTGCATGTGCCAGACGAGGGCCGCGATCTGCAGGTCCGAAGCGCGCATAAGCTCCAGCTCGGACAGGTTCGGCGCGCGCCCGTCCATGGCGAAGATCGTGTACATCAGGCGTGCGAACGCCCGGCCCGCCTCGCCCTTCTTGGCGATGGAGACCAGGAAGGCCTCAAGGCTGGAGGTCAGAAGGATCGCCTTGGCGTCGGAGCGCACCGCGAGGCAGTCGCCCATGATCGCATTGGCCAGATTGGTCGGCTTGATGACCGCGCGCTCGCCGGGCGTGTAACCGCGTGCGACATGCTTGAGCACCGGGTCGAGAAGCCGGCGCGCGGCCTCGCCGCCCTGATTGCGCTTCACGTTGGCCACGGTCATCAAAACGTCCGGCTCGCGCACGGGCAGCGCCGCGCCGGGCTTGTCCAGAAGCCCGGCCAGAAGCGTGGAGCAGCAGAACGCGCTGTGCCAGATAAAGGCCGGCGTCGGGACGTTGTCGACGGCGCCGTCCAGTGCGCGGGTCTCGATCGCGACCGCCTCGTCGTCGGGGGTGCGCCAGCGACGGTCGAGGAACGGGGTCTGGGCGATGCGATCACGCGGCGCGCGCACGAACACGCTCGCCGCGCCGTTCCGGTCGAACCGGTCGAGCCGCCAGGCGGGATCAGCCTTGATCGCATCGATCGACATGGTCTTCGGGTCCCGCACTCGCGCGCCGCGGCGGCCTACTCCGCCGCCTTCGGCTTCCAGCTGTCCACGTAGGCGGCGTTCTCCACGCTCGCCGCGCCCTCGCCCACCTCGAGCGGGTCGCGCGTGTCGATCATGACCGCGTACTCGTCGGTGGCGGGCTTGGACTGTTCGAGCATGTTGTTCAGGGCCTTGGGATGGGGCCCGTGGGTGAAGCCGGACGGGTGGAAGGTCATCATGCCCGCGTCGATGTTGTCGCGGCTGAAGAAGTCGCCGGCGTGGTAAAACAGCACCTCGTCGTAATCATCGTTGTTGTGGAAGAACGGCACCTTCAAAGCGCCCGGATCGGTCTCGAACGGGCGCGGGGCGAAGGTGCACACCACGAAGCGGTCCGACAGGAAGGTCGTGTGCGCGCTCGGCGGCAGGTGGTAGCGGTGGCTCATCAGCGGGCGGATGTCGCGCACGTTGAGCCGCACCGGGTGCAGCTCGCCGTGCCAGCCCACCGCGTCCAGCGGATTGAACGGATAGGTGATGCGGCTGACCTGGCCGCGCTTTTTCACCTCGACGACCCATTCGTGGTCTTCATCGCCCTGCTGGGCCCTGAACGCCTCGTCCATCGCCGGCACGTCGAGCACGGCCGGATCGAAGATGGCGTGCGGGCCGACGAGGCCCTTTTCCGGCAGGGTGTAGTGAGTGTTCGTCGCCTCCACCATCAAGACCGCGGTCGGGCGTGAGGGGGCCAGCCGCCACATCGTCCCGCGCGGCAGGACGATGTAGTCCCCGGCCTCATAGGCCAGATGGCCGAAGTCGCAGAACAGCGCGCCGTCGCCGTCATGGATGAAGAGCAGCTGGTCCCCGTCGCCGTTACGCGCCAGGCGTTCCATGGCCTGGTCCAGCTTCCAGAAGCGGATATCGGTCGCGGCGTTGTGCAGCACGGCCGCCGAGCCCCAGGGGGAAGGTTCGGCGATGTTCAGCTTGGTCAGATCGAAGGCGCGCGGTTTCAGCGGCCCCTCGAAATCGCTCCAGCCGGTCGGCGGGCGCTTGTGGTGGAGAAAGGCGGCCGGGCCGAAAAAGCCCTCCTTCGACATCTCGCGCTCGTATGGGCCCTCCTCGGGGAAGTCGGCGTGCGCCTGGCGCGAGGCGTTTCCTTCAACGCGGCTGGCGTGAATCCACTTGCGGGCCATGCTCGATCTCCAATGTCCGCGAACGCGGTTGGAATTTAGTTACATCTGAAACTAATTGGAAGGCCGGGCTAGAAGCCGCTGAAGCGCGCCCCGCCGGGCGGGGCCTGGGGTTGCGGTTGTGTCGGTGGCGGGGCCGGGGTCACCACGACATTGATCGCGATCGAGATCCGGTCGCGCGGTCCGGAGTGCGGCCGGACCAGATGCATCAGCCAGCTTGGAAAGATGACGAGCTTGCCCGGGCTCGGGGTGACGCGATGGCTCGACTCCGGGATGCGGCGTTCGTCGTCCACGAAGACCAGGTCGGAGTTGTACATCTGGGCCAGCGGAAAGCGTGGATCGAGCAGGACCAGATGGCCGTCCTCGCTCGCACCGCCGTCATCGACGAAGAACACCGCCGACCAGAAGGCGTTGGGGTGGGCGTGCGCCTCGTTCGAGGCGCCGGGCGGGGAGACGTTCGCCCACATCTCCACATTGAACACGAAGCGCGGCCGGCTCCCGCGCGCGCCGTTGTCGTTGGTGTGCGGGAGCGCGTTCTCCATCACGTGACGGCCGAGCGCCAGCGCCGGCTCGCCGCCCCAGCGCAACATCTCGGTGTCGGAGTGCCAACCGCCCACGTTCGACCGGGTGACGCCGGGCGAGGCGGCGCGATTGGCCTCGACGGCGGACTTCAGCCCCTCGATCATCCCCGTTTCGCCGGAAAGGTCGACCTCCAGGAGCGGGGTGTAAAACAGCTTGTGAAGGCGCCGCGCCCCGTGGGCCATGATCAGTCCTCGTCGCCGAAGATGGACACGACCGGCTCGGCGCCTTGCGCCCAGGACGCCCGGTACATGCCAGGCGTGTTGAACGCCCAAACCGGCGCGCCGTCGACGAGCGCCACGACGCCGCCGTCGCCGCCCAGCGCTTCGACCGCCGCGATCGCGCCTTCGGCCGCGCGCGCGCCGCGTTCGGCCGGATCGAGCCCGGCGAGCGAGCGATCCTCGGCGAGCATGCACAACCGCGCCGAGGCGTTGGCGCGGATGAAGTACTCGCCCGTCCCGGTCGCTGAGACCCCGCACTGGTCGAACGCATAGGTCCCCGCCCCGATGATGGGCGAGTCCCCCACCCGGCCCCAGCGCTTGGCGGTGGTGCCCCCGGTGGAGGTGCCCGCGACCACCACGCCTGAGACGTCCAGAGCGACGACGCCGACCGTGCCGAACGCCTTCTCGCGCTCCAGCCGGTCGAGCGAGCCCTCCTCGATCGCCTCCGGCGCGGGCGCATAGCTCGGGCGCGAGGGCGCGGGCAGGCCCATCTCGTCGACCGCGCGCTGCATGGAGCGCCAGCGGCGCTCGGTGAAGAAGTGGGCCGGATCGACCGCCTCCATGCCCTGCTCGGCTGCGAAGGCTTCGGCCCCGTCCGAAATCAGCATGACGTGCGGGCTCTGCTCCATCACCCGGCGGGCCAGCGTGATGGGATGGCGCACGGTCGTGACCGCCGCGACCGCGCCGGCCGCAGCGTCTGAACCGCGCATGATCGAGGCGTCGAGCTCATTTCGGCCTTCAGAGGTGAAGACCGCGCCGCGCCCGGCGTTGAATTTCTCGTCATCCTCAAAAGTGCGGATGACCTCCTCGACGACATCGATCGAGTCCGCCCCGCTCTCGAGCATAAGCCCGCCGGCGCGCACGGCGTCCTCCATCGCGCCGCGATAGGCGGCCTCGGTCGCCGCATCCATGGCGTCGCGTTCGATCACGCCTGCGCCGCCGTGGATCACGATCGCCCAGCGCGCCTCCCCAATCTGGCTTTGGGCGGTCTCGCTCTGGGCGGCGGCGCCGGCGGCGAAAAGCCCGGCGGCGGCGATGGCGGTGAAAGCTTGAACCATGGAGGCGCTCCCGGAATACTGACGTCAGGCGCGAAGAGAACCACGCGCGCGCAGGCCCTTACAAGTTCGCAGGACCGGAGAGCCGCCGACCATAAACGCCCAGGACGCAACGGCCGCGCCGGACGGCGCCCCCTCGTAGACGCAGACGACCGTTGTTCTCTGCACGCCCGAGGAGGCCGTGCGTCTGGGGCCGCCGCGTCCGCTCGGCGAGTATGCGCCGGACGGGTTCCGCTGGCTGCCGCGCAACACCGAGACGCCGATGGAGGACGGGCTGCCCGGCCTCACGGTGACGGCCTGCATGCCTGTGACCGACGCTTTCTCGGCGGGCTTCATCATCCCCTTGTCTTTCGACGTCACGACCAATCGCACCGAGAAGGGCGATTTACATATCCGCCAGCATCCACAGGCGACGTTCGCGCAGCTCGGCGCGCACACGCCCGAGCAGATCGGCGCGCCGAGCCCGCCCTTCGGGCCGGTCCTGCCGCGGAAGTGGAACCTTCCCTGGCGCATGCGCGCGCCGGAGGGGGTGTCGCTGCTCTTCACCCACCCGCTCAACCATTTTGAGGTGCCGGTCACGATCTTCAGCGGGGTGGCGGAGTCAGACCGCTTCGCAGCGCGCGTGAACGCGCCGTTCGTGTGGACCGCGCCCGACGGCGCAGTGCGCGCGGCACGCCCTCGGTGCCCCTGATGCAGTGCCGCACGACGCGCTTGGCGCTGCGCGGCGACGTGCGGGCCTCCACGCCGGCGGAGGCGGCCAAGGAGCCCGAGCATCTGCGCCTGAAGCACTCGGTGGAGAGCGCCTGGGCGCGCGAGTTCCGCGTCAGTCGCTGAACGGGGCTTAAGCCCGGGCGCGGGTCGCCTCGAGCGGTCGGCCGAGAGCGCCGTCGAAGTCATGAAGCGTGGCGGCGCGGTGGAGCTTGCGCGCGGTCGCGATGCACAGCGCGCGGGTATGCTCCGCGCCCCACTCGCCCACATGGGCCGAGCCGCACGCCTCTTCGAGCAGGGCGAGCTGATGGGTGCGGTCCTCGGCGTCGTAGAGCGTTGTGGTCAGCGACATCGGAGCGGTGAAACCGATCATGACCGCGCCTTCGGCGATGCAGCCGGCCATCACGCCGTCCATGTCCGGATGGGCGTAGGCCGACACCCCGGCGCGTTTCAAAACCACCTCCCCGGGTTTGGGCGCGCAGCCGGGGATCGAGGCGGGAAGCCCGTCGCCCTCCAGCATCGGCCCGCCCCGGTGGAGCTGGGTGTGGACGATGGCCCAGCCGGACCGGCGCGCGTTGTCGAGCACGTCTGCGCAGCGCGCCGCGATCTCGTCGCCGTCCGGATCGGCCCAGGGCCGTCCGGGCGCGATGAACTCCATCTGCAAGTCCACGCAAAGAAGAACGGGCATCCCGAGTCCCATCATAACCTCCGCATTCTGCGTTTTGGCGCCGGTGCGCGCGTTCTGCGCACGATTGATGAGCGCGGCTCCAAGCCGCGCCGGGCCGGGCTCAGACCGCTCCGGCGGCTTGCGCGCCCCGGGCGACGGATCGATCGAGCGGGCCCGGTCGATCCCATTCGCCTTCGGGACGGTCGATGACGAGGGGTTCGCTCTCGTCGGTCACCGCCTGAGGGTGCAGATCATAGAGCCCCTCAACCTCAATGTATACGCGATCTGAGAAGGCGAAACGCGGGCGATGGGTCCGAACGCTGAGGTTCGCAAAGCGCGTCCAGTGCTCGGCCAGGTGTTCCTGGATCTGACCGATGAGCTTGGTGTAGCCCTTGCGCCGGATCATCTCGACGGCCGCGTAAAGCAGCTCCACACCCAGCTTGGTCTTGCGGTGCGAGCGCAGAACGCAGATCCGCTCGATCTTGGCGAAGTTCGCAAACCAGCGGATGCGCAGGCACGCGACCGGTTCGCCGGCCTGCTCGGCGATCATGTGTGTGGCGCCGGATAGATCGTTGCCGTCGAACTCCTCCTCATAGGGGCAGCCCTGCTCGACCATATAGACCTTGGTGCGCACGACGGTGACCTTGTGAAAGTCGTCCATCGTCCGCGCGACGCGGATGGTCACCGGGGCGGGTTCGCCGCCGGAAAACTCGTCAGGCCTCGAACCGTCCATCGCTCGTCTCCTTGTGGGGTATCTCGGCGTCGGATGCGCTTGGCTCGGCGTCGGCATCGTCCGCCTGCGCCGGCGCGATCGGCACCCAGCCCAGGAAGGCGGCCGGACCGTTCGGCGCATCCAGCGCCGCGGTCATCATTCGGCCCTCCCGGCTGACGGGCCGGGCGAACAGGGCGATGTGGGGGAAGGCGCGCCGGCGCGCCTCAGTGACGGCGCGCACCAGGGCGCGGCGACCTTCGTGCGAACGGGCGGCCAGGCACCACACGTAGATGGCCTCGGCGGGCTCGTCGGGGCCGTCGGTGAGGTGGCGCATTTTCGGCGCTGACGGATCGAACCGCCCGCGCATGAGCGCCTCGTATCCCGCCTTGCTGAGGTAAAGCAGAGCGATGAAGCCTTCGATTTCGCCGGCGTCGTCGCGGCGAACGTAAAAGCATCGCCCGGTGCGCGCTTCGCAGGCGAGCACGGTCTCAGCCGGGACGAGCCCGCCGCCGAGCGTGTCGGAGCCCACGCTGAGCGCGGCGTCGACCTCGACCCTTTCACGGGCCGGTTCGAAACCGCGCCGGGCGAACAACGCCCGCAACTTTTCGTTCAGCACACGTTCGGACGCCGTCGCAAACGCGTGCTGTTTGTGATAACCCATGACCCACCCGATTTGTTAATCAAATCTTAGCGAATTCGGTCATTTGCGCCCCCAGCGAAGTTCGAATGGGCCCTATTCGGTTTTCGCGGCGCCTAAGCGTCTGGAGCGGCTGTCGTGTTCGATTGGGATGACCTGCGCGTGTTCCACGCCCTGGTTTCGGCTGGGTCGATGAACCGCGCCGCGCGCAAGCTGGGCGTCGGCCAGCCTACAGTCAGCCGCCGCCTGGAGGCGCTGGAGACGCGCATCGGCGCGCGTCTGGTCACCCGCGGGGCGGACGGGGTGGAGCTGACCGATGTGGGCGAACGCATCTGGACGCAGGTCCAGACCATGCAGTCCACCGCGGATGATATTCACCGCCTGGCCCAGCAGGCCGACAAGGCCGAGACCGGCACGGTGCGCATCGCCGCGCCGGACGGGATCGCAGGCTACTGGATCGGGCGCCATCTCGCCGGCTTCGTGGAGGCCAATCCGCGCATTCGCCTGGAGCTGATGACCAAGCTGGAGCACGAAAGCGAGCAGCACGCCGCCGCCGACATCGTGCTGCAGACCGAAGAGACCAAGAAGATGCATCTGGTGGCGAGCGAGCTGGCGACGCTGCACTACGTGCCCTTCACCTCCCACGCCTATCTGGAGACGTACGGGCCGCCGCAAGGGCTCGCGGACACGCTGAACCACCGCATTGCGGATCTGGTCAGCTATCGCCACCAGCGCGACGACTGGCCGGACGAGGCCCAGGCGATCAAGCAGATGATGAAGCCCTCGCTGACCACGGACAGCTCGGCGGTGCTGTTCTCCGCGCTGCGCTCAGGCTCCACGATCGCGATGGCGCCGACCTATCTCGCCCATATCGAGCCCTCGATCGTGCATCTCGATCTCGATTTGCGCGTCGCGCTGCGCCTGTGGGTGGTCTACCACCCCGACCAGCGCCGGGTGACGCGCGTGCGCAAAGTGCTCGACTGGCTGCGCGAGATCTTCGACAGCTCGCGCTATCCCTGGTTCCGCAAGGATTACGTCCAGCCCACGGAGTTCTCCGAGATCGAGACCGTGATGATCCGCGGCGAGCACCCCAAGCCGAAGCTGGTTTGAGCCCGCCGCGGCCGCGCTGCGGCTTCAAGGGTTCAGCACGACCTTGCCCTTGACCTTGCGGCCCATGATGTCGCCGAACGCGCTCTTGAAATCGTCCAGCGGATAGGCCGCCGAGATGCGCGGCTTGATCTTTTCGGCCTCATAGAGATCGAACAGCTCTTTCATGTTCTGGGCGTTCGCGCGCGGATTGCGCCCGACCCAGGCGCCCCAGAACACGCCCATGATGTCGCGGCTGTTCAAAAGCGCGAGATTGAGCGCGATCTTCGGAATCGGCCCGGCCGCGAAACCCACCACCAGATAGCGCGCGCCCCAGCCCGTCGCGCGCAGCGCCGGCTCGGCGAAATCGCCGCCGACGGGGTCGTAGACCACGTCCGCGCCCTTGTTGTCGGTCAGCTCGCGGATGCGGGCTTTCAGATCCTCTTCGGAGTAGTTGATCACCGCGTCCGCGCCGGCCTCCTCGGCGACCTTCAGCTTGTCGGCGGAACTGGCGCACGCGATCACTTTCGCGCCCATCGCCTTGCCGAGCTGGACCGAGGCCAGGCCCACCCCGCCCGCAGCGCCGAGCACCACCAGCGTCTCGCCCTCCTTCAGGGCGGCGCGATCTTTCAGCGCGTGATAGCTGGTGCCGTAGATCGTGGTCAGGGCCGCGCCCTCGTCGAAGCTCATCGCGTCGGGCATGGGCACGAGCTGCATCGCCGGGGCGGGGACCTTCTCAGCGAACGCGCCGAGCATGGTCGCCACGATGACGCGCTGGCCCTCCTCGACGCCCTGGACGCCGGGGCCGACCTTCGAGACCACGCCGGACGCCTCCATGCCGGGCACGAAGGGCGTCTCCGGCTTCATCTGGTACTTGCCCTCCACCAGAAGGATGTCGGGATAGTTCACCCCGGCGGCCTTCACATCGACCATGACCATGCCTTCGGCGAGATCGGGCTCGGGCACGTCCTCCACGGTCAGCTGGTCGTAAGGGGCGAACTCCTTGCAGACGAGGGCGCGCATATGCTGGCTCCTGAAACGTTGAAAGCGTTGATCGGCGAGGACCATAGAAGCCGAGACCGCCTACGCAAGCCGTGCGCGCGGACGGAAACGCCCCGCCGGCGGACCGGCGGGGCGTCACGGCGTTCAATTGACGAAGCTCAGCCTAGAAGCTGTAGCGCACGCCGACCTCCAGGATGTGGGCGTCGTTCTCCACGTCCAGATTGGCGGGCACGATCGACACGTCCGTCTCCACGTCCTCGCTGACGCGGTAGCGATAGCCGCCATAGAGCTCGGCGTTGTCGGCGACGGGAAAGTCCCCGCCGGCCATCACCTGGCCGAACGCAACCGTCTCGTCGTCGTCCAGCACCGCGGTGTCGCTTGGCGAGAAGTCTAGCTCGACGTTTTCGAACCCGGCGCCGGCGCCGACATAGAGGCCGAGCGGGGAGCCGGTGTCGAAGTCGTAATAGCCGTTGACCGCAAGGCCGAGCGCGGTGAGATCGCCCTGACCGTCGGCCAGAAAATCCTCCACCGTCACGCCGAGCGGCGCA
>CAZKBB010000021.1:19656-37105 GCA_964550935.1 uncultured Caulobacterales bacterium
GCGAACAGCCTCCGGAGCGCCTCAGTGCCCGATATCGATCTTGCAAGCCTTCTTCAGAGCGAGGCGATCCAGACCTGGATCCGCATCATGGTCTGGGTGTGGGCGGTCTCGATCGTCTGGATAGCGGTGCTGCTGCTACGCGGCGGGTTCACCGATCTTTCCGAAGTGATGGGCGCGCGCTGGTCCACGCGGCGCGAACGGCTGGACGCCGCGGTGCGTATGCCGTTGCGCCTGGTGATGTTGCTGATCGCGGCGGTTTTCGGCGCGACGAGTTTCGCCGTCCCGTTGTGGATTCAAGGCGCGATCTTGATCACGCTGTGGCGTCAGGTCGTGGCCGGATAAGCCTGCAGGCCGCAACCCCCATGTCCCTAGCGAACGGAGCCGACCTCATGCCCTTCAGCGCCGACGCCTGGTCGCGCAACGCCAAACTGATCGAGACCATCCAGGAGATGGACTTCAACCGCGCGCTCAGCCGCGGCGATCTCGATCAAGACGTCTTCAAGACGTACGTGGTTCAGGACTCCCTTTACCTCGCCGGGTATGCGCGTGCGCTCGCCGCGGCGGCGGTGAAAGCGCCGGACTCCGACGCCATGCTCACCTTCTCCGGCTCGGCCCAGGAGGCGATACAGGTCGAGCGCGCCCTGCACGCGAGCTATTTCGCCCAGTTCGGCATCGATCCGGACGCCGCCGCGCACGCCGAGCCCAGCCCCACCTGTCTGGCCTACACCAGCTACATGCTCGCGCTGGCGCAGACCGCCAGCTACGGCGCGCTCGTCGCGGCGATCCTGCCGTGCTTCTGGGTCTACTGGGAGGTCGGCAAGCGGATCGACGCCGAAGCGGGCGCGGACAACCCGTACCGCGCGTGGATCGACACCTACGCCGACGAGGGCTTCGGCGATGCGGTGAAGGCCGTGATCGGTCATGTGGACGCGGCCGCGAGCGCCGCCGGGCCGGGTGAGGTAGACGCGATGCACCACGCCTTCATGCGCACCACGCAGTACGAGTGGATGTTCTGGGACGCCGCCTGGCGGCGTGAGGACTGGCCGGTAATGCGGTAAGCGTGTGGCAAAAGAATACCTTGTATTGACGTGGCAATACTGTACTCCAGCACCACACCACTGCAGTCTGACAGACAAAATAAGGCCGAATTGTGAAAAAACGCTGTCAAAGCGTTGGACCCGGCGGCCGATCTTTCTATGTGTGTCCGCGAGCGCGTCCCCTTAGCGCTCGCAATAGGTTGGGAGGACCTTATGGAAGAGATCACAGCCGGCCAGTACTACCTTGTATACAACGCGTTCTCGTTCACGGTGGCGACCATGGCCGCCGCCACCTTGTTCTTTTGGTTCGGGCGATCCCAGGTAAGCCCGGCCTACAAGACCGCGCTGACGATCACCGGCCTGGTGACGTTCATCGCGCTCTACCATTACTGGCGCATCTTCGGCAGCTGGAGTGACGCCTACACGGTGGTCGACGGCTCGGTGGAGCTGACCGGCGTCGCATTCAACAACGCCTATCGCTACGTCGATTGGCTCCTCACGGTGCCGCTCCTGCTGATCGAGCTTATCCTGGTGATGAAGTTGTCGCGCCAGGAAACGATCTCGAAGGGCCTCTGGCTCGGCGGCGCCGCAGCGCTGATGATCGCGCTGGGTTATCCCGGCGAGGTGTCCGGCGGCATCGACACACCCCGCTTCGTCTGGGGCGCGCTGTCGATGATCCCGTTCCTTTATATCGTCTACAGCCTGTTCGTCGGGCTTTCGAAGTCGATCGACAGCCAGCCGGCCAGCGTGAAGGGGCTCGTCTCCGTCGCGCGCTGGATCGTGGTTCTGAGCTGGAGCTTCTATCCGGTCGTCTACTTCCTGCCGTTCGTGATCCCGATGGATGGCGGTACGGCCAAGGCTGTGATCGAGGTCGGCTACACCGTCGCCGACATCGTCGCGAAGGCCGTGTTCGGCGTGTTGATCTTCATCATCGCCGTCCGCAAGTCGCAGGACGAGACTGGCGCGGGCCGAGCGTCCGGCGCGGTCCCGGCTTAAACGCGTCTCTTACGACGAGCTGACGAGGGGAAACCGCCGCGGCCTGGCCGCGGCGGTTTTTCTTTGAAAATTTTAAGAAAATTCGACCCATGCCGGCGCGCCGCAGCGCGGACCTGCTAACTCTTGAGCCCTCGCAGCTAAGGGGGGCCATGATGAAACCGTCATTGCCGCACTCGCCGCCACGTGCATCGCCGGGCCTGCGCTCGCCCAGGGCTCGGCCACGCTTACTCCGGTTCGAAACAGCCCCGCCGCGAAGGCGCGCTTCGCCTGGCTTTTCGGGGCCGGCGGGCCCAGCGGAGCCGTCATCGACGGCGACGCCACGACGAGCGTTCAGAGGTTCGATGCGACCGTCTACAGCGCCGTCGTCGCCGGCCTGCGCGGCGAGGCCGGGCTAGAGGGCCAAAACGCGCACAGCCTTTGCACGCACCTGGGCGACCTTCTGGCGAGCTTCGGGCTCAGCGAGCGCAAGATCATGTCGATCCTCGGCCATACCTCGCCCAAACAGGCGGCCGTCTACACCAAAAACGCCAACCGCCGCCGCCTCGCTGGCGAGGGCATGGCGGCGTTCGAGGCCGCGATCAATCGGGAACAAATTATCCCACTTTTCAGCGGCGCCGGCCCACTCGACGCCAAAACATCGAAAAGGGAAAAGTTCAGCAAGAATGGTGCCCAGGGGCGGATTCGAACCACCGACACGCGGATTTTCAATCCGCTGCTCTACCAACTGAGCTACCTGGGCGTCGCGAAGGTCCGGCCATTCGGCCGGGCGCGAGGGGATGGTTTATAGGGGGGCGGTTTGCGGCTGTCCATGCCCCGCTGGCACGTTATGCGCCTGGGTTCCGCGAGCGCCCGGCCGCGCGCTGTCTAGAACGACCACACCAGCGGGATCAGCACCACTGCGAGCACCCACATCAACAGGTTCAGCGGCAGCCCGACGCGGGTGAAGTCCAGGAAGGTGTACCCGCCTGCGCCGTAGACGAGCGTGTTGGTCTGATACCCCAGCGGCGTGGCGAAGCTTGCGCTGGCGGCGAACATCACCGCGACGACGAAGGGGCGCGCGTCCACGCCCATCTGGTCGGCGAGCCCGATCGCGATCGGGGTGAGAAGGATCGCGGCGGCGTTGTTGGTCACGGTCTCGGTCAGGATCGAGGTGACCAGATAGATCGCCGCGAGCACCGCGATCGGGCCGAACGCCTGGGCCGGCCCGGCCGCGCCCCGCACCAGGAAGGCCGCCGCGCCGCTTTCCTGCATGGCGCGCCCGATGCCCAGCATGCCGAAGATGAGGAACAGGATTTTCCAGTCGATCGCCTGATACGCCTCGCCCGAGCGCACGCAGCCGAGCGCCATCACCGCGACCGCCGCAGCCACCGCCGCGCCGGCGATGGGCAACAGCCCGGTCGCCGCCACGATCACGAAGGCGATCACCGCCGCGATCGCCAACGGCGCTTTCTCGCGGCGCCGGCGCGAGACCTCGGGCTGGCTGAGGCTGACGATGTCGCCCTGATTGAACAGGCGCTTCAGCCCGTCGGCCGGTCCCTCCATCAGCAACGTGTCGCCGGTCTGGAGGCTGAGATCCTTGAAGCTGTCCTCCACGTCGGCGCCGGTGCGCTGGACGCCGAGAATGCGCACGTCGTAGAGCCGGCGCAGATTGAGCTGGCCGACCTTGCGCCCCTCATAGCGCGAGCCCGGGCCGATCACGCCCTTGCGGATGACGGTCGCCTCCTCCGTCACGGTATGCACGCCGAGCGCGGCGAGCCGGTCTTGAAGCCCGCTCGCCCCGCTGCGCCCACGCCCTGACGAGCCGTCATCGCTCTCGTCGGCCTGTTCGGCTTCGGCGTCGGCGTCCGCGTCCACATCCGGGTGGGCGGCGCGGCGCAGATGAACCGCCTCGCCGGGGGGCGCGCGCACCACGATCCGGTCGCCCGACTGCAGCGTGATGTCCCCGGCCGCGTCCGGGCCATAGGTCTCGCCGGAGCGGATCAGATCGACAAGCTCGACATCGTCCTCATCGACGGCCTTGTCGAGACGCTCGCCAAGAAGCTCGGAGGTGTTGGTCACGACCAGCTCGGTGAGGAAATTCGCCTCCGGCTCGCCGGGGTCCTGCCCTTCGGAGCACCGGCGCGGCAACAGCTTGCGCCCGATCGTCATCATGTAGGCGATACCCGCCGCGCCCATGATCACGCCCGGCACGGCCAGCTCGAACATGGAGAAGGGCTCCATGCCGCTGTCGGCCGCAACCCCGCTGACCAGCAGATTGGTGGAGGTGCCGATGATCGTCGTCGCTCCCCCGAAGATCGAGGCGTAGGAGAGCGGGATCAGATAGCGGGTGGGATAATCGTCGAGATCCCGGGCCATGGAGATCACGACCGGGGCCAGCATCAACACCACGGGCGTATTGTTCACGAAGGCCGACAGCGCCATCACCGCGATCATGAGCGCGAGAAGATTGATCGTGCCCGATCCGCTGGCCGAGCGCCTCGCGAAATCGGCCAGGCCCGCCATCACGCCGGTGCGCTGCAGCGCGGCGGTGAGGATGAACATCGCCGCCACGGTGACGGGTCCGGGGTTGGAGAACACCCCGATCAGACGCTCCGCGTCGATCACGCCGGTGATCAGACACGCGCCGGCGCCGGCCATCGCGACGATGTCCGGTGAGGCCCAGCGCCTGTAAAAGGCGACGAGCACGGCGGCGATGATGCAAAGCACCACCGCCCCGTCGAGCGTCAGACGGGCGTCCATGGAAGGCCCTCTTCGACCGGTCGCGTCCCTGCCCGATGACACTAACGTTACAGTGTGCGCCGGGTTTCATGGGCGCGGCTTGCCCGGGCGTGAAGCGGCTGCTACCGCCCTATCCGACCCATCCAGACGTCTCATCGTGAACGGATCCGCCATGCGCATCGCCCCTCGCCGGTTCGGCCTCGCCGCCGCGCTGCTTGTCACAAGCGCGTCCGACGCCCTCGCCCAGCCCAGCGCGCCCGACGAGATCATCACGGTGATCGGCGGGCGCGCGCCGGGCGCGGATCCGGCCGCACGCCCGGTCGTGGTGCTGCCGCGCGAGGCGCTGGACCGCTCCGGCCTTGCTGACGTGGGCGACGCGCTCGCCTTCCTGCCGGGCGTCGTCGGGTCGGAGTTCAACGAGGATCCGGGCACGCAGAACGACACCTCGGGCACGTCCAGCGTGAACCTGCGCGGGCTGGGCCTTGGCGCGACGCTCGTCCTGGTCAACGGCCAACGCCAGACCACGGCGAGCGTCGCGGCCGACGACGGGTCGAGCTTTGTCGATCTGAACGCGATCGCGCCTGGCCTTGCGGTGGAGCGGGTGGAGGTGCTCAAGGACGGTGCCTCGCCGATCCACGGCTCGGATGCGGTCGCCGGCGTCGTCAACGTCGTCACCCGGGACCGCTTTGAAGGGTTCGAAGCGCGCGCCGAAGCGCGCGCTCCGACGCGTTTTGAGCGCTCTGGCTCCAGCTATGAGATCGGCGCGATCGCGGGGCGCGAGATCGCCGGCTTCAACGCCGTGGCGGCGCTCTCCTACCTCCAGCGCGAAGGCCTTGAGGGCTTCGAGACCGACTTCGCGCCGGGCACCGGCCTGTCCGCGCTCGGCCAGCCGGGCGCCTATTACGTGATCGCGCCGGGCGGCGGGTTCGAAGTCACGACGCCCTCAGGCGGGCCCCAGGCGATCATCGATCGCGACTGCGCGGCGGCCGGCGGTCGCCCACTCGTGCTCGGGCCGGACACCGCGTTCGGAACGCCCGGCTTCTGCCGGCTGGACTTCGGCCAGTTCTTCTCCATCACGCCTGAAGAGGAGCGCCTTCAGGCCTACGCCGCGATCACCGGCGATGTGGCGGGAACCGACTTCACATTGCGCGCGATGGGCTCCGATCAGCTGCTCACCCGCGGCAACTCGCCTTCGCTGCCGAATCTCGGCTTCCCGACCCTCCCTGAGAGCCATCCGGGCAATTATTTCGGCCGCGACGTGGTCTGGCTCGGCCGGCCCCTGGGCGAAAGCGCGGGCGCGGCGCGGCGCACCTTCGACCACGACACCTGGCGCATCGACGCCGAGGCTGCGAGCAGCTTCACGCTGGCGGGTCGAGACTGGACGCTGACCGGCGCGGCCGCGTTCAGCCGCAACCGGCTTGAGGCGACGATCACTGACACGCTGGCGCCGGCCTTCGACGCTGCGCTCGCCGGCTTCGCCGGCGAGGCCTGCCCCGGCGCGGGCGCAGCCGCGCCGGGCGAGGAGGCGGCCGGCTGCTACTGGTTCAATCCTTTCGGCTCCGGCCAGCTCGTCGACGACCCGGCCGATCCGCGATTCAACGAAGCCGAGGCGATCGCCTTCATCATCGGCAAGGACACCCGCCGCTCGCGCGCCGACCTGGCCGCGTTCGAGGCCGGGCTCTCCACGCCCGCCCTGTTCGCCCTGCCCGCCGGCGACGTGGCGGCCGCGTTCGGGGTTCAGACCCGGCGCGAGACCCTGCGCGTCGACCACGGCGAGGCCTTCAACGATGACGACTTCCTGTTCATCGTCGGCGGGCCTGACTATTCCGGCGCACGCGACGCTAGGGCTGTCTATTTCGACGCCGCCGCGCCGGTCACCGACAGGCTGGAGCTTCAGCTGGCCCTGCGCCACGAGGATGTGGACGGGCTCTCCTCCACCGACCCGAAGATCGCCGCGGTCTGGCGCTCGGGCGCGGGATTGAGCCTTCGCGCCTCCTGGTCGAGCGCCTTCCGCGCGCCCTCCCTGCACCAGCAGGTCTCCGCCACGACCACGCTGGAGAGCCTGACGATAGGGGCGCAGAGCCTGTTCCGCCCCGTGCGCACGGTCGGTCGGGGCGACCTCGACCCCGAACGCGCCGACGTGTTCAACGCCGGGGCGGCCTGGTCGAGCGAGCGCGTGCGCGCCAGCGTCGATCTCTGGCGCATCGACTATCAGGACCTGATCGTTGAGGAGAGCGCGCAGGCGATCATCGCCGCCGACCTTCAGGACGGTTCGATCGACGATCCACGCATCGAGACCTCCCCGACCGGCGATGTGACCCTGGTGCGCGCCAGCTTCGTGAATGCGCCGAGCGTTGAGGCCGAGGGCGTTGATTTCAGCGTCGATGCGGGGCCCTTCGCGCTGTCGCGCTTCGGCGAAGTGACGCTCTCCGGCGCGGCGACCTATGTGGCCGACTTCACGCTCGTCGATCCGGTGCGCGGGCGCACGATCGACGCGGCCGGGAACCGCAACTTCACCAACTTCGCCCGCTCCGTGCCGGAGCTGCGCGCCAACGCCGCGATCGACTGGCGCCACGGCGACGTGTTCGCGCGCGCCGGGCTCCGCCATGTCTCGGCCTATGACGACGACGAGAACCCGGGCGCGGCGATCGACGCCTGGACGGTCGCCGACGTGCAGGCCGGCGTGGAGCTCGGCGAGGCGCGCCTCACCCTCGGCGCCTTGAACCTGTTCGACACGGACGCGCCCTTCGTCTCCACCCCGCTCGGCTACGACACCAAGGTCCACGACGCGCGCGGCCGCATCGCCTACGCGCGGGTTTCGGTGCGATATTGATCAAGCGGGTTCGCGCGGCCTCTCCACCCCACCCCGGTCCTCCCCCTCAAGGGGAGGGAGAGACGCGGCGACGCTGCGATTAATCGACCAACGACAAGCGAGCCTGGTGATCGCGCCCGTTCAGAGCGACTGCGCAAACCTTCCCCCTCCCCCCAGGGGGAGGGTCCGGTTGGGGGTGCGGCGTTAGCGATTTAGCGCCGCTCAGAAAAACGTCTCGATCATGAGCCAGCCGTAGAGCGGGTCGTCGCCGGCCGGCGCGCCGGGGGCGGTGGTCGCGAAGCGGGCCTTGTCGAGGAAGGCCGCGCCGGCGTCGAGGCGCACGCGCTCGGGCAGGATCCACCAGCGCAGCTGGGCGTCGATGTTCAGGCCGATATCATCGCCCGAAGCCCCGGTCGGATCGCTGAAGCCGCCGCGCCGCCAGCGGCCGCGGTCAGAGGCCATGTCCACGTCCTGGATTAGGAGATGGGCGCGCACGGGGCCGCGCCTGACCTCAATGCGCGCGCCGAGGGCGGAGATGTTGTCCCGGTCGAACGGGCCGAACAGGCCGGTCTGTCCCAGATCGCCGCGGCGCAGGCTGTAGAAGGGATTGAAGCGCTCGAACTCGGCGTCGCCGGGGTCCTCGTCTCCGCTGGCGTAGACGTATTGCGCCGACAGGCGCGGGCGCCATGGCGCGTCGAACGTGTAGCCGGCTTCAAGGTGAAGGCTCGCGGCCGCGACGTCGAGATCAGGCCCCGCGCGCTCGATCTCGCCGGTCTGGCCGATCGCCTCGACGTCGAAATCGACCCGACCCGGCGCGGCCGATCGCGACAGGCGAACGCCCGGCGTGAACAGCCGCGCGCCCTCCTCCTCCTCAAAGCCGAACGCGTAGACCTCGAAATCCGCGCCCGCAAGCGCGTCTGCGCGGGTCAGGTGCACGCCGTAAAAGCGCGTATCCCAGTCGCCCTCGTCGAAGGCCTGGTCGTTGTCCAGCAGCGAGGCGAAGTCCGACGGGCGGCGCGCCACCGGCGCGGTGTAGAACGCCTCGACCTCCCAGCCCGGGCGGGGCTGGACCGCACCGCGCACGCCCTCGAAGGCGTTCGGCCAGTTGCGATAGCCGTTCTCACCCACGAGCCGGCGCGAGCCGACATTCATCACGAAGCGCCCGGCCTGCACCTCCGCCGTGTCCGTGGGACGCCAGCGCACATAGGCCTGCAGCACGTCAAACGTGTTGATCATGGTGGAGGAGAGCCGCGAGCCCTCGTCGGTCAGCCAGGCGCGCGAATCGAACAGCTCAAGCCCGGCGTCGAGCGTCTCCCCGCGCGCCTCCACCAGAAGCCGCGAGCGCCAGGAGAATTGCTGGTCGGAGCCTTCAGCGCCCGACCGGAACGGCGCGCTCAGCGTCTCGTAGCGCACGCGCGTCTCGCCCTCGACATGAAGCTCGGCGTGCGCGGCTGACGCCACGGCGGCGGCGAGCACGGCGCTCAGGCAGACGGGGAGGCGCGCCATGGGCTGCGCTCCTTGGAGCGGCTGACGAATAAGTCCGGACAAACAACCTAAAGCGCTTTCGTTTGTCGCGCCTTAAAAACCGGCCTGCACCCGGACCATCAACACGTCGGAGTCGTGAAACGCCGCTCGCCCGCGTCCGCGCTCGGCCACGTAGTTGATCATCAGGCGCAGGTCGCGCTCGGGGGTCCAGGTCACGCCGGCGGTGTAGGCGGTCGAGGCTTTGCCCGCTCCGCCAAGGTCAAGATGATCCACCCGCCCTGCGATCTCCCAGGCGCCCGGCCCGCCCTCCGACAGCGGCCGGCTGGGCACGATCCGGTCGAAGGCGCCTTTCGCGGCGACGTGGCGGCGCTGCTCGCCGGTGATCGCCCAACTGGCCTGAACGTATCCACCGGACGCCTCACGCGCGCCGGACGGCGTATCGAACTCGATACCTGAGACCTCAGCGCCGACGAACACGCCCGGCGCCGACCACGCCGCCTCCAAGCCGGCCATCAGCGAGTCCTCGGCCGGCATGGCCGAAGTCGCGCTCAGGTCGGCGTAGACGGTCTTGGCGGCGAGCCCGGCGAAGGGCGAGGCGGCGGGTTTCACGCCGCTGCCGTCATAGTCGAGCGCGCGGGCGTAGGCGCCCAGATGCAGGCGCGCCTCGCCGAAGCTCGGCGACCAGGTCGCGCGCGCGCCCAGGCTCATCTGCCCGGCGCCGTTGGCGTAAAGATCATCGCCCTGCAACGCGCCTGAGGCGGCGTTCACAGTGACGCTCCACGTTTTGTCGTAGCGCCCCGCCCACACGCCGAGCCGGCGGTTGAGACCGAAGGCCTTGGTGAAGCGCGCCGGCTCCAGAAACACCGTGCCGCCTGGAATCGAGAGCTTGTCGAGCGAGGCCGGCTCCTTGAACTGGCCGGCGGCGAGGAACCAGCCGTCCTGCTTGAAGAACAGTCCCACATCGCGCCATGCCCCGTCGCCGGACAGGTCGTAACTCGCGCGGAAGGTGAAGGCGCCGTGCTTGATGTCGAGGCCGAGTTCGGCGAGCGCCAGCTCCGACTCGTGATCGTCACGGCCCTTGGCGGCCTGACCGTCCAGCCAGGCTGCGTCCAGGAAGACCAGGCCGAACGGCTCCAGCTTGACGTCGTCGCGCGCCGGGGCGGCCGCGCGCGCAGCTGGCATGACGCAGAGCGGAGCAAGTCCGGCGGCGGCGATGCGCGCGATAGCATTCATGATCGCTCTCCCGGCCCCTAAGCCGCCTTCACGCCCTGCAGGAAGTCCGCGATCCGCGAGCGCAGATCGTCGGACAGCGCGACCACCTCGTCGGCGACCTGAGCCACCGAGCGCGCCTCCTCAGCGGCGGAGGCCACATTGGTGCTGATTTTGGTGATGCTCTCGGAGGTCTGGGAGGCGCCGTCGGCGGCCTCCTGGGCGCTGGAGGAGATCTCCTTGACTGCGGCGGTCTGCTGCTCGGCCGCGCCGGAGGTCGCAGCGGCCTGATCGCTGATCGAGGTGAGCGCGGTGTTGATGTCGCCGGCGCCCTGCTCCACGGACTTTGCTCCGTTGCGCAGCTCGGTGACGCGCTCTGAGATCTGCTCGGTCATCCTCTGGGTTTGCTGGGCGAGCTGCTTGACCTCCTCAGCCACCACGGCGAAGCCCTTGCCCGCCTCGCCGGCGCGCGCGGCCTCGATCGTGGCGTTCAGCGCCAAGAGATTGGTCTGCTCGGCGACGCCGTTGATCGAGTCGAGCATCTCGCTCATGCCGTTTACCGCGGCGGTCATGGCCGCGAGGTCGCTATTGGAGCGCTGCGCACGATCGCCGGCAGCCCGAACGCTGTCGGTTACGTCGGTCGCAGCGCGTAAAATCTCGCCGATCGAGGCGCTGAGTTCTTCCGATGAGCTCGCCACGGTCTGCACGCTCGCCACCGATTCCTCAGCCGCCGAAGCGACGGTGACCGCGCGGCTTTCGGTTTCGGTGATCAGCTCGGCCATGGCCTGAGCGGACTTGCGCAAGCCCTCGCCGGAGCGGGCGAGCGCTTCGATGGCGTCTTCAGCGCGGCCTTCGAACTCCTGCACCATGGCGTCGAGCGCCTCGGCGCGGCGAACCTGTTCAGCCGAGCGCTCCGAGGCCTCCGCTTCCAGCCGGCGCCCTTCACGAAGCTTCTCGCGCAGATTCTCCTGAGCCTTGGCGAGCGCGCCCAGCTCGTCGCCGGCCTGCGCGCCGGGGACCGCTGCGTCCAGATCGCCCTCGGCCATCTTCTCGACCCGCGCCACGATGCGATAGAGCGGCCCGGTGAGCGAGCGCACGATGAAGAAGGAGAGCACGGCCGCCAGTGCAACCGCGGCCAGCCCAAGAACAATCGCCAGAGTGCGCGCGCCGGCGACCGAGCGGTCAAACTCGAGTTTCAACGTGTCTGCATGGTCTGTGACGTAGCTGTATTCGCGCTCGATCAGCTCGATCATCTCCGGGCCGATCGTGTTCATTTCGGCGTACGCCGGCGCCGGCGCCGGTCCGCGGGCTCGCTCCATCGCGGCGAGGTAGCGCGCGACCATGGTCTCGAGCTGTTCGATGTCCGCAGTCTCCACGATGCCTACACGTCGCAGGTCGGCGAGCCCGCTCTGGGCGGCTGCAAATCGCGTTTGAGCCGTCTCGTAGCGATCCTGGTCGCCGGTGGCGCGCCAGGCCAAGGCGCCGGTGCGCGCGCCGCTCAGTTGCGTCTGGACCTCCGACACGTCCTTCAGGACGCCGAACGTGTGCTGGAGATCATCGAACTCCCGCTCGAGCGTGTTGAGGATCAAAAGAAAGGCTGCGGTCATCCCTGCAGCAAGCAAGGCAACGACGGCGAAGCCGCCCCCAAGTCGTTGCGCGATCGCCAGATTGCCCATGACGCCGACTCCCAAATTGACCGAGCGTATGCATTGAACGCGCTCAGTAAATTCTCATCGGAGTGAATCGGCGCTTAACCATCTGCGCGCAGCCCGGTACCGCACGCTTGCGCAGACGAACCTACGTCTCGTCGCGCGAGCCGGGATCATCGCCGGACGCGGGCGGCAGGGAGGCTGGATCGGCGGGCTCGCCCGGCACGGCGTAAGCGCCGGAGAACCAGCGCGACAGATCCACATCCGCGCAGCGCTTGGAACAGAAGGGCTTCACGGTCGTGTCGGCGGGCTTGCCGCAAATCGGACACGGCGGCCCGGCGGCTTTGGGACGGTCTTCGCTCATGAGGGTTTCACCTCGAAGCCTCTGTCAGAGAGCGTATCGGCGGGCTCGACACTGAAGCGCGGCCCTAGACGATCCGTCATCGCGGCGCGCCAGCCGATCGAGTCGGCTTCGAGCCAGTGGGCGATCTCCCGCCCGGCGCGCAGGCTCAATCGCTTGGCGCGCGCGGCGCGGCCTTCGGCCTCCAGCCGGCGCAGCGCCGCCAGCGCGCAGGTCTCCACCGAGAGCGCGCCGGCCCCATCGCACTGGATTTCGTGCAGCGCGCGCCCCAGGCGTTGCCTGGCCAGCTCCACGATGGCGAAGCGAGAGGGCGGGGCGATGTCGATCTTCGCTGGATCGCGCGAGAAGGCGCTGGCGATCGAAGCTTCAAGCGCCTTCTGGTCGGCGCGCTTCTTCAACGGCAGAAAGTCGATCGCCACGACCCCGCCGATCCCGCGCAGACGGATCTGGCGTGCGGCTTCGCGCGCGGCGTCCTTGTTGAGCGCCATGGCGAACTTCGCCCCGCCCGCGCTCGCCTTGCGCCCGGCGGCGTCCACATCGACCGCGGTGAGCGCGGCGGTCGGCTCAATGATCAGCGTTCCACCGCCCGGGATCGCCACGTGGGCCTCAAGGGCGGCCTCGAACAGGCGATCAAGATCCATCTCGGCTTCTTTCGGCGTGCGCACCGGCGCTTCGTGGGCGAGCGAGAGGCGTTCAGCGAGCGGCGGCGCGGCGTGGATGGTCTCCGGCGCAGGGCCGGGCTCAACCTCGAACAAGTGAAGCGTCGGGCCTTTGTCCTGAAACGCCTCGCGCGCAATCTGAACGCCGATCGCGGCGCCCTCATGCAGGCCGTCAGGGCGCGCCTTGCCGAACGGCAAAAAGCCTTGCGGCCCGCGGCCGAGATCACAGAACGCCCCGTTGATCGAGGCTTCGATCCGGGTGACGCGGGCGCGAAACACCTCCCCGCGCACGGCGCGGCTCCGGCGCTCGCTCCAGCGCTCCAGATGCAGCTCCACCGCCCGGTCGCCCTCAAACACCGCACAGCGCGTCTCGCCCACATGATCGGCGGCGACGATCCTCATCGCGGCGCCTCCAGCACCGGCTGCAGCCCGAGCCCGGTCAGCATGAGGCGGGTCTCATAGACCGGCAGCCCCACGACCGCGGTATAGGAGCCGGTCAGATGCGCCACGAAGGCCCCGGCGAGGCCCTGAACGCCATAGCCGCCGGCCTTGCCGCGCCACTCTTCGCTGTCGAGATACTCTTCGATGTCAGCCTCGCTTAACCGCTTGAAAGCGATGCGGGTCTCCACCACGCGGCTGATCTCGCGCCCGTCAGGGGCGCGCACCGCAACGCCTGTGTGGACCCGGTGATTGCGCCCCGACATCAAACGCAGGCAGCGCTCGGCCTCAGCCCGCTCCTCGGTCTTTGGAAGGATGCGTCGGCCGACGCCGACCACCGTATCGCTCGCCAGAACGAACGCACCGTCATGGCGCGAGGCGGCGAGCTTGTCCTCGGCGAGCCTTAGGGCGAGCGCGCGCGGGGTTTCCTTCGTCCGCGGAGCCTCATCGATATCGGCCGGAGCGATGGTGTCGGGGGGAAAGCCGATCTGATGAAGAAGGTCGCGCCGGCGCAGCGACGCGCTCGCCAAGACGAGGCGCGCGCGCGGCGAGGTGCGCGGATCGGATGTCATGGGCTCTCCCGCCCGGGCGCGCCGGCTCACTTGAAGCGGTAAGTGATCCGCCCCTTGGTGAGGTCGTAGGGGGTCATCTCCACCAGCACCTTGTCCCCGGCGAGCACGCGGATGCGGTTCTTGCGCATCTTGCCGGCGGTGTGGGCGATGATCTCATGATCGTTCTCCAGCTTCACGCGGAAGGTCGCGTTGGGCAGGAGCTCGGTCACCTCGCCTGGAAACTCCAGAAGTTCTTCTTTCGACATAAGGCTCCTCGTCGGGACGGTGACGCCGCCCTCGAAATCCACATCGGCCGCTCATATAGGCCGTGCGCCCCCCGGGCGTCGAGGGCGCGTCGCTTCAACGGCTAGGACAGATATCCGGATTCGCGCCCGAACTGCGCGATGCGCGCCGCGATCGCCTCGCGCGCCTGGCGGTAGGCGGCGAGCTTGGCCTCGCGCCCGCCTCGCGTCTCGGCCGGGTCCGGCGCAGGCCAGAGCTGCAGCGCCGCGCCGTGATCGGCTGCGATGCGCGCGGCCGCCTCGTGCGCCTCCGGCGCCAGGCACACCACCAGGTCGGCGGAGATCGTCTCCATGGCGTGCATGTCGCGCGGTTCATAGTCGGAGAGATCGAAGCCGGCCTCCTCCATCACCGCGACCATGAAGCCGTCGGCGTAGCCGGCCGGCTCGACCCCGCACGAGGCCGCCTCCGCGCCGGGCCCGAAGGCCGCGCGCCAGAGCGCCTCGGCCATGGGCGAGCGTACCGCGTTGCGTCCGCACACGAAAATGACCGGCGGGGCCGGCTTCACACCTTGGCTCAACCCGCCCTCCGGTGGAGCGCGCATATCAGGGTGAAGAGCCGCCGCGCGGTGTCGAAATCGACCTCGATCTTGCCTTCCAGACGTTCCTTCAGGAGCGAGGAGCCCTCGTTGTGGACCCCGCGCCGGCCCATGTCGATCGCCTCGATCTGGCCGAGCGGCGCGTCCCGCACGGCGTCGTAATAGCTTTCGCAGATCAGGAAATAGTCCTTCATGATCCGGCGCAGCGGCCCCAGCGAGAACACGAAGATGCGCACCGGCTCGCCGGCCTCGGTCTTCACGTCGAAGACCAGGCGCTGCTCCTCGATCGCCAGACGCAGCGCGTAAGGCCCAGCGTGGGCGCCTTCCGGGCGGAACATGTTGGCTTCCAGCAGGTCCGCGATCGCGACGCGGCGCTCGTGCTCCACGTTCTCGTCGGCCTTGCCGATGCTTTCGGAGTCGAGCTCGACCGAGACGAGCCTGTGATCGCTCATGAGGCCGCGCTCCCGTCCGCGCCGGGGCTTTCGCCTGCGGGCTTGTCATGATCAGGACGCCGGGCCGCGCGCCACGGCTCTGAAAGATCGGCCAGCGCGATGTCGACGCACTCCACCGTAAGGCGCAGCTCGCCGCCGCCTGAGAAGTGAAGAACAAGCTCGCCGCCGGGCTGATCCTCGCCGGCCGGTTCGAATTGAACCGCCAGGAGCGAGACCACCGCGTCGGGCGCGTCGTGCTTGATGCGCTTGGACTTGGCCGCAAGCACGGCGCCGATCTGAACGCCCGTGCGCACGCGCTCTCCGGCGCCGCGCTTGCCCGCGCCCTCCCAGCGATAGCGGTTGAGCGCCAGGGTGAAGCGCTGCGGCGCCGCCTCGAACAGGAAATCGCCGAGCTTGCCCGCCGCGTCCTGAAGCGCGGCGGAGATGACCGGCACGTCCTCGGCGCTGACGGCGCGCAATCGCAATGGCTTGGACGGCTTCACGGCGAGGGATCCTTCAAGGCGGCGGCGCAACGGCGAGGGGCGAGGCTTACTGGGCGGCGCGGGCTTCTGCGATGCGGCGAATATCCGCGCCGCAGGCGGACAGCTTGTCTTCCAGGCGTTCGAAGCCGCGGTCCAGATGGTAGACGCGGCTGACCGTGGTCTCCCCTTCGGCGGCGAGCCCGGCGATGATCAGGCTGACCGAGGCGCGCAAGTCCGTGGCCATCACCGGCGCGCCCTTCAGCGCGGCCGGACCGCGCACGATCGCCTCCGCGCCCTGGGCCCGGATATCCGCACCGAGGCGCATCAGCTCTGGCGCGTGCATGAAGCGGTTCTCGAAGATCGTCTCGCGGATCACGCTCGCCCCGTCGGCCAGCGTCATGAACGCCATCATCTGCGCCTGGATGTCGGTGGGATAACCCGGATAGGGCGCGGTCTGAACGTCCACCGGGGCGATGCGCGCGCCGGGCTCGCGGATCACCCGCACGGTGTCCTCGCCGGTCTCCACGCTCACGCCTGCGCGGCGCAGGATCGACCACAACGCCTCGTTATGGCCGGGCTCGGCCCCGGTCAGCGTGACGTCACCGCCCGCCGCCGCTGCGGCCAGCGCATAGGTGCCGGTCTCGATCCGGTCCGGCGTCACGCTCCACGTCGCGCCCGACAGCGCGTCGCGGCCCTGGATGCGGATCGTATCGGTTCCAGCGCCGGAGATCTCCGCGCCCATGGCGTTCAAAAGCCCGGCGAGGTCGGCGAGCTCGGGCTCGCGCGCGCAGTGCTCCAGAACCGTCTCGCCTTTGGCCAGGGAGGCGGCCAGCATGGCGTGCTCGGTCGCACCGACGGAGACCTTTTCGAACACGATGCGCGCGCCGGAAAGCCCCTTCGCAGCGCGCGCGACGACGTAGCCCTCGCTCACCTCCAGCTCGGCGCCGAGCGCTTCAAGCGCCTTCAGATGCAGGTCCACCGGGCGCGCGCCGATGGCGCAGCCGCCGGGAAGCGAGACCTTGGCGCGGCCCTCGCGCGCGACCAGGGGGCCCAGCACGTTGAAGGTCGCGCGCATCTTGCGCACCAGGTCGTAGGGCGCGGTCGTGCCGGTCAGAGCCGCCGCGTGCAGGCGCATGCGCGCGCCGGGACCTTCCTCCGCGGCGGCGCCCAGATGGGACAGGAGCTGGGCCATGAAGCGGGTGTCGGCCAGGCGCGGCATGTTGAGGAGCTCAAGCGGCTCAGGCGTCAGCAGGCTCGCGGCCATCAGCTTGAGGCCGGAATTCTTCGCGCCGGAGATTGCTATCGCGCCGCTCAGCGGCCGGCCTCCGCGGATGACGATGCTGTCCATATGCCCTCGCTGACTGAGTGTCGCCCGCCCGGCCCCGGTGATGATCAACCCCACCGCCGGCATGGCCCGGCGATAAGGCGTCAGGACGGCGAGTTTCGGTCCTTTTCGCGCCGCGCCTTGGATTTGCGCCGCTTGAGATTGTCGCGCAAGGCCCGGGCCAGACGCGCCTCGCGATCCTCGCCCGGTTCAGCCTGTTTCGGCCCGCTTTCGTCATCGCGCCCGGTCATAAAGTTTCGATGCCGCGCCCTGCGTTTAAGGTCAAGCCCGGCCTTGGCGGCGCGAACATGATGGGGTATAGCCCCCGCTCCGATCGCGCCGGGTCGCGGACGCGCGCCCTCACCCGCCGATCACGCCGCTATAGCTCAGGGGTAGAGCGTTCCCTTGGTAAGGGAGAGGTCGAGTGTTCAAATCACTCTAGCGGCACCATTTTCCCAC
>CAZKBB010000022.1:0-36849 GCA_964550935.1 uncultured Caulobacterales bacterium
AGCCGTTCGTAACGCCGCTGAACGAGCTCGACTACGCCTCGAACTTCCTGCGCATGTGCTTTGCGGTGCCGGCCGAACCCTATGAGGTCTCCCCGACCTTGGCGCGCGCCATGGACCGGATCTTCATCCTGCACGCCGACCACGAGCAGAACGCCTCGACCTCCACGGTGCGTCTGGCCGGCTCTTCGGGCGCGAACCCGTTCGCGTGCATCTCCTCGGGCATCGCCTCGCTTTGGGGCCCCGCCCACGGCGGCGCCAACGAAGCTGCGCTGAACATGCTCGAGCAGATCGGCTCGGTCGATAAGATCCCCGAATTCATCAAGCGCGCGAAGGACAAGGATGATCCGTTCCGCCTGATGGGCTTCGGTCACCGGGTGTACAAGAACTACGATCCGCGCGCGAAGGTGATGCGCAAGACCGCCCATGAAGTCCTCGACGAGCTCGACAAGAAGGACGATCCGCTGCTCGCCGTCGCGATGGAGCTGGAGCGCATCGCGCTTGAGGACGAGTACTTCGTTGAGAAGAAGCTGTATCCCAACATCGACTTCTATTCAGGCATCACGCTGAACGCGATGGGCTTCCCGACAGAGATGTTCACCGTGCTGTTCGCGGTCGCGCGCACGGTCGGCTGGATCGCTCAGTGGACCGAGATGATCGAGGACAAGACCCAGAAGATCGGCCGCCCGCGCCAGATCTTCACCGGCGCGGACGAACGCGACTACACCCCGATCACCAAGCGCTAAGGGCGCGGCGCGGCGAGGCGCGCCGCGCCTAACGTGTGGAGAACCGCCTCGGCGGCCGCCTCGCTCGGCGGCTTGCCGGGGCCCTTCATCTGCGCGGTCACCTCGATCAGGCGCTCGGACAGAGCAGCGCGGCCCTTGGGGTCCTCCATGAAGGCCGCAACCGCGTCGGCGAGGCGATCGCCGGTGCACCCGGTTTGCACAAACTCCGGGATCAGAGCCTCGTCTGCGGCGAGGTTCACCAGGCTGATGTATTTCGCTCGCATCAGCACCGCGCGCGCCACCGCCCAGCTCGCCCAGCCAAGCCGGTAGGCCGCGATCGTCGGCACGCCTGCGCGCGCCAGCTCGAGCGTCACGGTCCCTGAGCACGCCAGCGCCATGTCCGCGGCGGAAAAGGCGTCGCGGCGCTCACCCCCCTCCACCACGGTCATGCCCTGCAGCGGGGGATGGGCGTCGATGGCCTCGCGCACCGCGTGGGCGACGGTGGAGGACACCACGGTGGCGAAGCGCAGCTCGGGATAGACCACGCGCAATCGTGAGAGCGCGGCGGAAAAGCGCGGCGCGAGCCGGTTCACCTCAGCGGTGCGGCTGCCGAACAGGACAAGCAGGAGCGGCTCGTCCGGACCGATCCGGTGGCGCGTTCGAAAGGCCGCCCCGTCGCCGGACACCCGGCGCTCAAGCGCCGGATTGCCTACGAAACTCACCGGCAGGCCATGCGGCTCATAATACGGCGCATCGAAGGGATGGATGGCCAGAAGCCGATCGACGGCGTGGGCCAGCACCTTGGCGCGCCCCGGCCGCGTGGCGAAAACCTGAGGACCGACATACTTGATGATCTTCGTTCGAGGCGCTTCGAGGCGGATGCGCTTGGCCGCCCGGATCGAAAAGCCCCAGGAATCGATCAGAACCACCGCGTCGGCGTCGAAATCGCGCACCGCCTCGGCGGTCTCCTGAGCGCGCTGATTGACCAGCGCCCAGATCTTGAAGCCCTCGAACAGGCCGAGCACGGACAGGTCGGCGATGTCGAAGACCGACGCGATCGCCTCGCCCGCCATCGCCTCTCCGCCGACGCCGGCGAACTTAGCGTCCGGCGCGCGCGCGCGGATCGCCTTGGCCAGGCTTGCGCCCAGCAGATCGCCTGACGGCTCGGTGGCGACGAGAAAGATCCGCGGCGCGCGCGCCATCAGTCCGTCGCCTTAACGCCGACGACGAACAGCCCGGCCTCGTCCGCGGCGTGCGCGACCGCATCGCGGCCAAGGATCATGGCCCCTCCGGCCTCAACCGCGACCCCGGCGAGCCCGGCCGCAGCGGCGTGCTGTATGGTGGAGACGCCCACCACGGGAAGGTCCACCCGGCGCTCCTGGATCGGCTTGGCGCGCTTGGCGATGACGCCTCGGCGCGCGCCGGCGTCACCGCGCAATGATTGCGGCAGGGCTGCGACGCGCTCAAGCATCACGTCGGTCCCCTCCTGGGCCTCCACCGCGAGCACGAGCCCGTCGCACACCACCGCGCCCTGCCCGATATCGAGCCGGCCAACCTCCCCGGCGATGCGCATCGCCTTGTCGATATCGCCCTTAGCGCGCTGGCCTGGCGCGACCGCGCCGAGCGGGCCCGGCGCGGCGAGCAGGCTTTCAGCGACCTCGTGAGCGCCCACGACCGAAAACCCCTCATCCTCGAAGATCTTCACAACGAAGCGCAAAAGCGCGTCATCGCCCTTCGCGGCGGCCGCGATGACGCGCGGCAGGAGGCTCATCCCCTTCCAGTCCGGCTTCAACGCATCGAAGTCGGGCCGCGTCACGATCCCGGCGAAGCAAACCGCGTCGCATCCGCCTGCGCGCAGGTCCTCGATCACGCCGCCGACCTTGGCGACGCCGCGTACGGTCGCGTTTGGGAAGCTCCCCGGATCAGCAAACCCTTTCAGCGCCACGACCGCGCCCAGGCGCCCGTCCGCGCGGCAGGCTTCGGCCACATGCACGGGCAGATCGCCGCCGCCCGCGATCAGCCCAAGCCGAGACCAGCCCGCCATGGCGCTCAGCCCATCTCCGGCGTGCATAGCGGCCGGCCCGAGGGGGCGCGGATGAAATCGATGATCTCAACGATTTCGGAGCGCTCGGCGAACAGGCGCCCGGCGTCCTGCAGGCGTTCTGAGAAGGCGCCCTCGGCGGCGAAGATCAGGCGATAGGCTGCGCGCAAGTCATGGATCAGCTCGCGCTTGAACCCGCGCCGCTTCAGCCCGACCAGGTTCAGCCCCGCGAGCCAGCCGTGATTATCCACCATGCCGTAAGGGATCACGTCACCGGTGACCGGCGCGCCGCCGCCGACGAAGGCGTAGCGTCCGACCCGGCACTTTTGATGGATGGCCGACAATCCGCCCATGATCACGTAGTCGCCCACGCTCACCTCGCCGCCGAGCGTGGCGTTATTGGCGAACACGACATGGTCCCCGACCGTGCAGTCATGGCCCACATGGGCGCCGACCATGAAATAACCCCCGCGCCCGACCCGCGTGACGCCCTTGGCCGCGGTGCCCAGATGCATGGTGACATGTTCGCGCAACACGTTCTCCGGGCCGACGACGAGGCTCACGTCGTCGTCCTTGAACTTCAGATCCTGAGGGGGCGAGCCGAGCGCGGCGAAGGGATGGATCACGCAATCCGCGCCCACCTCCGTGCGGCCCTCCAGGCTGACATGGCTGACGAGCCGGGTCCGGTCGCCGATGCGCGCCTTCGCCCCGATCGAGCAGAACGGACCGATCGAGACGCCCTCGCCGATTTCAGCGCCTTTCGCGACGACTGCGCTGCCATGAATGGTCGCGCCCACGGTCAAACCTCCTTCGTGTTCACGGACGTGGCGGAGAACTCCGCGTCCGCGCATCGCACGCCGTCCACGCGCGCCTCGCCGCGGAACTTGAACACGCCGCGCCGCGACGTGACGACCTCGACGGGCATCTCCAGCCGGTCGCCCGGACGCACCGGCCGGCGAAAGCGCGACTTCTCCACGCCGAGGAAAAAGATGGTGGTGTGGGCGATGTCGGCGTCGAGCGTCTTCGACATGAGAAGCGCGCCTGTCTGGGCCAGCGCCTCTATGATCAGGACGCCCGGCATTACGGGATTGCCCGGAAAGTGTCCTTGGAAAAACGGCTCGCCCGCCGAGACGCATTTAACGCCGAGGATCGACTCTCCGGCCTGATATCGCTCAGCGCGATCCACCAGCAGGAACGGGAAACGATGGGGCAAGCGCTGAAGGATTTCCTCAGGTCCGATCGTTTCGCCAGGGCCGGCGGCGTCGGGCGTGTCGGCGTCCGCGCTCATGTCTCGTCTCCTGCTGCCGGTTTCGCCTTGCGGCGCGAACGTCCGCTCTCGCGGCGCACCCAGGCGGTTTCCCGCATGAAGCGCTGAATCGGTTGCGCCGGCGAGCCCGCCCAGGTCTCACCGGCCGGCACGTCGCGCATCACCGCAGCGTCGGCGGCCAGTCGCGCGCCGTCTCCGATCGCAAGATGGTCGGCCACGCCCACGCGGCCGCCGAACTGCGCCCCCGAACCGATGGTGACGCTGCCGGAGATGCCGGCGAACGCGGCCATGACGGCGCGCTCTCCGACCAGAACGTTGTGGGCGACATGGGACAGGTTGTCGATGCGGCAGCCGCGCTTGAGCACGGTGTCTGAGAACATGCCCCGGTCCACGGTGACGTTCGCGCCGAGCGTGACATCGTCTTCGATCACCACCCGGCCGACATGGGGCAGCGAGACGACGTCGCCTTCATGATAGGCGAGCCCGAAGCCGCTCTCCCCGATCACGGACCCGGCCGCGATCTCGCAGCGCGACCCGATGATCGCGCACTGGATCACCGCGCCGGCTCCGACGCGGGTCGCAGCGCCGATCTCGACGCCCGGACCGATGACCGCGTTGGCCCCGATCTGCGCACCCGCCGCGATCCGCGCGTCCGCACCGACCACCACGCCAGGTCCGACCGACGCGGTTTCTTCGATGCGCGCGGCCGGATCAATACGGTCCGGCCCGACATGAGCTCTCAACCCGACAAAGGACGACGCGGCCTGCGCGTAGGCCGCTTTCGGCCCGGGGTGCACGATGGCGCCCGCCCCGGCCTCCGCCAGGCGTGCGGCGAGATCGGCGTCCGCCACGATCGCAACGCCGCGCGCGCGGTCCAGCGCGCCCGGGTCTGAGGAGAGAAAGTAGAGGTCGGCCTCGCCGGCTTGGCCGGCCGAGGCCACGTTCGACACCGCTCGGTCAGGGTCGCCGACGACCCAGCCGCCGACACGCTCGGCGAGCGCGCCGGCGGTCACGGGGCCGCCGAGCCGGTAGAAGCGCGGATCAGCCCCCATTGCCGTCAGACCTTGCCGCTGCGATTACTGCGGCGTGAGCCGGGGTTGGGGCTGCTGGCCCTGTCCCTGTTGCACCGCGCCCTCGGGCAGACGCACGCGCGTGACCGGCGTCGTCTGCATGCGCGCGTTCAGCCGGTCGATTGCGGTCTGGCTGATGTTCACGCTGTCGTTGGCGTAGACGATGGTGGAGCGGTCCAGAAGCACGTCCGCGCCGCGCTGCTCGACGATCTCCTGGAGCACGGTCTGCAGCTCCTCCAGCACCGGCTGCATCGCCTGGCGCTCGGTCGCGACCAGTTCCTGGGCGCGGCGGCGGCGGGTCTGCTCGAACTGGGCGGCCTGCTGCTGCAGCGACTGCATGCGCTGCATCAGGTCAGGGCGCTGCTGGAGCGCTTCGCGGCTGAGCGCGGAGGTCTCCGCGTTCAGGCGCTCGTTCTCCTGCTGGATCGGCTGGCCGAGCGCTTCAAGCTCGCTCTGGATTTCGCCGCCGATCACCTCGAGACGCTGGGCGATGTGCTGGCCGACCTGGCTTTCGCGCAGGATCCGCTCCTCGTTCATGACAAGGACGGTCTGAGCTTGAGCGGCGCTTGCGGCGCCGGCGGCGAGACCACCGGCCATGACGACGGCGCCGACCCAGGCCTTGGCGCGGCGCAGAGCGGCGAAGGCGTTGACGTTAAACATGATTTAGAACCCTGTACGTGTGCTGAAGCGGAAGAACTCCGCGCGATCGTAGTCTTCCTTGACGAAAGCTTCGGCGAAATCGAAGCGCACCGGCCCGAACGGGGAGTCCCAGAAGATGGAGACGCCCGCCGACACGCGCGGCGCAAGCTCGTCCACGGTGAACACGGCGTCGGCGGCGCCGTCGTCGGCGATGCTGTCATCGTCGCCCAGCACGCCGAGCGTGCCGAACTCGGTGAACACGCTGCCGCGAATGCCGTACTGCTCGGGCAGTCCGAGTGGGAAGGCCAGCTCCAGCGCACCGATGGCGAAGAAGTTGCCGCCGAGCGCGTCGCCGGAGAACAGCTCGTCACGATCGGTGCGCCGCTGGACGACGCGCGGACCGAGGCCCGCGGGCTCGAACCCGCGGAAGGTGTTCCCCCCCTTAAAGAACCGGTCGTTGATACGCGGTTCGTCGCCGCCCCAGGCGAAGAGGTAGCCGGTTTCGCCGGTAAGGCTGATCACGAGATCCTCGCGGAAGACGTTTCGGTATATGCCCCCGCTCAGTTCTGAGCGGACATAGCGAACATCGCCGCCGAATCCGGCGAAATCTTGGTTGAAGTTGAGCCGGAAACCGCGCGAGGGCTCGCGCGGGTCGTCCAGCCGGTTCCAGCCGAGCGTGTAGCTGACCACAGAAGTCACGCGCGCGCCGGCTGCGCGACGGATTGATTCCGACACGCCCAGGAAGGTGTTCACCTCGTCGGTGCGCAGCGTATAGCTCACCCCGGCCGACACCGCGCGCGTCAGCGGGAAGCCCGCGCGTAGCGTAAAACCGGTGGATTCGGTCTCGAACGAGGCCTCCTCAGAGAAGTCGGTGCGCACCTGGAACAGGTCGACGCCCGCGGCGAGGTTGCGGTCCAGGAAGCGCGGCTCTGTAAAGCGGATGTCGATTTGCTGACGGCGCGAACTGGCCGAGACGCGGAACCGCAGGAATTGTCCGCGTCCGCGCAGGTTCCGCTCCGACACCGAGAAGTCGATCAGGAAGGCGTCTGTGGAGGAGAAGCCCGCGCCGAAGGCGAGCTCGCCGGTCGGCTGCTCCGTCACCGAGACGTTGACCTGGGCGCGGTCGGCCGCCGATCCCTGGATCGGCTCCACCGTCACCTCTTCAAAAAAGCCAAGACGGTTCACGCGCGATTCCGACACGTTCAAAAGCGCTTGATTGAAGGCGTCGCCCTCGACGATGTCGAGCTCGCGCCGGATCACGCGGTCGAGCGTGCGCGTATTGCCCATGATCTCGATGCGCTCGATGTAAACGCGCGGCGTCTCTGAGATGACGTACTCGATGTCGACGGTCTGGGTTTCGCGGTCCACATCCACGCGTGGGCGCACGTTCACGAAGGCGTAGCCCGCTGCGCCGGCCGCGAAGGTGAGCGCGTCGGTGCTCTCCTCGATCAGGCTGCCCACATAGAGCTCGCCCGGCTGAGTGGGCACGATGCGCTCAAGATACTCTTTGTTGAGGTCTGGGATGTCGGTGGAGACGGTGATCTCGCCGAAATCGTAGCGCTCGCCCTCGTCCATCGTGAAGGTGATGAAGAAGGCGTCCTGGTCCGGGGTCAGTTCGGCGACCGCTGAGATGACGCGGAAATCGGCGAATCCGCGGTCTGCGTAGAACAGGCGCAGCTGCTCTCGGTCGAACTCCAGCCGGTCGGGATCATAGTTGTCGTTGGAGGAGAAGAAGCGCCACCAGCGCGCCTCGCGCGTGACGATCTCGCCCTGAAGCCGGCGGTCGGTGTAAGTGCGATTGCCGACGAAATTGATCTGGCGCACGCCCGTGACCGGGCCCTCCGAGATTTCGAACACCAGGTCCACGCGGTTCTGCGGCAGCTCCACGATCTTGGGCGTCACCTGAGCGGCGAAGCGCCCGGACTGGCGATAGACCTGAAGGATGCGCTGCACGTCGGACTGCACGCGCGAGCGGGTGAACACCGCGCGCGGCTGAACCTCGATCTCGTCGGTGATCTTGTCGTCCGCGATCGCGCGGTTGCCCTCAAGGATCACCCGGTTGATGATCGGGTTCTCCTCAACGGCGATCACCAGCGTCGCCCCGTCGATCGCCACGCGCACGTCAGAGAACAGGCCGGTGCCGAACAGCGTCTGGATCGACAGGTTCAACAAGCGCGGATCGGCCCGGTCGCCGGGCTGGATCAGAAGATAGGACAGGATGGTGTCAGCTTCGACGCGCTGATTGCCCTCCACGAGAATCTGCAGGATCTGCTGGTTGGTTTGTTCAGGCAGAGCCCCTGCGGCGGCGGCGCGTTGGCCGTCGGTTTCAGGCACGGTCACGGCGTTCGGCGCGGGCGTCTGCTGCGCGTGCGCGACGAAGGCTCCTGCGAACAGGGCGAGCGCCGCCGATGCGATGAACCGCTGAATCCCCGCCATATGCCTCGCCTTTCAGCAGTGTCGCGCCGCCTTACGAAAACAGCTCGCGCAGATAACCCACGTCGTTCCAGGTGGCTACAAGCATCAAGCCCAGAACCAGCGCAAGCCCGATCCTGAACCCGGTCGCCTGCAGCGCAGGACCCGGCGGCCGCCCCGCCACGGCCTCGTAGGCGTAATACACAAGGTGTCCGCCGTCGAGAACCGGTATGGGCAGGAGATTCATGAGCCCAATCGCCACTGAGAGAAGCCCGGCGAGCAGCAACAACCCTGCGATCAGCGCCTCAGCGCGGTCCAGAACGCCCGGCGCAGCGGCCTCAGGCGCCGGCTCGCCGCCGGACACCGCATTGTTGGCGATCTGGCCGGCGGTGGTCGCGATACCGAGCGGGCCGTTCACATGCTCGAACGAGGCGCGCCCGGTGATCAGACGGCCCATATAGTCAAGGATGGTGCCGACCAGTTCGCCCGTGCGCTTAACGCCGTACACCGGCGCCTCCCAGGGCGCGTATCGCACCCGGGACATCTGCGCGTCTTGCGCCAGGCCGACGCCGAGAAAGCCCATGGCGCGTTCGCCGCCCAGTCCGTCGGCGCGCATCTCACGGCGCGGGGTGGGCGTCAGGGTGAGCGTTTGACCCTCGCGCCTGACCTCTACGCGCATCTCACGCCCGGCCTGCATGTAGACCGCCTCGGTCACGTCGGTGAAGGAGGCGACCTCTTCGTTATTGATCGCGATGATCACGTCGCCCGGCTCGAACCCGGCCGCATCCGCAGCGGACCCCTCCATCACTGTCCCGATACGCGGCTCAATGACCAGTTCACCGCGCGCCATCGCGAAAACGGCGAAGATCGCCACGGCGAGCACGAAGTTGGCGACGGGGCCGGCGAGCACGATCAGCGCGCGCTGCCAGACCGGCTTGAAATGGAACACCGTGTCGGCCTCATCGCCGGCCTCGACGCGCATCCGCGCAAGGCTTTCAGCGTCGGGCGCGCTGGCTGCATTTTCATCGCCGCGAAAGCGCACATAGCCCCCAATCGGGAAAGCGGCGATGCGCCAGATCGTGCCGCGCTTGTCGCGCCAGGCGGTGAGCGTCGGCCCGAAACCCACCGAGAAGGCTTCGGCGTGCACGCCGAAAATGCGCCCGGCCCAGTAGTGGCCGAGCTCGTGGATGACGACCACGAAGCTGATGACGGCGGCGAAGGCGAGAATGCTGATCAGCCCTGCGCCCAGAAAATCGAACATTACGGCTCCTTGCGGGGATCGCCCGCCCTTCAGCCCAGACCCTTGGCCGGAGAGCTTATCTGATCGGGCGCGAGCGCGCCTGCGGCGCTAGCGCGCGCGACGCACCACCGCGCGCTTTGCGGCCTCACGCGCGCCGGCGTCAGCCTCGAACACGTCCTCGAACCGAGCGATGCGCGCTGAGGCGACGCCCGTTTTGACCCCCTCCTCAAGAGCGTCAGAAACCACCCGAGCGATGTCAAGAAACCCGATGCGCTCGGCCAGAAACGCCGCAACCGCGACTTCGTTCGCCGCGTTGAGCACGGCCGGCGCCGCGCCGCCGGCGCGAAACGCCTCTCTGGCGAGGGTCAAGGCGGGGAACCGCTCCGGATCGGGCGCTTCGAAGGTCAGTTGACCGAGCGCGGCGAGGTCGAGCCGCTTGACCGGCGTCTCAAGGCGGTCGGGATAAGCCAGCGCGTGGGCGATCGGGGTGCGCATGTCCGGCTCGCCGAGCTGAGCGAGCAGCCCGCCGTCGCGATACTCCACCAGGCCGTGGACGATCGATTCAGGGTGGACGAGCACGTCGACCTGTTCGGGGGGCAGATCGAACAGATGGCAGGCCTCGATGATCTCAAGCCCCTTGTTCATCATGGTCGCGGAATCGATGGAAATCTTGGCGCCCATCGACCAGGTGGGGTGATTGAGCGCCTGCGCGGGGCCGGCCGCGTCCATGACGTCAAGGCTTGCGGTGCGGAACGGCCCGCCTGAAGCGGTCAGGATGATACGGGTCAACGCCTCGCGCGGCTGCCCCTGCAGCGCCTGAAAGATCGCGTTGTGTTCGGAATCGACCGGCAGGAGCTGGGCGCCGCAGGCTTCGGCGGTCTCCATGAACAATGCGCCCGCGCAAACGAGCGCCTCCTTGTTGGCGAAGGCGACGCAGCCGCCGCGGCGCACCGCTTCGAGCGTGGGGTTAAGCCCCGCCGCCCCGACGATTGCGGCCATGGTCCAGTCCGCGCGCGCGGCCGCGGCTTCGTTGACCGCGGCCTCCCCGGCCCCGACCTCGATATCCAGATCGGATAGCGCATCTTTCAGGCGCTGTTTCCCGGACGGATCCCCGAGCGCAACCCGGCGCGGGCGGAAGGTCCGGGCCAGCTCGGCGAGCGCGTCCGCATTGGTATGGGCCGTCAGGGCGACCACTTCGAATGCGCCCGGTTCGGCGCGCGCCACCAGATCAAGCGTCGCGCGCCCGACCGAACCGGTCGCGCCGAGCACGCTGATGGTGCGCGGCCTCGCCGACGCGCCGGGTCTGACGTCGACTGCTGTTTCAGCGCTCATGATCCGCCTCCAGGCCAGCCGAGCGGCGCTAGCACGGCGAACCCGCCCGCGACCAGAACCGCGAACATAAGCGCATCGACGCGATCAAGCACGCCGCCATGACCCGGGATCAGCGTGCCTGCGTCCTTTACACCGAACCGGCGCTTGGCGAGCGACATCAACAAATCCCCGATCACCGCCGCAAGCGCGGTCGGCCCGGCCGCCATGAGCGCATAGGCGCGGTCGATATCGAGCGCTTGCGCCACGAGCAGGCCCGCGCCGACACCGCCGGCCAGCCCGGCGGCCAGACCCGACCAGGTCTTGTTCGGGCTCGCCGCAGGCAAGAGCTTCGGCCCGCCCAGCCATGTGCCGGCCAGGTAGGCGAAGATGTCGGCCGCCCAGACCACCGCGAGCAGGAACAAAACCGCGTTCAGTCCGCCCGCCTCGGCGTTGCGCAACGCGACGAGCGTGGCTGCGGCGCCGGCGACGTAGGCTACACCCAGACACGCCTCCCAGGCGCGCCCGCGCGGACGTCGGTCAAGCCCGGCCGCGCTCGCCCCGGCGACAATCCAGGCGAGCGTCCAGGCCGCGCCGGAGACGCCCTCGCCCTGCCAGGCGAGCAGCGCCGCGCCCACGGCCGTGCCGGTTGCGGTGGCGAAGGCGCGCGGCGGCGCGGCCGGGTCGGACATGCGCACCCACTCCCAGCCCATCGCTGCGGCGAACGCGGCCACGAAGATCGCGAAAGGCTGCCCGCCCAGCCAGACAAGCGCCAGCGCGACCGGCGCCAGGACCAGGGCCGAGGCGACGCGCTTGAGAAAAACCGGATCGCGCGGCGCAGGCGCGCGCAGGGCCGGGTCAGCCATCGCTCACCCCGCCGAAGCGCCGCCGGCGACCGGCGTACTCGCCGAGCGCGCGCTCGAACCAGGCTTTGTCGAAGTCCGGCCAGAGCACTTCGAGGAAGACAAGCTCGGCGTAGGCCGACTGCCACAGGAGGAAATTCGACATGCGATGCTCGCCGCTGGTGCGGATCACGAGATCGGGATCCGGCTGGCCCGCGGTGTCGAGTTTCGAGGCGAACGCCGCGTCGTCGATCGCATCCGGCTCGACCGCCCCGGAGGCGACATCGTCGGCCAGACGGCGCGCCGCGCGCACGATCTCGTCGCGCGCGCCGTAATTGAACGCGATGGTGAGATGAAAGCGCGTATTGGCGGCGGTTCGCGCCTCGGCCCGGTCGATGATCGCGATGAGATCAGGGCTCAGCGCCTCGCGCGCGCCGATGACGCGGATGCGCACGTTCTCCCCGGCCAACCGCTCCAGGTCCGCGTCCACGAAGCGCCGCAGCAGATCGAACAGCGCGTCCACCTCCTCGACGGGCCTGCGCCAATTCTCCGTCGAGAAGCCGAACAAAGTCAGATGGGTGAGCCCCAGCTCTCCGGCCGCAGTGACCGCACGGCGGACCGCCTCGACGCCCTGGCGATGGCCGAACGCGCGCGGTCGCCCGCGCTTTTCAGCCCAGCGTCCATTGCCGTCCATGATGATGGCGACATGCGCTGGGCCGGCGCGGCCGGCCGCAGCGGGCGTGGGCGCCCGGCTTGCCTCTCCGGCGGACATGGCTGCCTCGCTCGCCGCGCCTCAGCGCGCCGCGTCAGACCTGCATGATCTCTTCCTGCTTGGTCTTAAGCAGGCTGTCGATCGTCTCGATCGTCTCGTCAGTGGCTTTCTGGACCTGATCGGCGAGGCGCTTGTGCTCGTCCTCGCTGATCTCGCCGTCTTTCTCGGCGCGCTTGAGCGCATCCATGCCGTCGCGGCGCACATTGCGCACGGCCACGCGCGCATTCTCCGCGTAATGGCCGGCGGTCTTGGCCAGTTCGGCCCGGCGCTCCTCATTGAGCGGCGGGATCGGAATGCGCAGGAGCTGGCCCTCCATCACCGGGTTCAGACCCAGCGAGGAGTTGCGGATCGCCTTGTCGACGGCCTGCACCAGAGACCGGTCCCAGACCTGGATGGAGACCATGCGCGCCTCAGGGACGCTGACGGTGCCGACCTGATTGATCGGGGTCGGCGCACCGTAGGCCTCCACCTTGATGTTATCCAGAAGCGACGCGCTCGCGCGCCCGGTGCGCAGGCTGGAGAACTCCTTCTTGGCCGCCTCCAGCGCGCCGTCCATGCGCCGCTTCACGTCGTTCAGATCAAAATCACCGGCCTTGGTCATGGTCGTTGAAACTCCTTGCGGCCCTTAAGCGCCGGCCGGCGCGTCCTGACGGCCGTACGATCCCACGATGGTGCGCGTTCCCCGGCCCGACAACACCGACGCCAACGCGCCGGTATGACCGATGTTGAACACCACGATGGGAATCTGGTTGTCGCGCATCAGCGTCACGGCCGAGGCGTCCATCACCTTCAAGTCTCGCGCAAGAACATCAAGGTAATCAAGCTGGTCATAGCGCTGCGCATCAGGGTCCGACTTCGGGTCGGCCGAGTAGACCCCGTCGACCTGAGTGCCCTTGAACAGCGCGTCGCAGCCCATTTCAGCCGCGCGCAGCGCAGCCGCGGTGTCTGTGGTGAAGAAGGGGTTGCCCGTGCCCGCGGCGAAGATCACCACGCGGCCCTTTTCCATGTGGCGAATAGCGCGCCGGCGGATATACGGCTCGCACACCGTGGTCATGGGAATGGCCGACTGCACCCGCGTCGGCACGCCCACGCGCTCAAGCGCGGTTTGCATGGCCAGCGCGTTCATCACCGTCGCCAGCATGCCCATATAGTCCGCCGCGGCGCGCTCCATGCCCTTCGCGGCGGCCGACAGGCCGCGGAAGATATTGCCCCCGCCGATGACCAGGCAGATCTCGAACCCCGCCTCGACGGCCTGGCCGACCTCTCGCGCGATGCGTTCAGCCGCCGTTAGGCTGATGCCGTAAGCTGCATCGCCCATCAACGCCTCTCCCGACACCTTCAAGAGCACCCGCTTGAACGGGGTGCCGGCTTTGGCCGGATCCGGTCTTGCAGCGGCGGCGTCGGTCACGTGGGTCTCCGGCATCAGGGCCTGCGGCGGCGGGCGCGCGCCGGCGTTCCTCAGGGACGCCAGCGCGCTCACGCCGTCTCGGTGTTAGGACTTCGCCGCAGCGGCGACTTCGGCTGCGAAGTCTTCTTCCTTCTTCTCCACGCCTTCGCCGAGCACCATGCGAACGAAGCCGACGCACTCGATCGGCGCGCCCACCTCCGACTCGGCGTTCTTCAGCGCCTGCTCGACGGAGTTGTCCGGATCGAGCACGAAGTTCTGCTTGAGCAGGACCACCTCCTCGTAGAACTTGCGCAGCCGGCCCTCGACCATCTTCTCGATGATGTTGTCGGGCTTGCCGGAGTCGCGCGCCTGGGCGGCGAACATCTCGCGCTCCTTGTCGACCACGGCCGGGTCGAGTTCCTCAACCGTCAGCGCGAGCGCGGGCGCGGGCGAGCCGGCCGCGACGTGCATGGCGAGGCGGCGGCCGAGATCGAGCAGCTTGGCCTGGTCGCCCTCGGACTTCAGCGCCACGAGCACGCCGATTCGGCCCATGCCCTCGGCGGCGGCGTTGTGCACATAGGTCGCCACGACGCCTGGATCGGCCTTCAGGCTTTCCGCACGGCGCAGCGTCATGTTCTCGCCGATCTGCGCGATGAGGCCGGTGAGCAGGTCCTCCACCGACTTGCCTTCAGAGGTCTTGGCCGCCTTCAGCGCGTCCAGATCGCCCGCATCAATCGCGAGTTCGGCGATCTCGGCGGCGGCCTTCTGAAACAGCTCGTTTCGCGCAACGAAGTCGGTCTCGGAGTTCAGTTCGATCGCGGCGGCGGCCATGCCCGAGCCCGCATCCTTCGCGGCCACGGCCACAAGGCCGTCGGCGGCGACGCGGTCGGCCTTCTTGGCGGCTTTGGACAGGCCCTTCTGGCGCAGCCAGTCGGTCGCGGCCTCCATGTCGCCGTCGGTCTCCACGAGCGCCTTCTTGGCGTCCATCATGCCCGCGCCGGTGCTTTCGCGAAGCTCTTTGACGAGGGCGGCGGTGATCTGAGCCATGGGGAGGTCTCCTTGGGGGAGCGCGCCGTTCGACCGGCGGCGCTACTCGCTCTTTTCGGTGTCGGTCTTGTCTTTGGTTTCGGTTTTGGCGTCAGCCGCAGCGTCGCCCGCTGGTTCGCCAGACGCGTCGGCCGGCGCCTCGGGCGCGGCCTTTGAGCCGGCGTCTTCGCCTGCGGCGACGCTCTTGGCGGCGTCTTCGCTGGCGGCGTCCGGCGCAGCGCCCTCGGCGACGGCGGCGGCCTCAGCCGGGGCCGGCTCGGCCTCAAGCGCGGCTTCGGCCGGCGCTTCGGATTCGCCGAGATCCATGCCGAAGGCGGCCTGGCTGTCGGCGATGCCGTCGAGCACGCTGTCAGCGACCAGATCGCAGTAGAGCGCGATCGCGCGCGCGGCGTCGTCATTGGCCGGGATCGGGAAGTCGATCGGTTCGGGGTCGCAATTGGTGTCGACCACGGCCACGACCGGGATGCCCAGGCGTTTGGCCTCCTGAATGGCGATCGCCTCCTTGTTGGTGTCGATCACGAACATCAGGTCCGGCGTGCCGCCCATCTCCTTGATGCCGCCGAGCGAGCGCTCGAGCTTTTCGCGCTCGCGCTCGCGCATCAGCAGCTCTTTCTTGGTCAGGCCGCTCACGCCGGCCTCATCGTCAAGCAGCCCCTCAAGCTCGCGCAGGCGCGCGATGGAGTGGGAGATCGTACGCCAGTTGGTCAGCGTGCCGCCGAGCCACCGGTCGTTCATGTAATACTGCGCGCAGCGCTTGGCCGCCGCGGAGATCGGCTCGGCCGCCTGGCGCTTGGTGCCCACGAACAGGATGCGCCCGCCCGACGCGGCCACTTCCCGCACCTTCACCAGAGCCTGATGCAGCAGAGGGACCGTCTGGGAAAGGTCGATGATGTGGATGTTGGCGCGCTCGCCGAAGATGAAGTCCTTCATCTTCGGGTTCCAGCGGTGGGTCTGGTGGCCGAAATGGGCGCCGGCTTCGAGCAGCTGGCGCATGGAGAAGTCGGGAAGAGCCATGATCTGGGTCCTTTTTCCGGTTGGCCTCCGCGGGGCGGCGCCGGGTCGCGCAAAACCGCCCGCGACATCTGTCTTAAGATGTCGCCGGCGGCCCTTGTCACGGCCTGACACCGGAAGCGACGCACCGATCAAGCGCGCCGTCGCCCCGCGTGCGGGATCGCGCGGGCTTATACGGGTCGCAGAGCCCGCGCACAAGACGCCGTATGCGTCGATTTCCGGTGCGACGCCGCCACGCGCGCCCGAGACCTCGGGCGCACAGCGCTACAGCGCTTCGACCGCGCTCACGCCGCGCACCGATTTGATCGCCGCGCGCGCGGCCGGATCGATGGCGTGGCGCTCGCCAAGGCGCAGCTCCGCGGTGCGCCCGTCGGACAGCGAAACAACCAGGTGAAGCGGGCCCCGCGGCGCTTCGGCGCGCGCGTCCGCCCGCTCCAGCCGGGCGCGCAGGGCCTCAAGCGCGCCAGGATCGTCAAGGCGCACGCGCAAGCCGGATCCGGCGTGCTCGGCGGCGAACGGGTCGATCAGATCGGCCGCTTCCAGGATCAGCCGGCGCTGCTCCTCGCCCTCCTCGATCTTGACCGTGGCCATGACGGCCGAGCCCGGCTCGAGCGTCTCACGCACGCCCGCGAGCACCTTGGGCGGAACCAGCGCCTCAAACTCTCCGGTGGGGTCGGAAAGCGTCAGGAAGGCGAACTTCTCGCCGGACCGCTGCGAGACCTTCTCCTGGCGCCGCCGCACCACGCCGGCCATGCGCGCCGCGCCCGGCGCCTGGCCGGGCTCGCCGAGATCGGCATGGAAGGTGACCCCGCGCGCGTTCAAAACATCGCGCATATCGTCGAGGGGATGGCCCGACAGGTAAAATCCTACCGCTGCAAGCTCCTCGTCGAGCCGGCGCACCGCGTCCCAGGGCTCCGGATCGGGAAGCACCGGTCGCTCCAGTCCGCCGCCGCTATCGCCCGGCCCGCCGAACAATGAGGCCTGCGCGCTCTCGCGCTCGGTCTGGGCCCGGTTTGAAAGCGCCACCAGCGTCTCAGCCGCGCCAAGCGCGGCGGCGCGATCCGGCTGCAGGGAGTCGAACGCGCCCGAGCGCGCCAGATTCTCAAACGCGCGCTTGTTGACGAGGCGCGGATCGACCCGTTCGGCGAAGTCGAACAAGTCCTTGTAGGGTCCCCCTGCGCGGCGCACGTCGGTGACGTGCTCCATCGCGGCGAAACCCACATTGCGGATCGCGCCGAGGGCGTAGCGCACCTTGCCGTTCTCCACGGAAAAATCTGCATGCGATGCGTTTACGTCCGGGGGCAGCACTTCAATGTCCATCGCGCGGGCTTCCTGGAAGAAGACCGCGAGCTTGTCGGTGTTGGCGATGTCCAGGCTCATCAGCGCGGCGAGGAAGGCGGTGGGATGATTGGCCTTCAGCCAGCCTGTCCGATACGCGATCACCGCGTAGGCGGCGGCGTGGGACTTGTTGAACCCGTAACCGGCGAACTCCGCGACGAGATCGAAGATGTAGGAGGCCTTCTGCTTGGACACGCCGCGCTCGGCCGCGCCGTCGAGAAAACGCACCCGCTGCTTGTCCATCTCCTCTTTTTTCTTCTTGCTCATGGCCCGGCGCAGGAGGTCCGCCTCGCCGAGCGAGTACCCCGACAGGATCTGGGCGATCTGCATCACCTGTTCCTGGTAGATGATGACCCCGAAAGTCTCCTTCAGGCTCGGCTCGAGATCCGGGTGCAGGTAATCGGGCTGCTCGCGGCCGAACTTCCGGTCGACATAGACGTCGATATTCTTCATCGGACCCGGCCGATAAAGCGAGATCAGCGCGATGATGTCCTCGATCGTGTCCGGCTTAAGTTTGCGCAGCGTGTCGCGCATGCCAGAGCTTTCCAGCTGGAACACGCCGATCGACTTGCCCGAGGTCAGGAGCGAATAGGTCGCCTCGTCCTCGAAGCCGAGCGCATCGAGGTCCGGGCGCTCACCGCCGGAGGCCTCGATATAGTCGAGCGCGCGCGCGATTACGGTCAGCGTCTTCAGGCCCAGGAAGTCGAATTTCACAAGGCCGGCCGGCTCGACCCACTTCATGTTGAACTGCGTCGCGGGCAGTTCGGAGCGGGGATCTTGGTAAAGCGGCACGAGTTCGGTCAGGGGCCGGTCCCCGATGACCACGCCGGCCGCGTGGGTCGAGGCGTTTCGGTAAAGGCCCTCAAGCTGAAGCGCGGTCTCGATCAGCTTGTCGACGAGCTCGTCTTCGCGCCGCATGGCTTGAAGCTTCGGCTCGGTCTGGACCGCCTCTGCTAGGGTCACCGGATTGGCGGGATTGGCGGGGACGAGCTTGGCGATCCGGTCCACTAGGCCGAACGGCAGTTGCAGCACACGGCCCACATCGCGCACCACCGCGCGCGCCTGGAGCGTACCGAAGGTGATGATCTGCGCGACGCGGTCCTCGCCGTAGCGGTCCTTCACATACCGGATCACCTCGCCGCGCCGGTCCTGGCAGAAATCCACGTCGAAGTCCGGCATGGACACGCGTTCGGGATTGAGGAACCGCTCGAACAGGAGCCCGAAGCGCAGCGGGTCGAGATCGGTGATGGTCAGCGCCCAGGCCACGAGCGAGCCCGCACCCGAGCCGCGACCGGGTCCCACCGGAATGTCGTGCGTCTTCGCCCACTGGATGAAGTCGGACACGATCAGGAAATAGCCTGGGAAGCCCATCCTCTCGATGATCGCGAGCTCGTGCTCGAGCCGGGCGTCATAGTCTTCGCGCGGGGCAGCCGGCTCGACCTTGGACAGGCGCAGCTCCAACCCTTCGCGCGCTCGGGCGCGCAGTTCCTCGCTTTCATCGCGGCCCTCATGGGTAGGAAAGCTCGGCAGGATCGGATCGCCGGTCAGCGGGCGAAAGGCGCAGCGCCGCGCGACCTCCACGGTCGCCTCGATCGCCTCGGGCAGGTCAGCGAAGCGCTCGGCCATCTCCGCGCCGGTCTTGAAGTAGTGCTCGCGCGTGACCCGGCGCCGGTCCTCCACCGAGATGAAGCTGCCTTCGGCGATGCACATAAGAGCATCGTGGGCGGCGTGCATCTCAGGGTCGGGAAAGAGCGGCTCGTTAGTCGCGACGAGCGGCAGATCGCGCGCATAGGCGGTCTCGACGAGCCAGTCCTCCGCGATCACGTCATCCTTTCGCCCGTGGCGCTGAAGCTCAAGATAAAGCCGGTCGGGGAATACGGTCTGAAGCCGGTCGAGCAAGGTCTCCGCGGGCGCCTTTCGCCCGTCCACGACCAGTCGGTTGAGCAGCCCGTCATGGCCGCCGGTCAGGCAGATCAGCCCCTCGCCCGCCTCCAGCACGCGATCAATGGGGACATGGGCCTCCTCGGCGCCGCCGACTTTCAGGTAGGCGTCCGACGACAAGGCCATGAGATTGCGGTAGCCGGCCTCGTTCTGGGCCAGAAGCACGAGGGTCCCGTCCGGCTCCGAGCGCTCGCCCGGGCGCGGAGCGTCCAGCCTGACCGACAGCGTGCACCCGATGATCGGCTGCACCCCGGCCGCAGCGAGGGTCTCGGAGAACTCGAGCGCGCCAAACAGGTTGTTCGTGTCGGTGAGCGCGACGGCCGGCATGCCGGCGGCGCCGGCGCGCGCGGCCACCTCCTTGATCTTCAGGGCGCCTTCAAGAAGCGAGTACGGCGAGCGCACGCGCAGATGGACGAAGGGCGACGTCGCCCCGCCAGCTTCTCCGTCGCCTCGCGCCATGATCGTCTCCCGTCGACACCTTGAGCCCGGCCCGCGACTCAGCGCCGCCGAGCCCCGTTAAACGCTAACCGCGGTGGCTTTCGAGGTCAGCCGGCCAACGCGGCTGAATAGCCGAGGGCGACGGTCATGAAGCCAATGATGACGGCGGCGGAGGTCAGATCGGAAATCAGGCGGCGCATAATGGAACTCCCTTGCTTTTAGCGGCGACACGCTGCTATTCCTGCTTTGTTCCGCTGCATGTTTTCTTGTTTTGTTCCGAACGTCAAGCCCGGACTCGAATCTTGTGGATTGCGGTGTCGGCGCGCCCGCGTTGGCGGGCCCGGCCGCTCAGGCGGAATATGCCGAGATCCGACCGTTCTGCAGCGTGACGACGCGGTCCATGCGCGCGGCGAGCGCGTGATTGTGGGTCGCCACGAGCCCCGCCGCGCCGAACGAGCGGCAGGCTTCGGCCAGGGCGTCGAACACCTGGTCTGAGGTGGCGGGGTCCAGGTTGCCCGTCGGCTCGTCGGCCAGGAGGATGCGCGGTCGGTTGACGAGCGCGCGGGCGATCGCCACGCGCTGCTGCTCGCCGCCGGAGAGCTGGGGCGGGCGATGGCGCAGGCGCGCCTCAAGGCCGAGCGAGACGAGCACCGCGCGGGCGTCCTGCGCGGCTTCGCGCGCCCCGGCCCCAGCGATGCGCCGGGGAAGCGTCACATTCTCCAACGCATCAAGTTCGGGCAGCAAGTGATGGAATTGATATACGAAACCGATCTCACAGCGACGCATACGCGTGCGCGCGCGCTCAGACAGCTTCAGCCCGTCCCGCCCGTCGATGAGGACCTGTCCGGCGTTCGGCTTTTCCAAAAGCGCGGCGGCGTGCAGGAGCGAGGACTTGCCTGATCCGGACGGCCCCACGAGGCCGACAAGTTCGCCGGCCGCGACGTCGAGGTCGGCGCCTTGAAGCACGGTGAGCTTCTCGCCCTCGGTCTTGTAGGTGCGTTCCAGGCCCCGGATGGACAGCGCGGCCTCACTCATAGCGAAGCGCCTCCACCGGATCGAGCCGGCTCGCGCGCCATGAGGGCGGCAAGGTCGCCAGGAGCGACATCGCGAAGGCGAACACCGTCACGTAGACCAGCTCGCCCCAATCGATGCGCGCGGGCAGCCGATAGAGGTAGTACACCTCCGGATCGAACACGTTCACGCCCGTCACCAGGCTGATGAAGTCCTGGATCGGGCCGATGTTGACGACGATCAGAAGCCCCAGAACCACGCCCGCGGCCGCGCCGAGCACGCCGATCGCGGTGCCTGCGATTAGGAAGATGCGCATCACCGCCCCGCGCGAGGCGCCCATGGTGCGCAGAACCGCCACGTCGCGGCTCTTGTTCTTCACCAGCATGACGAGGCCGGAGATGATGTTCAGCGCAGCGATCGCGATGATGATCGACAAGATCAGCCGCATCGCGGTGCGCTCCACCTGAAGGGCGGTCCAGAAGGACCGGTTCTGGCGACGCCAGTCGTAGATCACCGCGCCGTCCGGCGCGATTCGCCGGATTGCGGCGACGACCGGCCCGGGCTCCGACGGCTCGGCGGTGCGCACGTCGATATAGTCGCCCCCGGCCGGGCGATCGAAGAAGAGCCGCGCCTGCTCGAAGGGCATGAAGATCAAGAGCTGATCGACCTGCTGCACGCCGACCGACACGATCCCGCCGATGCGGTAGGCCTTGCGCCGCGGCGCCGATCCCATCGGCGTCGCCGCGCCGCCGGGCGCGAGCAGCACCACCTCGTCGCCGGCCGCGACGCCGAGCTGGCTCGCCATGCCAGAGCCCATGAGGATGGTGTCGCCGCCGTTCCGCCCCGTGCCGAAGCCGTCGATCGAGCCCTGCACGAGGCCGCCGCCGGCGTCGGCCGCCTCGCCTTCGCCGGCGATCAGATCGAACTGGGCGAGATCGCGCGCGCGCACGCCGACCACGTTGGCCCCGAGCGCGGCGCGCCCCGATGACGCAAGCCCCTGCCCCTGGATCACCGGGCTGGCCAGCTCCACGCCCTCGATCGCGCGAATGCGCTCGACGAGATCGTCGACGCTCTGCGCAGAGAGGTCCGGCGTGAACACGTAGACATGGGCCTGAACGCCGAGCAGCCGCGACAAGAGCTCATGGCGGAAGCCGTTCATCACAGACATCACCGCGATCAGCGCGGCCACCGCCAGCATGATCCCCACAAAGGAGATGACCGAGATCAGCGTGACGCCGCCATGGCGCCGGCGTGAGCGCAGATAGCGGAACGCCAGCATGAATTCGAAGCCGGAAAACGGCCCCGGCTCGCGCACGTTCGCGTCCTTGACCGCCGCGTCAGTCATTGAGGAAGGCCCCGTCCGCGACCCGCGCGACCGCGTCCTCCACGGAGAGATCGTGGCGCTCGCCGCTCTTGCGGATCTTCACCTCGGCGCGGCCCTCTTTGAGCCCGCGCGGGCCGATGATGAGCTGAACCGGCACGCCGACCAGGTCCATCTTGGCGAACTTGGCGCCGGGACGGTCCGCGCTGTCCTCCAGCAGGGGATCGCGGCCGGCCCCGCGCAAGGTGTCATAGGCGGCGCGGCAGGCCGCGTCGGCTTCTCCGTCGCCGGCCTTCAAGTTGACCACCGCGGTTTCGAACGGGGCGACCTCGCGCGGCCAGACGCAGCCGGCCTCGTCGTGATGGGCCTCGATGATCGCGCCGGCGAGTCGTGACACGCCGACCCCGTAGGAGCCCATATGCACCGGGCGCTCCTGACCGTCGGGATGGGCGACGTTGGCCCGCATGGGCGCGGAGTATTTGGTCCCGAAGTAGAAGATATGACCGACCTCGATGCCGCGCGCGCTGAGGCGCCGCTCTGCGGGCACCTCGGCCTCGAAACGCGCCGCGTCATGCATCTCGTCGGTCGCGGCGTAGAGCGCGGTGCGCTGGTCGACCAGCGGCTGAAGATCACCGTCGAAGTCGAGATCGGCACCGGGCGCGCCCATGTCGACGAGCGCTGAGTCCATGAAGACCTCGCTCTCGCCCGTCTCGGCCAGGATCACGAATTCATGGCTCAAATCCCCGCCGATGGGGCCGGTGTCGGCGCGCATCGGCGCGGCCTTCAGGCCCATGCGCGCGAACGTGTTGAGGTAGGCCATGAACATGCGGTTATAGGCCTTGCGCGCGCTCTGCTCGTCGAGATCGAAGGAATAGGCGTCCTTCATCAGGAACTCGCGCCCGCGCATCACGCCGAAACGCGGGCGGATCTCGTCGCGGAACTTCCACTGGATGTGGTAGAGCAGCTTCGGCAGATCCTTGTAAGACCTTGAATAGGCGCGGAAGATCTCTGTGATCATCTCCTCGTTCGTCGGGCCGTAGAGCAGATCGCGCTCATGGCGGTCGACGATGCGCAGCATCTCCTTGCCGTAGCCGTCATAGCGCCCGCTCTCACGCCACAGATCGGCCGGCTGAAGCGTGGGCATGAGCATCTCGACCGCGCCTGCGCGATCCTGCTCCTCGCGCACGATCGCCTCGATCTTCTTCAACACCCGGTGGCCGAGCGGCAGCCAGGCGTAGATGCCCGCGGCCTCCTGGCGGATCATCCCGGCGCGCAGCATCAGCCGGTGGGAAACGATCTTCGCCTCGGTCGGCGTTTCCTTGAGAACGGGCAGAAAGAAGCGGGACAGGCGCATGACAGGCTTCGGCTTTCGCTGGACGGCGCAAGGGGGGCGTCCCGTGCGCGCATGACGTGTTAGGCCAGCTTTAGACCGCGCCTGCAAGGCCGGGCAAGACGCGCCTTAAGCGGGCGGCTCGAAGCGCATCAGAAACGGGATCGCCTCCAGCGAAATCAGCCGGAACTCGAAGGCGATATAGTAGACCAGCCAGAGCCCGCTCGTGACCACGGTCGTCAGCCACGCCTTGTAGCCGAGCTTGGGGTCGGCCGGCGCTCCGGGCTCCGACCCGGGCTCGATTTCGCCGGTCTCGAACTGGCCCTGAACGCGCAGCGGCAAGACCATGAACAGGATCGTCCACCAGGCGATCAGGAACACCACGATCGCTGTTACGAAGCCAACGCCGCCCGCGCGCGCGAAGAGCTGCGCGACGATCAGAAGACCGACGAGCGACACCAGGGCGATCTGGATCTGACGCGTCAATGCGCGCCCTCCCCGTCGTAAAGCGCCGGATCCTGCATCAGCTCGACCAGAACCCCGCCGGTGTTCTTCGGGTGCACGAAGATGACCGGCACGCCGTGCGCGCCGATATAAGGCTCACCAGAGCCAAGCACCGTCGCGCCGCGCTCGACCATGGCGTCGCGGGCGGCGACGATGTCGGGCGCCTCGAAGCACATGTGGTGCTGGCCGCCCTTGGGGTTCTTCTCCAGGAATTTGTGGATCGGGCTCTCAGCGCCTGAAGGCTCGATCAGCTCGATCTGCATGTTGGGCAAAGTGACGAAGATCACCTTCACGCCCAGATGGGGAAAGTCCTTCACCGGCGTGGCGTCGCTTGCGCCGTAGAGCTCGGCGTAGACCCTGGCGGCCGCCTCCACGTCCGGCGTGGCGACGCCGACATGGTTCAAACGTCCGATTTTCATCGCGTGTCTCCGGTCTAAGGCTGCGGCCCTCATACGACGAGGATCATGGCCTCCACCACGGGCTTTTTGCCCCAGATGCGGTTGGCTTCGCGGCGCACGGCGCGGCGCACGGCCTCTTCGACTTCGGCCTCATCCCGGCGGGCCTTCTTCGACAGCGCGTCGACGGCGCGTTCGGCGGCGTCGGCGAGATCGTCGAGGAAGGCCTCCACGTCATACGCCTCATGGTCGGGCAGACCGACCCCGCGCAGATCCGGTCCGGAGACGATCTGACCGGAGCCGTCGAGGCTCAGCGCGACCGCGATCATGCCTGCCCCGGCGAGTTTTCGCCGCTCGCGAATCCCTTCGCTCTCCTCGTCCACCAGGAAATTGCCGTCCACGTGCAGCCGGCCGGCCGGCGCCTCGTCCACGATGGCCGCCTGGCCGTCCGCCGAGATCTCGATCAGCGCGCCGTTATGGGGCGTGACGGCGTGGGGCACCTGAAGCGAGCGTGCGAACTGGGCGTGCTCCAGGATGTGACGGCGCTCGCCGTGGACGGGGATTGCGATGCGCGGCTTGGCCCAGGCGTACATCTGGCGCAGCTCGTCCCGGCAGGGGTGGCCGGAGACGTGGATGTGCCGATCCTTTTCGGTGACGAGCTTCACCCCCCGCGAGGCCAGCCGGTTCATCAGATCGAAGATGCCGCGCTCATTGCCCGGGATGATGCGCGAGGAGAAAATCACGGTGTCGCCCGCGCCCAGGGTGACGTTGCGGTGGGAACCTTCGGCGATGCGCGAGAGCGCCGCGCGCGGCTCGCCTTGGGAGCCGGTGCAGAGATAGCAGATCTTATCAGGCGGGAAGTAGCCCGCCTCCTCCTCCTCGACGAAGTCGCGCACGTCCGCGAGCAGGCCGACCGCCTTGGCCGCCGTGGTCATCCGGTGCATGGAGCGCCCGACGAGGCACACCCGGCGGTCGTTGGCTTCGGCCGCCTTGATGGCGGTTTCGAGCCTGGCGACGTTCGAGGCGAAGGCCGCGATCGCCACGCGCCCCTCCTGCTCTCCGACAAGCTCGGTGAGGTTCTTGCGCACGCCCGCCTCGGACCCGGACTCGCCTTCGGTGAAGACGTTGGTGGAATCGCACACCATGGCGAGCACGCCTTCCGCCCCGATCGCCTCGAGCGCGGCGACGTCAGTGGTCTTCCCGATCAGTGGTTCGGGATCGATCTTCCAGTCGCCGGTGTGAAGGATCAGCCCGGCCGGGGTGCGGATGGCGAGCCCGTTCGGTTCGGGGATGGAGTGGGTGAGCGTGACCATCTCCAGATCGAACGGGCCGATCTCGAAGCGCGCGCCGAGCGGGATCTCGTGCAGCTTCGCCTCGCCTAGAAGCCCGTGCTCGGCGAGCCGGTCACGCATCAGCCAGGCGGTGAAGGGCGTGGCGTAAATCGGAACCCGCAGCCGGCGCCACAGATAGGCCACCGCGCCCATATGGTCCTCGTGCGCATGGGTCAGCACGATGGCCTTGAGCTGGTGGCGGCGCTCCTCAATGAAGCGGATGTCCGGCATGATCACGTCCACGCCTGGCGTGGACAGGTCGCCGAACGTCACCCCGCAATCAACCATGATCCACTCACGATCCTCCTCCGGCCCGTAGCCGTAGAGGTTGAGATTCATTCCGATCTCGTCGGAGCCGCCGAGCGGCAGAAAATAGACGCTTTCGCGCTCAACCGTCACGGGCAACGCGCCTCCTTTACACTTTCGCTAGTGTTGCGACGCCAGACCTCGTAGAGGCCGCGGATGGTGACATCAGCGTCGTATTCGTCGATCTGGCGCGCCGCGCCCTCGAAAAGCGAGGCGACGCCGCCCGTGGCGATCACGGTCATGGGCTCGCCGTACTCGGCCTTGATGCGCGCCACAAGCCCGTCGATCAGATCGATATAGCCCCAGAACACGCCGGACTGCATCGCGCCGACCGTATCGGTGCCGATCACGCGCGGCGGCTTCTCGATCGCCACGCGCGGCAGGCGCGCGGCGGCCTGGTGCAGGGCCTGCATGGACAGGTTGATCCCCGGCGCGATGATCCCGCCCTCGAACGCTCCGCCCGCGGAGACCACGTCGAACGTGGTCGCGGTGCCGGAGTCCACGATGACCAGCGCGCCGTCATACTTCACACGGCAGCCGATGGCGTTCACCAAGCGGTCGGCGCCGGCCTCCTCAGGCCTTGGCAGGCTGACGCTGACGCCGAGATCGACGCCCGCCTCGCCGACCACGACCGGCTCGCTCTTCACGTACCGCCTTGCGAGGTTGCGCAGGTTGAACAGCGATTGCGGCACCACCGAGGAGATTACGCAGGCGTTCAGGTCGTCGAAGCTGAGATCGGCCAGGCTCATCAGCTGAGCGAGCCAGACCGCGTACTCGTCCGCGGTGCGCGCGGTGTAGGTCGCCGTGCGCCACTGGGCGCGCCAGCGTTCGCCGTCATGGACGGCGAACAGCGTATTGGTGTTGCCGCAGTCGATCGCAAGCAGCATGGCGGGGTCCCTTCAGGACGCGCCGGGGAAGAACACGTCCCCGGCGGCGATGTGGCGGCGCGTGCCGTCGGCGAGATCCAGGCGCAGCGCGCCGTCCGCGCCCAGATCGGCGAACACGCCCGTCACGGTCTCACCGTCGAGGCGTGCCTGGCAGCGTTCGCCCAAAGCGTGCGCGCGCGCAAGCCAGGCCTGACGGATCGGCGCAAAGCCCTCGGTGCGCCAGCGCATCAGCCAGGCGTCGAACGCCTCGGCGAGGATCGCGAGCGCGCGCTCAGGCGACAGGCGCTCGCCATGGGCTGAGAGATTCGTGGCCGGGCGCTCTGAGTCCTCGGGATGGCTCGCCAGATTGATCCCGACGCCGACCGCGAGCCAAAGCCCGCCGCCCGGCGCCGCCCCGCTCTCAAGCAAAAGCCCTGAGACCTTGCGCCCCGCGACGAGCACATCGTTCGGCCACTTCAGCCTTGCCTCCGCGACGCCCGCCGCATCGGCGACAGCGGCGGCCGATAGCGCGGCGGCGAAAGAGAGCTGGGCGGCTTCGCGCGCGCCCTCGTCGAGCGTGTAGAGGCCCGTCGCGAAGAGGTTGCCGCCGGCGCTCGCCCAGGCGCGCCCGCGCCGGCCGCGCCCTGCGGTCTGCACGTCGGCGCGCAGCCAGAGCGGTCCGCGTTCGCCGGCGAGCGCGCGCCGGCGCGCCTCCTCATTGGTGGAGTCGATCTCGGCGAGATGCTCGACGCGCAACGCCGCGTCATCCGCCGAGCGCGCCGCCGGCCTGGATCGCGTTGGCGAAGACCAGGGCCACGAACGGCAGGAGCGCCACGGTCGACAGGCCTGCAAGGCGCGTCACCAGCGCGGCCCCGCCGGCGGCTGGCTGGAAGTTCACCGTTGGCTCGTCGAACCACATCACCTTTACCACGCGCAGATAATACGCCGCCGAGATCACCGAGAAGAGCGCGGCCACGATCGCAAGCCAGAGCAGCCCGCCGTCGATCGCGGCGTAGAACAGGAAGAGCTTGCCGAAGAAACCGACCAGGAACGGGATGCCGCCGATGGAGAACATCACCGCGGTCATCGTCCAACCCATGCCGGGGCGCGACTGGGCGAGCCCGGCCAGATCGTCGATGCGCTCGACCATGCCTTCGCCGGACCGCATCGACACGATCACGCCGAACGCGCCCAGCACGCCGATGACGTAAAGCGTCATGAAGACCAGCACCGCCCACACGCCGATATCGGTGCCCGCCGACAACGCCACGAGCGCGTAGCCCATATTGCCGATCGAGGAGTAGGCCATCAGACGCTTGATATTGGTTTGCACGAGCGCCCCGAACGAGCCGATCGCCATGGACAGGATCGCGACCACGACGACGATCTGGCGCCATTCCTCAACCATGGGGCCGAACGGCTCCATCAGGACGCGCGCGAGCAGCACCATGGCGGCGAGCTTCGGCGCGGTGGCGAAGAAGGCCGCCACGGGCGTCGGCGCGCCCTCGTAGACGTCCGGCGTCCACATGTGGAAGGGCGCGGCGGAGATCTTGAAGGCGAGCCCGGAGATCACGAAGACCAGCCCGAACAGCAGCCCGATATTCTGTCCCGGCTCTGCGGCGGCCGTGGCGATGGCGCCGAACTGGGTCGAGCCGGCGAAGCCGTAGACGAGCGAGGCCCCGTATAGAAGGAGGCCCGAAGACAGCGCGCCGAGCACGAAGTATTTCAGCCCCGCTTCAGACGCGCGCAGCGAATCCCGGTTGAAGGCGGCCAGGATGTAGAGTGCGAGCGACTGCAGCTCGAGGCCGAGATAGAGCGTGATGAGGTCGTTGGCCGACACCATCATCGACATGCCCGAGGCCGCGAGCAGGATCAGCACCGGGTATTCGAAGCGCGCCAGACGCTCCTGCTCCAGATAGCGCGTGGCCAGCAGCAGCGCGGCGATCGATGCGGTGAACACGACGATCTTTGCGTACAGCGCCAGGTCGTCCATGATGAAGCTGTCGTGGAAGGCCGTGCCCTCGCGCCCGGTCAGGAAGGCCGCCGCGACGGCCGCCGCGGCGAGCAGCCCCATCGAGGCGGTCGAGACCAGACGCGCCGCGCGCTCGTCCCCGCGGATATAGACGCCCGCCACGAGCAGGATCATCGCGCCGACGCCCAGAAGCAGTTCCGGGGTCAAGAGGCGGAGATCGGCGAGAAGGTCGGTTCCGGTCATGGCGTCAGGCCTTGCGGGGGGTGGATCAGGACGCCGGCGCGGCGAGCGCGGCCTGGTAGTGCTGGATCAGCGACTCGACGGAGGCTTCCGTCGTCGCGGTGATCGGCGTGGTGAAGAATCCGAGATAGATCGCGAGCACAGCGAGAACGGAGAGGTTGACCCACTCGCGCGCATTCAGGTCGGTCGCGCTTTCAAGCTTGGGGTTGGTCAGCTCGCCGAACACCACCTTCTTGTAGAGGGTGAGCATGTAGACCGCCGAGAAAATCACGCCGAGCGCCGCGCCTGCGGCCACGCGCGGATCGACCTGGAAGGCGCCGGTCATGGTCATGATCTCGCCCACGAAGCCCGAGGTTCCCGGCAGGCCGACATTCGCCATGGCGAACAAGCCGAACAGGGCCGCATAGACCGGCATCTTGTGCACCAGTCCGCCGTAGAAGGCGATCTCGCGGGTGTGGAAGCGGTCATAGATCACGCCGACGCACAGGAAGAGCGCGCCGGAGATCACCCCGTGGGACAGCATCTGGAAGATCGCGCCCTGCACGCCGAGCTCGGTCATCGTGAACAGGCCGATCGTCACAAAACCCATGTGCGCCACGGACGAGTAGGCGATGAGCTTCTTGATGTCGGTCTGCCGGAAAGCGACGAGCGAGGTGTAGACGATCGAGATGATCGACAGCGCGAACACCATCGGCGCGAAGAAGGCGCTGGCGTCCGGGAACATCGGCAGCGAGAAGCGAAGGAAGCCGTAGCCGCCGAGCTTCAACAAGACGCCCGCCAGTATCACCGAGCCGGCGGTCGGCGCCTCCACGTGCGCGTCGGGCAGCCAGGTATGCACCGGCCACATGGGCATCTTCACCGCGAAAGAGGCGAAGAAGGCGAGCCAGAGCCACGTCTGGACCTCGCGCGCGAACTCATAGTCGAGCAGCGCGGTGATGTCGGTCGTACCGGCCGCGAGATACATGAACACCATCGCGACCAGCATCAGGATCGACCCGGCGAAGGTGTACAGGAAGAACTTGAACGCCGCATAGATGCGGTTCGCCCCGCCCCACACCCCGATGATCAGGAACATCGGGATCAGCGAGCCCTCGAAGAAGATGTAGAAGACCACCAGATCGAGCGCGCAGAACACGCCGGTGATCAGCGTCTGCAAGAGCAGGAAGGCGACCATGTAGTCGGTGACGCGCTTTTTGATGCCCCAGCTCGCCAGGATGCAGATCGGCATCAGGAAGGCGGTGAGCAGGACGAACAGCACGCTGAGCCCGTCCACGCCCATCTTGTAGTTGATCCCGAGCGCAGAGAGCCACGGGATGGTCTCCACGAACTGGAAGCCCGCCACGCTCGGGTCGAACTCGTAGACGAGCACGCAGGACAGAACGAACACGAACCCCGTCGTGAAGAGCGCCACGCCGCGCGCGTTCTTGTCGAGCGCGACCGCGTCCTCGCCGCGCATCAGCGCGCGCAGCACGAGGATGCCGAGCGCGCCGAGCGTCGGCAGGAAGATCAGCGCGGAGAGGATCGGAAGCTGGCCGAGCATTGTCTCTTCCCCGCCTTACTGGACGCCGGCCACGAGCCAGAGCGTCAGCCCCAGCACGCCGATCAGCATCACGAACGCGTAGTGGTACAGATATCCGGTCTGCAGCCGGGCGATGCGTCGGGCCCCGGCGATCGCGGTCGCCGCGAAGCCGTTCGGGCCGAGACCGTCGATGACGCGCTTGTCGCCGCCCTTCCAGAACAGGTCGCCGAGCGCGCGCGAGCCCTTGATGAAGACGAAGTCGTAGATCTCGTCGAAATACCACTTGTTGTAGAGGAAGGCGTGGATCGGTCCGCCGCGCGCGGCGATGCGCGCTGGCAGGCCTTCCTTGGCGATGTAGAACCACCATGCCAGGACGAAGCCGAGCAGCGTCACCGCCACCGGCGCGATCAAAACCCAGGTGGGCGGATGATGCCCGCCATGGTCGGCGTCAGCGTACGCGTCGGCCTCAGCGACAGAAGCTTGGCTGTCTCCAGACGGCGCGGCCGTCCTGGCTTCATCCTCGCCGGGCTCGGCCTGGTAGACCGAGGTTTCCGTCGCATAGGCGTCGCCGTAATTGGCCTCCGCGTAGGGGCCGGCCGGGAGGCTTTCGCCCCAGAAGGTCAGCGCGCCCTTGCCCACGAAGTCCGACTTGAAGGCCGCGCCGGCGAACAGCGCCCCGACCGCAAGGACAAGAAGCGGAATCAGCATGACCGGTCCGCTCTCATGGGCCTCGTCGAAGACCTTCTTCTCGCCGCGGAACGAGCCGTGGAAGGTCATGAAGATCAGACGCCAAGAGTAGAACGAGGTCAGCAGCGCCGCGATCACGCCGACCCAGAAGGCGAACTGGCCGAACGCCAGTCCCTCCTGGCCCATCATGAACGCTTCCTCGATGATCATGTCCTTGGAGTAGAAGCCGGCGAACCCGATCCCGAGGAGCGGGACGCCGACGCCGGTCAGCGCCAGCGTGCCGATGATCATCATGACCCAGGTGACGGGCAGCATTTTGTAGACGCCGCCCATCTTGCGCATGTCCTGCTCGTCGTGGAGGCCGTGGATGACCGAGCCCGCGCCAAGGAAGAGCAGCGCCTTGAAGAAGGCGTGGGTGAACAGGTGGAACATCGCGGCGGAGTAAAGCCCGAGCCCGGCGGCGAAGAACATGTAGCCGAGCTGAGAGCAGGTCGAATACGCGATCACGCGCTTGATATCGTTCTGGACCAGCCCGACCGTCGCGGCGAACAACGCCGTCACCGCGCCGATGAAAGTCACCACCGCCGAGGCGTTCGGCGCGGTCTCAAAGATCGGATAGCAGCGGCAGATCAGGAACACGCCCGCGGTCACCATGGTGGCGGCGTGGATCAGCGCCGAGACCGGGGTCGGGCCCTCCATCGCGTCGGGCAGCCAGACGTGCAGGAAGAACTGCGCCGACTTGCCCATCGCGCCGATGAACAGAAGAAGCGCGATCAATTCAAGCGCCTGGAACTGCATGCCGAACAGGGTCAGCAGCGTGTCCGCCTCGCCGGGCACGGCCGCGAACACCTCGTCGAACTGCACGCTGCCGAACACCGCGAAGATCGCCATGACGCCGAGCGCCAGGCCGAAATCGCCCACGCGGTTGGTCACGAACGCCTTGATGGCCGCATCGTTGGCGGACTTCTTCTTGTACCAGAAGCCGATCAGCAGATAGGAGGCGAGCCCGACGCCCTCCCAGCCGAAGAACATCTGGATGAAGTTGTCCGCGGTCACCAGCGAGAGCATCGCGAAGGTGAACAGCGACAGATAGGCGAAGAAGCGCGCCCGGTGCGGATCGTGGGACATGTAGCCCCACGAGTAGACGTGCACGAGCGCGGACACGCTGGTCACCACGACGAGCATCACCGCGGAGAGCGTGTCGAGCTTGATCGCCCAGGACACCTCGAACGATCCCACGGCCATCCAGCGCGCCAGCTCGATCGTGCGCGCGGCGTCGCCGAGCGTGACCTGGAAGAAGATCACGACGGAGAACAGCGCGGCCAGGATCACCGTACCGGTGGTGATCAGCTGCGCGGCGCGGTGGCCGATGCGGTTCTGCAAGAGCCCGGCGAAGATCGCGGCGAACAGCGGGCCGAGGACGACGAAATAGGCCATGGGGTTCGGATCAGCCCTTCATCATGTTGACGTCTTCCACCGCGATGTCCCCGCGATTGCGGAAGAACACCACGAGGATCGCCAGACCCACGGCGGCTTCAGCCGCGGCGACGGTGAGGATAAACATGGCGAAGACCTGGCCGGTCAGGTCGCCGAGATAGGCGGAGAACGCCACCAGGTTGATGTTGACCGCCAGCAGCAAAAGCTCGATCGACATCAACAAGATGATGACGTTCTTCCGGTTCACGAAGATGCCGAAGACGCCCAGCGTGAACAGGATCGCGGCGAGCGCCAGATAGTGTCCGAGACCGATCTCAAGCATCACCCGATGCCCTCCCCGGATTTCACGTCGACGACATCGACGCCCTCTTCGCGCTTGCGCCCGACCTGACGCCCGATGTCCTGGCGGCGCACACCCTCGCGCTGGCGCAAGGTCAAGACGATCGCACCGATCATGGCCACCAGCAGCACCAGGCCGGCGAGCTGGAAGAACAGGACGTAGCGGTCGTAGATCAATGCGCCGAGGGCTTCCACGTTGGACATGCCCTCAGGCGTGGGCGACTGCAGAGCGGCGCTCGCGCTGTCGGCGCTGGCCCAGGTGAAGCCCACGATGGCGAGCTGGGCCGCCATCGCAATGGCGACGAGCGCGCCGAGCGGCAGATAGCTCAAAAAGCCCTGCTTCAGCTCGGCGAAGTCCACGTCGAGCATCATCACCACGAACAGGAACAGCACCGCGACCGCGCCCACGTAGACGATCACCAGGATCATCGCGAGAAACTCCGCGCCGAGCAGCACGAAGAGCCCCGCTGCTGAGAAGAAGGCGAGGATCAGGAACATCACCGAGCGCACCGGATTGCGCGCGGAGACCACCATGAGCGCGGACAGGACCGCGGTCACAGCTAAAATGTAGAAGGCCGCAGCCTGCAGCATGGATCCCCCCAGGACGGGCGAAAGGTGCGGAGCAACGCGCGAACGCGCCTGCAGATCGAGAGAATCCCGACCCGCCGTGTGGAGTCGCGCGCCGTAATAGCGCTAGCGGTAGCGCGCGTCGAGTTCGAGGTTGCGTGCGATTTCACGCTCCCACCGATCGCCGTTCGCGAGCAGCTTCTCCTTGTCGTAGTAGAGCTCTTCGCGGGTCTCGGTGGCGTTTTCGAAGTTGGGCCCTTCCACGATCGCATCGACCGGGCAGGCCTCCTGGCAGAAGCCGCAATAGATGCACTTCACCATGTCGATGTCGTAGCGCGTAGTGCGCCGCGAGCCGTCCTCGCGCGGCTCGGCCTCGATGGTGATCGCCTGGGCCGGGCAGATCGCCTCGCACAGCTTGCACGCAATGCAGCGCTCTTCGCCGTTGGCGTAACGCCGCAGGGCGTGCTCGCCGCGAAAACGCGGGCTCAGCGCGCCCTTCTCAAAGGGATAGTTCAGCGTCGGCTTGGGACGGAAGAAGTACTTCATCCCGAGGGCGAAGGCGCCCCAGAAATCCATCAGGGCGGCGCCGCGCAGGGTTTGGGCGATCCGGCTCATGACAGTCAGCTCCTAGCGGCCGGTTCAACCGGCCTGGGTATAGACGACGATCCCGCTCATCACGGCGACGGCGCCGAGCGAGGTGGGCAAAAAGACCTTCCAGCCAAGGCGCATCAGCTGGTCGTAGCGGTAACGCGGGACCAGCGCCTTCACCATGGCGAACAGGAAGAAGAAGAAGAACACCTTCAGCGCGAACCAGAGCACCGGGGGGATCCAGGTGAAGGGCGCGATGTCGAAGGGCGCGTGCCAACCGCCGAAGAACAGCACGGTCATCAGCGAGCACATCAGGACGATGTTGAGATACTCGCCGATCATGAACAACAGGTACGGTGTGGAGGAGTACTCCACCTGATAGCCCGCCACGAGTTCAGCCTCCGCCTCCGGCAGGTCGAAGGGCGGCCGGTTCGTTTCCGCGAGCGCTGAGATGAAGAAGATCACGAACATCGGGATGGTGATCAGGAAGACCGGCCAGGGCAGAAGGTCGAACGAGAGCACGTGCCAGTTCCAGAAACCCCCGCCTTGCGCGGCCACCAGCTCTGACAGGTTCATCGTACCGGCCATCACCAGGATGGTGACGATCACAAAGCCGATCGAGACCTCGTAGGAGACCATCTGAGCGGCCGAGCGCAGGCTGCCGAGGAAGGGATATTTCGAGTTCGACGCCCAGCCACCGATAATGATGCCGTACACCCCCAGCGAGGAGATCGCGAAGATGTAGAGGATCCCGACATTGATGTCGGAGATCACCCAGCCCGGCGCAACCGGGATCACCGCCCAGCCGATGAAGGCGAGCACGAAGGTGAGCAGCGGCGCTAAGAGAAACAACGGCCGGTCCGCGCCGGCCGGCACGACGATCTCCTTGACCACGAACTTCAAAAAATCCGCGAAGGACTGCAAGAGGCCGAACGCGCCGACCGTGTTGGGGCCCTTGCGAAGGCCTACCGCCGCCCAGACCTTCCGGTCCAGCAGAAGAAGGAAGGCCAGCGACAAAAGCAGCACCGCCACGAAGGCCAGGATCTGGCCGATGGCCGCGGCCGTGCCCAAGACCGGGCCGAACTGGGTTACGAAGTCGTACATGGCCGATCAGTCCTCGTCGCCATTGCGGCCGCCGACCGCCGCCTGGTGGAACACGACCGCCCAAAGCGCGGACAGGCCAAGGGCGGTTAGACCACCTGCGACCGAATCATCAAGCGTGACGCCCAGCGACGCGCCCATGCCCGCGCCGAGCACCACGCCCCCGGTCACGGCGGCGACTCTGGCTGAGGTGCTCATCATCTCTACTCCGCAGCCTGCAGTTCGGATTGCGCCTCGGCGACAGAGCGCGAGCACTCCGCCATGGTCTTCGACGCGCGCGCGATCGGGTTGGTGAAGTAGAAGTCCGTCACCGGGCTCTTGAACGGTTCGTCGGACACCTCGCCCGCTTCGCCGATCAGAGCCGCATCGAACTCGCCCGCGCCTTCAGCGCCGGGCGCATGATCGATCTGGCCGAAGCTCTCGATCTCATCGATCAGCTTGGCGCGCAACGCGTTGAGGTCGTCATAGGGCAGCGTCTTGCCGAGCCGGGCGGAAAGCGCGCGGAAGATCGCCCAATCCTCCTTCGCCTCGCCCTTGGGGAAGACGGCGCGTTCGCCGACCTGGGCGCGGCCCTCGGTGTTGACGTAGAGCCCGCCCTTCTCGGTGTAGGCCGCACCAGGCAGGATCAGATCGGCCCGGTTCGCGCCGCGATCGCCGTGGTGGCCCACATAGACCACGAAGGCCTCGCCCAGGCGCTCGGTGTCGATCTCGTCAGCGCCCAGCAGCACGACCGTCTCCACCTCGCCGGACGTCGCGCCGTCGAGGATCGCGTCGGTGTCGCGCCCGCCCTCGCCCGGCAGGAAGCCGAGATCGAGCCCGCCCACGCGGCTGGCCGCGGCGTGGAGCACGTTGAAGCCGTTCCAGCCCTCTTTGACAGCGCCGACCTTGGCGGCGAGTTCGCCGGCCGCGCGCAGTACCTGCGCACCGTCGCGGCGCGCCAGGGCGCCGGCGCCAAGGATGATCATCGGGCGTTCGGCGTCTTTAAGGTCCTGCATGAAGCCGGAGCGCTTCTTGGCCAGCGCCTCGATATCGCGCGGCCCCTGGCCCAGCTGAACGGCCTCGTAGGTCAGATCGGAGGTCTCGCCGATGGTGGCGACCTTCATCTTGGAATGTAGCCAGCGCTGGCGGATGCGCGCGTTCAGCACAGGCGCCTCTCGGCGCGGATCGGCGCCGATCAACAAGATGGCGTCAGCCGCGTCGATCCCGGCGATCTTGGAGTTGAACAGCCAGGACTGGCGCGGCGCGCCTTCGCGCGCGCCCACCTTCGAGCCGTCCTGACGGCAGTCGATCGAGGCGACGCCGAGGCTGTCGAACAAGTCCTTGGCCGCCTTCAGGCCCTCCACCTCGTTCAGATCGCCCGCGATCACGCCGATCTTTTCAGGCTCGCCGGAAAGCTTCTCCGCCGCGACGCCCAGCGCCTCATCCCAAGCCGCCGGGCGCAGGCGTCCGCCTTCACGCAGGAAGGGCCGGTCGATGCGCTGGCGCCCGAGCCCGTCCCAGACGAAGCGCGTCTTGTCGGAGATCCACTCCTCGTTCACGCCCTCATGGACGCGCGGCAGGATCCGCAAAACCGCGCCGCCGCGGCTGTCCACGCGGATGTTCGAGCCGAGCGCGTCCATCACGTCGATCGATTCGGTCTTGGTCAGCTCCCAGGGCCGCGCGGTAAAGGCGTAGGGCCTCGACACCAGCGCGCCCACGGGGCAGAGATCGATGATGTTGCCCTGCAACTCGGAGCCGAGCGTCTGGCCGAGATAGGAGGTGATCTCGGCGTCCTCGCCGCGCCCGGTCTGGCCGAGTTCGGGCATGCCCGCGACCTCGGTGATGAAGCGCACGCAGCGCGTGCAGGAGATGCAGCGCGTC